>NZ_CP042176.1:0-600000 GCF_005937885.2 Bradyrhizobium sp. KBS0727 | reverse complement strand
GGAGCCGACCAAGGATCAGGTGCTTAAACAGGTCGACAAGCTAAAGGCAAAGAAGCTTTCGCCGGAAGCGATTGAAAAAGCTCTCGCGAAAGTTGCGAGCAAAGATCGCAAGCAGCCGCTTTTCAATACTAGCAAGTATACTTTCGGAAAACTACTCGGCGAGTCGTCAGGTATTGCCCGCAACCTCACGAACTACATCAAGGGGTTCTCGCCCAATGTCCGTAAAATTTTCGAGCGCTTCGAATTCGAAGCCGAAATCGAAAAGCTCGACGCGAACAATATGTTGTTTGAGATTATCAAGGAGTTTTCAACACTTGACCTGCATCCCAACACGGTTCCAAACCTGGAAATGGGATACGTGTTCGAATATTTGATCCGAAAATTCAACGAACAGGCCAATGAAGAGGCCGGAGACCATTTCACACCGCGCGAAGTAATTCAGCTAATGGCGCATGTGCTCTATACCGGCGATGAAGATATTCACGTGCCAGGCATTTCGCGGACCATTTATGATCCCGCCTGCGGCACGGGTGGCATGCTCTCGGTCTCGGAAGAGTACATTCGTGAGCAGAATCCGCAGGCTCATCTGACCTTGTTCGGGCAAGATTATAATGACGAGGCGTAACCGAAAGGATTCCACGCCGGGTGAGCATAAGCAGCTCAATGCGATTCTCGACCAAGCAGTCGAGCGTTATAAATCGCTCTACGAAGCGAACCAGGAAGAATTCAAGGTAAAACTCGTTAGCTTCCGCAATCTGTACTCTTTCCTGTCGCAAATTATTCCTTATCAAGATTCCGACCTGGAGAAATTCTATACCTATGCCAGGTTCCTTCTTCTAAAGTTGCCCCGACGCGAAAGCGGTCTTGGCTATGAAATGGAGGATGAAGGGCTTTTCATTGATCGGATGGAAGGAAACGAAGAGATATTCGACCGGATCATGCAGGATGCGTCATTCCGTGACGTAGCATCTGCCCATTTGATGCGTGAGATTTATGAGCGACTGCGTGCGGGCGCAAAGGCCGAAGAGAATCCCAAGTAGACAAACCTTCCCAAGGCGATGTTCCTGCCGCCACTTTGCATCACCGCCTACGCGCAAGCCCTCACCGCACCCCTTCGTTAAACGGATTCCGGATCGTCAGCGCGCCGATGGTGCGGCCGTGCTGCATGTCCTCGCTGTAGAGCGTGTGGCAGCCGGCTTCGATGGCCGAGGCGACGATCAGCGCGTCGTAGAACGAAAGGCCGTGCTCGCCGGCAAGGGCAAGCGCGCTGCGGCAATTCTGCGCGGTCAGGGGACGCGCGGGATCGAGCGCGTTGTCGATATCGTCGAGCACCGCGGCGATTTCACCGAAGCTTTGGCCCAGCTTCTTGCGCAGTACATTCACCAGCTCGTTGAGAACCTGGGCGCTGATCGTGCCGCCTTCAGCGATCAGATTTTGTGAGACCTCCGCCTTGCGGCCGGTCTGCTGCGCGTAGACGAGAATGTTGGTGTCGAGAAACGCGCTCACCGCTCGTTGGCCTCGTCGCGGTCGAACTTGTAGTCCGCCGGCAACGTCCAGTTTCGCGCGCGGATGTTAGCGAGCGCACGCAACCGCCTGGCCTCTTTGGTCTCGACCGCGAGGGTGTCGCTGCTGGCGGCGACGACATTCAACTCGTCGCCTTCCTTCAGCCCGAGCTGCTCGACCAGCGCCTTGGGCAGGCGAACGGCGAGGCTATTACCCCATTTGGAAACCTGCATGCGGCGCCTCCGTGATATACATTTGATATTTGTATATTATATGAGGATATCATGGAGTTTCAAGTCGGTCGCGAAGCCGGAAAATGGTGTGCGGAAAGGCCAAATCCAATGAAACCCATGGTCCTTGGCTCCGCCGCCGCCCTTCTGATATCCATGACCCGTAAACCGAGACTGGATTGCCGATGCCTTATTTCAGCGCGTTCGCCTCGTCGCGAATATTCTTCGTCTCGGCGGTGGCTGGCCTGCTCTCCCTCACCGCCTCCCCCACCCTCGCCGCCGACGATCCCGAAGTCGTGCCCAAGGGCGCCGCGGTCACGGTGCTCAAAGCCGCGAAATCCTGTTTTGCCAATATTGTCGAGGTGTCCGGCACCATCATTCCGCGCGAGGAGACGCAGGTGCGGCCCGAGCGGATGGGGCTGAAGGTTTCCGAGGTGCTGGCGGATGCCGGCGACAGCGTCACCGCCGGCCAGGTGCTGGCGCGGCTGACCTTGCCGGAGGGCGGCACGGCGACGGTGCAGACGCCGGTGGCGGGGCTGATTTCGGCCTCGACGGCGGCGGTTGGTGCTGTGGCTTCGGGCAAGGGCGAGGCGCTGTTTTCGGTGATCGCGCGCAGCGAGTTCGACCTGGTCGGCCTGGTGCCGACGCGCGATATTTCCAAGCTCGCGGTCAACCAGCCCGCGCGGATCAAGGTGATCGGCGTCGGCGAGGTCGACGGCAAGGTGCGGCGGCTGTCGACCACCGTGCAGCCGGACAGCCAGCTCGGCCAGGCCTTCATCGGCATCACCACCAACCGGCGGCTGCTGGTGAATTCCTCGGGCCGCGCGCTGATCACGACCGGGCAGAGCTGCGGCCTGTCGGTGCCGCTGACGGCCATTCTCTATGGTTCCGCCGGCACCGTGGTGCAGGTGGTGCGGCGCGCCCGCGTCGAAACGCGGCGGGTGGAAACCGGATTGATGTCGGGCGGCCAGGTCGAGATCCGCGAAGGCTCGCAACTGGTCGAAGGCGATGTCGTGGTGGCCCGCGCCGGCGCGCTGCTGCGCGAAGGCGATCCGGTGCGCGCGGTGACGGCCGCGGATGTGAAGTAACTCGATACGTCGGCGATGAAGGTGCGCTCCCTCTCCCGCTTGCGGGCCGAGACGAGCAAAGCTCGCTCTTTGAGGGTCGGGGTGGGGGTGCCTCTCCGAAGCAGCTCGTCGAGAGGATAGAGTTTCCCCCACCCGCCACGCTGCGCGTGTCGACCTCCCCCGCAAGCGGGAGAGGTGCAGCGGAGCAAGCCGAGAGAAAACGTAGATGGCCGGGTCACCTAGCGCGAAGACGCGCTTCGCGCTTTTGCCCGACCATGATGACGAACATGATGTTGTGATCGCCTGCGTTCGCAGGACGACAGTTGCGCGCTTACCCGCCGATGCGGACGTCTTCCAAGAGCGACGACGAGACCGACGGCACCTGCTCGCCTTCAGAGGCGCGGGAGATGGCGACGCGGGTCTTGTTGAAGGCGGTCTCGGCGCCGGTCTGCGCATTCAGATTGTTGAGCAGCTCGGTCACCAGCACGCTGTACTGGCCCTTGCCGTCATCGGTCACGGTGCCCGGCGTGGCGGCCGACAGCACCAGCGCGTTTTCCGGCGGCGAGATCGGCGCGAGGCCGTGGCTGAACGAGCGAAAGCGGCGCTCATAGGGATTGCGGCGGGAGGCGTCGACGACGACGAGCTTGGCCTTGGCGCCCTTCTCGGTCATCGCGTCCAGCGCCTGCTCGATGCTGACGCCGGTGCGGCGGACGTCGCTTTCCTTCCAGATCGTGGCATCGACCGGGATCATGAAGCTCTCGCGGCCGACCTGGATGCCGTAGCCGCCGAAGAACAGCATCACCACGGTGTCCTTGCTGATCCTGGACTTCATCCGCTCGATGGCGCGGACCATGTCGTCCTTGGTGGCGTCTTCCACCACGTCGACGTCAACGCCCTGGGCGCGCAGCGCCGCGGTCAGGCCGCGGGCGTCGTTGATCGGCTGCGCCAGCGGCGCGGCAGCATCCGGATAATGGCCATTGCCGATGACGAGGGCGACGCGCGATGCATCCTTGCCGATCGAGCCGGTCTGCTCGGTGCCAACAGCCTTGGCGGCCTCGAGCGAGCGCTTGTTCAACGCCGCATGGGCGCCGATCGCCAGCGACACCAGGCCAACCAAAGCGGCGGCAATGGTGACGGGGCGGCGGGAGATGCGGGCTTGGGTCAAATTCATCGTTTCCATTCCCAATCGTTTTCCAGCGCGCGCGCCAATTAGTCGCGCCAATGCCGGTTAGGTTTGAGGGGTTGCCAAATCTGTGCCGTCGAATTGCGCGCAATTTGCGGCACTGCAACAAAGAAACCCTTAACCCGCAGCGCTCGCCGGGGCAACCTCCTTTGGCGCATGGAGCCGATGGCGGCGGATGGTGGCCGGAACCCGGGGCTGGATTATGTGACCTTCATCACATTTGTGTTTCCCGCCAACTTGTATAGTTTTCAAGGGCTTGCAGGCCGCGTCCGGCCGGCGGTGGGCATTTTTGTTAGGGGGGCATGGTCTTGTCCGAAAACCGGTACCCACTTCTCGGGATCATGCCTTCTGAAGCTGGGCATGATCTTTTCCGAAAACCGGTACCCACTTTTCGGGATCATGCCCTATGAATAAAGACGCCTCGGTTCACCGTTCCGGCTGAAAGAAACGGCATGGGCTTCCAGTATTTCGCCGGCGCGGCGTTCCGCGCGCTGACCGCCCGGAAGGACGGCCCGTCGCTGTACGACGTCTGCGATCCCGTGCTGCTGAACTACCGCGGCGGCGACCCCCATCTCGGCAAGTTCTACAAGACCGCGCTCGGCAACCCGGCGCTGCGGCCGTTGCTCCGCCGCACCGGGCTGCCGGCCCTGAACGATGAAGCCCGGCTGCAGCGGCTGCGCGCGGCGCTGACCCATGCCCGCGACGCCGCCGAGCCGGACTGGGCCGCGGTCGGCGCCCCGATCGCCGAGCTGATGGCCGATATCGACGTGTGCCACCCGGAGCCGGCCAAGGTCACGGCCACCGCCCGCGCGCCCGGCATGGCCGAGATCGAGCGCGTGATCCGCCGCTGCGGCGCGCATCTGTTGGGCTCGTTCTCGAAAAACGGCTTCATCCCCACCTATGCGGCGTTCAACCTGCTCGGCGACCCCGATGTGGGCGGGCGCGAGATGCTGATGGCGCTGACCGGGCTGAATGCCCGCGGCTACAAGAACTCGACATTGCTGTTCAACCTGGCGCGGATCTTCATCGCGCATTCGCCGGCGCGCGCGCTGATCAACCCGCCCTGGCGGGGGATCGCCGAGCCGATGTGGGAGCCGATGCAGATCCGGCACCGCTCGGCCTATTACGACGCCTTCTTCACCGAGGCGCTGCTGAGCTTTGTCGAGACCGGGCTCGCCTCGGGCGAAGAGACCGCGGCGTCGCAGCGCGCGATTGCGGAGATGGTGGAGTTTTGCCTGAAGACCAGCGCCGAGGAAGTGCCCTCGCACGACGGCTCGACGGTCAAGGTCATCACCGCGCTGGCGCCCGGGTCGGGGCCGCGGTTCTCGCGCTTCTTCGCGCAGATCAAGCAGGATCTCGGCTTCGGCATCTACGTGCCGGATTGCGACACCACGGCGTGCTCGTTCTCGGCCGCGACCCAGGCCGGCTCGACCGATCCGATCCTCGATCAGCCGCTGCTCGACTTCTACCGCGGCTACCAGGTGCGCGAGGGCGCCAACGAACCGCGCGTCACGGTGCCCTTGAACGACCATGTCGATTACGAGGGCGGCGTCGTCACCTGGATCGACAATCTCGCCGGCGACCGGCCCTACGGCAACGACCTCGATCCGACACTCAATCTCGACATTCTCGAGGTAAGTTTCCGCAACCTCGCCCGCTGGAACATCCTCGAGACGCCGCAGCGGCTGGAAACCGTGCACCGCATCATCGGCTTCCAGCGCAAGCTGGCCGAAAACAGCGCGTTCGCCAACCCGCGCACGCATATCTATTATCTGCCCGAACTCTATTCGGCCTATTTCGGCCGCTGCCATGCCGCGTTCATGGCATTGCCGCTGGCGGCGCGGCAGGCGATCGATCCCGGCGGCAGTTTCGATTTCATCAAAGGCAAGGTGCTGGCCTATGTCGAGGGTGAGCTGATTACCCGGGAGATGAACGCGTTCGATGCGGCGCTGGCGCTGATGGCGCTGGCGCATCTCGGCGCCGATGTTGCGACCTTTACCCCGGCGCTGGCGTGCATTGTCGCGAGTTTCGGCGAAGGCGGCCGGCATGGGCCCTACAAGGCCTATGAGTGGAACAAGATGAAGACCCCGACGCGGATTCTGGTCGGCGGCCCCGAGGTGACGTCAGCGTTCGTGCTGATGGGGCTGGCGCTGGCACGGAGGAAAATGGCGAGTGGATGACTGTCATTCCGGGATGGTCCGAAGGACCAGACCTCAGGGGTGCGATTGCACCCCGGGGAATCTCGAGATTCCGGGTTCGATGCTGACGCATCGCCCTCAGGTGCGCAATTGCGCACCGGGGAATGACAACGACAATGACGGGAAGTTGAAGGCGGGCGTCGGCCCGGCTGTTGGCAAGCCGGTCGCAATGCCCGCACAATGAATAGGCAGGTCTGGATTGCGCAGATTTGATCGAGGCCTTTTGCGCTCACTTTCGGGATTGCCGATGACATCGAAGTTCTTGCTCGCCGCCATCCTCTCGCTGCTGCCGGTCCTGGCCCAGGCGGCCGACATATCAGGCGTGCCGAAAATCCGCGAAGGCGACCATATCCAGATCGGCAACAGCCGCATTCGCTTGGGCGGAATTGACGCGCCGGCGGTAGACCAGCTCTGCCTGAACAATTCGGGCGAGCGCTGGACCTGCGGCGTCGCCGCCCGCGACGAACTGATCAAGCATGTCGGCAACAAGAGCTGGACCTGTCATCCCAGAAACACCGACCGCCGCGGCCACACCGTGGCGCGATGCGAGGTCGAGGGCGAGGACATCCAGAAGTGGCTGGTCGGAAATGGCTGGGCGCTGTCCTACACCCGCATCAGCCACGACTACGACGCCGACGAGAAGGCCGCGCGCGAGGCCAAGGCCGGGATGTGGCAGGGCGCCTTCATCGCGCCGTGGGACTGGCGCGCCCGCAACAAGAAGACCACCATTCTCGGCGCCGCCAAGCCGCCGGAAAATGCCTCGACGATCCTGCTGGCTTCGGCCTCCGGTCCGGTCGCGCCCTCGCCCGACTGCACCATCAAGGGCAACGTCAACACCTCGGGCGAATGCATCTACCACACGCCGACGAGCCGCTGGTATGCACGGATCCAGATGAAGATCAGCAAGGGCACGCGCTGGTTCTGCTCGGTCGACGAGGCCGAAGCCGCCGGCTGCCGGGAGACCAAGCGCTAGCGGTTGTGGGCCTCCATGGTTCGAGACGCGCGGCGTTGCCGCGCTCCTCACCATGAGGAATTCAAAGTCTCTCCCTCATCCTGAGGAGGCGCGTAGCGCCGTCTCGAAGGATGAAGCCAAGAGTAACGCCCCGTGTCCGACCTCTACGACGAACTGGAATCGCAGCGACTACGACAACATTCGCGGCTGGAGCGCATTCTGCTGCTCTCGCTCGCCGTCGTCATGGTCTACACCGCACTGGCTTATCTGCTGCTGCCGTTGTTCTGGACCCACTACGAGCACCAGAAAGGCCTCGCCAACCTGCCGATGGTGACGCGCACCGGCCAGGGCATTCCCGGCGATCCCATGAATGTCGGCCTGGTCGGCGACATCGGCGACGTGGTCTGTGCGATGCACGCGGCCGGCTGGTACCCGGCCGATCCGATCACGCTGAAATCGTCGATCGAGATCGTCGGCTCCGTGCTGCTCGACCGGCCCTACAGGGACGCGCCGGTGAGCCATCTTTATTACCTCGGCCGCCGCGAGGACCTCGCCTTTGAAAAGCCGATCGGCCAAAACGCCGATCGGCGCAACCATGTCCGCTACTGGAAGGTGCTGGCGGAGGGCGAGGAGAAGCGTCCGGTGTGGCTGGGGG
Organism: Bradyrhizobium sp. KBS0727; assembly: GCF_005937885.2. Lineage (NCBI taxonomy): Bacteria > Pseudomonadati > Pseudomonadota > Alphaproteobacteria > Hyphomicrobiales > Nitrobacteraceae > Bradyrhizobium > Bradyrhizobium sp. KBS0727. The sequence continues at coordinate 592,212 of NZ_CP042176.1, read as the reverse complement.
CGGCGACGGAGGACCGTGGCGTCGGCGTCAGCAAATACACGGTGGCGGTGACCCACCACATCAGCGCCGACCTCGACGCCGAACGCGCGCTGCTGGCGGCCGATCTGGAGAACGCCGGCATGGTCGACGCCAAATATCAGGTCACCGGCATTGGGCCGACGTTCGCCGGCCACAATGGCGGCGGCGACCTTTATTACACCGACGGCGAGATCTGGGTGCTGCGGCTGGTCGAAGCCTGCAAGAAGCGCGACGGGCCCGCGGTGACGATCCCGAGCCCGCCGGCGACCGAGATGAAAGATCAGATCTGGCACGCGATCGCCGATGCGGTGTCGAAATGACGGCCTTTGCCGTCATTCCGGGGCGCGAAGCGAACTATGGTGCGCAATTGCGCACCTGAGAATCTCGAGATTCCGGGTTCTCGCTTCGCGAGCCCCGGAATGACGGTTGGGGTGGCTCGCAATGACGGCTTCGATCGCCTATTGTGGAACTCAGGGCTGAATGTTCGACGCTAAATCTCCGACAAGGAAAACCAAAAAATGACCGTTCGCGCGGGCCGGGAATTTCTGGCCATCCCCGGGCCCACCACCATGCCCGACGAAGTGCTGCAGGCGATGCATCGTCCGGCGCTCGACATTTATTCCAACGAGATGGTGGAGCTGACGCACGGCCTGCTCGCCGATCTCTCCAAACTGTTCAAAACCAAAGGCCACTCCTACATCTACATCGCCAACGGCCACGGCGCCTGGGAAGCGACGCTTTCCAACGTGCTGTCGCGCGGCGACAAGCTGCTGGTGCTGGAAAGCGGCCGCTTTGCGATCGGCTGGGGCATGGCCGCCAAGGCGATGGGCGCCGATGTCGAGGTGCTGAAAGGCGACTGGCGCCGCGCCATCCGACCCGCCGAGGTCGAGGCACGGCTGAAGCAGGACAAGGATCACAGCATCAAGGCGATCGTCGCGGTGCAGGTCGACACGGCGTCCGGCGCCTATAACGACGTCGAAGCCATCGGCAAGGCGATCAAGGCCTCTGGCCATCCGGCCCTGTTCATGGTCGACACGGTGGCGTCGCTCGGCTGCATGCCGTTCGAAATGGATGCGTGGGGCATCGACGTCGCGATGTCCGGTTCGCAGAAGGGCCTGATGACCCCGCCCGGCCTCGGCTTCGTCGCCGCCAACGACCGCGCCCGCGAGGTGCACAAGAAGGCCAACCTGCGCACGCCCTATTGGGACTGGACCGAGCGCGACGGCAGCGAGCACTACCGCAAATATTCCGGCACCGCGCCGGTGCATCTGTTGTTCGCGCTGCGCAAGGCGATCGACATGCTCCATTCGGAGGGGCTGGAAAACGCCTTCCTGCGCCACAGTCTGCTCGCCGAAGCGGTGCGCCGCGCGGTTTCGGTCTGGGCCGAGGGCCAGGTGCTCGGCTTCAACATTGCCGAGGCGAACGAGCGCTCCAACACGGTCACGACGGTGACGATGAACGGGCATGATCCTGCTGCGCTGCAGCGCTACTGCAAGGAGAAATGCGGCGTGGTGCTCGGCACCGGGATCGGCGACCTCTCGGGACAGGCCTTCCGGATCGCCCATATGGGCCACGTCAACGCCCCGATGATCCTGGGCACGCTCGGCGTCATCGAAGTCGCCCTCAATGCGCTCGATGTGCCGCATGGCAAGGGCGGAACCGAAGCCGCGATCGAATATCTCGGCGAAAGCGTGAGTGCGTGACGATTTAGCCTTCTCCATTCTGGGAGGGCTAAATTACTTGCAGCCGTTCGTCTTACGACGGCTGTTCCTCCCGGCATTTTCTGTGCTTATACTGGCATACAAGAATACAAGCGCCGGACGCTGATCCGCGCCAGAAAATGCTGGAGGAATCCGATTGGCGTCCGTTGATTTGCGCGGCCTGACCAAGCGCTTCGGTGCGCTTGCGGTGGTCGATGACGTCTCGCTGCGGATCGATCACGGGCAACTGGTCTGCCTGTTGGGACCATCGGGCTGCGGCAAGACCACGACGTTGCGGCTGATGGCGGGTTTCCTGGAGCCTTCCGACGGCGAAATCCATGTCGGCGACCGGCTGGTATCCTCGAAAGCGCGCACGCTGCCGCCCGAGCAGCGCAAGATGTCGATGATCTTCCAGAGCTACGCGCTGTGGCCGCATATGACGGTCACCGAAAACATCGTCTATGGCCTGCGGCTGCGCAAAATGGACCGCGACACCATCGCGAAAAAGCTCGCGGCCATTCTCGCCACCACCAAGCTCGAGCCGCTGGCGCAACGCTATCCCGGCGAACTTTCCGGCGGCCAGCAGCAGCGCGTGGCGCTGGCGCGCGCCTTGATCGTCGAGCCCGAAACGCTGCTGCTCGACGAACCCTTGTCGAATCTCGATGCCAATCTGCGCGAGGAGATGCGGTTCGAGATCCGCAGGCTGCACGACGAATACCGTTACACGACGGTCTATGTCACCCACGACCAGTCCGAGGCCATGACCACCGCCGACCTGATCGCGGTCATGAACGGCGGCAAAATCGACCAGCTCGGCTCGCCGGAAGACATTTACGCACGGCCGGAATCAGAATTCGTCGCGCGCTTCATCGGCGCCAGCAACGTCATCAAGGGCACCGCGCGCGACGGCAACCATGTTTCGTTCGCGGGCGCGACCCTGCAGGTGATCGGTGCGCCGCTCACGGCGGGCCAGAGTGCAGCGGTTGCGATCCGCCAGCACGACATCGGACTTTCGACGCAGGCGCCGGCGTCGCCCGACAACACGATCAAGGCCGTCGTCACCCGTCAGGTCTTTCTCGGCGCCGCGCGCGACTACATGGTCGAAGTCGCTGATGGCACGGCGCTGCGTGTCACCACGCCGACCGAAACCAATGTCGGCAAAGGCAGCGAGGTCTGGCTGACACTGCCGCCCGACCGCTGCCGCGCGTTGAGCCGGTGAACAAGAAAAACAAACGGGAGGACGCGATGAAGGGACGAAAACTTTCGAGGCGCGACATCCTGCAAGGCGCGGCCGCGCTGGCGGCGGGAAGCATATTCGCCTCGCCGGCCCGCGCCGAGGCGCCGGCGCCGGTCGCGATCACGCCCGAGCTGGTGGACGCGGCGAAGAAGGAAGGCAAGGTCATTCTTTACTCCTCGATGGACCTGCCGGTCGGCGAAAAGCTCGGCAAGGCGTTCGAGGCTGCCTATCCCGGCATTTCCGTGCAGATCGAGCGCTCCGGCTCGGAACGGTTGTTCCAGCGGCTCGACCAGGAATTCGCGAGCAACATCCACGCCGCCGACGTGGTCAACACCTCGGATGCATCGCACATCATCTCCTGGAAGAAGAATAACTGGCTGGCACCTTTCGTGTCGGATGACATGGCCCGGCATTTCCTGCCTGAGTATCGCGACCCCGACGGCATGTCGGCGACCTCGCGGATCTATCTGTCGTCGATCGCCTACAATACCAAATTAGTTAAGCCCGAGGACGCGCCGAAAAGCTACGCCGACCTGCTCGATCCCAAATGGGCCGGCAAGATGGTCAAGGGCCATCCCGCCTATAGCGGCACCATCATGACCGCGACCTTCCAGCTGGTTCGTGAACTGGGCTGGGACTATCTGGACAAGCTGTCGAAGCAGCGCGTGATGCAGGTGCAGTCCTCGACCGATCCGCCAAAGAAACTTGCGCTCGGCGAGCGCGCGGTGATGGCCGACGGCAACGAATATGGCGTCGTGCTGCTCAAGGAAGCCGGCCAGCCGGTCGAGCCGATCTATCCGACCGAGGGCACGCCGACGATCTCGGGACCGACAGCCATCTTCGCTTCGGCACCGCATCCCAATGCCGCGCGGCTGTTCCAGGCCTGGCTGCACACCCGCGAGACCCAACAGTTCTTCACCGACTACACCGCGCAATATTCGGCCCATGCGCAAGTGGTGCCGCACCCGGGACGCCGAAAACTCTCCGACATCAAGCTGATGAAGGAGGATGCGGCCGGCGTCGAGAAAATGGCGGAAGAAATCAAGACGCGCTATGCGCGCCTGTTCAGGGTTTAGGGTGCAGGCGCGCCGACCAACGACGTCATTCCGGGATGGTGCGTTAGCACCAGACCACAGATGCGCAATTGCGCATCGGGGAATCTCGAGATTCCGGGTTCACGCTTCGCGCGCCCCGGAATGACAGGAAATAGAAACAGCATGACCGCCGCCGCTACCACCGCCGCCCCCAAGACCCGCATCGACTGGACCAAGCCGGTGCTGTCGCTGGTTGCGCTCTGCATGGTGGTGCTGATCGCGCTGCCGATGTCGTGGCTTGCCATCTACGCCTTCACCGACAAGGCCCGGCATCCGACGCTGCAGAACTTCGTCACGTTGTTCACCAATCCGGATTTCCTCGATCCACTGCTGACCACCGCGATCATCGCCACCACCTCGGCTTTGATCTGCTGCCTGGTTGCCGCACCGATCGGCTGGCTGGTCTCGCGCACCGACATGCCGGGGCGGCAGACCATCCGCGCGCTGGTGACGGCCTCGTTCGTGACGCCGCCGTTTCTCGGCGCGGTGGCCTGGGAACTATTGGCCGCGCCGAACAGCGGATTGCTGAACCAGTTCTATCGCTACCTGACCGGCACCGAGTCCGACTCCGTTCTGTTCAACATCTATTCGCTGACCGGGATCATTTTCGTGATCTCCTGCTACACCTTTCCGTTCGTGTTCGTGCTGGTCGCCAATGCGCTCGACAACATGCCGGGCGAACTCGAAGACGCCTCCGCCATTCTCGGCGGCAAGGCCTGGACCACGGCGCGGCGGGTGACGATACCGCTGGCGCTGCCGGCGCTGGTCGCCGGCGCGCTAATCGCCTTCCTGCAGGCAATGACGCTGTTCGGATCGCCCGCGATCCTCGCGCTGCCCGCCGGCTTCCACACCATGACCACCAAGATCTGGAGCCTGTTCCAGTATCCGCCGAAACTCGAACTCGCAGCGGCCGCCGCGGTGCCGCTGCTGGTGCTGACGATCCTGCTGCTGCAGGGCCAGAAATTCCTGCTCGGCCGCCGCGGCTATTCGGTGGTCGGTGGAAAATATGGCGCGCCGCGCCAGGTCGAACTGAAAGCCTGGCGCTGGGTAGCACTTGCGTTCTGCCTGGTCGTGTTGCTCAATCCGGTGTTCCTGCCGTATCTGGCGCTACTCAACGCGGCGTTCTCGCCGAACGCGACCACGCTGGTGACGCCGTCGACGGCAACCTGGCACAACGTCGTCTTCGTGTTCACGGAGTTGTCGTCGACCCAGCTCGCGCTCAAGAACACGGTAATCCTCGGCGCTTCCACCGCGACCATCGGCACCATCCTCGCGCTGGTGATTGCCTATGTCACCACCCGCCGCGTGATCACCGGCCATCGCATCCTCGGCTTTCTCGCCACCGCCCCCGTCGCCGTCCCCGGCATCGTGCTCGGCGTCGGCCTGTTCCTGAGCTACACGCGGCCGCCCTTCGTGCTCTACGGCACGCTGTGGATCCTGCTGATCGCGTTTCTCACCATCAACCTGCCGTCGGCCTATCAGCAACTGCAGGCGGCGTTCGCGACCATCCATCCCGAGCTGGAAGACGCCAGCCGTATCCTCGGCGCGACGCGGCTGCAGTCGCTGCGCCAGATCACCGCGCCGCTGCTGCGCACCGGCGTGATCGCGACCTGGTGCTTTATCTTCATCGGCGTGATGCGGGAACTGTCGGCCGCGATCGTGCTGTTCACGTCGCAAACCAAGGTGTTGAGCGTTCTGATCTACGATCTCAACGAAAGCGGCGATCTCGCCGCGATCTCGGTGCTCGGCATCGCGATGCTGGTAATTACGTTCGCGGTGGTGATGGCCGTCAACCGGATCCCGGTGTTCGGCGGCAACGCGACGGCAAGGTTGAGGAATAGCTAAACCCTCATGGTGAGGAGGCGCAAAGCGCCGTCTCGAACCATGAGGCCCCGATTGTGCCATTCATCCTTCGAGACGCAGGCTCCGCCTGCTCCTCAGGATGAGGCCTTCTACCGTTCCAACCGATACGCATCGACCTGCACCTTGAGCCGCTCCAGCGATGCCAGCGGCGCAGAGCGATCGACTTGATATTTGCCCTGCGCCAGCCACTGCAGCACCTTCAGGTCGACTGCGGGCGAATGATGGATCACGTCGCCGTAGTTTTCGAGGTCGTGGGTGACCTCCTTCACCGCGCGAAAATCTGACAGCCGCACGTTGGGAAATTGCAGCAATCGCGGGAACGCATACGCTGTAAAGTCATAAACCGTCTTCAGGGCCGAAGGCGCAGCGTCACGCATCGCCACGAATTGCAGCACCGAATAAGGCGGGAAATAAATATCGAACGCCACATCGGGGTTCCTTGCGATCAGGCTGATCGCATCGCGCTCGAAGGCCCGGACCATCGCCTCGTACTCGTAGCCGTCGGCCAGATACCGGCTGCGCACGGGATCGGTGATGTGCCGAAAAGCAGCGAATGCTTTTCTGGCGTTGTAGCCTGCGGCGACGTCGTAATCCGGTGGCAGCGCGTTGATGTCGTCGACATCGGCGATCGGGAACTTGAAGACGAGATCCGAGGTCAGGCGCGCGATGGCCGGTTCAAGCGGCGGCAGTGATCGCGCCAGGATCCACAGCGACTCCCGCGCCATCTGGCCGCTGAACAGATAGCCCGCAAGGCCCGCGGCACTGCGGCGATAGAGACCTGAGGGAAGAAAGATGTCGGAATCGATCTCCGGCGTATCGCGAAAGATCCAGTCGTCGAGCTGCCAGACCACGCGCTTCGGATGGCGCGCCATCGCCGCATCAAGCACAAAGCTCTGCTCGCGCGAGTTCGATCCCGTCATCGACAGCTTCAGCGACCGGCCGCCCAGGATGCGGTCGATGTCGCGCTGACGGAAATGGATGGCGAGCGAGGTACCCATGAAGGCGGTGTCGAACGGCTGGCTCCGGATCAGGCCGGCGTCCTGCATCCGCGTATCCGCCGAGTACATCGCCGGAAACGGCCGCGCCTGGCGAAACAATTGCAGGGGATCGACGACGAAGTTGAGCGCCGCCGCCATCAGCATGATGAACGCGCTCGCGCACAGGAACTTCAGCAGGATTTTAGATATAGGACTCATCAGAACCTGAAATAGATGAATTCGCTATGCTGCTGGATTCCCAGAATTCCGAACGCCAGCACCGCGGCGGTGGCGTAGAGGAACCAGGGACGCAGCCGCGCCTGTGCCAGGCTATCGCCGACAGTGCGGCGCGCGTGATCGTAGCCCATGATCGTCTGCGTATTCGGCGCGAACCACGCCAGCGCGGCATAGCAGGCGATGAACGCCAGATTGACGATTTCAACGCGGCCCAACGCAAGCCTGGTGGGATCGGCCATCCGCACCAGCACGTAGATGGCCGAATCGATGTCGTCGGCGCGGAAGAACACCCAGGCGACGACGACCGACAGAAACGTCAGCATCGCACCCGCAAATGTCGCGGCCGGCCGCAGCCGCGGCGCAACGTCTGGCCCGAACCGGTTCCAGGCGTGATTGATACAGAGATAGGCGCCGTGCAGCGCGCCCCAGACGACAAACGTCCAGGCCGCGCCATGCCAGAGGCCGCCGAGCAGCATCGTGATGACAAGGTTCACATAGCGCCACACCGGGCCGCGGCGGTTGCCGCCGAGGGGTATGTAGAGATAGTCGCGCAGGAACTGCGACAGCGTCATATGCCAGCACCGCCAGAAATCGATGATCGAGGTGGCCTTGTAGGGGGAGTTGAAATTCAGCGGCAGGAAGATGCCGAACATCAGGGATATTCCGATCGCCATGTCGGAATAGCCGGAAAAGTCAAAATAGAGCTGGAACGTATAGGCCAGCGCGCCGATCCAGGCCTGATCGAAGGTCGGCGACCCCGGGCCGAACACCGGCCCGACCAGCGGCTGAATGCCGTCGGCCAGGCACGTCTTCTTGAACAAGCCTATGGCGAAGATAATCAGCCCGCACAGAATGAGATGCGGGTCCGGACGTTTGGCCTCCGTGCGCTCGAACTGCGGGATCATGTCCCGGTGGTGCAGGATCGGCCCCGCGATCAGATGCGGAAAGTAAGTGACGAACAGCGCGTAATGCGGCACCGCGTAGCGTGCGACCTGCCCTCGGTAGGCATCGACCAGAAACGCGATCTGGGTGAAGGTATAGAAGGAGATGCCGACGGGCAGCAGGATGTGGACGACAAAGCCGGTCGAAAACACCGCGTTGAAGTTGGCGACGAGAAAGCCGGCATATTTGAAGACGCCGAGCACCAGCAGATCGCCGGCTACGCCGGCTGTGAGCACTGCGAACCGCACCTTGGGCCGCAGCTTCCGTTCAACCAACAAATAGCCGATGCCATAATTGAACGCGATCGAAGCCAGCAGCAACGGAACATATTGCCAGTTGCCGAACGCGTAAAACGCCAGCGAGGCCAATGCCAGCCAGAGCACCGGGGCCAGATTGCCGCCGCGGCCGAGCGCGAAATAGCCCGCCAGCCCCACCGGCAGGAACAGAAAAATGAACGAGTAGGAATTGAACAGCATCAGGCTTTCCCGGCGGGGCCGAAAGCCTAACCATACAACGCGGGAGGCAACAACCCTGCGGCCGACGGGTGTGGCAATCCGCGCCATTCGACATGATATAAGCAGGAAAGCAGGCGCCTCTTTTCTCCCTCGCCCCGCTCTTGCGGGGAGAGGGTCGGGGTGAGGGGCCTCTCCGCACAGCCGGTGCTAACTGATAGAACTGTACCGCCTCACCCGCCGCGCAAGAGCGCGATAGCCGAAGCTTCGCTTCGGCGTTCTTGTTAATAACGGCCGCGGGACGCGGCCTACGCTCTCCCCGCAAGCGGGGCGAGGTGAAGCGAAACCGCCCATCGGATTTGTTCCTGGAACTGAACGAGGATTGAGTGACACAAGCAGCAGCCAAAAAACCTTCGCTCTCCGCGCCCACAGCGCCGCGCCGTCCGCATACGTTCACGACCCATGGCATCGCCGTGACCGACGATTACGCCTGGCTCAAGGACGAGAAGTGGCAGGAGGTGCTGCGCGATCCCTCGATCCTTGACGGCGATATCCGCACCTATCTCGAGGCGGAGAACGACTACACCGAAAGCCTGCTCGGCCACACCACGCCGCTGCAGAAGAATCTGGTCGCGGAAATGCGCGGGCGGATCAAGGAAGACGATTCCAGCGTGCCGTCGCCGGACGGCCCGTTCGCCTATTTTCGCAAGTTCCGCGAGGGTGGGCAGCACGAGATTTTCGCGCGCACGCCGCGCGACGGCGGCGACGCAACGACCGTGCTCGACGGCGACGCGCTAGCGGCCGCTCACGATTATTTCAAGTTCGGCGGCAGCCGGCATTCGCCCGACCACCAGCTGCACGCATGGAGTGCCGACACCAAGGGTTCAGAATACTTCTCGATCCGGGTCCGCGACTGGGCCGACGGCACCGACCGCAACGACCTCGTCGAGGAGACCGACGGCGGCGTGGTCTGGAGCAAGGACAGCAAGAGCTTCTTCTACATCAAACTCGACGACAATCACCGCCCGATGCAGGTCTGGCGTCATCGCCTCGGCACAAAACAGGCCGACGACGCGCTGGTCTATGAGGAAGCGGATTCCGGCTGGTTCACCCATCTGCACGAGAGTTCGAGCGGCCGGTTCTGCGTGATCGCCGGTGGCGACCACGAGACGTCGGAGCAGCGGCTGATCGATCTCGACCATCCCGAGATGCCGCCGCGCCTGGTCGCGGCGCGCGAGGAAGGCGTGCAGTACTCCATCGCCGACCGCGGCGATGAACTGTTCATTCTGACCAATGCGGACGGCGCGATCGACTTCAAGGTGGTGACCGCGCCGCTGGCGTCGCCGGAGCGGGCCAACTGGCGCGACCTCATTCCGCATCGCGAAGGCATCTATGTGCTCGATGTCGAACTTTACGCTAACCACATGGTGCGGCTGGAGCGCGCCAACGCGTTGCCCGCGATCATCATCCGCGACCTCACGACGGGCGAGGAACACGCCATCGCCTTCGACGAGGCGGCCTACTCGCTCGACACCATGGGCGGCTACGAATTCGAGACCACGAATTTGCGGTTTTCCTATTCGTCGATGACGACGCCATCGGAAGTCTATGACTATGACATGGCCAAGCGGACGCGGGTGTTGCGCAAGCGCCAGGAGATTCCGTCCGGTCACAACCCGGCCGATTACGTCACCACCCGCATCATGGCGACGGCAAAAGACGGCGCGCAAGTGCCGGTCTCGATCCTGCACCGCAAGGATCTTGTGCGAGACGGCAGCGCGCCGCTGCTGCTCTATGGCTACGGCTCCTACGGCATGGCGATGCCGGCATCGTTTGCCGCCAACCGGTTGTCGCTGGTGGACCGCGGCTTCGTCTACGCCATCGCGCATGTCCGCGGCGGCGCCGACAAGGGCTGGAGCTGGTATCTCGACGGCAAGCGCGAGAAAAAGACCAACACGTTCGATGATTTCGCCGCCTCTGCCCGTGCGCTGATCAAGGCCCAATATACCAATGCAAAACGCATTGTCGGCCATGGCGGCAGCGCCGGCGGCATGCTGATGGGCGCGGTCGCCAACCGCTCCGGCGAGTTGTTCGCAGGCATCGTCGCCGAGGTGCCGTTCGTCGACGTGCTCAACACCATGCTCGACGACACCTTGCCGCTGACGCCGCCGGAATGGCCGGAATGGGGCAACCCGATCGAGAGCGAAAAGGATTTCCGCACCATCCTCTCCTACTCGCCCTACGACAACGTCGCGGCCAAGGACTATCCGGCGATTCTGGCGATGGGCGGCCTGACCGATCCGCGCGTCACCTATTGGGAGCCGGCGAAATGGATCGCGCGCTTGCGCGCGACCATGACCGGCGGCGGACCCGTGCTGTTGCGCACCAACATGGGCGCCGGCCACGGCGGCGCGTCGGGGCGATTCAACCGGCTGGACGAAGTCGCGATCGTCTATGCGTTTGCGCTGTGGGCGGTCGGGCTGGCGGAGAAGTCGGAGGTGTGACTTCTCCCTCGCCCCGCTCTTGCGGGGTCGAGACGAGCGTAGCTCGCTCTTAGAGGGTTGGGGTGAGGGGCCTCTATCCGCGAGCACTCTGGCAGTGGTGAGACCTGTACCCCCTCACCCGGATTGCACCGACGATGCTTCGCATCGCCGGGGCAATCCGACCTCTCCCCGCAAGCGGGGCGAGGTTGAAAGGGCCCGCGCTCGACGTACTACCTTCCGTTCTTCTTGCGCCACGCCGCAAAATCCTTTGGCGTCTGCTCGTCGGTTGCGGGATAGAGGCCGAGGATCGAGCGGCCCTTGCCGACTTCCTCGGTGACGAAATCCTCGAACGCGGTCATCTCGACAGCCTCGTCGGCAATCTCATCGGCGAGATGCGCCGGAATTACGATTACGCCGTCGCTGTCGCCGAGGATGACGTCGCCGGGAAACACCGGCGCATCGCCGCAGCCGATCGGCACGTTGATCTCGATGGCCTGGTGCAGCGTGAGATTGGTCGGCGCGCTCGGGCGGTGGTGATAGGCGGGAAAGCCGAGTTTTGCGATCTCAGCCGAGTCGCGAAAGCCGCCATCGGTGATGACACCGGCACAGCCGCGCTGCATCAGCCGCGTCACCAGGATCGCGCCGGCGGACGCGGCGCGGGCATCCTTGCGGCTGTCCATGACCAGCACCGCGCCTTCAGGGCAATCCTCGATCGCCTTGCGCTGCGGATGGGCGCGGTCGCGAAACACGTCGATCTTGTTGAGGTCCTCGCGCGCCGGCATGTAGCGCAGCGTGAAGGCCTCACCAACCAATACCGGCTGATCTGGACCGAGCGGATGCACGTCCTGGATCATCTGGATGCGAAAGCCACGCTTGAACAACGCAGTGGCGATGGTGGCGGTCGAGACGGTCTTCAGCTTGTTGCGGGTGGCGTCGCTCAGTTTTGTCATGGTTCCACATCCCAGGTTGTTCGTCATTCCGAGATGGTCCGAAGGACCAGGCCCGGAATCTCGAGGTTCCGGGTTCATCGCCGCGCGATGCCCCGGAACGACGGATTAATAAATCGACGGCTCATCCACCGGCGCGCCAAACCCGGTTTCGAGGAAATCGAAATCGCAGCCTTCATTGGCTTGCTTGATGTGCTTGGTGAACATCCAGCCATAGCCGCGCTCGTAGCGGGGCTCCGGCGCCTTCCATTCGGCGCGGCGTTTTGCCAATTCGGCTTCGGACACGTCGAGATTGATGGTGCGCGCGTTGACGTCGAGCGTGATGCGGTCGCCGTTCCGCACCAGCGCCAAGGGCCCGCCGATATAGGCTTCCGGCGCGACGTGCAGGATGCAGGCGCCGTAGCTGGTGCCGCTCATGCGCGCATCCGACAGCCGCACCATATCGCGCACGCCCTGCTTCACCAGCTTGGTCGGGATCGGCAGCATGCCCCATTCCGGCATGCCCGGGCCACCCTGCGGGCCGGCATTGCGCAGGATCATGACGTGATCGGCCGTGACGTCGAGGTTGGGATCGTCGACCGCCTTCTTCATCGAGGGATAATCGTCGAACACCAGCGCCGGGCCGGTGTGCTTGAGGAAGCGCGGCTCGCAGGCGCTGGGCTTGATGACGCAGCCGTCCGGCGCAAGGTTGCCCTTGAGCACGGCAAGCGCGCCTTCGGCATAGATCGGATCCTTGACCGTGCGGATGACGTCGTCGTTATAGACTTCCGCGCGCGCGATGTTGTCGCCGAGGCTCTGGCCGGTGACGGTCATGACGTCGAGATGCAGGTGGTCTTTGATGCGGCTCATCAGGCCGGGCAGCCCGCCGGCATAGAAGAAATCCTCCATCAGATATTTGTCACCGCTCGGCCGCACATTGGCGATCACGGGAACCTTGCGGCTGGCCTTTTCGAAATCATCGAGCCCGATGTCCTGGCCGGCGCGGCGGGCCTGCGCGATCAGGTGGATGATCGCATTGGTCGAACAGCCCATCGCCATTGCCACCGTGATCGCGTTCTCGAAGGCTTTTCGGGTCTGGATCTTGTCCGGCGTCAAATCCTCCCACACCATCTCGACGATGCGGCGGCCACTTTCCGAGGCCATCCGGATATGGCCGGCATCGGCGGCCGGGATCGACGACGCGCCGGGCAAGGTCATGCCGATCGATTCGGCGATCGCGGTCATGGTCGAGGCGGTGCCCATGGTCATGCAGGTGCCGTAGCTGCGCGCGATGCCGGCCTCGACGTCAACCCAGTCCTTGTCGGAGATCTTTCCGGCGCGCCGTTCGTCCCAGAATTTCCAGGCGTCCGAGCCCGAGCCCAGCGTCTTGCCCTTCCAGTTGCCGCGCAGCATCGGCCCGGCCGGAAGATAGATCGCCGGCAGGCCCATGCTGGTGGCGCCCAGCAACAGCCCCGGCGTGGTCTTGTCGCAGCCGCCCATCAAGACGACGCCGTCGACGGGATGCCCGCGCAAAAGTTCCTCGGCGTCCATCGCCAGCATGTTGCGGTAGAGCATGGTGGTCGGCTTCAGAAACGATTCCGACAGCGACAGCGCCGGCAGCTCCATCGGAAAACCGCCGGCCATCAGGATGCCGCGCTTGACGTCATCGACACGCGACTTGAAATGCATGTGGCAGGGCTGCGCATCCGACCAGGTGTTGAGGATCGCAATGACAGGCCGGCCCTTCCATTCCTCCGGCGCGTAACCCATCTGCATCGCGCGCGAGCGATGGCCGAAGGCGCGGAGATCGTCGGGCGCGAACCAGCGCGCGCTGCGGAGATCGTCGGGGTTCTTTCTGGCGGTCATGACTGGGTGCCCCACTTCTGGACGGTATTGCGCTCGATGGTGCGGAAGATCAGGTTTTCAACAATAAGACCGATGATGATCACGGTCAGCAGGCCGGCAAAGACCGCGGGAATGTCGAGCAGGTTACGGTTCTCGAAGATGAACCAACCGAGACCGCCCTGCCCCGACGACACGCCGAACACCAGTTCGGCGGCGATCAGTGTCCGCCACGCAAACGCCCAGCCGATCTTCAAGCCGGTCAGGATCGAGCCGAAGGCTGCCGGAATGAGAATGCGCGCCACGTAAGGAAGTCCGCGTAGGCCGTAGTTGCGGCCGACCATGCGCAGCGTGTTCGACACGCTCTTGAAGCCGGAATGAGTGTTCAGCGCGACCGGCCACAGCACCGAGTGAATCAGCACGAACACCAGACTGCCGTTGCCGAGCCCGAACCAGATCAGCGCCAGCGGCAGCAGCGCGATCGCCGGGAGCGGGTTGAACATCGCGGTGATGGTTTCGAGGAAATCCGTTCCGATTCGGGTCGAGATCGCGAGAATGGTGAAGACGGCCGCGAGCACGATGCCGGCGCCATAGCCCATGAACAGCACTTTTAGCGATGCCCAGGCGCGCAAGGGAATGGTGCCGTCCTTCACCTTGTCGAACATCGTGATGATGGTGTCGTGGAAGGTCGGAAACAGCAACGGATTGTCGAGGAAGGTACCGTAGGCCTCCCATGCCGCCGCCAGAAAGACGATGATGACGGCCTTGCGGACGAAGCCGTCGTTCCACAGCAATTCCAGCACGGTCAGTTTGCGCTCGACCTCGACCGGCACATCGGTCGTAGCGGCCGATCCATCGCGCAGCAGGATTCTCGCTTCACCCATCGCGCGCTCCCTCAGTGTGCCGTTACGGATTCGGCGAACAACAGGTCGTGGATCTGCTTTTCCAGCCGGGCGGCGCTGCCGTCTTCGCTGGAGACCTGGTCGACATCGATGACCTCGGCCTTGACCCGGCCGGGATGCGGCGACAGCAGCAGGATCCGGTTGCCGATCTTGATCGCTTCCGCGATCGAATGGGTCACGAACAGCACCGTGAATTTGGTTTCCGCCCAGAGCTGCAGCAATTCGTCCTGACAGGTGCGCCGCGTCAGCGCGTCCAAGGCTGCGAACGGCTCATCCATCAAGAGAATATCCGGCTCCATCGCCATGCCGCGCGCGATCGCGACGCGCTGCTTCATGCCGCCCGAAAGCGTGTGCGGATAGGCATCGACGACGCGGGTCAGGCTGACCTTCTCGATATAGGCCCGCGCCCGCTGCTCCGCCTCCTTGCGCGGCAACCGGCGCGTCATCAGAAGTGGAAACATGACGTTTTCCAGCACCGTCTTCCACGGCAGCAACTGGTCGAACTCCTGGAAGATCATCATCCGGTCGGCGCCGGGCTCGGAGATCTCGCGTCCCGAAATCCGCATCTTGCCTTCGCTCGGTGTCATGTAGCCGCCGACGGCCTTCAACAGCGTCGACTTGCCGCAACCGGAGGGACCGAGCAACACGAAACGGTCGGAGCGATCGACCGTGAAGCTGACCCGCTCGGTCGCGGTGACGACCGCGCTCGAGGTCTTGTAGCGCAGCGTGACGTCACTGACATCGAGAAGCGCGGTCATCGGCTCAGTTGCCTTTCAGCTCGTGCGCGACCGGCAGATAATAGTCGGTCCAGGCTTTCGGCATGGTCTTCAGCGTGCCGGTCTTGAACAGATGCGCGGCGAATTTCATGGTGCCCTGCGGCTGCAGGTTCCATTCCATCATGCCGGGCTCCTTGAGCCAGGCCAGCAGATCCTCGGCGCTGGTCTTGTCGCCGGTGACCTCCTTGTAGATTTCCACCGCACCCTTGGTGTCGCTGCGGATGAAATCCTGCGCCTCCTTGGTGGCGTCGAACACCGCCTGGATGATTTTCGGGTTGGCATCGGCGAACTTCGTCATGGTGAAGAACTGCGCCTGGCTCAGCGGCCCGCCCATCACGTCAGGCGACGACAGCACCACATGCGCGCCGGGCACGTTCTTCAGTTCGAGGAACGTAAACGGCGGGATCGCGAAGTGATTGCGCACCTCGTGCTGGGCGTTGGTCATCGCCACGTAGGCGTCGGGATGGCCGAGCTGCACGGTGTTGGCATCGAGCTTCGACCACTGGTCGGCGCCGAACGCCTCGGACGCCGCGATCTGCAGCACGATTGCCTGCGTCGAGACTTTTACGGTCGGCACTGCGATCTTGTCGTTGGGGCCGAAATCCTTGATGGATTTGATATTCGCATCGCGGCTGATCAGCGTCATCGGCTGCGCCGAGGTGGCGACGATACCCTTGACGCCGCCGCGGGTGCGATCCCACAGCAGCAACAGATTGCCGGTGCCGGTGTTGAGGATGTCGACGCCGCCGGCGAGCAACGCGTCGGTCTGCGCGCCGCCGCCGCTGAGATTGATCCATTTGGTCGTGACCCCGGGCACGCCCAGCGCCGCGGCGTGCTTCTCGATCAGCCTGTTCTTTTCCATGATGTGCGAGGGCATGTAGAAAATGCCCGGCTGCCGCGACAGCGAGATCTCGCTCTTGGCCTGGGCCAGCGCCGGCGCGCCCGGCAACACCATGGCCAGCGCCGCGACCGCGAGCGCGCCCGCGCGCCAAATCCTGTTTTTCATTGTGCATCTCCTCCGGCGGTCTCGTTGACGCCCTTGGCGAAATGCACTAATGTATTAGTGTATTTGATGCAAGCACCTTCTGAAACGGCCGGCTTCGCCTGATGACCCCATCGCACACCGTCCCCCGACGCGCCGTTCCGGGTTCCGCCGATCGGCTCGACCGCGACCGTCAGGCGGCGCCGCAGGTCTTTGAGCGCCTGCGCGGCATGATCATTTCACTGGATCTGCCGCCGGGATCGCCGCTGTCGCGCGCCGCATTGGCCGCGCAATTCGGGGTCTCTTCGACGCCGATCCGCGACGCGCTGATGCGGCTCGAGGAGGAAGGGCTGGTCGAGGTGTTTCCGCAATATGCGACCGTGGTCAGCCGGGTCGACGTGCGGCTGGCGCAGCAGGCGCATTTCCTGCGGCAGGCAGTCGAACTCGAAATCGTGCGCGGGCTGGCGATCCACCATGACGACACGTTCATCACCGAGCTCAACGCGACCGTCGCGCGCCAGCAGCAATTCGCCAAAGCCGGCGATTTCGAACGTTTCATGGCCGCCGACAACGAATTCCACGCCCAGCTCTATGCGGCGACCGACAAGCAGGACATCTGGTCGCTGGTACGCAGCCGCAGCGGGCATATCGACCGTCTGCGGCGGATGCACCTGCCCTCGCCCGGCAAGGCGCAGGATATCGTGCGGCACCACAGGCTGATTGCAAAGGCCATCGGCGCCGGCGAACCCGACGAGGCGCAGAAGCATCTGCGCACCCATCTGTCGGGCACGCTCAGCGAACTCGCCGCGATCAGGGCGCGCTATCCGGAATATCTGAGCAACTGAGCCGCGCGGTTCCGGTATCCCCAGGCGAATCATGCTGCGCTGATATGCAGGCCGGGCGGTCGTCTGCCCGGCAGCATCCGGGTAGCGCGTTTTTGTGAGAGCCTTTTGATCGCTGGCGCGGAACCTGCGTCGAGGGGAAACGGTTGCGAGAGAGCGGGCTTTCGGCAAGACTCACAACCTGTCGTTGGCTACATCAGCGGGAGCGGAGAACCTTCCTTTGGCAAGAATACTGGTCGTGGATGACGATGTAGCGGTTCAGAGCACCGTCCGCCTGTTGCTGGAACGCGCCGGCCACAGCGTGGTCACGGCCGGCGACGGCGGCAAGGGACTTAGCTTGTGCGAGACCGGCGATTTCGATCTCCTGTTTCTCGACATCTTCATGCCGGGGATGGATGGATTCGAGACCATGCGGATGGTTCGCCAGCGCCATCCGCTGATGCCAATCATCGTCATCTCCGGCCGGCCGATTTCGACGGAGCCGGACTCCGCGCCTGACTTCCTCACCATGGCCACCAAGCTCGGGGCGGTCTCGAGCCTGCAAAAGCCGTTCAGGCCTGCCGACCTTCTGGTAGCGGTCGCCGGCTGCCTGGAAGCGGCCGGGCGATCCTCGCCGTCGTCCCTGCCATCCGGCGGTGTTGCCTCCTGCCGGTAATGCGCCCTAGAGCCCCTTTCCGATGGAATCGGAACGAGGTTCTAGGTTTTTGATTGAACGCGTTTTCTTGACGCGAACCGGTTTCCACTTCGCTGGAAAACGCTCTAGCATTGGATTTGCCCGGCGCCTCGACCGGGGCGCCATGGGAGGGCGCGCGAAAGCAAGATGACGCTGACAACCAGGCTTGCCATCGCGATGATTGCTCTGGTCGCGATTGCGGTATCCGCGGTCGGATGGCTGAGCTATCGGAGCCTGGAACAGGCGGTCCTGCCGCGTGTCCTCGACCGGATCGAGACCCATTCGCGGCTGGCCGCCAACGAGCTGGAGTCCCAGGTCCGCACCGCGCGCGGCGACATTGCCACCTTCCATGGGCTGGCGGCGGTGGCGGGATTGATGCGGGCGCGTCTCAATGGCGGGATCGATCCAACCGATGGCACCACCGAGGCGCTCTGGCGCGAACGGCTGGCAGGCCGGTTGGCCGCCCAGATGCCGCTCAGGCCGGCCTATTCGCTCCGCTTCATCGGCGTTGCGGATGGCCACCGGGAAATCGTCCGGGTCGACCGCTCGGGTCCGAACGACGCCGTCCGCGTCGTGCCGGACGCCGAGTTGAAGCAGGTCGGCGATGCGGCGTATTTCCGCGACACGATCAAACTGGCGCCGAATGAAATCTACGTCTCGCCGGTCGATTTGAACGAAGAGAACGGTGTCATCGCCAACCCGCATGTGCCGACGATGCGGATCGCGATGCCGATCTTCGCGCCCGGCGGCAAGCCGTTCGGCATCGTCATCGCCACCGCCGATATGCGGCCCGCGCTCGCCCGCGTCCGGGCGTCGGTCCGGCCTGGCGAAAGAGTCTACGTGGTCGATGCCCGGGGCAACTATCTCGTCCATCCCGACCGGGCGCGCGAATTCGGTTCGCAACTGGGTACGCCGACCGACTGGCGGAAGGACTTTCCGGATCTGGCGGCGTCGATCGGCGCCACGAAAGGTGTCGCACAGATCGTGCAAACGGAGGCCGGACGCCCCGGCGGCGAGGCTTTGGCGCCCGCCCTGCTGGCCGGCAGCGAGTGGACCGCGGTGATCGAATCGGTGCCGAATGCCGTCGTCATGGCGCCGGCGCAGGCGATCCAGAACAGCTCGATCACCGTCGGATTGATCGCCGTATTGTGTGCAACACTGTTGGCGTTGCTGATCGCGCGATCGCTGACCCGGCCGATCGTGCAGTTGACCAAGGCCGTCGAAGCCGCCGCCCGGAGCGGGACGGCGGTGATCCCGGTCGACGCGCGCGGCGAGACCGGCGTGCTTGCGCGCGCGTTTGCGCATGTGATGGGGGAAGCCAATGCCAAAACCATCGCGCTCGAGCGCGAGGTCGGGGAACACCGCCGCACCATAGCCGCGCGCGATCACCATGCGGAACGCGAGCGCCTGTTCAGCGCGGCGGTCGAATCGTCGAACGACGCCATCATTACCATGTCGCTCGACGGCACCATCACCGGCTGGAATTCGGCCGCCGGGCGTCTGTTTGGGTACTCCGCGGCGGAAGCCACCGGCCAGGGCATCGCGCTGCTCGTGCCCGACGACCGGTTGTCGGAGGTGCAGGATAGCCTGCGCCGCATCGGCTGGGGCGAGAGCATCGAGCAAAACGAGACGGTGCGGCTGCGGAAGGACGGCACCCCGATCGAGGTCTCGCTCAGCATTTCCCCGATCAAGGCGCCCTCGGGAGCGACGATCGGCATCTCCAAAGTGGCGCGCGACATCACCGACAGCAACAAGACCAGGCAGGTGCTGCGGCAACAGACCGAGGAACTTCGCCGCATCTTCGAGACCTCGCAGGACCTGATCCTGGTGATGGATGCCCGCGGATTTCTGGTCCAGATCAGCCCGAGCTGCGAAGCCATCCTGGGGTTTCGGCCCGAGGAAATGATCGGTCGCAGCGGCAGCGACTTCATCCACCCCGATCATCTCGAGAACTCCCGCGAGGAACTGCGCGCGGCGCGGCGCGGTTTGCGCTCGAAGATTTCCGATACCCGTTGCATGCACAAGGACGGACGCGCCGTATGGCTGTCATGGCTCGGGACCTGGTCCGAACCGGTCAAGCGGTTTTTCCTCGTCGGCCGCGACATGACCGAGAGCCGGCTGGCGCAGGAGACCTTGCGCGAAAGCGAGCAACTCGCACGCGGCATCATCAATTCCGCGCTCGATGCCTTCGTCCAGACCGACGAACGCGGCATCATCCGGGACTGGAATTCGCAAGCCGAGGTCATCTTCGGATGGCCACGGACGGACATGCTTGGCAAGAACGTTTTCAAGATGATCGCCCCGGATCCGAACCAGAGTCCGGTCCAGGCCGGCCTGGGCCACTTTCTGGAGTCCGGGCTCGAACAGGTTGCGAGACCCCGCCGCGAGGTCCAGGCCCGACGGCGCGACGGGACTGAATTCACCGCAGAGTTGAGCATCACGGCGTTGAAGACCCGCGACGGATTTGTGTTCAACTGCTTCATGCGCGACCTGACCGACAAGATCGCGGCCGAGGACAGGATCAGGCAGGCCGAAAAGATGGAAGCTGTCGGCCAGCTCACCGGCGGCATTGCGCATGACTTCAACAACATCCTGACGGTGATCACGGGGACGATCGAAATCCTGGCCGACGCGGTCAAAGGCGAGCCGCAACTGGCCGCGATCACGCGGATGATCGACGAGGCGGCGTCACGGGGCGCCGACCTCACCCAGCATCTGCTGGCTTTCGCTCGCAAGCAGCCGCTGGAACCGCGGGAGACCGACGTCAACACGCTGATCATCGACACCGCCAAATTGTTGCAGCGAACGCTCGGCGAGCACGTCGAAATCGAATCGGTGTTCGAGGACGAGGTTTGTCCGGCCCTGGTCGATCCCAATCAGCTCGCCACCGCCATCCTCAATCTCGCGCTCAATGCCCGCGACGCCATGCCGAATGGCGGCAAGCTGATCATCGAGACCGGGGGCGTCGTGCTCGACGAGAATTACGCCAGGACGCACGGCGACGTCCGGCCGGGCCGCTACGCCATGATCGCGGTCAGCGATACCGGGACCGGCATTCGGGCCGACCTGCTCGACAAGGTGTTCAATCCGTTCTTCACCTCGAAAGGTCCCGGCAAGGGCACCGGCCTCGGGCTGAGCATGGTGTACGGCTTCGTCAAGCAATCGGCTGGCCACATCATGATCTACAGCGAAGAGGGTCACGGGACGACGATCAAGATGTACCTGCCGCCGGCCACGGGGACGTTGCCGGCCGCCGAACCGACGCTGGCACCTGTCATGGAGGGCGGTCACGAAACGATCCTGGTCGTCGAAGACGACAAGCTGGTGCGTGACTATGTGCTGACCCAGCTGCATTCGCTGGGCTATGTCACGCTGGACGCGGCGAATGCGACGGAGGCGCTGGCGATCGCCAATGCCGGCCGCCCCTTCGACCTGCTCTTTACCGACGTGATCATGCCCGGCATCAACGGTCGCCAGCTCGCCAACGAGATATCGAGGATCAAGCCCGGGCTGAAGGTGCTGTTCACGTCGGGCTATACGGAAAACGCGATCATCCATCACGGCCGGCTCGACGAGGGCGTGCTGCTGCTCGCCAAGCCCTATCGCAAATCGGATATGGCGATCATGATCCGCAAAGCGCTCGCCGATTGAGCGCACGCCCGATCCTGGTGGAGTCCTGTGTTTTGACGCGTTTTCTACCGCAGATAAGTCTACGCAATCTGCGTAAACTTGATTGCTGTGCGAACCGGTACCCACTTCGCTCGAAAACGCTATGGTCAAAATTGAGTCAGTCAGGCCTGACGCTGGGTGGTCATCACGATCCGGACCAGATCGGCGGCGTTCCGCGCCCCGAGCTTCTTCATGATATTGGCGCGGTGATCCTCGATCGTGCGCGGGCTGATCCCGAGCTGGCGTCCTGCTTCCTTGTTGGATGCACCGGCGGTGAACTGCTCCAGCACCTCGCGCTCGCGTCGCGTCAGTGGTTCGCGTCCCGGAAAATGCAGCGTCGCGATCCGTGAGGCGGCGTTTTCCGCCTGTCGGCGGGCATATGCCTCGATCGCCTCGTCCAGTCTCGCGACGATTTCGCTGCCGCGAAACGGCTTTTCAATGAAGTCCAGCGCGCCGTTCTTGATGGCGCTGACGGCCATCGCGATATCGCCTTGCCCGGAGATCATGAAGATTGGCGCCGGATAGTCCTCGCCGTGAAGTTCCTTCAAAATGTCGAGGCCGGACTTACCGGGGATGTTGACGTCGAGCAGGATGCAGGATGGCGTCCGGCTTCTCGCAAGCGCGAGCAGGGCGGCGCCGTCTGCAAAACAGATGACCTGATAACCGCCCGCCGTCAGGACCATCGACAGGGTGTCGCGGACCGCCGGATCGTCGTCGACCACGAAGATCTCCCCGCGGGAGAGGGCTTTTTCAGCCATGTTTCATCGTCCGTGCGTGGTGAATCATGACACATACTTAGGTGACGGTATTCAACTTCATACCCGATCAGAACGCACCCGTATTTGTACGGGACGTTGGCTTAACGCACAAGTAGCAACGCGCGTTCTAAGCATGTGAGTAGGGAGTGTACCCATGCAGGATGCAGCAGGTGACGGCACCGAGCCCGGACCCGATGGTGACAGCTATCGATCGGTCGTATCCGATCTCGTCGGCCTGATCGAGCATGTCCAGGCGAGCCTGCGGCTGATCGAACAGACGATGGTCCGGGAAACCTCGCCCGGCAACCAGGAAAACATCGCCAATGTCATCGTGCTGGACGACGTCTCGCCGCGTTACGTCAAGGCGACCGCGGCGCTGAAAGCCTGCGAGGCAAAGCTCGGCATCGCCCTCCACTCCCTGCTGGATTCCTGGGCGCCCGGGCGCGGTGCCGGCGCGTATGCCGAATTCGCGCCGGCGCTTTCGATCTTGCGGATGTAGCCGGAGGCGGCATCCTGCGGGGGCTCTCGATGTCCCTCCGTGACAGACTATCTCGCGCAATTGGCTCCCTGCGGCAGCAGCGGCTTGGCGGCTCGCATATCGCGGGCGCCGATCGGGACTCCGCCACGATGACGGAGAAGCTCGACGCCGCGCTCAAGCTCGAGGCGGGATCGCCTCAGTTCATCTTCTCGTCGTCCTTGGCAGCGCCCGACCGCTTCTTGCCGTGCTTGCCCCTCAGGAAATGAATGTCCATTTCCGTGCCGTTGACGCGAACCAGTTCGCATCGGCGGTAGGCAAGACCGGTCGACGACAGCAACAGGAAGAACTCCTTGAGATTGAGGCCCTGGATCGAGCCTTCAACGGTCAAGGCCGCGTCGTTATCCGAGATCGCATTAAGCTGGCAATCGCGGCGCCACGTGCCGTCGATGGCCATGATGCAGACATCATAGCCCCGGCTGAACGTGACGCGCTCGGTTCCCTTGTTGTCTTCTGACATTCCTCAACGTCCTGCCATCGCCGCGACCTTTGGCGTTGCTGTTGCGGCCGGTGCGTTGATCGCACGCGTGCCGGTCGGCCGGTAGAGCCCGCGCTTGTCCGGAAACGGCTTGAACACATCGGTCAAGCCGACAACCGTTTCCGCCGCACCCAGCACCAGGAAGCCATCTTGTTCCATCGTCTTGGCGAGACGGCCGAAAACGTTGATCTTGGTATCCTGGTCGAAATAGATCAGGACGTTGCGGCAGAAGATGACGTCGAATACCCCGAGTTGGGAAAAATCGTGCAGCAGGTTCAGTTGCCGGTGCTGAACCATGGCGCGAACGTCGGCGCCGATCTGCCAGAACTCGCCGTTCTGCTTGAAATATTTCACAAGCAGCTGGATCGGAAGGCCGCGCTGGACCTCGAACTGGCTGTAGATGCCCGCCTTGGATTTCTCCAGCACTTCCTGGGACAGGTCGGTCGCAACGATCTCGATCCGCCATCCGGCAAGCGCCGCGCCCATTTCCTTCAGGCTCATCGCGAGCGAATACGGCTCCTGGCCGGTCGAACCGGCCGCGCACCAGATCCGGATACTCTTGCGATTAGCGCGAGCCTTCATGATCTCGGGCATGATCGAATCGCGGAAGTGTTCGAACGGCACCTTGTCGCGGAAGAAAAAGGTTTCGTTGGTGGTCATGGCCTCGACCACCTGGGCGATCAGGGAGGACGAGCCACCCTTCATCTTTTGCACGAGTTCGCTGATGCCAGGCAGGCCGCATTTGCGCGACAGCGGAAGCAGGCGGCTTTCGATCAGATATTGCTTGTCTGCGGACAGGTCGAGACCGGAATGATCCTTCAGGAGCTTACGCAGATACTCATAGTCTGGCGGGGTCACGGGGGCCTCTCAAGGGCAAGCGGAAAGAATTTAGACCGTCGGTTCCGTCAACTCGATCAAGCCGACTTCCTGGAATTTCGCGGCAACGATGACTTTGTCGAACGGCTTCATGATGTATTCGTTGGCGCCGCCGTCGATCGCGCGCGAGATGTGGTCGATGCTGGTCTCGGTGGTGCAGAACACCACCTTGGGCGTTTCGCCGCCGGGCATGCGGCGCAGATGGCCGAGGAACTGATAGCCGTCGATCACAGGCATGTTCCAGTCGAGCAGGATGGCTTCCGGCATGGCGCGCTTGCAGATCACCAGCGCGTCTACACCGTCCTCGGCTTCGAGGACCTGGAAAGACATCTCTTCCAGGATGCGGCGCGCAATCTTGCGTACGATGCTGGAATCATCGACGACGAGACAGGTTTTCATTGTTGGCCTCCTTGTCTGACGAACGACGCTTGCCAATCGGGCTATGCTGCGAGGGCTGCTTTGGGCACGATTTCGAGGACGCGATCGACGTCGAGGACGACCATGAGCTGACCGTCGAGCCGGTGGACGCCGCCGGCGAGCTTGGCCATGCGGGGATCGAGGTTGACGGGGTTGTCCTCGCGGCCTTCGTCGGCGAGTCGGAGCACCTCGCCGATCTGGTCGATCAGAAGGCCGTAGGACTCGCCGCGCAGGTCGACGCCGACCGCCATCGGCGGCTTGCCGTCCTCGTTCTTCGGCAGGCCGAGCCGGGCGCGCATGTCGACCACGGTGACGATGCGGCCGCGCAGGTTGAGCACGCCGGCGATCTCCGCCGACGACAGCGGCACCCGGGTCAGCCGCTCCGGCATGAACACGTCCTGGACGCGGGAGATCGGCAGGCCGAACAGCTGGCCGCCGATCACGGCGGTGACGTATTCGGCCACGGTGCCCTCGATGGTGTCGGTCTTGGTCGTTGTCATGTGCTTGCTTTCTTAAGCCGCCTGCCTGATCTCGGCCGCGGCGGTCTGTTCCTTCAGCGCCGCGATCAGGCCGGGACGGTCGAACTTGGCGACGTAGTCGTGGAAGCCGGCCTGCCGGCCGCGCTCGATCGCCGCCGGCGACACCATCGAGGACAGTGCGATGATCGGCATCGAACTCAGGTGCTGGTCGGCCCGGATGGTCTCGGCAAACTCGAACCCGTTCATGTCGGGCATCTCGATGTCGGTCAGCACCACGTCGAAGGCCTGGCCCGAGCGCAGCGCGGTGAGGCCTTCCTGGGCGTTGGGGGCGACCCGGACCCGGTAGCCGGCGGCTTTCAGCACCGGCGCCAGCATGTTGCGGAAGAACGCGCTATCGTCGACCAGCAGCACCGACTGCGCCGACATCGAGGGCCGCATCTCCTTGCGCGAGAACCAGTCGGCGAACGCCATCGGCAGGAAGTGGCCGACGTCGATCACTTCGGTGGCCTGGCCCTTGATCACGGCCGAACCCAGGATGCCGGACTGCGAGCCCGCCACCTCGATGTGCAGCCGCTCCTCGACGATGTCGATGATCTCGTCGACCACCAGCCCCATCGAGCGGCCGTCGTCGGCGAACACCAGGATCGGCTGCGCGCCCGCGGTCCGGACCGTGACCCCGTCCATCTGCACCAGCGGCATCAACTGCTCGCGGTACTGCACCATGTAGCGGCCGTTACTGAGTTCGATCTTGTCGGTGGCGATCTCCTCCAGACGGGTCACCAACCCGAGCGGCACCGCCTTGGGCTGGTTCGAGCCGGCGCGGAACACCAACAGCGAGGTCAGCTGCTCGCCCGAGGAGGCGTGCGCGGCGGCATGCTCGTCGGCGAGCTCGCGGGAAGCGGAGCCGGCCGCACCCAGCGCCTTGGCAATGCCGTTGGGGTCGATGATCATGATCACCGCGCCGTCCCCCAGAATGGTGTTGCCGGAGAACATGTCGATGTGCCGCAGCTTGGTCGACATCGGCTTGACCACGATCTCTTCGGTGTGGAACACGCCGTCGACCACGATGCCGAACGTTTGACTGCCGACCTGCGTCACCACGATAAAACCGTTCTCGGGGTCGGACGAGGAGCCGTCGTCGATCTTCAAAAGCTTCTTCAGGTGCATCAGCGGCAACAGCTTGTTGCGCAGTCTGAGCACCGCGGTGTCCTTGATGCGCTCGATGCGGTGTTCGGAGTTGGCGCGGGCCCGCACCAGCTCGACCACCGACAGCTGCGGAATCGCAAAGCGGTCGCCGGCGGCTTCCACGATCAGGGCCGAGACGATGGCCAGGGTCAGCGGGATCTTGATGGTGACGCTGGAGCCTTCGCCGGCCACCGACTTGATGTCGATGGTGCCGCCGATCTGGTCGATATTGGTGCGCACCACGTCCATGCCGACGCCGCGGCCGGAGACCGAGGTGACGGCGGCCGCGGTCGAGAAGCCCGGCGCGAAGATGAACTTGTGGATCTGGGCTTCGGTCATCTTCTCCAGATCGGACTCCGAGACCAGACCGTTCTGAATGGCCTTGGCCTTGATCCGCTCGGTGTTGAGGCCGCGGCCGTTGTCGGCGATGCAGATGATGATGTGGCCGCCTTCATGGTAGGCGGAGAGCCGGATGGTGCCCTGCTCGGGCTTGCCGCTGGCCAAGCGCTCGGCCGGCGTCTCCAGGCCGTGGTCGGCGGAGTTGCGCACCATGTGGGTCAAGGGATCCTTGATCAGGTCGAGCACCTGGCGGTCGAGTTCGGTGTCGGCGCCGTGCATCTCCAGTTCGATCTGCTTGCCGAGTTCGCCGGAGAGGTCGCGGACGATGCGGGGCAGCTTCTGCCAGGCATTGCCGATCGGCTGCATCCGCGTCTTCATGACGCCTTCCTGCAGTTCGGCGGTGACGTTGGAGAGCCGCTGCAGCGGCACCTTGAACTCGGTGTCCTCGTTGCGGCGGGAGATCTCCAGGAGCTGGTTGCGGGTCAGCACCAGCTCGGAGACCATGGTCATCAGGTGTTCCAGCGTGTCGACGTTGACGCGGATCGACTGGTTGGCGATCTTGTCGGCTTCCTGGACATCGGCCTCGGCGACGACCGGCTTCTTTAACGGCTTGGCTTTCGCGCGCGGCCCGGGGGCGGCTTCCGGCTCGGCGGCCTTGGCGACAGGTGCAGCAACAGGAGCAAGCGCGGGCGCGGCCGGCGCGACTTCAATCTCGGTCTCGCGGAAGGCGCGCTCGAGGTCGTCGAGCGAGACTTCGCCGGGACGCAACGGGCGTTCCAGCACCTGCTCGACCAAAGCGCCAGCTACGCTGGTCACGGGCGTGCCCTGTGCGACCGCAGGCGCCATCGGAGGGGCGGCGACCACGGGTACCGGTGCGGCTGCAACTTCGGCAACCGCATGCGCGGCGCCTTCGGCCATCTCGTGCAGTTTCTCGATCAGGTCTTCGTCGGTGCCCTCGGGCTCGGTCTCGGTGGCCTCGAGGCCGGCGAGGATTTCCTTGATGCGGTCGATCGAGGACAGGATCAGCGTCACCGCGCCGGCCGTCACCGGCATGCCGTCGCGGAATTTGCCCATCAGGGTCTCGCCGGCATGGGCCAGCGCTTCGAGTCGCGGCAGCCCTAAGAAGCCGCAGGTGCCCTTGATGGTGTGAACCAGGCGGAAGATGTTATCCAGGATCTTGGCGTCGGTCGGATCCTGTTCGAACCGCACCAACTGATTGTCGACCGTATCCAGGCTCTCGTTGGTCTCGGTCAGGAACTCCCGCAACAGATCGTCCATCAGAGCATGCCTTCCAAAATTCAAATAGCGGTCGCCTTCCAGGCTACCTGTCCGGGTTTCACGACGACGTTAATTTCGTTGTCCGTGCAAATACGGAGGAAGTGAATTTTGGCGATCCGCCTGCGTCCGTCCGCGATCGCTTGCAGCTTCGACAACGGTGCGCAGGTGGCGATACCAGGCGGGTTCTGGTGATGCGGGCGATATCGACGTTCGCGCAAAAGGCGCGGCGATCATCCGAGACAAACCGGAAAACTTCGTCTCGGGGCCACACGCCGGCGTCAGGCCGCGAGCAACGCTTCGTCGCGCTTCATCAACTTCCGGCTTTCCTAGAGTGCCTTGTCGAGCGTTCCGGCAATCACATGGCTGTTGACGCCGTCGATCGCAAAAAATCGGCAATCCGGCTTATGGTAAACAGATCCTGAACGTCGCATGCGGCATGCGCGCGCCGCGCAGCCCGCACGACGTCTGCGACACGAAGTCTGCGCTAGCCCAACCGGACAACGCCAGCAAAGTGAGAACCGGTTTCGGCGACACACTCATTGATGACAGTCAGCAGAGCAATTGGCGTAAACGGCTTGCGCAGGCAGCGCACCGCTCCGAGTTCGAGCGCCATGCGCAGGAAGTCCGGCGCCGGCGAGTCGAGGTTGGCGAACGCGTAGCCGCACATTGCAATCAGCGGAACCGCCGGCGCGCGCTCGTGGAAATATCCTGACCGATTCGAAACCGCGCATGTGCGGCATGAAGATATCGACGATCATCAGGTCGAAGCCCGCGCCTTCCGGCGCGAAGCCCGGCTTCGCCGCCATCGGCTATCGTTACTTCAATGCCATGGCGTTCGAGGTACTCCGATCGTCTAACGACCTTGTCGAAAATGCCTGTCAATTCTGCTTGCCAACCTTACGGGCCGGTATCATCATCCCAGAATTCGGAGTGTACGTATTAGGGGCCAGCGCCAGAAACGGCTTGATCCGTAAGGCTTTGCCCATCCGGGTCTGCCCATCAGGCTTTGGCTACAAGGCCATACCTACAGACAGGGAGACTGCTGTGGAATCAGCCCCCCGTTCACCGAATGGATTTTTGTCTTCGTTGACAGCGGACGACTTTGAATTGATCCGCCCACATTTGCGCACCACTGACCTCCCGCAGGAGATGGTGCTGGTTGAAGTCGACGAGACGCTCAAGCGCGCTTACCTCCCGCACCGCGGCGTGATTTCGCTGGTGGTCAAGCTCGCACGCGGCGAACACGTTCAGGTCGCGATGGTCGGCCGCGACAGCATATTCGGTTCCTTCTCCGCCCTCGGCGACGCGGTCGCGCTAAACACCGCGGTGGTGCTGGTACCCGGGGTGGCCTCGACGATCGACGTCGACCAGTTGCGCGCGGCGGCCGACCAGAGCGCAACGTTTCGCGCCGCGCTGGCTCGGCATGGGCTGGCGGTCTATGCGCAGATCCAGCAAACCGCGGGCTGCAACGCCTCCCACACGGTGGAGTCCAGGCTGGCGCGGTGCCTGTTGCAGACGCGCGACCTGTCCGGCAGCGACAAGCTGGCGCTGACGCAGGAATCGATGGCGCAGATGATCGGCGCACGCCGCAACAGCGTATCGCTGGTGGCCAGCACGCTGCAGCAGGCGAACTTCATCCACTACAGCCGCGGGCATATCGAGATCACCAATCTGGACGGCCTGCTCAGGACCTCCTGCGAATGCTACGGAACCGTGAAGGCTCAGTACACGAGGCTGCTCCACCCCCGCATTCGCTGCGCGGCCGCGTGATGACTTGCACACCGGCCAAGCCCTGATCGTTCGTCCGGATCGTTTTGACAGACACCCGCCACCTTGCGCGCGGGGATTGTTCCGGGCCACGATCGGCGTCCGCATTCCCCGTATAATTACTGGCAGCCAGCGGGTTTCGCGGCCGACCTGTCCGGCCCGGAATTAACGCGCTGTTCAATGAGCCCTGATAATTGTCCGGTGCTGACGGGTGCGAGTACGAGAAAAGCAGCGGAACCTTTTCGCGTGCTGCGCGCATTCACCCGTGTTCAGCGGCTTGGTGAATTGCGCGGAGTAGAGACATGGCCTTTGATTTGTCGATGCCGATCCTGGTGGTCGATGACTACAGCACCATGATCCGCATCATCCGCAACCTTCTCAAGCAGATCGGATTTGAGAACGTCGACGATGCCAGCGACGGATCGGCGGCGCTCGCCAAGTTGCAGACCAAGCGATACGGCCTGGTGATCTCCGACTGGAACATGGAACCGATGACCGGCTACGACCTGCTCAAGGAAGTCCGCGCCAGTCCGGAATTCTCGAAGACGCCCTTCATCATGATCACGGCGGAATCCAAGACCGAGAACGTCATCGCCGCGAAAAAAGCCGGCGTGAGCAATTACATCGTCAAGCCGTTCAACGCGGCGACGCTGAGGACCAAAATGGAAGCGGTATTTCCCAACGACTAAGGTCGTTCCGGGACGCAACGTCCCCGACCGGCTTTCGTTCTGACTCGTTTTCCCCACGCCAGCCGATACCCACCCTCCGGATCAAGTCCGAGGGCACGCTTCGCTCGAAAACGCCATCGCACCCGCAAGTCCGCATCGCGGCGTCTTCATGGCGGCCGGACGCGGCCGGCATCGGCAAACATTCCGACATCGCGGGATCAATTTCGAACATGGCGGGGCCGTGCATCTGGCGCCATCGCGTACCCTGGCCGTACTTCTACGGCTTCGGATTTTCACGGACAGCTAATCTTGACTGGCGATAGTGCGCGGACTGAAGGAGTACCTCATGTTCACGTTTGAAACGAGCGATCAGAAGGAAGTGCGACGTTTCCGTATCGCGCAGTTCAACGGCCGAACCGCTACCGCGCGCGTAGCCGGCTCGGCGGTCACCGGCCACGTGCGATCGATCGTGGAGAACAAGGCGAGCGTTCCGGCCGCGTGGACGATCACGATCATCCAGGAAGAGCCCAAGACATCCATCGCATTGCGGCCGTCGCCTCGCGTCCGTTCTTTCGTGGAAGACCTCCACTAACCATCAAGCGCATCGGCCGCGACCGCCACGCGCATGTTTGTGCGTCACCGGCCACGGTGCTTTCGCGCAAAACACGCCCTCGGACTTGATCGGGGGTGGATGGCGGCTGGCGCAGAGCAAGCGAGTCAAACAGAAGCCTACGCGGACCCGACCGCGCCCGACCGTCATCCCCTCCGGGCAGACGCACTTCGTCCGTGAGCGATGCCGGCTGGATCGAGCATGACGGTTGAGAGATCAGGCGGGCTGCAGCAACGCCTTTCGCACGAGATCCGCGGTGTTGCGTGCCCCGAGCTTGCGCATCGCCTCGGCGCGATGGCTCTCGAACGTCCGCGGACTGATGTTCATTCGCAAGGCGCCCTGCTTGTTGGAGCAACCCTCGCTGATCAGGCTGAGCACCTCGCGCTCGCGCTTCGTCAGCGGCTTCTGGCCGGACTCGGTCGCGAACATCACCCCCGGCGGACGTCCGACATCCCTGCTGCGGCCGTCCTGGCTCTCCCGGCCCTGCAGGTGATCGGAATCCGGAGCCGACGCCGGGTGACGATCCGAGATCTGCTTGACCAGCGCGCAGACGCGTTCGGTCTGCTGAAGCGCGTTTTCGACGACCTGTTGCAGGTAAACGCGGTTGCCGGGCGCTTGGGAAAATTGATGGCTGTGCTGCTTGATCTCGTTCATGTAGAGCAGCAGCGCGGTCAGCGGACCGTTCAGCTGCCGGGCGATCGCAGCTCCCGCCTCTTCCGTCGCGCGGAGCCGCGCAACGGACAGATGGACAAAGTCGAGATTGTCTTCCAGGGGCGTGATGTCCTTTACCCACTTTGAAAAGTGCGAATCACCGGCTCGATGGTCTGTTTGTGACATATAACTAAGTTATCGATCCCATTCCTCGTTCATGGTTAATTTCCTCGCCAGTAAGAATACGGGGAATCCCGCAATTCACCGCTGGGATGGCCATAATTTAGCGAAAACGCACGGAAAACATCGATAAATGGGGCATTTTGGCTCAGAATTCTGTAATTTTACGGATCGAATAAACCTCCGTCCGTGCGCGTCAGCCCGGTATTTTCACTGCGGTCGCATTTACCTTCTTAATAGAGCCTGATCGATTTTGACGGCTTGCGCAGCCCTGGAGTTGCTACCGCAGCGCAGCTACGCGTCATGCGCGCGCAAGCGCCCCGGGGGCGCACTCAAGGGTTGAGGATTTGAACGCCGCCGGCTGGAATGGGGCTCGGGCTTCGCTGCGATTGCGCGGCGTCAGGCGCGCGGTCGCTGGAGGAATTTTGCCAGGAACCGTCCCGAGACCACGAACCGGAACCACCAAAAAGCCAATCGTCGCGTTTTCATCAGTCCCACCCGGCGGGCCTGGACGGCCCGGGTAGCACTTTGGGTCGCGCCTTGGATAGCGCGGACGCCGGGGCGCCCCTGTGAGCAGCTTCACAATCGACCGTAGAAACACCGTCATCGCCGGCCGCCACGGCCGCTTTTCGCGCCGATTCCGATTTACAGGCTTTGCCGGCCTCGCGATGATCGAGGCCTCAATCATCGGGCGCATCATTCAAGAGGGAGACGGCGATGTCGCAAGGCAAGGGATATTGGATGGCGATGGCTGCGCTGGCCGGAACCCTGACGTTCGGTTCAGCGGCCTTGTTCAGTTCAAGCGTCCTGGCGCAGACCGCACCGGCACCGGCGGAGAATGCCGCAGCCACGGCCGACAATGCCGTGATGCTCACCGTGTTCCTGAAGCACGATCAGTCCCGCCCGTTAAGCGAACTCAATGCACAGCTTGAGCGGCAGGGCTATTACAAGGCTTTCCCGCCGGCCGGCATCGAAGTCGTCAGCTGGTATGTGATGATGGGGATCGGACAGGTGGTGACGCTGCGCCTGCCGGCGTCGCGGCTACGCGAGGTCAATCGCATCTTCGAGAATACCGCCTGGGGCAGCTATCGCACCGAGTTCTATCCGACCTACGACTACAAGGCGATCGGCATCGCGGCGCACGACAAGGCGCAATAGCAACGCCTGCCAGGAAGCGGTTGATCGATTCAAACTGGCGGCGGATCAGCCGAGCCGGCTGATCTGTTCCTCGGTCACGACGCGCTCGACATTCTCGGATTTGCTCTTGATGCGGTAGCGCGGGCGGCCGTCGGATTCGATCGGCAGGCAGGAGACGATGGTATAGACGCTTCGTTCCTTCACGGTCGCGCGGCCCTGAGGCCCCTGCAGCTGGTGATGGACGTCGTCATTGATCGCGTAGTTGTGGGCCATCGTGCGTCTTTCGGTTGATAAGGCGCCTTTTAGTCGCAACAAGGCGCCAAAGCAACAAAACTCCGCATCCGGACCAGCACCAATCGCCGCCCGGTTAACCGGTCCAGGCCCGGCGGGACCGGCCTCGGCAACGCCGGACCTCGGTTCCAGGCGCCAAACACCCGTTAAGGCCCTCTCAATCCGCCACGCAGACCTCGACAAGTTCCCCGGTTAATCGCGTCGGATAGACGCGAAGATCGATTTCGGCCGGTTCGCACTGCGCCTTGCCCGTCTTCACGTCGAAACATGCGCCGTGTAACGGGCATTCCACCATGTCGTCCTCGAGCAGCCCGTCCGTCAGCAGCGCAAAGGCATGCGAACAGATATTGTCGGTGGCAAAGAACTCGCCGCCGACATTGTAGATCGCGATCTGCAGGTCGCCGATTTCGACCGGCATCATCGTGCCGGTCTCGATGTCGGCGGTAGCGCAGACCGCGTGCCAAACCCCGTCTTGCATCCTGTTCCTCTTGCTGAAGTGATCTCTGGTGAAGCGACCGGTCGGTTCGTCGAGGCCGCCAGGCGGCCTACACTTCAACGAACACGACCGCCTCCTCGACGATGACCGAAAACGTTTCCGCGGTCAGTCCACCGTCACCGCACGTGTCCGGAGACGGCGCCTCCCGCTCGATGCTCGTCTTGTACTGCCGGGTGAAAAGCCCCTGCGGGTCGCAATGCGATTTGCCGGTGCGCAAATCGAACTCCCAGCCATGCCAGGGACAGCGCAGAATTTCACCGGGACGTGAAAGTCGATAGCAGCCGGGCACTTCGGATTCGGGCAATCCGACGATGATACCCCGACTGAGCTTCGCGCCTTCGTGCGGGCAGCGATTCAACAACGCATAGAAGTCGCCGCCGACATTGAACACCGCGATTTCCCGGCCGCGAAGCGTCACGACCTTATTGCTGCCGGGAGGAATTTC
The DNA here is from genome assembly GCF_005937885.2 of Bradyrhizobium sp. KBS0727. Classification (NCBI taxonomy): domain Bacteria; kingdom Pseudomonadati; phylum Pseudomonadota; class Alphaproteobacteria; order Hyphomicrobiales; family Nitrobacteraceae; genus Bradyrhizobium; species Bradyrhizobium sp. KBS0727. Next base: position 558,007 of record NZ_CP042176.1, on the reverse strand, counting down.
ACTGACAAGCCCGACGCGCTCTTTCGGCATGGCTAGAACCTGTACAAATTTTCGGCGTTGCCGCGGCAGATTTGTTTCCGCTCGGCAGGGCTCAGCTTCATCTTGAAGGCGTAGGAAGGATCGTCCTGGTCCCAATGCGGATAATCGGTCGAGAACAGCAACCGGTCCCAACCGAGCCAGTCGAAACAACGCCGCAACTGCTCGGGTCGGGCAGGCTCTTCCATCGGCTGCGTCGTGTACCAGAAATGCTTCCTGACGTAGTCCGAGGGCGCATAGGTGAGATGCGGCACCTCGCCCTTCATCCGCTCCCACAGCCGATCGAGCCGCCAGACGAAGCTCGGCACCCAGGCGAAGCCGATTTCGACCAGCACGACCTTGAGCGCCGGAAATTTTTCGAACACGCCCTCCATCACCATGCTGCTCATGACGGCGGGACCGCCCATCGTCGTCGCATAATGCTCTTCCATATAGAACGAAGGCCAACCGCCGCCGGTCGAAGCGTGGCCGCCGATGCCGTAGGAATGGATGCCGAGCGGCAGACCATGGGCCTGCGCGGCTTCATAAATCGGCCAGTAGCGTTGCCGGCCCAGCGGCTCGCTGCTGCGCGGCGCCAGCATGATCTGGACGAACCGGCCGTCGCGGGCGCAGCGCTCGATCTCCTTCACGGCCGCAACCGGGTCGTCCTGCGTCACCACCAGCGAGGCGCGCAGGCGTTCGTCGCGATCGAGCCATTCGGCAACCTGCCAATCATTGTGCGCGGTGGCTAGCGCGCGGGCGAAATCCTGATTGCGCTCGCTGGCCACGTTGCCGAACAGCGGGATCAGGATCGCCTTGAGTACGTGAAAGGGATCGAGATGCTGCTGCTGCATGAACGCCAGATCGGATCCTGGCGGTCCGCCGGCGGGCGGCCAGGCATCGCGCCGGCAGATCAGCGGGGCCGTCCGTGGATACTGCGTGGTATTGATGAAGGGCTGGCGCAGATGCGTGCCGAATTGCTCCGAATGGTCCTGCCAGCGCCGGGCGAGATACGGATAGAGACTCTTCGAATGCTGCGGCAGCGGATGAACGTCGCAATCGATGATGCCGACGTCGGCTTTCGTGGCCGCCCCCGTACGCGGGCTCTCGATGACACTCATCATGCTGTCTCCTGCAGCCGGGGATAGGTTTTCAGCGGATTTTCCGTTCGCAGCCGGTTCATCAGATCAGCCTCGAAGCCTGCGGGCGCAAATTCGGCCTGCTCGAAATTCCAGTGCGGAAAATCGGTCGAGAACAGCATCATCTCCTCGCCAATCTGTTCGATCATTTCCCGAACGATTTGCGGGTCTGCCGGACCGTCGAACGGTTGCATGGTCAGCCGGACGTGCTCGGCGACGATCTCGCTCGGCGGACGCTTGACCCAGGGCACCTCCATGCGGAGGCCGCGCCAGAGCTTGTCGATGCGCCAGAGGAAGGACGGCAACCAGGTTACGCCGGATTCGGTCAGCACGACCCGCAGCTTCGGGAATTCCTTGAACACGCCCTCGGCGATCATGCTGAGAAGCTGGGTCTGGAAGCCGACGCTTTGCGCCGCCTGGTCCTCGATATGGAATGACGGCCAGCCATTGGTCCAGGGCGCGAAGCGATAGCTGCTGCCGGCGTGGACGCCGATCGGCAAACCATGCGCCTCCGCCGCGGCGTAGATCGGCCACATCGACCGCTTGCCGAGCGGCGCATCGCCCATCACCATCAACAACACCTGGACGAAACGGCGATCCGAAGCGCGGCGCTCGATTTCCTTCGCGGCGAGTTCGGCGTGCTGCCATGGCACAATGATGGAGGCGCGGAGCCGGTCGTCCTTGCTCAGCCAGTTGCTGATCAGCCAGTCGTTCATCGCGCCGCACAGCGCCGCGGCGAGATCCGCATTGTAGACCGCCTGCGCGCCGTACAGGCAATTGCAGATGGCAATATCGGTGTCGAACGCATCGAGCGCCCGCGCCTGCACCAGCTCGAGACTGACCGGGCCTCGCCAGTCCGGCCTGACGGCGGCCGGCATATTCGAGAGGTCGCCGGTCAACTCCAGGCGATCGATGCCGCGACTGGTCACCTGCTCGTGCCAATATTGGTCGAGGAAAGGCAGCAACTCGCCGGTCGTCGGCAACGTCAGGTGAAGGTCGCAGTCGACCTTCGGAAATGAGTTCGCTTGTCGCAACAACGGGTCATTCCTTGTTTCGGCTGGGCGCTTTGGTCCGGCATCAACCAGGGCAAGCTGGCAGAGGCGCGGCTCCTACTCGACGCTGATGCCCGCTTCGCGGATCGTCTTGCCCCATTTGTCGGTTTCCTTGCGGATAAAGGCGCCGAACTCTTCGGGCGTGGAGCCGACCGGCTCGGCGGCCTGCTTCGCGAAGGCCTGCTGCAGTTCCGGTGACTTGAGCGCCTGAACGATCGCTGCGTTGAGCGTGGCGATGACATCCGGCGGCGTCTTGGCGGGCACCACGATTCCGGTCCAGCCGGTCGCCTCATAGTCGGGCAAGCCGCTTTCAGCCAGGGTCGGCACATCAGGCAACAGCGGCGAGCGCTTCTTTCCGGTGACCGCGAGCGCGCGCAGTTTGCCGCCCTCGACGAGCGGCAGCGCCGTGATCATGGAATCGAACATCAGCTGCACGTGATTGCCCATCAGGTCGTTCAACGCCGGCGCGCTTCCCCGGTAGGGAACATGCGGTGCGTCGATTCCGGCCTGATGCACAAACAGCTCGCCGGACAGATGCATCGAGGTGCCGTTGCCGCCCGAGGCCCGGTTCAGTTTGCCGGGATTCTTCTTGGCATAGTCGATCAGCTCCTTGACGGAATTGACTGGAAGATCCGGGCTGACGACCAACAGCAGTGGATACTGGACGACCAGCGACACCGGTTCGAAATCCCTGATCGGATCGAACGGGAGATGCTTGAACAGCGTCTGGTTGATGGCATGGGTTCCGGTCGTTGCCAGCAACAGGGTGTAACCGTCGGGCGGGCTTTTGGCGACGAATTCAGCGCCGAGATTGTTGCCGGCACCCGGCCTCGGCTCGACGATGACGGGCTGGCCGAGCGTCACCTGCATCTTTTCGGCGAGCAGTTGGGCGGTAATATGCGTCGGCCCGCCGGCTGCTGCCGGCACCACGATCTTGATGGTCCGGGAAGGAAAGCCGTCGGCGACGGCAGGTACCGCCCACGCCAGCGCGAACACCAAAGCCAGCAAATTCCGCCTACCGCCGCGCCGCATTTCCGTTCCCTTTCGTTTCTTCTTGTTCGACTATCGAACGTATGGTCTACTGTCGAACAACGTAACATGTTCGGCGGAGTTGGCAACCGTGCTTGGAATCGATGACGTCTGGACCGATGGGTCGAAATGGCCTGACGGCAGCGACACCTTTGTCGAGGCCTTTGCGAAGGGCTTGCTGGTGATCGCGGCCTTCCACCATGAGCGCAGCCTCGGCCTGAGCGACATTGCCAAACGAACCAAGCTGTCCCGCGCCGGCGTGCGGCGGCTGATGCATACGCTGATCGCGCTCGGATTCGTGCAGCAATCCGGCGATGCTTTCACGCTCACGCCGCGGGTGCTGCAGCTCGGCTTTTCCTATCTGTCGTCCCTGACACTTCGGGAAGTGGCGCAGCCCGTCATCGAAACCCTGTCGCGCGAGACCGACGAAGTGGTCGCGATATCGGTGCTGGACGGCGCCAACGTCATTTACGTCACAAGGGCCGAGGTCACGAGCGTGCTGCGACGCGGCCTCACCATCGGCAGCCGCATTCCTGCCTTTTGCACGTCGATGGGCCGCGTTCTGCTGGCGGGACTTTCACCGGCAGCGTGCGCCGAAAACCTGAATGGTTCCGAGCGCCGCGCCTGGACTAAGGTGACGACGACCGACCCGGAAAAATTGTCGCGCGAAATCGACATCGTGCGCCGGCAAGGCTGGAGCTTCGTCGGCGAGGAACTTGAAATCGGCGCCTGCGGCATCGCCGTACCGATCCGCGATCCCAATGGAAACACGGTGGCGGCGATCAACCTCTCAACCAATCTCGCGCGGCACTCGCCGCAGGAAATGATAACGGATTTCTTGCCGCGGCTGAAGAAGGCACGCGAGCAGATCGAGCAGCATCTGGTCATATGAGACCTCCGGCGCAATGATCCGCTAGGCCAGAAGCGTCTTTCTTTGCTGCACGCGCTCGATCGACTTTGCGACGGTCGAACGATGCAGCGTCGCATCCTGCAACCGCTGCAACAGATACTCGGCAATCCCGGCAATCTCCTGCTCCTGATCGAACAGGTTGTTGCCGATGCAGAGCATGTCCATGCCGGCCCGGAGCGATTGCAGGCTGGCCTCCCGGGTGCCCAGCGCCTTCTGCAAACCCTGCATCTGCATATCGTCGGTGATCAAGAGCGTATCGGGGAGGCGCCTGCGCAACCGGCCAAGTCCCGCCGCCGACAAGGTCATCGGATGATGCTCGTCCCATTGCCGCACGATGGCATGGCTGACCAACACCGCATCGCCGAACATCTTTGGCGCCAGCGCATAGAACAGCTCCTCCTGTTCGGGAACGAGCGCATCCGAAATGTCCATGAATTCCTGGTGCGAATCCACCACCGCGCCGCCGATGCCGGGAAAATGCTTCAGGCACAGGCCGATCCGCTGCTCGCGCGCGACCTCGCTGGCCAGCAAGGCGTTGACTTCGACTTCGGCGATGTCGGCGGAATAGGAGCGCTTGACCCTGCCGATATTTGGATTGTCGGGGTTGTAGTCGACGTCGATCACCGGCGCGAAATCGTAGTGAATGCCGAGTTGCCGCAACTCGGCAAAACTCGCCGTCAGGATGTTGCGCTTTTGATCCGCCGCAAGATGGTTGAATTCCTTGGCGCTCGGCAACGGCGCAAAGCCGCGGCTTTCCTTCAACCGCCGCACCAGTCCGCCCTCCTGGTCGATGAATACCATCGGCCGGGACGGCAGGCGGGCGATCTCGCCGCAGAGCCGCCGCACCTGTTCGGGCGTCTCGACATTGTTGTCGTATTGCTGCGTCTGGCAGGAGTAGTCGAACAGGATCACGCCGCCGAGACCGTAACGTTCAGCGAATTCCTGTAGCCACGCCGGGACCGTCTTGCCGAAGAAGCCGAGAATGAAGAGTTCGCCGATTTGCATTCTCGCGCTTTCGCCAGTCGGCCGTGACGTTCCTGCGTCGATTCTTCTATGTTAAAAGCGGCCGATTGAACAGCGGCCGCCACCGGGCACAGCACGAATAGAAGAGATGAAGAGATCATGTCAGCACCATCCATCCCGCAAATGGCGCGTTACCGCCAATGGCTCGGCGATCAACGCGGCCTGCACTTCGCCAACTATGAGGAAATGCGGCAATGGTCGGTTCGCGAGCTCGATGCGTTCTGGCAAAGCATCTGGGATTACTTCGACCTGCGATCGCCGACCCCGCACCGTGCCGTGCTGGCGCAGCGCAAGATGCCGGGCGCGGTCTGGTTCCCGGGCGCTGAGGTCAACTATGCGCGTCAGGTTCTGCGGCATGTCGAAGCGGCGCATGCCGCAGGCCAGCCGGCGATCGTCGCCTGCGGCGAAGATGGTATCCTGAAGAAGACAAGCTGGCCCGAACTGCGGCGCAAAGCCGCCGCGCTGGCGCTCCACCTCCGGGCCCAAGGCGTCCGCTCCGGCGATCGCGTGGCGGCCTACCTCCCCAACATCCCCGAGACCATCATTGCCTTTCTCGCCACCGCCAGCATCGGCGCGGTATGGAGCGTCTGTGCCCCTGATATGGCGGCGCCTGCCGTGATCGACCGGTTCAAGCAGATCGAACCCAAAATTCTGATCGCGTGCGACGGCGTGACCTATGCCGGCCGACGGCACGACCGGCGCCAGGTGATCGACGAGTTGCGGCAATCGCTGCCGAGCGTCGAGCATGTCATCATCCACAGCGACAGCACAGATCGCGCCGCGGGCTCCGATACCCTGCTGTCGACAATCCTGTCGACAACCAGCATCGAGATCGACGCGTTCGAGCCCGATTGGTTGCCGTTCGATCATCCACTCTGGATCGTCTATTCCAGCGGGACGACGGGCTTGCCGAAGCCGATCGTTCACGGCCATGGCGGCGTTATCATCGTGGCGCTGCCGCTGAACGTGCTGCACAACGATATCGGCTGCAGCTATCAGCAGGCGTCGTTCGGCGAGCGTTACCACTGGTACTCTTCGACCGGCTGGATCATGTGGAATTGCCAGATCGCCGGCCTGCTCAACGGCACCACGATCTGCATCTTCGACGGCAGCCCGGGCGGGTCGAAGGAAAATCCGGACTGGTCGACCTTGTGGCGCTTCGTCTCGCATTCAAAGGCCACGTTTTTCGGCGCGGGCGCGGCCTTCTTCGCAAGTTGCGCGAAAGCCGAGATTGACCTCGCCGCCAGCGGCGACCTGTCACGCCTGCGCGCGCTCGGCTCGACCGGATCGCCACTGTCCGCCGACACCCAGCAATGGTTCAGCGAACGCTTCGCCCGGCTCGCCGAAACCAATGGCAGCGCCGCACAGCGTGAGATGTTCTGGGCCAACATGTCCGGCGGTACCGACTTTGCCGGCGCCTTCATCGGCGCCAACCCCGAATTGCCGCAGACGCCGGGCCTGATGCAGTGCCGGCTGCTGGGCGCCGCCGTGGAGGCCTTCAACGAACAGGGCCGCGGCGTCATCGAAGAGGTCGGCGAACTCGTCTGCACCGAACCGATGCCGTCGATGCCACTGCGGTTCTGGAACGACGAAGGCGATGCGCGCTACCGCGCCAGCTATTTCGATACCTACCCGGACAATTTCGACGGCACCGGCCGCGGCGCCGTCTGGCGCCATGGCGACTGGCTCAAAATCAATGCCGACGGATCCTGCGTGATCTACGGCCGCAGCGACGCCACCATCAACCGGCATGGCCTGCGGATGGGCACCAGCGAACTCTATTCGGCGATCGAGGCGTTGCCTGAGGTGCTGGACTCGATGGTGGTCGACCTCGAATATCTCGGACGCGAAAGCTACATGCCGCTGTTCGTGGTGTTGCGGGACGGTTTTACGCTCGATCGCGCCATGCAGACGCGGATCAACAATGCGATCGAAGCCGGCCTGTCGCGGCGGTTTCTACCCAACGAAATCTTCGCCGTTGCCGAGATCCCGCGAACGCTGTCCGGCAAGAAGCAGGAACTGCCGATCAAGAAACTGCTGCTCGGCCATCCCCTGGAGAAAGTCATCAACAAGGACGCGATGGCCAATCCCGGCTGCCTCGCCTGGTATCTCGATTTTGCGGCGAAGCATTTGCAGAAGAGTGCGGGGGTGGTCGAACGGTCGAGCTAGTTCGCCGGTGTCTGCCGGCGGCGGTCGCTCTGCCGTCACCGGGAGAAGTTACCTCAGCACATTTTCAAGCGGCTCGATGGGCGGGGGAAGATCCACAATTCCAAGCAGCGCGAGCATCTCGCGTTCGATCATTCGCTTCATCGCGTCCAGCGGAAGCGCGTTGGGCTCGAGCCCGAACGGATCCTCAAGTTGATGGCCGAGCGCGTCGAGTCCGAAGAAGGTGTAGGCAACGAGCAGGACGGGCAGAAGCGTCCACCAGTCCAGCGATCCGGCAAGCGCGAACGGCAGCGTCAGACAAAAAACGAGGGCCGTGCGGTGAAGCAACAGGGAATAGGCGAACGGCACCGGGGTAGACACGATGCGTTCGCATCCGCCCTGCACGTTGGAGAGTACGGTGATCTGACCCTCGAGAACCGAATAATGGATCGGTCCGATCCGATCCTGGCGCATCAGCGTCAGGCAATATTTTCCGATCTGATAGAGCACGGCATCCGTTCGATTGGGGCTGCCTGAAGCCGCGCCGATATCGCACCAATGCTTGATCGCCGCCAGTTCGTCCTCGCCCCGCAGGCGGGCCGCCAGTCCGGCCGTGAAGCCGCACAGACCACGGATAAGAAAGCGCCGGTCGTCGTCTTCCAACGTAGAGACCTGACGCGCGAACGACCGGCAAGCGATGATCAATTCGCCCCAAAGCTCCCGGCCCTCCCACCAGCGGGTGTAGCAGGCGTTGTTTCGGAAACTCATGAAGACGGATAGTGCGATGCCGATCAACGTGAAGGGAATGGCGCTGATCCGCGCGAAGATGCCCGGATGCTCGCGTGCGGCGAAAATGGCGATCACGCTGACGAGCGCAATCGCCATGAGTTGAGGCGTGATCCGCGGCAGGATCGAGCCGTTGACCGCAAATACGACGTCTTTGAAGCTGGGCTTGGAACGAACGATCATGTCGGCTTCCGCGAAATCCTGTCGGCGCTGTCATTCCGTTTCTGCATGATCGTTACCTGGATGGTCCCCTTCGTTGGATGATCTCGTCGTTAGCTGGTCTCGCTCGACGACCCGCGGCGCCTCACTGACCAAGGCATTCGGCGCGACCTTCGCCGTTCCTGCGCTTTGTCCCCGCGCGTGATCGCGAAGCCTGTCGCGCGCGCAAAGCAACTGCCGCGCCACTCCGGAGATGATCGGAGTCTCAATGAGTTAAGGGTTCACCGTCACGCGGTCCATGGACATTTTGTCCTTCGACCAAGGACAATTTGTCTATGGAAATCAATAAGATAGCATGATTTAATCGCAGGTACCGGCAGCTTCAGGAGCGCTTGACCATGACGGACAGCAAGCCTCGTTATAAGACCTACAATCACCCCGCCGGGGGGTGGGGCGCTGCAGCCGCAACCGCAAAGGTCCTGCTCGAGCAGAGCGTCGTCACCAAAGGCTCTCGCGCCTTGCTCGCGATGAACCAGCCGGGTGGCTTCAAATGTCCGAGTTGCGCCTTTCCCGACGCGGATTGCAAAAAGACGCTCGAGTTCTGCGAGAACGGCGCCAAGGCGCTGGCCTTCGAGGCGACGAAGCGTAGGGTCACCCGGGATTTCTTTGAGAAATACACGGTGTCCGAACTGATGGAGAAGTCGGACTACTGGCTCGAAATGCAAGGTCGCCTGACCGAGCCCATGCGCTACGACGCGGCGTCCGACCGATATGTGCCGTGCGATTGGGATGCGGCCTTTGCCATGATCGGAAGCCATTTGAGGGCACTTGAGAGCCCTCATCACGCCGAATTCTACACGTCCGGTCGCACGCCCAACGAGGCAGCATTCCTGTACGCCATTTTCGTCCGCCAGTTCGGTACCAACAACTTCCCCGACTGCTCGAACATGTGTCACGAGCCCACCAGCCGCGGTTTGCCTCCCTCCATCGGGGTAGGAAAAGGGACCGTGGTGATGGAGGACTTCGAGCACACTGAAGCGATATTCGTCATCGGACAGAATACCGGCACCAATTCGCCGCGCATGATGACCAACCTGGTTGAAGCACGAAAGCGCGGCGTCCCGATCGTCGCCGTTAATCCGATGCCGGAGCGGGCTCTCATACGCTTTGCCGAGCCGCAGGATGTCCTGCAGATGGCGACGTTCGGATCGAGCCCGATCGCAAGCGAATTCGTTCACATCCGCATTGGCGGCGACCTCGCCCTTATCAAGGGCATGATGAGGGTGATGTTCGAGCGCGAAGCCAAAGGCGAGAAAGTCATCGACCACGATTTTATCAGCGCGCATACGGTCGGACTGGAAGTCATCCGCGAGGATGTGCTGGCCCAGGACTGGAAAGACATCGTTGAGGTCTCCGGCGTCGACGAGCAACAGATTCGCCGCGTTGCCGACATCTATATCCGCTCGCGCGCGACCATGATCTGCTATGGAATGGGCCTGACCCAGCATCAGGATGGCTCGCGGCTGCTCCAGCAGGTGGTGAACCTGCTTCTGCTGCGCGGCAATTTCGGCAAGCCCGGCGGCGGCATTTCACCCATTCGCGGCCATTCGAACGTCCAGGGCGACCGGACTGTCGGCATCGATGAAAGGCCGTCTGAGGAATACCTGGATCGCGTGCGCGACGTCTTCGGCTTTGAGCCGCCCCGCGGGTACGGCCATCACACCATCGAAACGATCGAAGCGATGCATGACGGCGTCGCAAAGGTCTTCATCGGGATGGGCGGCAACTTCGTCCGCGCCGTCCCCGACACTGACAGATCATATGCCGCCATGCGAAAGCTGGCACTGACGGTCGGCATTGCGATCAAGTTGAACCGCGGCCACCTCGTTCACGGGCGCGACGCGCTGATCCTGCCGGTGATCTCCCGTTCCGAGGAGATACACACTTCGGCAGGAGAGCAATTCGTCACGATCGAGGATTCGATGTCCAACGTCACGGCGTCACGCGGCGTATTGAAGCCTGCCAGCCCTGATTTGCTGCCGGAAGTCGAGATTGTCTGCCGGATGGCGCGCGCGGCGCTTCCGGACAGCAAGATCCCCTGGGAAAGCTATATCCACGACTACGATCTCATCCGCGACAAGATCGCCGAGGTTTATCCGGAGTTCTACGGCGATTTCTCCGAGAAGATAAAAGACCCAAAGGGCTTTCACCTCGACGTGCCGCCGCGTCGCCTGGTTTGGCCTACGCCCAACGGCAAGGCGAATTTCCTGTTGTTGCCGGGCCTCGAGGTAAACGTTCCGGTTTCCGACCCGACGATGTTGCGGTTGGCGACCGTCCGCTCGCACGACCAGTTCAACACGACGATCTACAGCTACAACGACCGTTATCGCGGCGTTTACAACGATCGTATGGTGCTCTTCATGAACGCGGAGGACCGAAGCGCGCGGGGGCTAGAGTCGGGATCGCGCGTCACGCTCGAAACTATCTGTGATGACGGTGTCCAGCGTCGCGTGGATGGGTTGACGGTGCTGGATTATCCGATGCCGCGCGGGGCTGTCGCGGGATATTACCCCGAACTGAATCCGCTTTTGCCGCTCGGCTATTACGACAAGATCAGCGGTACGCCTGCCGCCAAGTCGATCCCGGTTCGTGTCGTTGCCTAGTTGTCGAAACCGTTTGTTGCGGAGCGCTTCGGTTTTTTGAGAGGGAGGTGGCGTTGCTTGGGCATCTCGATCCGGTGATCTTGGCGCGCGCGCAGTTCGCGTTCACCGTCTCCTTCCACTTCATCTTCCCGGCCTTTTCCATCGGGATCGCAAGCTACCTGATGGTGCTTGAGGGCCTCTGGTTGAAGACCGGAGACGGCGTCTACGCCAACCTCTACCGCTACTGGCTCAAGATCTTCGCGGTTGCGTTCGGCATGGGTGTCGTCTCGGGCGTTGTCATGTCCTACCAGTTCGGCACCAACTGGTCGGTGTTTTCGACCAAGGCAGGACCGATCATCGGCCCGCTGATGGCCTATGAGGTGCTTACCGCCTTCTTCCTGGAGGCCGGGTTTCTCGGGGTCATGCTGTTCGGGATCAGCAAGGTCGGCAAGCGCCTGCATTTCTTCGCCACCTGCATGGTCGCGCTCGGCACGCTCATTTCCGCCACCTGGATCATCGCCGTGAACAGCTGGATGCAGACGCCGGCGGGCTTTGCGATCAACGCCAAGGGGCAGTTCGTACCGGCAGGCTCCTGGCTTCCGATCATCTTCACCGCCAGCTTTCCCTATCGCCTCGTCCACACCGTGATCGCGGCCTATCTCACCACCGCCTTCGTGGTTGGCGGCGTCGGCGCCTGGCACCTCCTCAAGGACCGTACCAATCCCGGTGCGCGGAAGATGTTCTCGATGGCCATGTGGATGGCGGCGATCGTGGCACCCATCCAGATCCTGGTCGGAGACGCGCACGGACTGAACACGCTGGAACACCAGTCGGCCAAGGTGCTGGCCATGGAGGGCGACTACCAGCCGAGTCCCAACGGCGCCCCGCTGATCCTGTTCGGCCTGCCGAGCAACGACGAGGCCCGCGTCGGCTACGAAGTGGCCGTGCCCCATATCGGATCGCTGATCCTGAAGCATGACCCGTATGCGGCGCTTCCGGGCCTCACCGACTTCCCGCGCGACCAATGGCCACCGACCCAAATCATATTCTGGTCGTTCCGGATCATGGTGGCGCTGGGATTCGCCATGCTCGGCGTCGGCCTTTGGAGCCTGCTCGCCCGCGCCCGCGGGAAGCTCTACGACTGGACGGCGCTGCACTGCGTCGCCGTCGCCATGGGACCAGCCGGTTTCGTCGCGGTGATCGCCGGCTGGGTCACGACCGAGGTCGGCCGCCAGCCCTTCACGATCTATGGCCTGCTCCGCACGGCGGAATCGCACTCCCCGCTTGCCGCCCCCGCCGTGGCCGCGTCGCTGCTCGCCTTCGTGATCGTCTACTTCAGCGCTTTCGGGGCCGGAACCTACTATCTGCTGCGACTGATGGCCAAAGCGCCCGAGCGCAACGAAACGGAGCCGCCGAACCTGCCGCAGCGCGCGGCCGGCATCACGCCAGCGTCAGGCGTCGGCGCGCCTCTGCCGGCGGGGGAGTGAGCGCCATGGGCACCATCGACCTCACGATCGTCTGGGCGGTGATCATCGGCTTTGCGGTGATTGCCTATGTCGTCATGGACGGCTTCGACCTCGGCATCGGCATCCTGTTCCCGACCCTGGCGGTCGGCAGCGAGCGCGATCAGGCGATGAACTCGATCGCGCCGGTGTGGGACGGCAATGAGACCTGGCTGGTGATGGGCGGCGGCGGGTTGTTCGCCGCCTTTCCGCTCGCCTATGCCATCATTCTTCCAGCGACCTATCCGCTGATGATCGCGATGCTGCTGGGCCTCGTCTTCCGCGGCGTTGCCTTCGAGTTCCGCTGGCGCGAGGCGCGTCATCGGCCGCTATGGGACTTTGCATTTGCGCTGGGCTCCGTGGTCGCGGCACTTTCGCAAGGCATCACGCTCGGCGCCGTTCTGCAGGAGATTCATGTCGAGAACGACGCCTACGCGGGCGGGTGGCTCGACTGGTTGAGCCCGTTCAGCCTGTTGACCGGCGTGGCGGTGGTGATCGGATATGCGCTGCTGGGCGCGACCTGGCTGGTCTGGAAAACCGAAGGGACGAGCCAGCGACATGCGCGCCGCGCCGCTTTCTGGCTCGGCGCCGGAACGCTCGTCGCGCTGGCCGCCGTCAGCGCGGCAACACCGTTCCTCGGCTATGATTACTGGCGGCGCTGGTTCGCCATGCCCGGGGTTTTGCTGACGGCCCAGGTGCCGCTGCTGGTAGCGATTTGCGCGGCCACGTTCTTCTGGAGCCTCAGCCGCAACTTCGAGCGGCTTCCCTTCCTGATGGCGCTTGCGCTGTTTCTGCTCGGCTTCCTTGGACTTGGCATCAGCATGTATCCGTATGTCGTGCCTCGCGCGGTGACGATCTGGGACGCTGCCGCGCCGCCCGAGAGCCAGTCGTTCATGCTGGTCGGCGCGCTTGTCATCATCCCCCTGATCCTCGCCTATACAGGCTGGGCCTATTGGGTCTTCAGGGGCAAGGCAGGCCTGCACGGATACCACTGATGGAGCACGAACTGCCGCTTTGGAAACGGCTCGCCTGGATGGCTGCGATCTGGGCAACCAGCGTCATCGCGCTCAGCGGCGTCGCTGGGCTGATCCGTATATTCCTGAAGGCTTGAGGATCAAGCGAACTGTCCGTCCCCGCTCCCGGCGCCTCGCGCGACGCAGGTTCACCCGCCTCCGATGCCCGCAGGGCTGGACGACAACGACCGCCGTTCGGAAAACTCGATGCGGTCCGGATGGGTGAAGATCTCGTATCCATCGTCGCGCGCGACGGCGATCAGCGTAATTCCCGCCTGATCGGCGGTCTCTATCGCAAGCGTCGTGGGCGCGGAAACGGCGACGAGAACCGGAACACCGATCATCGCCGTCTTCTGCACCATCTCCACCGAGACTCTGCTGGTGAGCAGGACCGCGCCGCTGGATCGATCCCTGTTGCAGCCGATCAACGCGCCGGCAAGCTTGTCGAGCGCGTTGTGGCGACCGACATCCTCCCGCACCACACTGATGCCTTCGGAAAGATCCCAGAAAGCGGCGGCGTGCATCGCACGGGTTTGCCGGTTGAGGCACTGCAAAGGCGCCAGCGCCGACATCGCGCCGAGCAGGTCGGAAGCGCGACACTTCAACCGGCTCACTACCCGCCGCGGGACCAAACCGGCCTGTTCAAGACTCTCGATCCCGCAGAGCCCGCAACCTACGGGGCCCACAATCGCACGCCGGCGTGCGACGAACGATCTGGACCGATCCGCAACAAGCCACATCCGAATTTCGACGCCGAGTTCGCTCTCAATCACCTCAACGCTGCTGATCTCGTCGGCCCGTTCCACGACCCCTTCCGTGATGCTGAAGCCGACGGCAAAGTCATGAAGATCGGTAGGCGTTGCCATCATCACGGCGTAGGTCGTTCCATCGTAGGTCAACGCAACGCCCTTCTCTTCCGCCACGACGCGCGATGACGGGGTTGGACGGCCCGCGCGCCATATGAGCATTTTCCTTTCGGCGAGAGCATCATTCGCTGTCATCGCGATAACTCCCGAGGCGCTAGTGGAAGACTGCTTTCACGGCAAGTCGGCTTCAGAACAATAGGTTATTCCAACACCGAATTAAACAGCACCCGCTTGCTCAAGCTCATCGATGACAGTTGCTGGCATCAACCGCATCGCGGTGCGCGCAATGTCGATGCGCACACATCCCGCTTCGTTCGTCTCATTACCTGATCTGCCACACCGACGGATGCGTACTCGCTCGATAGCCGTCCAAGGCGCCTCGATACCGGCAGAGCATGGCAAGTTTGGCCGGACGTCTTGGACAAACTGTCCAAATCCACCAAAGCTCGAAAATTAAGTTATTGATATCGCTGCTCCCGCAAGATGGCACGTCTGTTGCTGGGGAAAGACAATCGAAACCGCACGAGCAACAAGGTCAGCGAAGCTGAGCATCTGAACAGCAATCACTTCGCCAGGTGCACTCTCGTCAATTGGTCATCGCCTTAGGACCGTTGCTGGAGGCAAGGCGGTAGGGCGATGACAGGTAAGTGGCAGCCAACGGCGACGGGCGGCGTAACGCGGCGCGGCGCTATCATTCCGCCCGATCCCAACACGCGGTTTGCAACTACGGCCGCGCGGCTCGCGGCCCTTGCGCCCGGTCACCCGAAGGCGGCGTGGCTGCTATTCATGGCCCGCGTCGCGTCGGCGCAGCAACTGGCGTCCGCCGCTGTCGGCGGGATCGATGGTGTACTCGTCCAAGCTTTGCGTGCGGGCATGCCACCAATCGAAGCCAGGGAACATCACCGCAATTCAGCCTGGCAGACAGCCTTGTTTCACATTCTCGATGCCGTCGATGTCAGCACGACGACCCCGCAGGCGTACGGCATGACGGCCAGGTTACGCGCCGAAGCGCCAACCGGCATCGAAGCACTCGCCGACCAATACCTGCGTGACGATGTTCAGATCGGCGATACCGGTGTTGCGCTTTACGTGGGGGCCGCGCTTCAGGTCTATTTCACCGCACTGGCGGCGAAGTTACCGCCCGACCAGCTTCGACTGCTGCCGGAAGGCAGACTGTGCCCCTGCTGCGGATCCATACCGAGCGCAGGCCTGATCCCTGCAGCCGGCGATACACCCGACGCCCGCCGTCTCTATTGCTCGCTTTGCTCAACGGCCTGGCACTACACGCGCACCGCTTGCACCTTCTGTGGCGAATTCGGCACCGCGGAGTTCCAGGGCATCGCCGGCGATGCCGGAGCGGTGAAGGCCGAGACCTGCAACAAGTGCTTCACATACGCGAAGATGATCTATCGGGAACAGGATATCGAGGGTGATCCCTACGCGGACGATCTCGCAAGTCCGCGCCTCGACAGTCTGGTTACAGAAGCGGGCTGGACGCGTCGCCGCCCAATTCGCTGCAGTTCGCAGTGAGTCCATCCGAGGGCGCCGACACGCGGAAGGGCATCGGCATTCAGCCGACCACAAGATGATTTTGCACGGCGCTCACGCCGGGCGCCGCCCAAGCCGCCTGTTCCGCGTCATCGCGCTCAGCCAGGCACCGAACCGCGCCTTCGAGGATCGCGGTGCGGCCGTTGACCTTCACCGTGATTTGGTCCGCATCGAGACGGGCGTTTCGGGAGAGCGCGTTGGTGATAATCTCCTGGCTCAGGTCTTGCGGCCCATCGGGATTATCGGTCACGATTGAATCGGTTATCCCTTTGACTCCACGCAAAGGGCGCACCGCATTTTCTGCGTCCAGCTTCTCGTAATAGTACAGTACTTTGCCGCTGAGCGTGACCCAGCCGTCGTGAACGACAGGCGTGATTGCTTTCGACGGTACAAAAACGTTGGCCTCAAGGGCCTGCAACACGCGCGGCGTCAAATCAGCATCGGTTGGTTGCGCTCCCGCCGGCGTCACCTCCAGATCATTAGCGAGTGCGGCGACGCCGGCAATGTGCTTCACCACGTTCCCGGCTTCGCATTTGCTCGCGTAATTTTGCACCTGGCCGGCAAGTGTAACCACCCTGTTCTGGACGGTTACGGTGATGTGGCTCGCATCGATTCGTGAATTCGCGGCGAGTTCCTTCTCGACGTCTTGACGAAGCGCCATGTCGGTTTTCATGACGAGCACCTCTGTCCTGAAAACAGGTGGCTTAAAGCACCAATTGCCTGGCTGTCTACTTTACCCGACGACCCTTGAAAAACCCGGCGTTTGTCGTGTTCTGCTTGATGTTGGCGGTGTCGCCTTGCTCGGCCGTGTTGTCCACCTTCCTCGTGAATGACGTGTCCTTCTTGACTTCGGATTCTCCGCCCGGCCCCTTGGGGCTGCGATTGGCGGGCGGGACGGGCGGCATTTCGTTGTGACGTGACATGGTTTGCGCCTCCATTCGCTGACCTGTTTATTCGTTGACCTGTTTGTAGCCCGGATTCCGAGTCTGCTGGCCGCCTTGATCCGGATCATCGGCCATCGCTGCCTCCACCAGCGTGAACAAGATAATCCTAGTCGTTCCTGATGTCAGATTCCCTCAACGTTTTATGTGCAATGTGGCAGCGCTACTTACCTGATTTTTCGCGGACAGCTTTCTACCCGGTAGAATGACCTCGTGGGCCAAAACAAGCGCGACAATATCAGAGCAACGGACGTGCCAATTTGGGCCGCAGCAATATCAATATCTTAGGAGTCTGCCTGTTCCGACGACGGGCAAATTGACGAAGTGGAAGCAGACAATTTGTCCATGACAGGCGGCATCAGGGCGCTTCGGGCAACCAGACAGTGAACGTTGTGCCTTTCCCAAGCTCGCTCTCGACCGAGATCCTGCCGCCTTGCCGTGTCACCAGCATCTGACTGATCGAGAGACCAAGCCCGGTTCCTTCCCGCCGCTTGGTCGTGAAGAACGGATCGAACACTCGCTGCATCACATCCGCGCTCATGCCGGCACCGGTGTCCGCAACCTCGATCACAATACCCGGGCGCCCGTCCATATCGAGGTCGAACGTCCGCAAGGCGAGCCGACCGCCATCCGGCATGGCGTGAATGGCGTTGACGATCAGGTTGACGAGGACCTGCTGTAGTTCGGTCCGATTCATCCGGACAAGGCGCGACGCATGGTCTTCTCTCTCGACCGCAATCGTCGTCTTCTTGAGCAGATGCTGAACAAGCGGCAGCGAATCCGAGACAATGTCGGCTACGGCATGCTGCTCCAGGTAACCGGCGTACTCCTCCGGCTTGGCGAATTGCAGCAGCTTGGTGACAATTTCGCTGATGCGATGCATCTGCTCGTCGATGAGCCGAAATTCGGTCTTCACCGTTTCGGCCCTGCCGCCCATCTGGTCGCGGATCACCTCGAGATTTCCCTGCATGACGGCGATCGGATTGTTGATCTCATGGGCCACGCCGGCGGTGATTTCACCGATCGCCGCGAGCTTCTCCGACATGATGAGCTGCTTGGTCGTCGTCTCCAACTGCCGATTAGCCTGCTGCAGCTTGAGCGCGCGCTCCTCGACACGCCGGTTGAGCTCCTCGTTCCATTGGCGCAACTGTGCGTCGCGCTCCTGGACTTGATCGAGCAGCTGATCGAGATGAAGCGCCACCTGGCCAATCTCGTCCTTGCCCTGGACATGGCCGGTTCGTGCCGCGAGATTGCCGCTCTCAACCCGGGCGATCGTCCCGGTCATTCTCTCAAGGGGCCTGAAAATACTGCTGGCCCATTTCAGGAACAAGGGAACGGTCGCGGCCGTGACCACCAGGAAAGCGATCGCTATTCCCAGCAGGGTCTCACGCTTCGCATCCGTAAACGGTTTCTCGAGGAACCCGACATAGAGCATGCCGACACGTCGGCCATAACTGTCGTCGATCGGCTCATATGCCGAGATATACCAGTCGTTCACGACAAAGGCGCTGCCGAGCCACGTGCGCCCCTGGTCAAGCACAGCAGTCCGCACCACCGACGAGACGCGAGTGCCGACGGCCCGGCGACCTTCGAACAATCGCACGTTGGTGCTGATGCGGACATCATCAAGAAACAGCGTCGCCGTTCCTCGGCTGCCTTCGGGCAGGCTGGCGTCGTGATAGACCAGGTCGTTGATCGTGTCGATGAAAGCGAGATTCTGATTCAGCAGTATACCGCCGACCAGGGCCCCGCGTCGGCCGTTGGGCAGCGTCAGGGCGCTGGCTGAATGAATCATCAGGCCGCGCGTCTCCGGCGTGCGGCCTGTGTCCACGCTTTCGGGGGTTGGCACCACCTCAAGGCGTGCGCGCTGAGCAAGCTCGGGCGACATCGCCGCAAGATCCTTGCTCTCGAATACGTCGATGTCCGTCTTCGGACGGCCGCTCAACGCCGAACTGATGACCGGCCAATCCCATCGGATAGATGGTGAGGCAACGGGTTGTTCACTGGCGAGAATGCGCCCGTCGCCGTCGATCACATAGAGAAAATCGAATTTGAGGCCACTCGCTTTCTCCTTGAGCAGCGTGACAAGATCGCTGCTCGAAGCGTCGCCGGCGACGAGAAGATCGCGAAACCGCGCCGATTCGCTGAAGGCGACCAGCTGTTGTTCGGTGTTATCGAGAATTCGAGCCAGATACTGGTGAGCGATGATCAGGTCGCCATCGACCTTCGAAACCAGCGTGGCGTCGAACCTGGCGGCCCAGCGATAGATGGAGATGCCGAGCAGCAGCGGCAGAATGACCAGCGTCGGCAGCAGCGCGATCGCCAGCAGACGGTAACGGACCGAGTGTCTCCCGCCCGCCGTCACGGCCGGGTCGTTACGCATGCCAGTTTGCGCATTTGCGGTCGACGGTCTTGCGCGAGATGCCAAGCCGGCGCGCGGCTTCCTCGCGGTCGCCGCCGGCCTCGCGGAGCACCGATAGAATGTGTCGTCGCTCTACCTCCGCCAGACTCTGCCCGTCCCGGTCACCCGGCTCGACGGCCATTTCGAACTCTCCGGAAAATCCGCCGAGAATAACCGTCCGTTCGATCAGGTTGCGCAACTCCCGGATATTTCCGGGCCAGTCATACTGCGAAAGCGACGCGCGCACCCTTTCGTCGATCGGAACCGCGGGCATGCCGAGCTGCTGCGAAAACTCGCGCATGAAGAGTGCGGCCAGATTCTGCAGATCCTCGCCGCGATCCTTCAATGGCGGCAGATGAATCTGCATGACGTTGATTCGATAGTAGAGATCGGGCCGAAAGGTGCCGGCATCGACGCGGCTCTGCAGATCGGCATTGGTGGCAAAGACGAAACGAGCGTCGAACGGGACCTCGCGCTCCGAACCAACAGGCCGGACGCGGCGATCTTCCAGGACCCGCAGCAGCTTGCTCTGCAGTGCATAAGGTAACTCACCGATTTCATCGAGGAACAGGGTGCCGCCCTGGGCATGCATGAACAGCCCCTCACGCGCCCTGCCGGCACCGGTGAAAGCGCCCTTCAGATGTCCGAACAGCTCGCTCTCGATCATGTCCGCGGGTATTGCAGCGCAGTTGATCGGCACGAAGAGCTTGTCCGCCCGGTTGGAGAGCGCGTGGAGCGAGCGGGCAGCGACCTCCTTGCCGGTCCCCGACTGGCCCGTGAACAGGATCGACGTCGGCAAGGGAGCGACACGCGCGATGGTCTCGCGCACCTTTCGCATCGCAGGGGATTCGCCAAGCATCTTGTTGCGCAAGAGGACCTGTTGTGGCGTCGACTTCAATTCGTGGCGCAGGACGTCATTTTCACGCTGCAGCCGCGTCCGATCGAGACAGCGTGCAACGGCGTTGAGCAGTTGATTGGACCGGAATGGCTTCAGGACAAAATCGACCACACCGGCGCGCAGCGCTTCTATCGCGGTGTCGAGATCGGCATAGGCCGTCATCAGGATCACGTCGGCAAAGAACCCGGTCGCCCGCTGCTCGGCAAGCCAGTCGAGTCCGTTCTTTCCCGGCATGATGTTATCGAGGATGACGACGTCAAAATGCAGCTCGTCGAGCTTGATCGATGCTGCCTTGACGTCCGCCGCCTCTTCGATCCGCTTGCAGCGCGGACCAAGGACCCGGACCAGGAAATTGCGCATCCCTGGCTCATCGTCGACGACCAGAATGGAGGCCTGCGCCAGCCACGGGCCGAACTCTGGATCCGCCACGGATTCATGGGTTTTGCCGTTTGCTTCCAAAGGCATTTGACCTCTCTCCGGCGTCGGTCTCAGGCGTTGCCCACGATAGTAGGACGAACCCGCCCAAAACGTAAAGCATCGGCGACGACTGGGGTCGATCGACCATGCCGATGCGGAGATTGATGCACTGCTCCGCAGGGGGCACCAAAGCCGACGTTCGCCATCAATGACCCAAGATTCGACGTTGCCGGCTTTGGACAATCTGTCCAGGCTCGCAGGACAACTTGTCCATCTCAAGTCCCGGACCGCGATCACAAAGTCTTCTTGCGTCGGCAGTTGAGATAATGATCATCTTCGACGACTGATGCGGCGCTCGATCACTCGTCGCAACGTCAGCGGCGAACCCACGAGACGTATAGATGACGCGATTGCCGCTCCTGACGAAGCAACAACGCTCGTAGTGATCAACGCGGTGACAGGAGGCGAGAGATGCTTGAGATTCCACTGGGAGCCAACGGAGCCTTCACGCTCATCGTCGCGCCGGAACATCTGGCGAACCGGTTCAAAGATTCAATCCTGCCGCCGGTGCTGGCAACACCGCTGATGATCCTGGCGATGGAGAATGCCGCGCTGAACGCCATTCGCAACTATCTCGAGCCGGGCGAGAGCGCCCTCGGCACGGCGGTCGACATCCGCCACCTGGCGGCGACGCCGGTCGGCCAACGCGTCACGGCGAAAGCGGAAGTCACCCTGGTAGAAGGCAAGCGGATCGTCTTCGCGGTGATCGCCCATGATGAAGTCGAGGAGATCGGCAGAGGCACCCATGAGCGGATGCTGGTCGACCTTCGTCGCCTGACACGGCGCCTCGAGGGTAAAAGCCATCCGCTATAGCGGCCTGGAGAGAGCAGTTGTCGCTCCGGAGAGACCGCCCGTGCGATCCGTCAATGACGAATGCCTCGGCGGCCAGACCTAATCGGCTTCATCGAGCGGCGGACGCGACATGCGCATTCCGTGCTGGTCCGAAAAACGAAGAGCATCAACGATCATCGCCCTGACCTGCTTCGGTCCATCATCGTGGTCGAGCTCATACTCCAACAGCAATGTGGAAAAGGCCTCTTCATCGATCTTTTCGAGTGCGTCGGCAAGTTCCTTCAGAGTCATGATGCTTCTCCTCGCTCATTGCTGAATGACGCCTTGCATCTCGGCCGCGGCCCAGCTGGCGCAGCCGATTGCACAATAGTAAAGTACCTACCGGCAAGCCACCAGTCGACTCCGGTTCCCTCGCGAGGCGAGATCATACGCCATGGGCAACTACCCGCTCCCGGTTGGTACTCATTGGCCAGAAGCCACGATATTCACCATTGGGCATTCGACCCTGCCGATCCATCAGTTCATCGCCAGTTTGAAAACCTACGGCATCAAACGGCTCGTCGATATCCGCACCATACCTCGCTCGCGCCGCAATCCACAGTTCGAGAGCTCGGCGCTGGCCAACAGCCTCCGCTCGGATGGCATCGAATACGTGCATCTTTCGGGCTTGGGAGGTCTCAGGCATCCGCGCAAGGGCTCGCCCAACACAGGTTGGCGCAATGAAAGCTTTCGCGGCTACGCCGACTACATGCAAACGCAGGCGTTTGAGAATGAGCTTGAAACGCTCATTAACTTGAGCCGCGAGAGCAGGCTTGCGATCATGTGCGCCGAGGCCGTTCCCTGGCGCTGCCACCGTTCGCTGGTGTCTGACGCGCTGATCGCGCGCGGCATCACCGTGATCGATATACTGACAGAGAGCAGCTATCGACCCCACAAGCTCACAGCGTTCGCACACGTGAACGGCACGCAGATAACCTATCCGCCTGATCAGCCGAAACTACTATAACGATGCCGAACTTGCGTCCGTCTTGATGACGCTTTCGCGTCTACTTATCGATCTTGGTCAGCGCCGAGCCCTTGTGCATGGCGATATGATCGGTCTTGTCGCTCTTGATCTCGTATTGCGGCTCGTCGCGGCTCGCATGATGGGTGTATCCCTTGTAATCCACGTCTTGGGTGTGGGTCCTGATGATTCTGCCGCTCACTCTCCCGGCCTCGGAGTTCCAGCTTACGTGATCTCCCACTTTGAAGCGGTATGGCATCGACGTTCTTTTCTCCCGCTTGAGGCCAATATTCCGGCCTGGAGTCCGCCGCCGGGCAGTTCCCGCGCGACTTCACGACGGTTCTATCAACCCTCGAGGAACGCAGGTAACAGGTCCTCCTCGACGATGACGTGGGCGGCTTCCGGCGTCAGATCGCTGCCGACCAGGTCCAGACGTGTTGCGGCATCGAACAGCATGGCTCGCACGTCGTCTGGCGAGAGCACGCCCTTTGCGAGAAGCTTGCGCACCAGGGCCTGCAGAATGAGAACGTCGATTTGGCCGTGTGCCAGCGGCGATGCCCTTTCGATCATGGTGGTCTCCCGTGTCATTTCGGAGCGCAATTGATAGCGAGCCAAGCCCTACGGCTATGTTGCCTGAAGATCGTCGTGCAGCTGCTCGAGCATCCGGCGCAAGCCGTGCATCTGATCCACCAGATGCAGGATGACGTCGACGCCCTCGTCGTTGACGCCGAGATCGGCTTTCAGGTCGCGGATAAAATGCGCCCGCGCGACGTCCATGTCAGAGAAGTTCGCGCCGGCGGAGGTCTGCTCTGGAATCAGCCACCGCTGCTCGAGCCAGAGATCCAGCGTCTGCACCTGGAGGCCCGCACTGCTCAAGAACTGCTGCTTGTTCATGATCATGATCCGCTATCCGCGCGCGGGTTGAACGCCTTCCCTTTGTCCCAGTTGGCAACGAATGCCTCGAGTTCGGGATCCGGAGGTTTCGGTAAAACCACCTTGAGCCTGACGAACTGATCGCCGTGGCCGCCGCCGCGGTGGGGCGCGCCCTTGCCTTTCAAGCGCAGGGTCGTACCGGTGTTCGATCCCTTCGGTACGGCCATGGTCACGTCGCCGGTCGGCGTCGGAACGCGAATCCGCCCGCCCAGCACGGCCTCGGAAAGAGAGATCGGCAATTCCAGAGAGATGTCGTCGCCCTCGCGCGTGAAGCGACGGTCGGGTACGACCTCCACCTCGATCAGGGCATCCCCGGCGCCGCCCTTGCCGGTACCGGGCGCTCCCTTGCCTCGCAAACGGAGGATTTGCCCATCGACCAGGCCGGGCGGAATAGTCACGTCAAGGATGCCACCATCCGGCAGTGTCAGACGCTTGTTCGCACCCGCAATCGATTCGGCAAAATCGATCGGCAGCTGGTAGTGCAAATCCCGCCCGCGCCGGTTCGCGCGCGCCCGTTCACTACGCCTCAGCAAATCCGCGAAAGCGTCGTCCGAATCCATGAAATCGGCGTAGCCGGAATCGTCGGTGTAAGGATGGCCGTGATCCGACGTCGCGAAATCCCGATAGAAATGCTGCTGCGGTCGTTCGGCACCCGTCGCGTCGATCTCGCCATCGTCGAAACGTTTGCGCTTCGCGGCATCGCCGAGCAGATCATAGGCGCCGGCGACTTCCTTGAATTTCTCCTCGGCCGCCTTGTCACCGGGATTGAGATCGGGATGCAGCTTTTTCGCCAGTTTTCGGTATGCCTTCTGGATGTCGGCTGAAGAAGCCGTCGTGGCAACGCCGAGAACCTCGTACGGATTTCTCACGACCTACTCCGCAAGAACGTTGATGCGCCCGGAATCATGAGGGCTCAAAACAGAAAACTTTGCAACACCCTTCACGGCGCACCAACCCGTTCGTCGTCGACCGCCATGACGCAACCTCGCCGAATTCGGGCGGCCGCCGATGCAGGTTCGCTTCAGGCGAGACGGCCTGCGTGACGGCCGCTCAGTTCGATTGATCCGGAACGCCCGCTACGAACGCCTACGCCGCGTTCGCGCTAGGACGTATGCCCAGGGTCCAGATATTTCGGCATGTTCTTTTCCTGCTGCGGCGTCATTCTGGCGGTATCCGGCTTGCCCGGAACACCCCTGGGGCCAAGCAGGGCTCGCGCCATATCGTCTTCGCTCAAGCGCGGCTTTCCATCGTCGAGCTGTCCGTTGCCGCCGTGACTTGGTTCCATGTCTGGTCTCCTGCGAGTGGACTCCTCAAAGGTGCCGTGCCCGCCGGGAGAAATCCGGCGGAGCACGGACCTCGCGTCTAACGCTGCTCCGGTCTTCTCTCTTCTTCGCCGCCGGGACGGCCGCCGGCAGGCGGGCCATGCGTCGGAGGGGCGCCCATTTGTACTCTCGGCTCCGGTCGCATCGACGGCTCGGGTCGCATCGACGGCTCCGGTCTTGCCATCGGCTCGGGCTTCGGCTCCGCCCGACGGATCTCTTCGGGCCTCCTTTCCTCCATCGCCGGCCGGCTCTCCCGAACGGCTGGGCTCGTCGTTGCCTCGGGCGCCGCCCTCGGTTCAACTCTCGTCTCGGGAACAGGGGCCGCGCGCCTTTCTTCGACCGGAGGCCTGGTCTCCCGAGCCGGATCGCGCATCGGCGGCTCCTTCTCCTGGAGCGCTTTGCGGGGAGACTCCGCTGGCCCGGGCTCTGGCCGCTTCAACTCTTCGCGCGCCGGCCGTGCACCATTTGCGGGTACGACTTCGCCGACGGGCCGCGCCCGAACGACACCCGGCCCCCGCATGTCGCCGGGACGCGCCGTTGCGCCGACTGCCGGCACCCCGCCGTTGGCCTTCTTGAAGAGTTTCGGATCCTGGCTTGCCACCTCGACGTGCTTGCGCTGCAGAGGTGTCGGCGCGAAGTGCGGCTGTTTGGCAATGGCCCTGTCGGCAGCGGTCGGTCGCGCCTCTGTGCCGCCCCTGCCGCCATTGTAGCTGATGTTGTTGATCGTTTGATTTACGACGACATTCTTCTCGTAGACGTTCCGGATCGTCGTGCCCTGCAGGTTGTTGACGGCGCGGTTGTAAGCGAACACGCCATGGTCCCAGCGCCCACCCTCATAGCCTGCGCCGGTATAGCCGAAACCATAATTGACGCCGCCATAGAAGCCGACGCGCTCGCCCCAATAACCTGGATGGAAAATGTAGGCGCCTGCCAACCATCCCCAGTAGCCTGGGGTCCACAGCAAGCCCGGTCGCGGCGGCTGAGCCCAGGTACCGGGGACCCAATAGTAGTCGCCCTGGTCTTCGTCCCAGGACCAATAGCCCGGTGACCAGAGATAGCCAGGACCGGGCACCGGCGGCTGCTCATAGATCGGCAACGGCGGCGGCGGCGTCTCAACGGCGGTGATGGGTGCGCAGGCCGCCTCCTGCGCGACCGCGGGCGAAACGGCCACGCAAGGCACACAAAACAGCGTCGCGGCAAGCGCTACGCAAGACACAGTCACAGGAAGGCGAATTGACACTGCAGAACCTCTCGGCATGCGAACCTCAATGAGAAAGCCCACTTCGAGTGTCAGGCACGGATCGCGTGACAAAACATCGAACGATGGGCGACATCGTAAGCGAGGCGCCGTCCGGGATCCGGACAGCGCCTTTGCAACCTGGCTACCGCCCCGGCCGGAGTTCCAATTTCTCCAGGCCCCCAGCGATGCTGACGCCGGTCTCGCCCTCCACGCTCAACGGCTGCAATGCGATGGAATTGTTCGAACCGCCGAGCAGCACGTTGCCGCCAACGCCGACAATGGCTGCGGCACTGGCGTCGACACCGACGTAATTACCGGCAATATCGCCTCGCCCGGGCTGTGCGACTGGCGAAAAGACGCCCCAGGCGAGCGCGGTATTCTCGGTGAAGCCGAGGTCGAGACCCACCTTCTGGATGACGGCGGTGTAGTAATCTTCCGGGATCCCGTTGATGCGCAACACGCATCCGAGATTGGTCACCGATCCCACGATGAAGCCAATGCTGGCGCCTCCGCGGCACTCGAGCACACCAGCCTGCACCCGTTGTGGAGGTTGCTGCGCGTCGGCAGCGCCGACACACGCGGTGAGCATGGTCGCGGCAATAGCGGCAAGGACAGTCGAACGACGCATTAGGAAACTCCCGATTGAGAAATGAATGGCATGTCGTGGGTGGGGGGGTGGATCGAGATCGGCGCTGCGAAGCCCACATTTTCGACGCGCTCGATCAGACGAATTCGAATTGTCTGCGGCAGGGACGGCTATATCTTCAGGTCACCCCCCGGATGTTCATTCGGCTACAATGAGGTCGAACGGCGCCACCACGCCCGTGTGTCGCGGCCGCAATTCGATCCGATGACTTCCGCGCGCGAACGCTACTTTGCGCGAAATTTGATGGCGGCATGCGTACCGTCGCAGAACGGTTTGTTGTTGGACGCACCACAACGGCACAGTGTCACACGATCGCGCACCTCATATTCTTCGCCATCCGCCGAAATAAGAGCGATTCCGCCCCGCAACCAGATGGGACCGCTGCAGGCTTCCGATGGATCCTCAATCAGTCCGATCGAAGGCCCCAGTTCGGGTTCGAGTGCAGCCCCGGCATCCTTGTCCCACACCACCAGCCGTCCCGACGGGCAATTCTGGACCTGTCGAATGAACGTCGCGCGCACTTCGGGATCGTCAGTACGCGCAACCTGGCTCCACACCTGGCCGTTCGGGTCGCAGAACCGCGCGAACGCGCACAAGCTCTCGACGTCGAGCAGTGCGAGCGAAGGACCGTCGAATACTTTCGCCCGATCGCGGTATGACGCGCGATCCGCAACCTCGGTACCGTCAAAGCCGACCCTTGTGTGAGAGCCGTCGCAATACGGCTTCTTGTTTGAATGCCCGCAGCGGCACAGCGCGAACTTCGGCGCGGGCGGCGGCAGCTCCTTCTCGATCCAGTCCTCCGAAGATCCATCGGAGCCGGTCGCGATGATCTGCTCGGAAAGCTTCACGCCGCCCGTTATCACGTAGGGGCCGTCCTTGGTGACGATCACACGCACATTGCTGTCCGATTTTTTCAATGACCCACCTCTCCTGGTATCAGCGGCAGGATATCGCGCCACATCCGGGTCTCACGTCGCGACGCCTCGGCATTCGCGCAAGGAACCCCGGACGTGGCGCAACATCAGGTCGTGGAGACGTCACGCCGATTTCTTCTTGTCGTCGTCGATCTCGGTGAATTCGGCATCGACGACATTCTCGTTGCCCGACGGCGCGGTGCCGGGCGAATGCTGCGACTGCGCGTAGACCGCCTCTCCGAGCTTGACCGACGCCTGTTGCAGAGTGTTCGACTTCACCGTGATCAGCGCCGCATCGTTGCCTTTCAGAGCCTCGCGAAGGTCGGCCATGGCGTTCTCGATCGCTCGACGGTCGGCATCCGACAGCTTGGAGCCGTGCTCTTTCACCGTCGTCTCGGTCGAGTGCAACAGCGCCTCGGCGTGATTCTTCGCCTCGACAGCTTCCTTGCGCTTTTTGTCTTCGGCCGCGTGCGCCTCCGCGTCCTTGACCATCTTTTCGATGTCGGCCTCCGAGAGCCCGCCGGATGCCTGAATCTGGATGCGCTGTTCCTTGCCGGTCCCCTTGTCCTTTGCCGAGACGTTAACGATGCCGTTGGCGTCGATATCGAACGTCACCTCGATCTGCGGAGTACCCCGCGGCGCCGGCGGAATACCCATCAGGTCGAACTGGCCGAGCAGCTTGTTGTCGGCTGCCATTTCGCGTTCGCCCTGAAATACGCGAATGGTAACCGCATTCTGGTTATCCTCCGCTGTCGAGAACACCTGGCTCTTCTTCGCCGGCACCGTGGTGTTTCGTTCAATAAGGCGCGTGAACACACCGCCCAGCGTTTCGAGGCCGAGCGACAACGGCGTGACGTCGAGCAGCAGCACGTCCTTGACGTCGCCCTGAAGCACGCCGGCCTGGATCGCCGCGCCGATCGCAACCACCTCGTCGGGATTGACGCCCTTGTGCGGCTCCTTGCCGAAGATCTTCTGCACGACCTCCTGGATCTTCGGCATCCTGGTCATGCCGCCGACCAACACCACTTCGTTGATGTCTTTCGCCGTGAGCCCCGCGTCCTTGAGCGCGTTGAGACACGGCTCGATGGTCTTCTGCACGAGATCCTCGACCAGCGATTCGAACTTCGCGCGCGTAAGCTTGACCACGAGATGTTTCGGCCCGCTCGCATCCGCCGTAATGAACGGCAGATTGATCTCGGTCTGCGTGGTCGAGGACAATTCGATCTTGGCCTTTTCCGCGGCCTCCTTCAGGCGCTGCAAGGCCAGGTTGTCGTTCCGCAGGTTGATGCCCTGCTCCCTCTGGAATTCATCGGCGAGATAGTTCACGAGACGCATGTCGAAGTCTTCGCCGCCGAGGAACGTATCTCCGTTGGTGGCTTTGACCTCGAATACACCGTCGCCGATATCCAGGATCGAGACGTCGAACGTTCCGCCGCCGAGATCGTAGACCGCAATCTTGCTCTGCTTCTTCTTCTCGAGCCCGTAAGCGAGCGCGGCCGCGGTCGGCTCGTTGATAATGCGCAGGACCTCCAGACCGGCGATCTTGCCGGCGTCCTTGGTCGCCTGACGTTGCGCATCGTTGAAATAGGCGGGAACGGTAATCACCGCCTGCGTCACCTTCTCGCCGAGACTTGCCTCGGCCGTTTCCTTCATCTTCTGCAGGATGAACGCCGATATCTGCGATGGCGAATAGGTTTTTCCGTCGGCTTCGACCCAGGCGTCGCCATTCGACGCCTTGACGATCTTGTAGGGGACGAGACTCTTGTCCTTTTCGACCATGGGGTCGTCGTAGCGACGGCCGATCAGGCGCTTCACGGCAAAGATGGTGTTGGTGGGATTGGTCACGGCCTGCCGTCTGGCCGGCTGTCCGACCAGCCGCTCACCATCGCTCGTGAATGCAACGACCGAAGGCGTGGTGCGCATGCCCTCGGCATTCTCGATGATCCGAGCGTTCTTGCCGTCCATGATCGCGACGCAGGAGTTCGTCGTTCCCAAATCAATTCCGATGACTTTACCCATTACGGTACTCCCTCGTTCTGATTTATCGCTGGGTATTCTGCCAACACTTCACGCACTGCGACAGAATTGGTTCCCGCTACAAGCTGGCGCTCGGCGATTTTGCGTACACAAGGACAACAGGACTCTCCAATTATGTTCGATAAGTATTCCGGCCGACGCGCTGCGATCGACCGCCGCGCTACCTGTCTGGATTGCTGTCCGGAGAGCTTTCAATCTTGCGCGGTGGTGCTTGTCCGGAAGGCAATGGCGAGCCAGGCGACGGGCCGCACTGAACCGGAATTTTCCTGCTGATTTCGTTGTCCTTGCATTTCGGCAGCGTTACCGCCGCGAATAGTGAATACGAGAAAGACAGTGGAGACACTGATGTCTCGTCCTCGTTCACCCCCGGTAGATCGGCGCTAATCCGCAACTCCTGATCTGTCTCGCTCACGTCGATGCCGGGCATCATGGGACCGTGCTGCGAACCGACCGGCATCGAACCGCTAAACTTGTCGTGGAACACATCGAACAAGCGGTTCATCTCTCGATGAAGCGAGAGGAACGGATGAGAATCCCGCGCTACCATTTCCTGCTACCCACCTCCGACGCCCAGCAACAATCGTTAGCAGCCCAGCAACAATCGTTAGCAACAGACGTGCCATCCTGGGCGCGAAGCAAAATCAACAGCTTAAGATTTGAATTTGCTGCGTCATGGACAGTTTGTCCGACCCATTCGGGACAAACTGTCTGCCGCTGAATAGCCGCCCGGGGGGCGTGTCGTCTCCAAGGAAGGACGACGTCGAGATCGCCTGGATCGACATCAATTCATTCGATCGTGGGCGAGCGGCAGCGCATGTCGCGAGTGCGATGCCGACACGCCGACAGACAAACTTCTGTCCAAACTTCCGTCATTGACTATCCCGTGAAACGATCACACGATAAGGGGCATCTGCAGAGTACCGTTCGCCTTTTCGGCCAGCGTTACGGCGGGCGAATATCGAATGATGGATGTCATCGCTCCGTCATCGGCCGACGGCGCGAATGCGTGACATGTAGCGGCCTTCATCTACCGCATTGTTGCCTTGAGGTGTCACGATGAACATAGAAAAATACACCGATCGTACGCGGGGCTTCATCCAGTCGGCGCAATCGCTCGCGACGCGTGAAGGCCACCAGCAATTTTCCACGCTCCATATCCTGAAGGTGCTGCTGGACGACAGCGAAGGACTCGCCGGAGGCCTGATCGACCGCGCCGGCGGGAATTCCCGCGCCATCCTTAAAGCCACCGAGGATGCCCTGGCCAAGCTGCCGAAAGTGACCGGCGCCGGTTCGGGGCAGATCTATCTCGCGCCCGAGACCGCGCGCGCCTTCGCCGCGGCGGAGCAAGCCGCCGAAAAGGCCGGCGACAGCTTCGTTGCCGTCGAGCGCCTGTTGCTGGCGCTCGCGACCGACAAGGACAGCGAGGCGGGCAAGCTTCTCGCCAAGGGCGGCGTCACCCCACAGAACCTCAACGCAGCCATCAACGCGCTGCGCAAGGGCCGCACGGCCGACAGCGCTTCGGCCGAAAACGCCTATGACGCGCTGAAGAAATATTCGCGCGACCTCACGCAGGCCGCGCGCGAGGGCAAGCTCGATCCCGTGATCGGGCGCGACGAGGAAATCCGCCGCACCATCCAGGTACTCTCCCGCCGTACCAAGAACAATCCCGTGCTGATCGGCGAGCCCGGCGTCGGCAAGACCGCGATCGTCGAGGGCCTGGCGCTTCGGATCCTCAATGGCGACGTTCCGGAAAGCCTGAAAGACAAGAAGCTCCTGTCGCTCGACCTCGGCGCGCTGATTGCGGGCGCCAAATATCGCGGCGAGTTCGAGGAACGGCTGAAGGCGGTGTTGCAGGAGGTCACGAGCGCCGATGGCGGCATCATCCTGTTCATCGACGAAATGCACACGCTGATCGGTGCCGGCAAGACCGACGGCGCGATGGATGCATCCAACCTGTTGAAGCCGGCGCTGGCACGCGGTGAATTGCATTGCATCGGCGCCACCACGCTCGATGAATACCGCAAGCATGTTGAAAAGGACGCCGCCCTGGCGCGGCGTTTCCAGCCGGTGTTCGTGTCCGAGCCTACCGTCGAGGACACGATTTCGATCCTGCGCGGCCTGAAGGAGAAATACGAACTCCATCACGGCGTCCGCATCACCGACTCGGCGCTGGTTGCTGCGGCGATGTTGTCGAACCGCTACATCACCGACCGCTTCCTGCCTGACAAGGCCATCGATCTGGTCGACGAGGCGGCGGCACGGCTGAAGATGCAGGTCGATTCCAAGCCGGAAGAGCTGGATTCGCTCGACCGCGAGATCATCCGCCTCAAGATCGAACAGGAAGCACTCAAGAAGGAAACCGACCGCGGTTCCAAGACCCGCCTGCGGACCCTCGAGAAGGACCTGGTCGACCTGGAAAAGAAGTCGGCCGACCTGACGTCGAAATGGCGGGCGGAAAAGAGCAAGCTTTCCGATGCGCAGAAGATGAAGAGCGAGCTCGAGCAGCTTCGCACCGAACTCGCCAATGCCCAGCGCAAGGGCGAATTCCAGCGCGCGGGCGAGCTCGCCTATGGCCGCATTCCGGAGCTCGAGAAGAAGCTCGCGACCGTCGAGGCCAGCGAGAATTCATCGATCAGCGAAGCGGTGACCGCCGACAATATAGCGCAGGTGGTGTCGCGCTGGACCGGCGTTCCCGTCGACAGGATGCTCGAAGGCGAGAAGGACAAGCTGCTGCGGATGGAGGACATGCTCGGAAAGCGCGTCGTCGGCCAGGCCGAAGCTGTGCGTGCGGTGGCGACCGCGGTGCGCCGCTCGCGCGCCGGCCTGCAGGACCCGAACCGCCCGATGGGCTCGTTCATGTTCTTAGGCCCGACCGGCGTCGGCAAGACCGAACTTGCCAAGGCGCTGGCCGAATATCTGTTCAACGACGAGACCGCGATGGTCCGCATCGACATGTCCGAATTCATGGAAAAGCATTCGGTTGCGCGGCTGATCGGCGCACCGCCCGGCTATGTCGGTTATGACGAGGGCGGCGCCCTCACAGAGGCGGTGCGGCGGCGGCCCTATCAGGTGGTACTGTTTGATGAAATCGAGAAAGCGCATCCGGACGTGTTTAACGTCCTGCTGCAGGTGCTGGATGATGGACGTCTCACCGACGGCCAGGGCCGCACCGTCGATTTCCGCAATACGCTGATCATCATGACGTCAAATATCGGGGCGGAATATCTTGTCAACCAGCCGGAGGGCGAGGATACCAGCGCGGTGCGCGAGCAGGTGATGGCGCTGGTGCGTGCGCACTTCCGTCCGGAGTTCCTGAACCGCGTCGATGAAATCATCCTCTTTCACCGTTTGCAGAAGAGCGAGATGGGTCGGATCGTCGAGATCCAGTTCGCGCGTCTTCAAAAGCTCTTGGAGGATCGCAAGATCGAGCTGTCGCTCGACTCGAAGGCGCGGGACTGGCTGGCGGCCAAGGGCTGGGATCCCGCCTATGGCGCGCGTCCGCTCAAGCGTGTGATCCAGCGCAACGTGCAGGATCCGCTGGCCGAGATGATTCTCGCCGGCGACGTGCGTGACGGTTCATCGGTGAAGATCTCCGCGACCAAAGGCGGGCTCACTTTCAATGGCAAACGGCCGTTGACGACGGATGCAGAGGAGTTCGAAGCGGTTTGAGAAACCTCGGGACGCCGCAGGCGCATGCATGGGTTCAACGAAGGAGAAAGCCATGGTGAAGAACAAGATCGAAGCAGGAATGGAGGTCATCGGGGCCGATGGCGTCCATGTCGGCACAGTTGATCGCGTCGTCGGCGACCGCATCGAGCTCCAAAGGCGCGACAGCGGCGATGGGACGCACAAGCGGCATCATCACTACATCGAACTCGGCTTCGTGGCGGGCGTGGAGGGCCGAGAGGTCCGTCTTTCCGCCAATGCGGCAATTGCGGTGACCCTCGAAGAGGAACAATCCGGCCGGCCCGTCGATCTGGGATAAAAGACTACATAGTGGTACCGGCTGGGTCGGGCAATTCCGGCCCCGACCCGCGATGAGGAGCGAAGTGTGTCGTCCACAAATCCGCAGCCGGTCGTTGCACAGCTCACGCGTGCCGCCATCTTTCTGGTCGTCACCATCAAGCCCGAGCCGGAATGTGATGACATCGTGCGGGCCTTGTGCGGCGATCTGGCCGCCCTTTTACGTGCGGTCGGTTTCCGTGACCTCGAGGGCCGGCTGTCATGCGTCATGGGGTTTGGCTCCGACGCATGGGACCGGATTTTCGGAGAGCCGCGGCCGAAGGACCTGCATCCGTTCCGCGAGATCCACGGCCGGCATCACGCCGTCGCGACGCCGGGTGACATCCTCTTTCATATCCGCTCCGCGCGCATGGATCTGTGCTTCGAACTGGCGACACAGATCATGTCGCGACTCGGCAACGCCGTCTCCACCACCGATGAAGTGCACGGCTTCAACTATTTCGACGATCGCGACCTGATCGGCTTCGTCGACGGGACGGAGAATCCGGTGGAAGCGGCCGCGGTCAAGGCCACCATCATCGGCGAGGAGGATGCCACGTTTGCCGGCGGCAGCTACGTCATCGTGCAAAAGTACCTTCATGACCTGAAGCGATGGAACGAGCTGCCGGTCGAACAACAGGAGGGGATCGTCGGCCGAACCAAATTGTCCGATATCGAGCTGGATGATGCCGTGAAACCAACCTCGGCACACAACGCCTTGACGACGATCGTGGAGAACGGAGAGCAACTGGAGATCGTGCGCGACAACATGCCGTTCGGCGATGCCGGCAAGGGAGAGTTCGGCACCTATTTCATCGGTTACGCCAGATCCCCGCACAGGATCGAACAGATGCTCGAGAACATGTTCGTCGGCCGGCCGCCGGGCAACTATGACCGCCTGCTCGACTTCAGCCGCGCCGTGACCGGCACGCTGTTTTTTGTGCCGTCGGCGACATTCCTGGAGGATGTTGCGACGTCGCAAGCGGCGCCATCGGCCGCGGAGCCGGCCTCGGACGCGCGCAAGAATGATGACGCACCCAAACCGCAAATGCCGCCGTCCGATGGCTCGCTCGGTATCGGCTCACTGAAAGGAGAGATTGGACATGAATAATCTTCATCGGGGACTCGCCCCCATCTCCACCGCGGCATGGGCCCAGATCGAAGAGGAGGCCTCCCGAACCATCAAGCGTCATTTGGCGGCACGGCGCGTCGTCGATGTGGAAGGCCCGAAGGGCGTGGATTTCGCGGCCGTCGGTACCGGTCATCAGCGACGGATCCAGACACCCGGCGACGGGATCGAAGCGGCGCAACGCGAGACACGGGCGCTCGTCGAATTGCGCATTCCGTTTGAACTCACGCGCGATGCGATCGACGATGTGGAACGCGGCGCAAACGATTCGGATTGGGCGCCGCTGAAGGACGCGGCGCGCAAGATCGCCTTTGCCGAGGATCGCGCGGTCTTCGACGGGTACGCCGCCGCCGGGATTCAGGGCATCCGTCAAGGCACCAGCAATCCGGTGTTGACGTTACCCTCCAACGTCAAGGGTTATCCAGGCGTGGTCGCACAGGCGGTGAGTCAATTGCGGCTGGCGGGCGTCAATGGACCCTACACGCTGTTGTTGGGCACGGAGCCGTATACCGCGATCGGCGGAGCGACCGACGACGGCTATCCGGTCCTGCAACATATCCAGCGTCTGGTGGACGGAAAGATCATCTGGGCGCCGGCGATCGAGGGAGGCGTCGTGCTCACCACCCGTGGCGGGGATTTTGACCTGACCATCGGCCAGGACATCTCCATCGGCTATCAAAGCCATTCCGAGACGATCGTCCGCCTCTACTTTCAGGAGACCATCACCTTTCTCATGCTGACGACCGAGGCGTCTGTGGCGCTGGCACCGGCAACGAAGAAGTCCGCCTAGAACATCCGCGCGGATGCCGGCGCCGGGCACCTCGTCAATTTCGAACCGGAAGAGGAGGTATCTTGATGCAAGAGTACGATCTCTACCTTAATCCGCAAAAGTCGTCCGTTGGCCTCTATGTGCACAAAGGAGCGGGTCTTCCCGATCTGGTCGATTCCAAGGAATGGGTGTTCGATGGCACCGCGTCGCAAGCGGACTTGCCACCGGACCTTGTGAAGAAAATCAAGGCTAACGGTCACGCCTTCCGCGACATGGATTGAGCACGGATCGCCTGAACGCCCTACGCAGACTTCTGGCTTGAGCTACGTCGCGCGGAATCGCCCCTGGAGCGTTGCGGTTCGGCGTGGGCCGGGGCTCCGACACAATTTTGGCGTGACCCAATCATTCGGCGCGACGACAGGTTTGGCGCAATGGCCGGGCGCGGCATGGTGTCGGGCGCGGCAGCTTCAAACTGAACGCGCCGGCACCGGCGAACTTTGTCTGGAGCCGGTTTACGGCCGGGTGCAACATCGGTAACCTCCCGTCCGGATCGATGTGACTTGGAGAGTAGCCATGCCGCCCAAGGATCCCATCAACTGGATGCTTTCCGATGCAATCGAGACGCTCGCGCGGGCCGAGCGCCTGCATCAGCGATTCCTGAATCTGCAGCCGCTCACGGGAAAGCGCGAGCCGGTCTGGGAACCGCCCATCGACGTGATTGAGACAGACGACGAGATTCTCATCCTGATCGCGTTGCCGGGAGTCGATCCCCATGAAGTCGAGGCACTGCTCGACAAGGGAGCGCTGGTGATCAGTGGACGCCGCACATTGCCCGCGGAACTCCGCAATGCCCGCATTCTGCGCCTCGAACTGCCGCAGGGCCGGTTCGAGCGCCGCATCCCGTTGCCAACAGGACGCTACACCATCACCCGCTTCGCTGCTCACGGCTGCGTCGGGTTACGGCTAGGAAAATCCAGCTGAGGAGTTCGGCATGTCCTCTTCCGATGTATCAAGCTCAGCGCCGGTATCGTCATCCGATCCTTCGCCCCCGATTCCGGGAGATGCTCTCATCATTGTCCCGGTACGCCACACCGTGCTGTTTCCGGACGTCATCATGCCGATTACCATAGCGCGACCGAAATCTGTTGCCGCTGCACAGCAAGCGGTGCGCGAACAGCGGCAGATCGGCATCCTGCTTCAGCGCGATCCGGAGTTGAGCGACCCCGGCCCCGACGATCTCTACCGCGTCGGCACCGTCGCCAATATCGTTCGCTACCTCACTGGACCCGACGAAAGCCATCACCTCGTCTGCCAGGGCGTGCAACGCATGCGCGTGCTCGACTACATCCCGGGTACGCCGTTTCTGACGGCTCGTGTTCTGCAGATACCGGAGCCCACGACCAAATCGCCGGAGATCGAGGCGCGCTTTCTGAATTTACAACGGCAGGCCCTTGAGGCCGCGCAGCTGCTGCCGCAGGTGCCGCCGGAATTGATCGCGGCGCTGCAGGGCACGACCTCGCCCGCAACCCTGGCCGATCTTGCGACCTCCTACATGGACATCAAGCCGCAGGAAAAGCAGGAAATCCTCGAGACGATTGATCTTGCGCTGCGGATGGACAAGGTTTCGCGCCATCTCGCCGAGCGCATCGAGGTGCTGCGGCTCAGTCAGGAGATTGGACTGCAGACCAAGGCCACCTTCGACGAGCGTCAACGCGAGGCGATCCTTCGCGAGCAGATGGCAACCATCCAGCGCCAGCTTGGGGAAGGCGACGGGAAGGCGCAGGAGGTGGCGGAACTGAACGAAGCAATCATCAAGGCCAAAATGCCGCCGGAGGCCGAAGGCCAGGCGCGCAAGGAACTTCGCCGCTATGAACGGATGCCCGAGGCCGCTGCGGAAGCCGGCATGGCCCGAAGCTACCTCGACTGGCTGATCGAGCTGCCCTGGAGCCTGCCGGAAGAAAAGCCGATCGACATTGCAGAGGCGCGACGAATTCTCGACGAGGACCACTACGGCCTGGAAAAGATCAAAAGCCGGATCATCGAATATCTGGCTGTGAGGAAGCTGTCACCGAGCGGCAAGGCACCCATCCTCTGCTTCGTCGGACCACCCGGCGTCGGCAAGACCTCCCTGGGACAGTCCATCGCACGCGCGATGGCGCGACCGTTCGTCCGGGTCAGCCTCGGCGGCGTTCATGACGAGGCGGAGATCCGCGGTCATCGCCGTACCTATATCGGCGCGCTCCCGGGCAACATCATTCAGGCGATCAAGAAGGCCGGGGCACGCAATTGCGTGATGATGCTCGACGAGATCGACAAGATGGGACGCGGAATTCAGGGCGATCCCTCTGCCGCGATGCTCGAAGTACTCGACCCCGAGCAGAATGCGACGTTCCGCGACAACTATCTCGGCGTGCCGTTCGACCTCTCGCGCGTCGTATTCATCGCTACCGCAAACATGCTCGACAGTGTTCCTGGTCCGCTGCTGGACCGGATGGAGATCATAAGTCTCCCAGGATACACTGAGGACGAGAAGCTCGAGATCGCGCGGCGCTATCTGGTTCGCCGCCAGCTCGAGGCCAACGGGCTGAAGCCCGGACAGGCCGAGATCGATCCGGATGCTCTCAGATTGATCATCCGAAGCTATACCCGCGAGGCCGGCGTTCGCAATCTCGAGCGCGAAATCGGCAAGGTCTTCCGCAACGTCGCAGTCCAGATCGCGGAAGGCAGCGCGAGCCGTGTGGTTATCACTGCAGACGACATCGCGCCGCTGCTTGGTCAGCCACGGTTCGAGAATGAAATTGCCATGCGCACGAGCGTTCCCGGAGTTGCAACCGGGCTCGCCTGGACGCCGGTCGGCGGCGACATTCTCTTTATCGAAGCGTCGCGCACACCCGGCAAAGGCGTGCTGATCCTCACCGGCCAGCTTGGCGAGGTGATGCGCGAGAGCGTGCAGGCCGCGCTGACCCTGGTGAAGAGCCGGGCATCTCAGCTCGGCATCGATGCGGCCATCTTCGAGAAGAGCGACATCCACGTCCACGTCCCGGCGGGAGCGACGCCGAAGGACGGCCCGAGCGCAGGTGTCGCGATGTTTACCGCCCTCACCTCGCTGCTCACGGATCGCACGGTCCGAAGCGACACCGCCATGACCGGCGAGATTTCGCTGCGGGGCCTGGTGCTTCCGGTTGGTGGCATCAAGGAGAAAGTGGTCGCAGCCGCCGCCGCAGGCTTGACCCGCGTCATGCTGCCCGCAAGGAACCGACGCGATTTCGATGAAATCCCGGCCGGCGCCCGCAACAAACTGGAATTCATCTGGCTCGAACGGGTGGACGACGCAATCGCCGCGGCTCTCGAGGGTGGCGCCAGGACAACCCCCGCAGCCGCGGAGTGATTGTCGGCATCCTTCAAAAGGTCCGCTGTTGTTTTTCGAGTAACTGGCGGAGAGGGAGGGATTCGAACCCCCGATAGGCTTGCACCTATGCCGCATTTCGAGTGCGGTGCATTCGACCACTCTGCCACCTCTCCAGGCGCCATTTGGGGTGATTCCTCACCCACGGTCGGGGCGAGTTCTAGGCGAGGATGGCAGGCCAGACAAGGCGCGGCGCCAAGAATTCCGAGGGGCCGGAGGCCCGAAACCGGAGCCCGGAATGGTGTATTTGACGATTTCGAGCCAACAATCCGGCGTTCGAGGTCGCGCGAACCCCGACCGCGCGGCAGGCGAGATGGCGGCGTTGTTCACGCGCATCGGCTTGGCTTGGGCGGATTTGCAAAGGCAGGAAAAGGTGGGGCCGCCAGACGCGACAAAACACTGACGGCCCCGTGCCGCTTCATCGAAATTCTGGCCGGGAAGTGCGGCTTCGCCGGTCAGAGGGGAGCGACCAGATGACGGTAGCAACGCGAGCGGAAACGGCAACGCGATCCCGGTTTTAACCTAACCAGTCAACCTTACCGGGCGCGAGGGAACCATCACAGACTCGTCATTCCGCGTAAGCACCAGATCTCAACGGTGCAATTGCACCGCGGGGAATCTCAAGGTTCTCCAATGTGCAATTGCATATCGCAGTTCGATGCGTTGCATCGCCCCGGAATGACCGCTCTGAATTTGCGCGAATGCTAATCCTTGCTCTTTTTCGCCTTCTTCTCGTCCCTGCCGTTGTCCTTCCGCCGGTTGGTAAAGCGTGCATTGCCGAGCCCGGTGCCGATGGTCAGCACGCCCCAGCGCTCGACATCCTGCATGAACGGAACCTCGGAAAGTCCCTGCGTCACGCCATCATTGTGCATCAGCACGGCGGTGTCGTGATCGCCGATCTCGGGGATCGCGTCCACCAGACTCGCCGGCAGGTTGAATTTGCTGCTCTCCCAATTGCCCGGCAGATTCTGCGCGCCCTTCTCGATCGAGCCGTCCTCGTTGATGACGCCGGGACAGGCGATGCCGATGAACGGCGCGAGCTTCAGGCCTTCTTCCCCGGACGCCGCGATCAGATCCTTCAGCATCTTGACCAGCCGCTTCACCGCGCCCTCGCGCGTCGGCTCGTCGTCGGCGTGCCGCCACAGTTCGGACTTCCACACCGAGGCCTTGGAAAGATCGGGCGCCTTCTTCCAGCACGTCTCGACCACCCCGCAGCGGATGTTGGTGCCGCCGATGTCGACGGCGAGAATGCTGTCATGGGCTTCGAAGATCCAGGACGGCGCCAGATGCAGCGTGCCGATCAGGCCGGCATCATCGGGATGAAAACGGATCGGCACCAGGTCGACCTTGAAGTCTTCAGCCTTGAGGATGATGTCGGTGCGGGCAATGGCGAGTTCGCCGACCCGGCTCTGGCGAAAGCCGCCGCCGACCACGATGCGTTCGGTATCGGCCCAGGCCTTGGTCTTGAGGAATTTCCCGGTCACATGGGCCAGTTCCTGCGCGAATTCCTCGATCGCGCCGTGCACCAATGCCGAAGCGTGGATATCGTCGCCGACCAGCGCCGCGTCGAGATCGCTCTTGGCGATCTCCCCGGCGGATTTTTTCCCTAAGGGATCGTCACCGTTTTTCTTCAACGGTTTGCGCAAGCCGTCCAGAATCTCGCGAAACGCGCCCTTGCTGGCGCGGTCGCCGAGAAAGCCGTCGTCGTCCTTCAGTTCGATATTGAAGCTGTCGACCTCCACCGACGGCAGCCGGGTGGCACCGTGACGGGCGATACCCGTGGTCGTGATGATGTCTTCTGCCATGTTTTCCCTGCCCTGCCGGATTTCGCGGGGACAACGGGTGGGGAACCCTTTGGTTTCAGGGGGCGAATGGTGAACGGCGAAGGGCGAAGGGGGGCGGGGCCTGCCCTATTCGCCATCCGCCACTCGCTATCAACCCCGTTTCGGCCCAAATCCTTCATTTTTGGCCGCTTTTCGGGTCCGTTTTCCTTGACTCATGGCTTTCAGCGGCTATAAGTCCCCGCATCCGGCGCGGGATTTCTCGCGCCGCTTGTTTTTGCGCGATTTTGAGGGGTTCGCCCCCGACCCGCGCGAAAATCGTACCCATAACGACTGACCAAAAAGCCGACCCGGACAAACCCTTTGAAGGGATATGCCCGAGGCCGGGATCGAACACGAAGGAATAAAACGATGTTCGCAGTCATCAAAACCGGCGGCCGGCAATACCGCGTCGTTCCGAATGATGTACTCGAGATAGGCAAGATCGCCGGCGATGTCGGCACGATCGTGCAGCTTGGCGAAGTTCTGGTGGTCGGCGGTGACACGCCGGTGCTGGGCGTCCCGACGGTTGTGGGTGCTTCGGTTGCGGCCGAAGTGCTGGACCACAAGCGCGGCCCGAAGGTGATCGCGTTCAAGAAGCGCCGCCGCAAGAATTCACGCCGCAAGCGCGGTTATCGCGACGAGATCACGGTGCTTCGCATCACCGAGATCCTGACCGACAACGCCAAGCCTTCGATCGGCCCGCGGCCGAAGAGGGAAAAGGTTGTCGCTCCCGCCGCTGAAGGCGACGAGGCACCGAAGAAGAAGGCGCCCGCCAAAAAGGCCGTCGCCAAGAAGGCGGTGGCGAAGAAGGCTCCGGCCAAGAAGGCCGCCGCGAAAAAGTGATCGAAACGCTTCAAGAAATTGAAGCGTGATAAAAAGTGAAATGATTCCGTCAAGGAATTGATCTAGAACTTAAAGCGAAGTCGGAGACGGGCCATGGCTCACAAAAAAGCAGGCGGTTCATCGCGGAACGGACGTGATTCAGCGGGCAAGCGCCTTGGAATCAAGGCCTATGGCGGCGAGCACGTGATTCCCGGCAACATCATCGCGCGTCAGCGCGGCACCACCTGGCATCCCGGCCTTAATGTCGGCATGGGCACTGACCATACTCTGTTCGCCAAGGTTGAAGGTCACGTCGAGTTTCGCGCAAAAGGCAATGGTCGCACTTTCGTATCGGTGGTTCCGATGGCGGAGGCGGCCGAATAGACGGTGGACATACTTGAGTCCGCCGGGTCCTGTTGAACCGGCGGAGTCAAAATGGGCTCCAAGGGGGAGGCGGGAAACCGGCCTCCCTTTTTTATTGCGCGTGTGCCGTCAGGACACACGCAATAACCCAAGAGCTGCCTTCAAGGAGCCCTCCAATGTTGCAGGACATCCCCACCCCGGCCTTGCGTGAGGCACGTAGCTGCGTCCTCGATACCGAACGGCTGGCGCTGCGCCGGCCCACTCTCGCGGACGTAAAAGCGATTGCGCATCTCGCCAACGATCGCCGCATTGCCGAAAATACCCGCCGGTTGCCGCACCCCTATCTGCAGGATCATGCCGTCGAATTCGTGCGCGCGATGGCTGCCGATCGCCGCGAGACTGTGTTCCTGATCGAGCACACGCATTCGCCGATCGGCATGGTCGGCATCGACTGGCGTGAACAGGACGCGCCCGAACTCGGCTATTGGCTGGGTGTCGAGCATTGGGGCCGTGGTTTCGGCACCGAGGCCGCACGCGCGGTGATCGATTTCTTCTTCGAGGAATTCGATGCCGAGCACCTGGTCTCGGGCGCGCGGGTCGCCAACCCGTCCTCGCGCAACATCCTGGAGAAATGCGGCTTCCAGTGGAGCGGCGTCGAGCTGCACCGCTTCGAGGCGCTGGGATGCTCGACCCCGGTCGACCGCTTCCGGCTGTCGCGCAGCGTGTGGGCGTCGCTGAAGAACTGGGGAAGTTCGACGCGGCGGGACCGGTAGTTCCGTCGTCATTGCGACGTTTCACACCGGCGGACTGACCACCGCTGCCTGGCGTCCCAGCTTCTGCTCGCGCAGGAAGATGTAGAGCCCGGCGCCGATGATGATGGCGGCCCCGATGATGGTCGCGGGCGACGGCACGTCGCCCCACACCACGAAACCGAAGATCACCGCCCACACGATCATCGAATATTGATAGGGCACGACGACGCTGGCCGGCGCCAGTTTCAGCGAGCGGTTGACGCATAGCAGCGCGCCTACCGAAATCAGCCCGGCGGTGGCGAACAGGCCGAGGCTGCCGAGCGACGGCGTGACCCAGCCGATCGGCGACAGCAGCGCACCGAGCAGGAACGTGCCGGCGAACTGCGACGACGCCAGCACGATATCCGGGGTCGCCCGCAGCGAGCGCGTGATCAGCATCAGGAATGCGAACGATATACTGCCGCCGAGCGCGATCATCGCGGGCCAGCTCACGGTCTGCGCGGACGGACGCATCGCAATCAGCACGCCGCAGAACCCGATCAGGATCGCGGTCCAGCGCCGCCAGCCGACGTGCTCGCCGAGTACGATTCCCGACAGCGCGGTGACGAAAATCGGCGACGCCAGGTAGTAGGTGATGACGTCGGCGAGCGGCAGATAGACGG
Organism: Bradyrhizobium sp. KBS0727; assembly: GCF_005937885.2. Taxonomy (NCBI): domain Bacteria; kingdom Pseudomonadati; phylum Pseudomonadota; class Alphaproteobacteria; order Hyphomicrobiales; family Nitrobacteraceae; genus Bradyrhizobium; species Bradyrhizobium sp. KBS0727. The sequence continues at coordinate 514,846 of NZ_CP042176.1, read as the reverse complement.
TGGCGAGAAAGAACGCGGCGACCTCGAGCGTGGAAAGCGTCACGCGGAGCAGTTGCAGCCACGGCCGCTCGAGGCGGGTGAATTCGGCGCGTTGCTTCCAGATCATCGGCAACAGCACCAATAGCGCGGCGCAGGCCCGCAGCCACAGCAACTGCCCGACCGAATAGGTCGCGACCATGAATTTGCCGAGCGCATCGCCGAACGAGAACATGAAGATCGACAGCAGCATCAGCCCGATGCCGGCCAGCCGCGCCGAACGCTCGTCATAGGTCGATAATTTGGCGAACAGACTCATGCGAAGCCTTAAAGACGGTGACGCCCGGGATGTCCATAGCGGCACACCGCAGGGCCCCAGACACAAAATCGCGAAAACAACCCCATGCAAAGTAGGATGGGGCGCGCGCGAGCCGGTCGAATTGTACCAATTGTCGCAGGCGCGGCGCTGCGATACCGGTAGACCGGCAACAAAGAAACGTCCCGAGAGGAAACCCTGATATGACCGACTTCGATCCCGCCCAACATCGCATGGTGAGTGAGCAGCGCTGGTTCGAAGATTTTGTGCTCGGCGAGCGCTTCGTGATCCCGAGCCGGACCCAGACGTCGGCGGTATTCGCGGCATTCCAGACCGCGAGCGGCGACACCCACCCGATCCATTACGATGTCGAATATTGCCGCACCCGCGGCATGCCGGATCTGCTCGCGCACGGTTTCCAGACCCTGGCGCATACCGCGCCGGGCGCCGGGCTGTTTCCCTACATCGTCGAGGAATCGCTGGTCGGATTTCTCGAACAATCGAGCAGGTTCCTGAAGCCGGTCTATGCCGGTGACACCATCTATCCCGCACTCGAAGTGATCGAACTGGTGCCCGGCCGCAGCACCGGCGTGGTGACACTGCGCTCGACCGTGTTCAACCAGCGCAAGGAGCTGGTGCTGCAAGGGATGCAGAAGTTTCTGGTTCGAAGGCGGCCTGCCCAATAATGACGCATGGCTGAAGGTGACGCCGCCGCCCGGTCATCGATCCAGGGGGCGCATCCGGCATTTGGCAGTTCGGCATCCGTTCAACCGACGCGACCATTTCCCGCCCTCTTGGCTTGCCGATTTATACCTCCTAGGATGCCAGGATCGGGATCGCGAGCTGGTTCAGCATGAACGATGACGCGGTGGACAAAGGCGAAGCGCAGGCCGCCCCGACCGAGCGATCCTCCGTTCGTGGCGCCGCCGTCGGCCTCGTACGCCAAGAGACCGTCGTGTTGTTGGTCGACCTCGTGGAATCGGTCAGGCTGATGCAGGAGCACGAAGCCTCCAGCGTGCGCCGATGGGCAGACTTTGCCCGTATCGTTACGACCGAGATCCTGCCGCGCCGTCGCGGCGTCCTGGTGAAGAGCCTGGGCGACGGCCTGATGGCTCGCTTCGAGGCGGTGCCCGACGCCGTCGATGCCGCCGCCGACATGCACCGGACACTTGACGCGCACAACGCGGGCCTCCCCGAAGATCAGCATTTCCAGTTGCGCGCCGGCATCAACGCCGCGATGGCATGGAGCGACGGCCTCGATATCTACGGGACCGGCGTAAATCTCGCAGCGCGGTTGGCCACGCTGGCCGGACCGGGCGAGACGATTGCGAGCGCGTCGGCCCATGAGCAGCTGGCAGCCGCCCTGGCCAGCCTGGCCAATCCCGGCGAGACCATCGGCAGTGCCGCGGCGCGCGACGAGCTTACGCACGGCGTCGATGCGTCGTGCGAGGATCTGGGCGATTGCATTCTCAAGCATTTTGACAAGCCGGTTCGGGCGTACCGGGTCGGCCCGGCCAGCCCGCATCCAGGCCTCACCGGGCGGCGCGACTATGGAACGGCCATGCAGCCGACCATCGCCGTGATCCCTTTCTCCGCGAGGAACGACACCCCGGCGCTTTTCGATGTCGGCAACTTGATTGCCGACAGCGTGATCTGGCGACTGTCGAAGGCGGCAGACCTGAAAGTGATTTCGCGCCTGTCGACAGCGGTGTTCCGCGGCCGTGCGAACGACGTCGGAGAGGTGTCGGCGCATCTTGGCGCCACCTATGTCCTCAGTGGCGCGTATGTTGCGAATGCAGGCCAGATCATGGTGACCGCCGAACTCTCCGAAGCGCGCACCAACCGGGTCGTCTGGACCGACCGGTTGAACGGCGAAATCGGCGATCTCTTGAGGCCGGAAAGCGAACTGGCGGATCGTATCGCCCAGGCGGTGCATTTCGCCGTATTCGACGCCGAGGTCGAGCATATTCTGACCCAACCGCTGCCGACTCTCGAGAGCTACTCGCTGCTGCTTGGCAGCATCAAGTTGATGCACCGCTCCAACAAGGATGAATTCCTCCAGACCCGCAAGATCCTTGACGAACTGATCAACCGGCATGGCCGGGTCGCAGCCCCGCGCGCCTGGCTCGGCAATTGGTACATTCTGCAGGTGACGCGCGGCTGGTCGGAGGACCGCAAGCGCGAGGCGACCGAGGCCTTGAGCACCACCCACGCCGCCCTCGACCGGGATCCGTCCGACGCGCTCGCGCTGGCCACCGAAGGGTTCGTCTATTGTCACCTGTTGAAGGACCTGGACACCGCGCGCAAGCGCTGCAACGACGCCGTGAATGCCAACCCCAGCCACGCCCTCGGCTGGCTCTATCTCGGCACGGTCAGCGCGTTCATGGGAGAAGGAAAGGCGGCAGTGGACGCGACACGCCGCGCGATGGAGCTCTCTCCACTCGATCCGCAGCGCTATTATTTCGAGTCCCTCGGCGCGACGGCTGAGCTTTCCGCGCAACAATACGAGAATGCCGAAAGGCTTGCGCGCGCGTCGCTGGTGCTGCACCGCATGCACCCTTCGACCTGGCGGGCCCTGACGATCTCGCTCGTCGCACAGGGTCGAATGGATGAGGCGCGCGAGACGCTCGCCAGGGTGCGGCAGCTCGAGCCGCAACTGACCGTGGAGAGATATCTTGCGCGCATGCCGAATGCGGAGCTTGAAACCGGGCGGCAGTGGGCGTGCTGTCTGGCAATGGCAGGTTTGCCATCGGGAAATGGCACCTCGAGCCGGCATTGATCTCGGAAAAATGTCCGGCTCGTGTGAACGAGTACACATTTGGGGCGATCACAACCGGGCAAATTGCCCGCAATGACAGGATTACCATCGGGAAGCTGACTTAACTCACAGGGAGGCCGAGATGAGCCAACTGGGCGGAGCAGGCGGAGCGGGCGGCGCAGGTGGAGCGGGAGGCGCCGGCGGCGCGGGCGGAGCCGGTGGAGTTGGCGGAGCAGCCGGCGTCGGCGGAGCCGGCGGCTCAATCTTCGGCACGATGGCCGATGCCTATGCCAATCCGGTCATGGTGGAAGCGCTCATTCTCGGGCGCGAAGGGACCACTGTTCCTGATACGGACACCTACGCGCCGGCATTGCCGGGCATCGATCATGCGATCCAGATGGAGCGTTGGGAGCCGTGGGTTCGCGCCTTCCTGGCGGTCGGCGAAATGATGCACGGGATCAATCTTGACAAATCGCTGTCGGGCAAGGGATTCCGGGTCCGTTCGTCCGCATCCCTCATCGCGGAAATCGGACGTCCGAAGCATGCGACGTTCGCGAAACAGATTCCGCTGGTCCTCAGCTGGGCTGAACTGCGTGATGAACGCGCCACGGAAGTCCTGGCGCAGATCGATCCCCAGTATGCTTTCTGGTCCTCGATCCCTTACTTGCATCCCGACCGGACCAGGCGAACGCTCGAACTGATCAACATCACGCTGCAGTTCTGCGTGTATGTTGAAATGCGGTTCAAGCACGCGCTGGCTTGCTGGCGTCCGGTCGAATACAACGCCCAGGTGCAACCGATGATCACAACCCCGGGGCACGGAACGTTTCCGATGGGACACGCGACGCAGGCCTATGCGGTCGCGCACGTGTTGAAGTCGCTGCTCTATCTCGATGCGAAAAACAACGCTGGACAACCAAAATACCCAACGGTGATCGACCAGTTCGAGCGACAGGCGGCGCGGATCACGACCAACCGCGTCATTGCGGGAGTGCATTTCCCGGTCGATAGCATGGCAGGACGCATGCTGGGTGTTGCCTTGGGTGAATACGTCGTCGGGCGTTGCACGGGCGGCAAGAAATTCAAGGGGCGAAAGTTCCTCGCCGCGGGAATCGACGCCGCACCCGCGACGGACTTCAATCCGTTCGACACGGTCACCCAGTCACTCAGCGGCGGGCCGTTCTATTCCCAATCCACCGGCGCGACTATCACGCCGTCGCCTTTGCTGAAGTATTTCTGGCTCAAGGCGCGAGAGGAGTGGGCCGGTAAATTCCTGTAGGCAAAGCAGCGTCCTGCAACCCGAAGCAGAGGCCATCCCATGCCCAAACGCGACCGCTACCCGCAGTGCTTTGGTCCGTATCTCCGCTACGCGATCTCGACGAACTTCAAGAACATCGAGTATTTCGACGGGAAATCCCTGCTGTTCTTCCTCGTGGCGCTCAAGAAGGCCGGACAGGCCAACGAATTCGTCCGGAACATGAGGAAAGCCGGCAGTCGTGTCGAGCTCGGCCCGACCGAAAAAAATGCCAGCTATGTCACGATGCGTAGCCTCGCCCACGCGGTGCGCGACTCCGGCGCACGCCGTGTCTGGGATCATTATGTTTCCAGGGTCGAGCTGTCGCTTCCGTTGAAGGTGACGATCAAACGGAACCTCGTCGTCCAGAGGACGGTTAACCAGCGCTGGGCGGACGGCAAGTATCCGCCCGGGGCGCTCCTGATCGGCGTGCTGGACGACGGCTGCCCATTTGCGGCCGCGCAATTTCTCGGGAGCCAGGCGGGTACGGCCAGCACGCGGGTGCGGGCCATCTGGGACCAGGACACGGGCAAGCAACCGGTCCCGGTCATTGGTAGCGGCAACCCGCCACGCCTGTTCGGGGAGGTACCGTCGGACTTCAACTACGGCCTCGAATTCCGGCGCGATTTCGCCGTGCCGTCACAACAAATGGGATTGGATGAATGGATCGGACGGCATTTGACGCCGACAGGCAGCATCGACGAGGATGGCTGTTACGCGGATGCCGGCTTCACCAACCTCGCGCTCCGGAAGTTACACGGTGCGCATGTGATGGACGTGTTCGCGGGGCGCGTCCCGACTTCGTCACGCATCGGTCCCATGCATCCTGGCCAGGACCGCCGCGATCCGCCGAGCTGGCTGCCGGGCACCGACCCTGCTTGCAAGGTCGACCTGGTGTTCGTGCAATTCTCCCAGAGCTGCATCCGCGATGCGACCGGCGTGTGGCTCAAGGCGTATGTTCACGACGCCGTCCAGTACATCCTGTCACATGCCGACCCGATCAAAACCAAGAACGTCGTGATCAACCTCAGCTACGGGCCGACGACCGGACCGCACGATGGCCTAGCCGATCTGGAGACGGACCTGACGGCGTTTGTCGAGGAATTCAACGGGACCCCGGGGAAACCCAAGCTTGAAATCGTTCTGGCAGCGGGCAATTCCTATCTAACCGACGGTCACATCCAATTCCCCCAGGGCAAGAGCCCACCCGACCACGTCGAATGGACCTGGCGCCTTCCTCCCGACAATACCGTGCTGTGCTTCGCCGAAATATGGATGAAAAGCTCGGATGCCGGCGGTGTCGACGTAACGCTCACTTCGCCCAGTGGCGTTACGTTTACACCGGCCATGGCAACCACGCCATCGTCGCCCGCCGGCGTGGACGGCCCGCTCGTACAGGGCAGCGACGCGATGTGGCGGCTTCAGGTCGAACCCACCGTCGCCGCCTCCGGGGTTGTGGCCGAACATGGCGACTACACGATCAAGGTCACCGGCATTCCCAAAAATGCAGAGCTCCACGCCTATGTGGCGCGCACCGATCCGAACCTTGGCGTGTACACGGGCGCCCAGCGTTCGCATTTCGTCGACCCCAATTGGGAACGAACCCGCTCGGCGTCGGCCGGTTGCACCTACGTCGATGGAGAGTTCGACAATACCGGGTCGCTGACCCAACGCGGCGGCACCCTCAACGGGATTGCTACCGCCGAGGACCCCAGCGTGCACGTAGCCGGCGGCTACTTCGTTATCAATGGACGCAAGTCGCCGTATTCGTCGGCCGGCCCGGCGCGCAGCGGTCCTCTCACACTTCGTCGCGGTCCCGACTTCGTGCTGCCCGGCGACGAGACTTTCGCTCTCCAGGGCATCCGTGCCGGAGGCACAAGGAGCGGCAGCGTGTTTCGCCTGGTAGGCACCAGCACCGCGGCGCCGCAACTGGCGCGCGAGGTCGCCAGAGGGCCGCTTCCGGCCGCAACCCGTGTCCCGACGACACCTGCGGGAATTGCCGAACGGGGCGGCGGCGATCTCGAACCGCCGTAGCCGAGCGCGTATTCCCAGAGCGGGATGACTTTTCTTCGAATCGTCATCCCGCTCTATCCTTCTGTTGGAGCATGGTCTCCGGACAAACGCTTCGCGTTTGTCCGGAGGGAAAACCGGTACCCACTTTTCCGGATCATGCTCTAATCGATCACCTCGTCCGCGGTCGCCAGCAGCGTCCGCGAGATTTCGATGCCGAGCGCCTTTGTGGTCTTCCGGTTGAAATTCCCGTCGTCTCATTCGATCGCCAGCGGCCAGACTGCCGCTCCGCTGAGAAGCCGACAAATTCCCGCCGCCTCATTCGATCACCTCGTCGGCGAGCGAGAGCAATGTCGGCGGCACGGCAATACCAAGGCCCTGCGCGGTCTTCAGATTGATCGCGAAGACAAACTTGCTCGCCTGCACGACCGGAAGATCGGCCGGCCTGGCGCCACCCAAAATCTTCGCGGCATAGCTTCCTGCCTTGCGAAAATCGTCCAGCAGGTCAGCCGAATAGCACATCAAAAGGCCCGCACGCGCCCATTCCGGGTAGACGCCGACGGTCGGCTTTTTCGATGCGGCAACGAGCGGCATCACGCGCGCCTGATTGTTGAACAGCAGCGGCTCTCCTGAAATGTAGAACGCATTCACGCCGTCCCGCAGCCCCGACGCAAAGGCTGCTTCCAGATCGTCGAGCGTCTGGATGACGTAGTGCACGAACTCAAAGCCGAGTTCACCAGCCGCTTTCTTCAGTGCATTTTTTTCTGCGACGACCAATCCGTTCTGGTCGGTGCCGATCATCCCGAGCCGCCTCAGACCGGGGAAGAGTTGTTTGAAAAGGCCAATTCGCTTTTCGGTGAGCGACTGCTCGCCGCCAACCGCGTTCATAACGTTTCCTGTCGCCATCCCACCGGGCCGCACATAGCTTTCGACGAAGCCGGCCTTGATGGGATCGGCGGCATAGGAGGTGAAAACGAGCGGCACGTCCGGCAGAACTTCATGGACCACGGTTGCGGCGCGGGCCGAGGCCACGATGACGCGCGGCTTCAGCGCGCCCAATTCCCTGGCGAGCGACGGCAGCCGATCGAAGTCGCCGTTGGCGAAGCGCAGCTCAAAGGAATAGTTCCGGCCCTCGACAAAGCCTTCCTGCTGCATGCCGAGACGGATCGCGTCCATCCTGAGCCTGGCAAACTCCGCCGGTCCCGGTGTCAGGACGGCCACCAGCGGCAGGCCGGCATTGGTCTGGGCCAACGCGGACCGAGGCAAGCCGGTTGCGGCGACCCCGCCGAGAAACCCGATGAACTCCCGCCGCTTCATTCGATCACCTCGTCGGCACGGGTGATCAACGCCGGCGGAAGATTGACGCCGAGCGTCTTGGCGGCCTTCATGTTGATGATCAGCTGGAATTTGCTGGGCTGGTAGAATGGAACGTCGCCAGCCTTGGCGCCGCCGAGAATCTGATGCACGTCATTCGCCATGCGTTAGGCGAGTTCGCCGAGATCCGGTGCGAAGGCGATCAATCCGCCCTGTTCGGCATAATCGCGATACGGATAGATCACGGGCATCCGGTACTTCGCAGCCAGTTCGACAACGGCTGCCCGCTGCGCCAGGAAGCTGCCGCCTTCGTCGATCATGACAGCGTCCACTTTTTGCTCCGCCATTTCGGCGAAGGCGCGCTGCAAGTGCTCCCCGTCCACCACCACAAGCTTGGTTCCGGTCACGGCGAGTCCGAGGTGCCGCCCCGCCTCTGCGACCGACTTTCCGGTCCCGTCATCCCAGGCTCCGGAGAGCAGATGGACGACCTTTGTCGCCGCCGGCATCGCCTCCTTGAGAATCTCCAGCCGCTTCGCCTGGATTTCAATCCCGGCGTTGATGCTGACACCGGTCAGGTTGCCGCCGGGACGCGCCAGATTGGTAACGAACCCTCCGGCGATCGGATCGCCCATGATCGCGACGATCGGGATCGTGGCGGTGGCCGCCACAAAGGCGGCAACGAGATCGTTGAGGTTCGAGACGATGACGTCAGGCTTGCTGCCCACGACCTCGGCCGCGAGCGGCGCAAACAGCTCGGAGCGGCCTTCGGCGGAATAGCGTTCGATGACGAGATTGCTCCCCTCGACATCACCGAGCGCGCGCAGCGTTTCGTGGAACCGCCGTATCCAGAACGGTCCGGTGGTCTCGGTCAGCTTGTTGGCGGGGATACCGGAATGGACGAGCGCGATGCGATGCGGATTCCTCAGTGCTTGCGCATACGATGCAAGCGGCCAAGCGGTTGCGGCGCCGCCGATCAGCCCGATGAACTCCCGCCGCCTCATTCGATCACCTGGTCGGCGCGCGCCAGCACCGTCGGTGCGATCTCGAGGCCGATCGCCTTGGCCATATTGAGATTGATCACCAGCTCGAACTTGGTCGGCTGCTCGACCGGAAGATCGGCTGGCTTGGCGCCACGCAGAATCTTGTCGACGAATTCCGCCGCGCGCCTGAACAGATCGATGGTATCGGGGCCGTAGGAGATCATGCCGCCGGCATCGATATTGTCGCGCGAAGAGTGCATCGTCGGCAGCCGCGCCGCCTGCGCCAGCCCGTTGATCCGCACATTGTTGGTGTTGACCAGGGGATCGATGCAGACATAGAGCGCGTCCGCCTTGCCCGCCAGGGCTTCGATCGCCGGCTGGACATCGTCGCTCTTGCGGATTTCCGCGCGCACGGTCTGGAAGCCCATGCTCTGCGCAGTCTTCTCCGCCATTTCGAGTTCGGGCCGGGTCAGCGGATTGCCGGCATTGAACAGGATCGCCAGCCGCCGGCCGGCGACGATCTCGCGCAGCAACTCCAGCCGCTTGCCGGTGGAGTCGGTCAATTGCCGCGACAGGCCGGTGACGTTGCCGCCGGGGCGCGACAGGCTGTCGACCAGGCCGTTGCCGACGGGATCGGCGGCCGCGGCGATCACGATCGGGATTGCCGACGTGGCGTTCTTGGCCGCTTTGACCTGCGCATCGCCACTGACCACGATCACGGAGACGCCCCGCTGCACATATCCGGCCGCGATCTCGCCGGCGCGCGCCACGACGCCATCGGCCCAGAGGAATTCGATCTTCAGATTGCGGTCCTGGACCCAGCCGAGTTCGCCAAGCCGTTCCAGTAACGCCGCGCGACGGGTGCGATCGGCGTCCGCCGTGCTGGGGCCGATGAAACCGATGGTCGGTAATTTCGCGCTCGGCTGTTGTGCCCCCACGGCCGTCGGCCATGTGGCCGCCGCCATGCCGATCAGCCGGACGAATTCCCGACGCCTCATTAGGTCCCCTTCCGGCCCCACTTTCGCGGATCGAAGCTATATCACGGCGGCGGGCGCTAATATCGCCCAAAGCCGCAAAAAGGCCCGAAAATTAAGGCTTTTCGCCGAAGTTGCGGGCCTTGAGGGTTGCCGCTTGGGCTGCCGTGGCTTACTTAAGGCCCAGCACAGCACCCCAAGCCTGAAGTGACGTTTTAACGCGCTTTCGAGACGCGAAACGCTGCCCTTTTCGCCCGAAAACGCTATGGTGACCCATGAAATTCCTCGATGAAGCCAAGGTCTATATCCGCTCCGGCGACGGCGGAAACGGCTGCGTGGCGTTCCGCCGCGAGAAATTCATCGAGTTCGGCGGTCCGTCCGGCGGCAATGGCGGCCGCGGCGGCGATGTCGTCATCGAAGTGGTCGACGGGCTCAACACACTGATCGACTACCGCTATCAGCAGCACTTCAAGGCGCAGAAGGGCGTCAATGGCATGGGCAGTGACCGCCATGGGGCCAACGGCAAATCGATCGTGCTGAAAGTGCCGGTCGGCACGCAGATCATCGACGAGGATCGCGAAACGCTGATCCACGACTTCACCACGCTCGGCGAAAAATTCGTGCTGGCCAAAGGCGGCAATGGCGGCTTCGGCAACGCGCATTTCAAGTCCTCCACCAACCGCGCGCCGCGCAATGCCAATCCCGGCCAGGAAGGCGAAGAGCGCTGGATCTGGCTGCGGCTGAAACTGATCGCCGATGCCGGCCTGGTCGGCCTGCCCAATGCCGGCAAGTCGACCTTCCTCTCCGTCGTCAGCGCGGCCAAGCCGAAGATCGCCGACTATCCCTTCACCACGCTGCACCCGCAGCTCGGTGTCGTGAACGCGCAGGGCCGCGAATTCGTGCTCGCCGATATTCCCGGCCTGATCGAGGGTGCGCATGAAGGCGCCGGCCTCGGCGACCGGTTCCTGGGCCATGTCGAGCGTTGCCGGGTGCTGCTGCACCTGATCGACGCCACCTGCGAACATGCCGGCAAAGCCTACAAGACGGTTCGCACCGAACTCGATGCCTATGAAGGCGATCTCGCCAACAAGATCGAGATCGTGGCGTTGAACAAGATCGACGCGGTGACGCCGGACGAACTGAAGAAGCAGAAAGACCGGCTGAAGCGCGCCGCGAAGAAAACGCCGCTGCTGGTCTCGGCCGCGACCGGCGAAGGCGTGCCCGAAGCGCTGAAGGCGCTGGTCGAGGTGATCGGCGAAGCGCCGGTGTCGCTGAAGGCCAAGGGCGGAGCGCAGCAGGCCGAGCCGTGGGCGCCGGCGAACCCGCAAGGGTGATACAAGGGTGACGTCAGGCTGACGCCAGCCGCGACTTCCCTGCCCGCGCCACTTCCAAATCAGGAAACCGGCGCGTATTGCTTCCCGACACTCCGCTTCGTCAGACCAAGCCCATGAAACGCCCCGCGCTCAAGAATTTTCGCCGCATCGTCGTCAAGGTCGGCTCCTCGCTGCTGATCGATTCCAGCGCGGGCGAAGTCCGCGCGGCGTGGCTGGCGGCGCTGGCGGCCGATATCGCCAAGCTGCATGGCAAGGGATGCGACGTTCTGGTGGTCTCGTCGGGCTCGATCGCGCTCGGCCGCAGCCGCCTGAAACTGCCGCGCGGCCCCCTGAAGCTCGAGGAGAGCCAGGGCGCCGCCGCGGTCGGGCAGATCGCGCTGGCACGGATCTGGTCGGAGGTGCTCGGCGCGCACGGCATCGGCGCCGGACAGATTCTGGTGACCTTGCAGGACACCGAGGAGCGCCGCCGTTATCTCAACGCACGCTCGACCATTGCCAAGCTCTTGGAATGGCGCGCGGTGCCGGTCATCAACGAGAACGACACCGTCGCCACCAACGAAATCCGCTACGGCGACAATGACCGCCTCGCCGCGCGCGTCGCCACCATGGCGAGCGCGGATTTGCTGATCCTGTTGTCCGACATCGACGGTCTCTACGACGCGCCGCCCGGCGCCAATCCGAACGCCAAACTGATTCCGATCGTGGAGTCGGTCACGTCAGAGATCGAAGCGATGGCGGGGGCGGCCGAATCCGAACTGTCGCGCGGCGGCATGTATACCAAGATCGAAGCCGCCAAGATCGCGACCACCGCGGGCACGCATATGCTGATCGCATCCGGCAAGATCGAGCATCCGCTGCAGGCGATTGCGGACGGCGGCCGCTGCACCTGGTTCCTGACCCCCGCGAATCCCGTCACCGCGCGAAAACGCTGGATCGCAGGCTCGCTGGAGCCGAAGGGCACGCTGACCATCGACGCCGGCGCGGTCGCCGCGCTTCGCGCCGGCAAGAGCCTGCTGCCGGCCGGCGTGATCCGGATCGACGGCCAGTTCGCCCGCGGCGACGCCGTGGTGGTGCGCGGCCCCGACACCCATGAAATCGGCCGCGGCCTGATCGCCTATGACGCCGAGGACGCCGAAAAGATCAAAGGCCGCTCGTCGCCTGATGTGATGACCATTCTGGGCATCAGCGGCCGCGCCGAGATGATCCATCGCGACGATCTGGTGGTGGGCGGGCCGCGGCATACCGATTCCGCGTAAGCCTCACGCGATGTCGTCGGCATCAATGTCTTGCAGACCGCTCATCACACGGACGACTTCGATAACGTCGGGCAACGGCACGTAGAAGATGATGTAATTGCCGACCGGAAAACTGCGCAAATCACTGCGCAGTTCAGGCCGCTTACGGCCGCCAAGTGAATCTACGGCGTGAACTCGTAAACTTAGAGCGAACGGGGACGTCCGCTTTCGTGCGCATAACGGACTCAAGTCGGACATGGTCCCATGTCCGAAAAGTGCGCCAATTTCGGAAGTGAACGCATGTCATGGTGAGCCCGACTTCCCCGGACATGCGCGTCACCTACCTCGATGCAACCGAGGATCCCGGACCGTCCAAGAGTACAAGATCATGTCCGCCCCCGGAATCGTTATATCAACGGTGAACTGGCTTATACTGGGAGCGTCAGCGACACTGTCCAACCAAGACTGGACATGACGCGTGAATTCAGTTCAAACGCGAAGGAGGGTCCGATGAAATCGCATTTGCTGCTCACGGCGAGCGGTCCGTTGCTCATTCTCACGTCGCACGAGTCCTTACGCGATCCGAATCTCCTCGAGAAACTCAAGCACAAAGGGATTGGCAAGTTCGTCGCATTTGAGGTTCCAGTGTCGCTCGCTAGGGAGCGCTACGGCGGGCATTTTCAAGCGGTCGAGAGCGATCTGCACGAGACCGATGATTTGAGAGTGCTCGACTTCAACGGCCAGCGGGTTTTTCAGCTCTTTCGTTTCGATGAACTCGGTGCACCGATCCTTCGAGAACAGCCGTGATCTGGTTTTGTCCCTAAAGGCATGATCCGAAAGCATCCTGTTCAAGCAATCGCAAGAATCGGGTGTCGCGAGCCCCGGGATTTGGTCGCGCTAGGCGAGACAGCTCGTCTAGGGGAATGACTGCATTGGGTCATTCTCGACCGAAACCGGCTGTCTGCGCCATGTCCGGTCTACCCACGTTAGCGACCTGATAGCGGACGTCGCTAGAGGTCCGGTTGATGCCAGGAAGAGCTAGCTTGCGCCCGAGCCGGGTGCCGGTGCAGGACTCAGCGGCGCGCCCCCTACCGAAAAGGGGCCGACAGGCTTGGGAAGCGGAGAAATAGTTGGAGGAAGAACTGGAGGGAGTAGTTTTCGCGACGCCTGGATGACCCGCGCGCGAGGATTTGGACGTGGGATGCTCGAAGTCGTCGACAGTGGGATGCTGGAAGTCGTCAGCGGCGGCGTCACCTGATTCTGCAGGGAGCTCACCTGCGCCGTCAGCAAGGCGAGTTGACGGGTTATTCTTTTCAAATCCGCCTGTTGGGCTGCGGAACTCTGCGTGAGCGACATGAACATATCGGCGTTTTGCTCCTGCGACGTCTGAATGTCCCGCAGTCCCGCCCTGACAACTGGATCCGGTACGAGGACTGGAGCCGGGTTAGGCGGAGGAGGTGCAGCGACGCGATTGAAATTCCGCGGGGAGAAGCGGCTGAAGTCCGGCAAGGAGAACCGATCGACCCTCGGCAAAGAGACCTGATTGAAATCCGGCAGAGAGAAGCCACCGAAACTCGGTAAGGAATTGGCGGTGGCGGCGCCAAGGACGGCCAGGGCAGCCAGGGACACCGCTATCACCGGCACCCGGCTTGAGGCCACCTGCGGTGCCGCCTCGGGCTGCTGGCCCCCTTGCGTTTTCCTGTCCGGTGCCTCGGTCACCTGCGTTCCCTACGTCTCAGCCTAGTCGCCAGATTCTTCCCATCGCCAGTCAGCAAAAACAAAAGAGTCATCGCGATGACAGACCGGCAATGGCTCGCGCGCGCTTGCCCACCCGAATTCGGCTCAAATCATGGGCTCGTATGGTTAATGATCGGTTATTCCAGAGACCCGCCGACCTCAGTGCCCGTCCGAGCTAGGTCCGTTGATACCCTTGATAGCAGACATCGCGGAGCGGCCGGACTAGTCCGTTTTATGCCCAAACTCAGAACGCGCGGTCGGCTCGTGTCATTTCCGCTTTGCCCCCGTGAACGGATGCTGGTCCGTGCGGTCGGGATATCGATCACTCGTCGGCGCGATTGAGCAGAAGATCGCCCCCCAAACCCAATCAGCAGCATGGTGACGAAGGTTTGCCACCATGCTGCTGTCGTCTACTTAGGGCAGCACGTTCGTGAAGCCTCCGCCAACACCGACACCGATGTTGTTGGAGACGCCGCTGCTTACTGCCGCCCCGTTACCGATGGAGGCAGCTCCGCTCACGGCGCTGCTTTGACCCGCAGACGCCCCGAGGCCGGTCGAGATGCTCCCGGCCGGGGAGGCCGCCGCGAAACCAGCACCGATGTTGGTGGTGGTCCCGTTGGCGAGCGAACCCGCCGCCGCCGTGCCCGTCGAGGCCGCGCCTGTCCCGGTCTGGACGTGACCGAGGTTGAGGCCTCCCCCGATGGCGAACGTCGAGGCCGCGTCAGCCGGCACAATGCTTCCCACCAATGCGATGAACGCAACACTCATCAACAGCTTCTTCATTGTGACTTTCCCTTCTTTTCGGTTTCCGCCACGGCGGGTGCCGGGGCGGGTTGGATTGCTGCCATGGTCGTCAGTCCACCACGCACCGGCGCTTTCTTCTTCGTCGGAGACGCGTGGTGCTCGACGTGGGCCCAGACACGGCAGCGTTGGCCGGGCTCGTCGTAGTCGTTGCAAAGACGGATCTTGCCGGTGTCGCCCTCGACCAACTGGATCGGGCCGCCCGTGTAGGGCTGCTCGTCCGGGGCTGTCGTTACCGCCGATGCGTAGGCAAGCGGAGCGGGAGCGGAGATGGGACGCACGGAAGCCTGCGGCAGATAGATCGCGCAAACGTCCGGCATCGCGCGGTAGATGTCGCTGTTAAGGCAAAGCCGCGCTACCGCGGCCTTCTTCAGGCCAAAACTCCACAGCGTCCGCGCATCGAGCCGCGCCGCGCAGCTGGCATCAGGGATCGAAGAGCCGAAACTAAATCCGGTCCCGATAAAGGCGCCGCCGCCGGAAACCGACCCGAGGCACGTTTCGAGCCCGGCCGCGGCCAAGCCTGGTGCGAAAACGCTCGGTACGTTCCTGACCGTCTGATCGGCCGGCACGGTGCTGCTACTGATGATCTTCGCCGAACCGCCCTGCCCCGAGATCGCCTGCGAGCTCGAAGTCGATCTGGCAATGCCGACGCCCGACCCTGTCGATGATTGAGCCCATGCTGGGCCGCTTGCCACCGTCATAACGATGGCAGCCAACAAAAGAGGCTTCATGTGTGATTCTTTCTACCGCGCCGGTAGAATGAAAATTTACAACACACGTCGACCCGCCGATTGATTCAATTTATCTTAAATTTTCGTATCTTTCATCCGCAGATCCGTTTCGTGGTTAACAGGCGCGGCGAGCCGCGGCATTGCGGAGCAATGCCGGGGCATTGCGGGGCCGGCTGCAAGTCCAATCGATGCAGCGCTGACCTTCCTCGAACTGGATTTCGGGTGAACTGTCTTCGTCGGTGGTGAGATAGATCGCCGCATCACCGTTGCGTCGGTCGACAAACGAAAGCGGCGGAAGCATGCCGAGATACCGGCATCGCGCACGCGGGGTCGACGGGCGGCTCTCAAGCCCGCATCATCCGAGTGATATCTTCGCCAGTGTAGGAATCGATCACGACGAAATTTATCTTCCGTTCAACCCATCGGCGCAATCCGTCGAAACCATGGTCGTCGAGATTCTGATCAATGATGAGTCCTCGCAGCAGGTCGTTAGAGCGATGAAATTTGATCTTGATCGGCTTGCCGCCCCACCAGATAGCTTCCGCTTCCCGCACGCCGGGCGCCTAAGCTACAATTCAGCAAATCCAGGGACCGAGAAAAGCGGCCCAGCCGCCGTCACCCCCGCACCGCCCGGCTGCCATGCCGGTTCCAGACCTCGCCAAGGCTCCGATTTCCATGCTAGAACATGGCCTTAACGAAAACCCGAGACCTCCGATGACCGCGCCGCTGAAGGCAATCGACGGCAACGCCGATCTGCCTGTCTTGATGACCGAACTCGCTGCCCGTGCCCGCGCCGCCGCGCGGGTGCTGGCGCTTGCCTCGCCCGAACAGAAGAACAGGGCGCTTGAGGCGATGGAGCGCGCCATCCGCACCAGCGCGCCGGCCATTCTCGCCGCCAATGCCGAGGATGTCGCTGAGGTTCGCGCCGGCGGCGCGACGTCCGCCTTCATCGACCGCCTGACGCTGACGCCGGCGCGCATCGACGCGATGGCCGATGGCGTCGCCACCATACGCGGGATCGCCGATCCGATCGGCACCGTCACCGAAAGCTGGCAGCGCCCGAACGGCATGACCATCGAACGCGTGCGGGTGCCGCTCGGCGTCATCGCCGTCATTTTCGAAAGCCGCCCCAACGTCGCCGCCGACGCCGGCGTGCTGTGCCTGAAATCCGGCAACGCCGTGATCCTGCGCGGCGGCTCCGACAGCTTCCGCTCCTGCCGCGCCATCCATGACTGCCTGGTGCAGGGTCTGCGCGAGGCGGGTCTGCCGGAAGCTGCCATCACGCTGGTGCCGACGCGCGATCGCGCGGCGGTCGGCCTCTTGCTGACCGGACTGAACGGCGGCATCGACGTGATCGTGCCGCGCGGCGGCAAGAGCCTCGTCGCGCGCGTCGAGGCCGAAGCCCGCGTGCCGGTGTTCGCGCATCTCGAAGGCGTCAACCACGTCTATGTCGATCGCTCCGCCAATCTCGAAATGGCGAAGAAGATCGTGCTCAACGCCAAGATGCGCCGTCCGGGCGTCTGCGGCGCCGCCGAGACCTTGCTGGTCGATCGGGCCGGTGCTGCGGCAAGCCTGAAGCCGCTGGTTGAAATGCTGATCGATGCGGGCTGCGAAGTGCGCGGTGACGCGGCCGTGCAGCACGCCGATAGCAGGGTAAAGCCCGCCTCCGACGAGGACTGGGACACCGAATATGAGGACGCGATCATCGCAGCCCGCGTCGTCAACGGGCTCGATGAAGCGATCGCGCATATTCACGATCACGGCTCGCACCACACCGATGCGATCGTGACCGAAGACGCAGCTGCCGCGCAGAGATTCCTCAACGAGGTCGATTCCGCGATCGTGCTGCACAACGCCTCGACGCAGTTCGCCGATGGCGGCGAGTTCGGCTTCGGCGCCGAGATCGGCATTGCCACCGGCAAGTTCCACGCCCGCGGCCCGGTCGGCGCCGAGCAACTGACCAGCTTCAAGTATCGCGTTCACGGCACCGGGCAGACGCGACCGTGAACGCACCTACTTTTTCCGGCGAACGCACGCGGTGGCCGCGTTGAAGCCAGCTTCGGTCGCGTCGCAATCCGTCTCGCAGGCAATCCCGCTCTACAGCAATGGCATGCGGATCGGGCTGCTCGGCGGTTCCTTCAATCCACCGCACGAGGCGCACCGCGCCATCAGCCTGTTCGCGATCAAGCGACTGAAGCTCGACCGCGTCTGGTGGCTGGTGACCCCCGGCAATCCGCTCAAGTCCGGGGACGCGCTGAACGATCTCGATGCGCGGATGGATGCCGCGCGCCAAATGGCCGACGATCCGCGAATCGACATCAGTTGTCTCGAAGCTGTCATCGGCGTCCGTTACACTGTCGACACCATTTCTTACCTGCGCCGCCGTGCTTCCGGCCTGCGCTTCGTCTGGATCATGGGCGCTGACAACCTTGCGCAGTTCCATCGCTGGCAGAACTGGCGGCGCATTGCCTCCGAGGTTCCGATCGCCGTGATCGACCGTCCGCCCCAGAGTTTCCGGGCGCTCGCAGCACCCGCCGCACAGGCGCTGGCGCGCTATCGGCTGCCTGAGAATCAGGCGACCCGGCTAGCAGATCAGCAGGCCCCCGCCTGGGCTTTCCTCACCGGCATGAAATCGAGCCTGTCGTCGACCGGACTGCGAAACCCGGACGGAAGCTGGAAGGCAAAGAAGTGACAGTCGGGTCACAACCGGCAGGTGGGGTTCACTGGAATATTGAAACCATTAACCCCACATGTCTAATATAGCCCGTGGACGTCAGGATTCGGCGTCCGCGATACAGTGAAAGGAATGGTCCCTGGCCACATCTGTATTGTCCAAGTCTGTTTTACCCAAGGTTTCCAAGGCTACCAAGTCAGCTGCCAAAACCCCGCGTAAAACATCGACAAAAGCTGCGGCCTTGAAGGCGCAACCCGACGCCGACAAGACGCTGAATATGATCCTCTCCCGCCTCGACGATATGAAGGCGGAAGAAACGGTCACCATCGACCTTCGCGGCAAATCTGCATATTCCGACTACATGATCGTCACCACGGGACGGGTCAACCGCCACGTCGGCGCGATCGCGGAAAATGTCACCAAGGCGCTGAAGGAAACCGGCATCAAGAGCATTCATGTCGAGGGCATGCCCAACTGCGACTGGGTGCTGATCGATTCCGGCGATGTGATCGTGCACGTGTTCAGGCCCGAGGTGCGCGAGTTCTACAATCTGGAAAGGTTGTGGACGCAAAGCCCGGCGGCAGCGAAGGCGATCTGAGTTCCTGCGCCGATGCGAATCGGCGGGAGCGCATGTAGTTTGCATGCGCGCGGCATAACGCGCGCGTGCCGGAGCATTCTCTCATGCGCCGGATCTTCTGATGCGTCTTGTCGTGGTTGCAATCGGCCGGCTGAAGCAGGGCCCGGAGCGGGAACTGGCCGAGCGCTATCGCGAGCGCTTCGACGATATCGGCCGCAAGCTCGGCTTTCGCGGCCTCGAGATTCACGAGATCCCGGAAAGCCGCGCCCGCGATGCGGCGACCCGAGTAGCCGAGGAAGCGGCGGCGATTTCGGCCGCGATCCCCGAAAAGTCCGTACTGGTGGCGCTCGACGAGCGCGGCAAGAGCGTCGACAGTGCAAGCTTCGCCCAGCAACTCGGCCGCTGGCGCGACGATCAGGTCGCCAGCACTATTTTCACGATCGGGGGTGCGGACGGACTTTCGCCCGATTTGCAGCGCAAGGCAAAGTTGCGCATTGCGTTCGGCTCGGCGACCTGGCCGCATCAAATGGTTCGCGTCATGCTTCTGGAACAGATTTACCGCGCCGCGACCATTTTGGCCGGCCATCCCTATCATCGCGTCTGAAGGCACGGTGGCATGAATACAGAAAGCGCTGATTAGGCCCGAATGCACTCTCCGCCGAACATTCACCCGCGCCCGGATGCCGCCCGCCACAGGCGGGCTTTGGCGCTGCCGGCGGGGCGTTCCCTGGTGTTGTTGTCCGCGGGCCTCTTGAGCCTGACAAGCGCGGCCCTCGCGCCGGCCGCGGCGCAAGTGGCGGCGCCCGCGCCGCAGGCGGCGGCCGTCTCACCCGACATCATCAAGCAGCGCGAGCAGGAACTGCAAGCCGCCCGCGAACAGCAGCGGAAAGCCGCCGAGCTGCAGGAAAAACTGAAAGCCGATATCGCGGCAATCGGACAGGATCGTTCAAAACTCAACCAGCAACTGATCGACATCGCAGCAGGGGTGCGCGGCGTCGAGACCCGCATCGCCGACGCCGAGGCGCGGCTGCGCCCGCTCGACGCCCGCGAGCAGCAGATACGGGCGTCGCTCGATTCACGCCGCTCCGAAATCGTCGAGGTGCTGGCAGCGTTGCAGCGTGCCGGCCGGCGCACGCCGCCGGCATTGCTGGTTCGGCCCGAGGACGCACTGCAATCGCTGCGCACCGCGATGCTGCTCGGCGCGGTCGTGCCCGAACTGCGCGGACGCGCGGAAAAACTCTCCAGCGATCTCGGCGAACTGGTCGCGCTGCGCAAGACCATTGCGACCGAGCGTGACGCGCTGGCGCGCGACCGCGACAAGTCGAAGGACGATCAGGTGCGGCTGGCCGCACTGGTCGACGAACGGCAACGCAAGCAGAGCGCGATCGAAAAGGACATGGAAGCCGAAGGCGCGCGCGCCATCACGCTGTCCAAACAAGTCGACAGTCTGCAGGGCCTGATCGCCAAGATGGAGCAGGACCTCAAGAGCGCGGCCAAAGCGGCCGCAACGGCCAGTCTGCAGGGGGCGCCTGCGACCCCGAACGGCAAGCCCAATCTGGGTGCGCTAAAGGATCCCGCGCGGCTCAGCCCGGCGATCGCCTTTGCCTCCGCCAAGGGGTTGCTCGCATTTCCGGTCAACGGCTCCAAGATTCGCGATTTTGGCGGTTCCGATGGTGCGGGTGGCGTCGAAAAAGGCATTTCTTTGGCAACCCGGACCGGCGCGCAGGTCACAACCCCGTGTGACGGTTGGGTTGTTTACGCCGGACCCTTCCGCAGCTACGGACAACTCTTGATCCTGAATGCCGGGGGCGGGTATCATGTGCTGATCGCCGGGATGGAGCGCATTTCGGTAAACATCGGCCAGTTTGTACTTACGGGGGAGCCGGTCGCGACCATGGGGTCGACATCCCTGGTTGCATCCATTCTCGCAACGACCGCGAGTCAGCCCGTGCTCTATGTCGAGTTCCGTAAGGACGGCACTCCAATCGATCCAGGCCCATGGTGGGCCGCAAATGAAGGCGAAAAGGTTCGCGGATGATGCGCAAGACTTCTGTAATTCTCCTCAGCGCCGCCGCCGGCGCGGCTTTGACGCTCTTCATCACGCAGCCTCGCGCCGTGCTGATGGGATCGAGCGCGCGTGCCGCGACCTCGGACACCTATCGCCAGCTCAATCTGTTCGGCGACGTCTTCGAGCGCGTGCGCAGCGACTATGTCGAGAAGCCCGACGACTCGAAGCTGGTCGAGTCCGCGATCTCCGGGATGCTGGCCGGCCTCGATCCGCATTCCAGCTACATGGACGCCAAGAGTTTTCGCGACATGCAGGTGCAGACCCGCGGTGAGTTCGGCGGGCTCGGCATCGAGGTCACGATGGAAGACGGCCTGATCAAGGTGGTCTCGCCGATCGACGACACGCCCGCCTCCAAGGCCGGCATCATGGCCAACGACATCATCACCAATCTCGACGACGAAGCCGTGCAGGGTCTCACCCTCAACCAGGCGGTCGAGAAAATGCGCGGCCCGGTCAACACCAAGATCCGCCTCAAGATCATCCGCAAGGGTCAGGACAATCCGATCGAAGTCACGCTGGTGCGCGACAATATCCGCGTCCGCTCGGTCCGCGCCCGCGTCGAGGGCGACGACATCGCCTATATCCGCGTCACCACCTTCAACGAGCAGACCACCGAAGGCCTGAAGCGCGAGATCGGCAATCTGTCGAACCAGATCGGCGACAAGCTCAAGGGCTACATCATCGATCTCCGCAACAACCCGGGCGGGCTGCTCGAGGAAGCGGTCACCGTTTCCGACGCCTTCCTGGATCGCGGCGAGATCGTCTCGACCCGTGGCCGCAACGCCGAGGAAACCCAGCGCCGCGCCGCCCATCCGGGCGACCTGACCAAGGGCAAGCCGGTGATCGTGCTGATCAACGGCGGCTCGGCTTCGGCATCCGAAATCGTCGCCGGCGCGCTGCAGGACCACAAGCGCGCGACGCTGGTCGGCACCCGCTCGTTCGGCAAGGGTTCGGTGCAGACCATCATCCCGCTCGGCAGCGGCAACGGCGCGCTCCGTCTGACCACCGCGCGCTACTACACGCCGTCCGGCAAGTCGATCCAGGCCAAGGGTATCGTGCCCGATATCGAGGTGCTGCAGGATGTGCCGGACGAGCTGAAGTCGCGCACCGACACCAAGGGTGAGGCCTCGCTGCGCGGCCATTTGAAGAATGACGGCGACGAGAAGACCGGCTCGCAATCCTACGTGCCGCCGGACGCCAAGGACGACAAGGCGCTGAAGACTGCCGCCGACCTGCTGCACGGCATCAAGTCCACCGCCGCGGTCCCCGCGCCGGCCACCGGCGACAAGGCCTCGGCCGACAAGCCGGCCAATAAGGCAGCGAACTGATCCTGCCAAGTCCGGCATCAGTCCGATATCAGTGAAAAGGGCGGCCTTCGGGCCGCCCTTTTTGTTGGCGGGTTCCGGCTTTCCGGAAACGCCGGACCGATCGCTTTTTGGGCGCGGCGCGGGCGCTCGATCTGAGCCCATCGTGGTATCGTCGTTCGGATTGATTCGGAGCGGTTTCGAATTGATTCGGGGAGGTTCATGACGGAGACGGCCGACGAACTGAGCACGCCGCTCGGACAGAAACCGGAGCGCCATAAGCGCCGGTTTCGGCTGCCGTTCTCGGCAATGCAGGCACTCGCAGTGCTGCTCGGCCTGTTCCTGGTCGCCTTCGTTACAACAGCGCTTTTCACCGACAATCCGCTGGGCGGCGAGCCGGTCGCCCATATCGCCCTGCGCAAGCCCGAGGCAACTACAACGGCGGCGGACGAGAAGCCCGCCACGGCGACCGCCAGCCATCAGGCCGAACCGGCGGCGAAGGTCGAATCCAGGCCCGCCGCCGCCGGCGAGAACAAGACCGTCACGATCATCGACGGCTCCAGCGGCAAGCGCCAGGATGTCGTGATTGGCGGTGATGCGGCCGGCAAGACCGACACCGAGGCCGCGCCTGCCGCCGTCATGGCCGGCATCGATCCGCGGCTGCTGGAGAAAACACGCTACGGCATGATCCCCGTCGTCGCCGACGGCCTGAAGCCGTTCACCGTCTATGCGGCCGACACCGACCGCGCCAAGGCGGCCAAGATGCCGGTGGTCGCCATCGTCGTCGGCGGCCTCGGCGTTGGCGCCGCCAAGACGGCCGACGCCATCATGAAGCTGCCGCCGGCCGTGACGCTGGCGTTCACGCCTTACGGGGCCGACCCCACCAAGCTCGCCGAACGGGCCCGCGCCCAGCGCCACGAGATCCTGCTACAGGTCCCGATGGAGCCGTTCGACTATCCCGACAACGACCCCGGCCCGCAGACCCTGCTGACGAGCCTGCCGCCGGAGCAGAATATTGACCGCCTGTACTGGCACCTGAGCCGGTTCCAGGGCTATGCGGGGATCGCCAATTTCATGGGCGCGCGCTTCCTGGCAACCGACGCCGTGATGCAGCCGATCATGCGCGAGGCCGCCAAACGCGGCCTTGGCTACCTCGACGACGGTTCCACGCCGCGCAGCGTCGCATCGTCACTGGCGGCGGGTCAGGCGATGCCGTTCGCCAAGGCCGATTTCACCATCGACGCGGTGCCGACCTCGGCCGAAATCGACCGCACCCTGATCAAGCTCGAAACGCTCGCCAAGGAACGCGGGCTCGCCGTCGGCGTGGCCTCGGCCCTGCCGATTTCGATCGAGCGGATTGCCGCCTGGATCAAGACTCTCGATAGCCGTGGCATCATGCTTGTGCCATTGACAACGGCGATGCTGAAATCAAAATCAGGCTAGAGATCGACCCGATGACGGCCATCCGGGCCTTCCGGACCACGCCGGTTCGACCGATTGTGCCGTAAGGAGCCCTGACGGAATGGCGCGCTACGAAGACCTGCCTTACCGGACCTGCGTCGGCATGATGCTGATCAACGCAGCGGGGCTGGTCTTCATCGGCCGCCGCGCCGGCGGCATCGAACATGTCGATGAAAGCCACGTCTGGCAGATGCCGCAGGGCGGCGTCGATCCCGGCGAAGATACCTGGTCCGCGGCAAAGCGCGAACTCTACGAGGAAACCAGCGTCCGCTCGGTGGAGAAGCTCGGCGAAGTCGCCGACTGGCTGATCTACGATATTCCGCGCACCGTCGCCGGCCGCACCTGGAAGGGCCGCTACCGCGGGCAGCGGCAGAAATGGTTCGCCGTGCGCTTCACGGGCAAGGACAGCGAGATCAACGTCGCGACCCCCGGGGGCGGCCACAAGGCCGAGTTCGTCAGTTGGCGCTGGGAGCCGATGAAGAACCTGCCGGAGCTGATCGTTCCGTTCAAGCGGCCGGTCTACGAGCGCGTGGTGAAGGAATTTTCCGGCCTCGCGGGCAACTGACGCTGTTTTTGACGCATTTTCCGAACGCGAACCGGGATCACGTCTCGAAACGCCAATTCTTTTAAACACCATGTCCGAGAAACCCTATCGCCCCAATGTGGGGATCGCCTTGTTCAACAACGCCGGCCAGGTGCTGATCGGCCGCCGTTTCCGGGACGACGGGCCGGAAATCATTCTGCCCGGCCTCGAATGGCAGATGCCACAGGGCGGCATCGATGCCGACGAGAACCCCCGCGATGCGGTCATGCGCGAGCTCTGGGAAGAGACCGGGGTAAGCCGGGCCGACCATCTCGGCGAGACCGACTGGATGAACTACGAGTTCCCGCCCTATGACGGACCGCCCGCCCACCGCCTCGCCAAATTCCGTGGGCAACGGCAGAAATGGTTCGCCTTGCGTTACACCGGGCGCGACGACGAGATCGATCCGCTGACCCCGCGCAACGGGCAGCCGGCCGAGTTCGACAGCTGGCGCTGGGAGCGGCTTGACCGCGTCGCCGACCTCGTGGTGCCGTTCCGGCGCGACGTCTACCGAACGGTGGCGCGGCTGTTTGCCGAATTCGCGGGGCCCGCTGCGGGCCGTGCTGTTGACTGAATCAGAACCGACCTGAATTTTTCTCGATTCGCTCACGCTTTTTTTGCAACCGACACCCGCTCTGCTCGTACACACTAGAGTGCCATTGGGTCCACGGATGGCGCCCGGAATAACCTGCACTGCGAGATGTTTTGTCTGACATGAAGGAAGTGACTGTCATCAAGCGCCGGCGGGCCTGGGAGTGGCAGCTGCGCGATCAGAGCGGTATCTTGATAATGGGCGGGCGGGAGAAGAGCCGTCCCGCGGCACGATATCAGGGTTATCGCGCGTTGTTCATGCTGCTGGCCACCAGCTGGCGGCAAAGCGACCTCGAGGCGCCCCGACAACCGGCCGCGCGCGGAGAGTTCCGCCACACGTAACGAAGCTGGACCGCGGGCTCTGCGGTCTAGTTCGGTCCGACAGAGAACGGGCCGATCGCAATGACATGGCAATCGCTGTCTCGCTTGACGCAGTCGGCGAGCGCGCCATTCACCGCGGCCTGTTCGGAGGCCGCCTTCAATCCAAGCCCCGGCCGGCCGGCCGCGCCCACAGCGATTGCGTTCCAGCCACTGGTCGCATCGGCCATCCGGTGCGCGACATCGTCGCGGGCTTCGGGGCTGATCACCCCGTTACCGGCAACCTTGAAGAAACCGGTGACCCTCAATGTGGTCGGGATCGGCACGACGAAATTCTCATTGAGCGCGACAATCATGCAGGGAACGCCGGCGATGGCGCCGCACGATTCGAGGGATCGCCGCATGGCCTCATCCACCGAATCCATGGCGGTGAGAAAGAAAAACGCACCGCCGGGGCCTAGCGCGATGGTCTTGGTTTTTCGGCCCGGCACATAGACATTCTCAAACCTCGTCCTACCCGCGTCGCGCGTGAGCGGCACGTCCTTGGCCGCAAATGGCTGTTCGGTCGCCGTGTCATGCCTGACCCAGGGCAACGGCGGCACCGGCGGCTTGCCGTGCGCGTAAACGACGTCGTCGCCGACGGCGTAGAGCTCACATTTTCTCGGCGACTGCGCGGTATCCGCCCGCTTCTGACATTGCTCGACGGCGGCGGTCCTGGCAGCCTCTTCACTCGGTTGCGCGGTAACCCACGCGCTGATCCCGCCGATGTTGAGCGAGAACGCCTTGAAGTTCGCCGCCCCCGCATATTCGCCGGCAAGCGACGTGCGGGCTTTATCGCTGACGAACGGGACATTCGCGGCCGCGAATTTCTCCGTCGAACCGATCGGCGGCGGGGAAGGCGCTGGCGGTGCCGGCGGCGGCGAGGACGTCGCGGCTGTCGGGGCCGGAGTTGATGCAGCCGCGGGCACAGCCGAAGGCGCCGGACTGACGTTGGGCGCCGGCGCCGCAACCTTGACGGCCTGCGTCTCCAGCTTGGTGAAATAGAGAAAACCGCCGGCGCCGATCGCGGCCAGGCTGACCAGCGTCACCGCGACCGGCCACATCCAGGTCGGCTGCGATCCCGAAGCCTTGGCGGGCTTCTTGACTTGCGGGATCGAATAGGTCCCGTCCTCGCGCCGCATCGCCACCATATAGGCGTGCACCGGCGTCGGGATGTTCTTTACTTCCTGCGCGCCGATATCGGCGAACTGCACCGACAGCTTGTTGACGACCTGCTCATGCACCGCGCGCGAGACGCAGATGCCGCCGACCTCGGCGAGCCCCTCGAGGCGCGCCGCGATGTTGACGCCATCCCCGAGCAGATCGCCGTCGCGCTCGACCACATCGCCGATGGTAATGCCGATGCGAAACGCCATCTGCCGGCTCGGCGGATACGCCATGTTCCGGGTGCGCAGGCTTTCCTGGATATCGATCGCACAGCGCACGGCTTCGACCGCGCTGGGAAATTCGGCGAGGACGGCGTCACCCGCGGTGTTGAAGATCCGGCCGCCGCCTTTGGCGATGAAATCGTCGGTCACCTGGCGATAGGATGCCAGACGGCGCAGCGTCTCTTCTTCGTCCTCGGCAACCAGTCGGCTGTAGCCGGCAATATCGGCCGCAAAAATCGCCGCGATCTTGCGTTTCATGAAAAACAGCCCCGGACAAAATATGCACCGGCAGAATGCCGTCAGAACTACCCGTGCGCAACTACAGCGGTAACAGCAAAACGCAAAAAAGCGCCCGTCACGATGTGACGGGCGCTGAATTGATTCGGGCCTTCAATGCGCCCCGGCGCGTGTTGCTCCGGGGCCTAGTGCATAGCCGTCGAACTGAGTTCCTGCTGGATGCTCTTGAAGTGGTCCAGCCGCTCGAGCGCATGATCGAGCTCCGAGCCTTCCTTCTCCGCAAGCTTGGCTTCCATCTCGGCGATGGTCTCGGCGAACTGTGCGCGGTCGAGGTCGGCCGTCGAGGTGGCGACGTCAGCGAGCACGGTGAGGCCCTTCTCCGACATTTCGGCGAGGCCGCCGAGCACGATGATCTTCTGATGCGCGCCGCCGGCGGTGATGGTGAGGATACCCGGGCGGACCGCGGCCACAACAGGCGCATGTCCGGCCAGCACGCCGAAATCGCCTTCCACGCCGGGGACGTCAACCTGATCGACTTCGCCGGAGAAGGCGAGCTTTTCGGGTGAAACCAGATCGAAGTGGAAGGTGGCCATCGGAAAATCCGTTTCGCGCTAACTACAAAGGCGGTCGTCATCCTGAGGTGGCCGCCGTTGCGGCCCTCGAAGGATGAAAGAAGTCGCCCTTCGAGGCTCGCTACGCTCGCACCTCAGGGTGACGGCGTAGCGTTAGCAATGCTTACGCAGCTTCCGCCGCGAGCTTCTTGCCCTTTTCGACGGCTTCTTCGATAGCACCGACCATGTAGAAGGCGGCCTCCGGAAGGTGATCGTACTTGCCTTCACAGATGGCGCGGAAGCCCTTGATGGTGTCGGCGAGGTCGACGAACTTGCCCGGCGAGCCGGTGAAGATTTCGGCCACGTGGAACGGCTGCGACAGGAAGCGCTCGATCTTGCGGGCGCGGGCGACGGCGATTTTGTCCTCTTCCGACAATTCGTCCATGCCGAGAATCGCGATGATGTCCTGCAGCGACTTGTAACGCTGCAGCACCTGCTGAACCATACGCGCGGTCTGATAGTGCTCTTCGCCGACGATCAGCGGGGAGAGCATGCGCGAAGTCGAGTCGAGCGGGTCCACCGCCGGATAGATGCCCTTTTCCGAGATCGCGCGGTTCAGCACGGTGGTGGCGTCCAAATGCGCGAACGAGGTCGCGGGCGCCGGGTCGGTCAAGTCGTCGGCCGGCACGTAGATCGCCTGCACCGAGGTGATCGAGCCCTTGTGCGTGGTCGTGATGCGCTCCTGCAGCGCGCCCATGTCGGTCGCGAGCGTCGGCTGGTAGCCCACCGCGGAAGGAATACGGCCGAGCAGCGCCGACACTTCCGAGCCGGCTTGCGTGAAGCGGAAGATGTTGTCGATGAAGAACAGCACGTCCTGGCCCTGATCGCGGAAATTCTCGGCGACCGTCAGACCCGACAGCGCGACGCGCATGCGGGCGCCGGGCGGCTCGTTCATCTGTCCGAACACCAGGGCGCACTTCGATTTGACGCTCGGATCGGGATTGTGCGGATCGGCGTTGACCTTGGATTCGATGAACTCATGATAGAGGTCATTGCCTTCGCGGGTCCGCTCGCCGACGCCGGCGAACACCGAATAACCGCCGTGCGCCTTCGCGACGTTGTTGATCAGCTCCTGAATCAGCACGGTCTTGCCGACGCCGGCGCCGCCGAACAGGCCGATCTTGCCGCCCTTGGCGTAGGGCGCCAGCAGGTCGACGACCTTGATGCCGGTGACCAGAATTTCAGCTTCCGTGGCCTGGTCGGTATAGGTCGGCGCCTCGGCGTGGATCGGACGCGTGCCGTCCGAAGCAATCGGGCCGGCTTCATCGATCGGCTCACCGATCACGTTCATGATGCGGCCGAGCGTGCCGGCGCCGACGGGAACGCGGATCGGCGAGCCGGTATCGGTAACTTCCTGGCCGCGGACCAGGCCCTCGGTGGTGTCCATCGCGATGGTGCGCACCGTGGATTCGCCGAGATGCTGCGCCACTTCGAGCACCAGGCGGTTGCCGGCGTTCCTGGTTTCGATCGCGTTCAGAATGGCGGGCAGATGCCCTTCGAACTGCACGTCGACGACGGCGCCGATGACCTGGGTGATGTGTCCGGTCTGGTTTGCTGGTGCGGCCATAAAACTCTCTCCTTCGAATTCTGTCTCTAGAAGTCCGTCAGTCCATCGCGCGAATGGCTAGAGCGCCTCGGCGCCGGAGATGATCTCGATCAGCTCCTTGGTGATCTGGGCCTGACGGGTGCGGTTGTAAATCAAGGTCTGCTTGCGGATCATGTCGCCGGCGTTGCGGGTGGCGTTGTCCATCGCGCTCATCTGCGCGCCGTAGAACGAGGCGTTGTTTTCCAGCAGTGCGCGGAAGATCTGCACCGCGAGATTGCGCGGCAGCAGCCGCGTCAGGATCTCGTCTTCTTCCGGCTCGTATTCGTAGGACGTCGCCGGACCGGCGTTCGCGGCCGGCGCTTCCACCACCAGCGGAATGATCTGCTGGGCGGTCGGGATCTGGGCGATCACGGATTTGAAGCGTGAATAGAACAGCGTGCAGACGTCGAATTCGCCGGCGTCAAACCGCGCCAGAACTTTCTTTGCGATATCTTCGGCATTGCCGAAGCCGAGCTGGCGGACCGAGCGCAGGTCGAGATGCTCGACGATCTGCCGGTCGAACTGGCGGCGGAGCTGCTCATAACCCTTGCGGCCGACGCAGAAGAGCTTGACCTCTTTGCCCTGGTTGATCAGGGCCAGCGCGCGCTCGCGGGCCAGACGCACGATCGACGAGTTGAAGGCGCCCGACAGGCCGCGCTCACCGGTGCAGACCAGCAGCAGATGCACCTGATCCTGGCCGGTACCGGCCAGCAGCGTCGGCGCACCGGGCGAACCCGCGGCAGCGGTCGCGATGTTGGAAATCACCGCGTCCATCTTTTCCGCGTAGGGACGCGCGGCTTCGGCGGCGGTCTGCGCGCGGCGCAGCTTGGAAGCCGCGACCATCTGCATCGCCTTGGTGATCTTCTGCGTCGCCTTGGTGGAGGCGATGCGGACCCGCATGTCTTTAAGTGAAGCCATTCTTAGTTCACCCCGGCGACCAGATCGTCACGACCCGACCGCAAGCCTCTTTTCAATCAGACCCGGCCAAAAGCGCGAAGCGCGTCTTCGTGCCAAATGCGCCGGGCCAAAACTTCAACTGGCCGACGGGCCAATCAAGCAAGCGTCTTGGTGAAAGCCTCTACCACGGTCTTCAGCTTGGCCGCGGTATCGTCGCTGAGATCGCGGCTTTCGCGGATGCTGTTGAGTATCTCGACGTTCTTGCCGCGCAGCAGCGACAGCAGGCCGTCCTCGAACGGGCGCACCTTGGCGAGCGGAAGCGCATCGAGGTAGCCGTTGGTGCCGGCCCAGATCACGCAGACCTGCTCTTCCATCTTCAGCGGCGAGAACTGCGGCTGCTTCAGGAGTTCGGTCAGGCGCGAACCGCGGTTGAGCAGGCGCTGGGTCGAGGCGTCGAGGTCGGAGCCGAACTGCGCGAACGCCGCCATTTCGCGGTACTGCGCCAGCTCGCCCTTGATCTTGCCGGCGACCTTCTTCATCGCCTTGGTCTGCGCCGACGATCCGACGCGCGACACCGACAGACCGACGTTCACCGCCGGGCGGATGCCCTGGAAGAACAGGTCGGTTTCCAGGAAGATCTGGCCGTCGGTGATCGAAATCACGTTGGTCGGAATGTAGGCCGAGACGTCGTTGGCCTGGGTTTCGATGACCGGCAGCGCGGTCAGCGACCCCGAACCATGCTCCTTGTTGAGCTTGGCGGCGCGCTCGAGCAGGCGCGAATGCAGATAGAACACGTCGCCGGGATAGGCTTCGCGGCCCGGCGGGCGGCGCAGCAGCAGCGACATCTGGCGATAGGCGACGGCCTGCTTCGACAAGTCGTCATAGATGATGACGGCGTGCATGCCGTTGTCGCGGAAATATTCACCCATGGTGCAGCCGGTGAACGGCGCGATGTACTGCATCGGCGCCGGATCGGACGCGGTGGCCGCGACGATGACCGAATATTCCAGCGCGCCCTGCTCTTCGAGCACCTTGACGAACTGGGCGACGGTGGAGCGCTTCTGGCCGATCGCGACATAGACGCAATACAGCTTGATGTTCTCGTCCGGCTGCGCGTTGAGCGGCTTCTGGTTCAGAATGGTGTCGAGCGCGATCGCGGTCTTGCCGGTCTGACGGTCGCCGATGATCAGCTCGCGCTGGCCGCGGCCGATCGGGATCAGCGCATCGATCGCCTTGAGGCCGGTCGCCATCGGCTCGTTCACCGATTTGCGCGGAATGATGCCGGGCGCCTTGACGTCGACGCGCATGCGCTTGTCGGCCTGGATCGGACCCTTGCCGTCGATCGGATTGCCGAGCGCGTCGACGACGCGGCCGAGCAGGCCCTTGCCGACGGGCGTGTCGACGATGGCGCGGGTGCGCTTGACGGTCTGGCCTTCCTTGATCTCGCGGTCGGCGCCGAAGATCACGATGCCGACGTTGTCGGTTTCGAGGTTCAGCGCCATGCCGCGGGTGCCGTTCTCGAACTCGACCATCTCGCCGGCCTGGACGTTGTCGAGGCCGTAGACGCGGGCAATGCCGTCGCCGACGGACAGCACCTGTCCGACTTCGGTGACTTCAGCCTCCTGGCCGAAATTCTTGATCTGGTCCTTCAGGATCGCGGAAATTTCCGCGGCGCGGATGTCCATCAGCCTGCCTCTTTCATCGCGTGCTTGATCGAATTGAGTTTGGTGCGAAGCGAACTATCCACCATGCGGCTGCCGAGCTTGACCACTAGGCCGCCGATGATGGAGGGATCGACTTTCACGTTGAGCGCGACGTCCTTGCCCGTCACCGACTTGAGTGCGGTCTTGAGGGCGTCGAGATTCTTGTCATTGAGGTGCTCGGCAACCGTCACGTCGGCGGTGGCCTCGCCCTTGAATTTCGCCACCAGCGCGCGGAAGGCGCGGATCACATCGGAGACGGCAAACAGCCGGCGATTGGCGATAAGGACTTTGATGAATTTGGCTGAAGTGCCTGCAATTCCGGCCTTGTCGAGCACCGCGGTGAGCGCTTTCGACTGCGCATCTGCCGAGAATACCGGACTGCGAACCAGGCGCTTCAGATCGGCGCTATCGGCCAGCATGGCCTCGAATTTATCGAGATCGGCTCTTACGGCGTCGACGGATTTCTCGTCGCGCGCCAACTCGAACAAGGCCGTTGCATAACGACCTGACACTCCCGAAACGGACGGATCTTCAGCAGCCACTAGACGCTCTTTTTTAGCTGTCAAATTCGCAAGGGAAAAACCGTCGCCACGAAAGCGGCGCCAAGCGATCCAAGCCCTTGGAATTCAAGCGGGACTTCGATTTTCGACCGGCACGAGAGGTGCTGGGATCGTTAAAATCGCGGCTTTGCTAACATAGCAAGCGCGCAGGTGCAACATGACGGCGCGCGCCGGCGATGCCTTGTCGCACGTCAATTTTCGGCGCTGCCCGCACGCCGTTTCGGGCGCTGGAGAATCCCGGCCGACGGGGTCCAGCTCATGTCCGCCGGAGTTAAGGACATTTGTTCCACCCGTATCTGCATAGGGGGCATGAGCCGGCCGGGCTGAACCTTTTCGGGTTCCCGCCGATTACTTGCGCCAAATCTCGCAGTTGCGAACAATGACTATACTAATCAGTATTAGTAAGTATTCATATGGTTAAAAATTGGTTAAAGCCAAATATTACGGAACATTATCTGGTTAGTTGATCTCTGTAACAAGATATGTCAGCCGGACATATACCGGATTTACTGCCCAATTCATGCCTCATTGCGGAACCAAACCGCAGTCACTCAAACTGGGACGGGGGTTCCACTTGTCACACATGTGGCAATACTATCTGAGGGACTAGTTTAATGTTGAATACCAATAAGGCGGTGCTGGGAAATCTAACCCGGTCGCGTACGGCTTTCGCTATGATTGCCGCAACTCTCCTGATCGGTGGCAGCGTCACCGAAGCATCAGCCAAATCCAGGCACCAACGCCACCACTCCCACCAGGCCAGCAAGTCGGCCGGCGGTGACTGGCGCGATGCCAATGCCTCGATGGGCTCTACCGGCGGACACAGCTTCTCCGGAGTTGCCTCCTTCTACGGCAGTGAATCCGGCAGCAAGACCGCTTCCGGCCAGCGCTTCAACCAGAACGCCCTGACCTGCGCCCATCGCTCGCTGCCGTTCGGCACCAAGCTGCGGGTCACCCATCGCGGCCAGAGCGTGGTCGTCACCGTCAATGACCGCGGTCCCTTCATCAAGGGGCGCGTGCTCGACCTTTCCACGGGCGCTGCCCGTGCCATCGGACTGACCAGCGCCGGCGTCGGCCACGTCACTGCCGAGGTCGTCTCCTAACGCGCGTCATCCGCGCCGTTTCCGGTCCATCAGATCTGGTAAGCGTTGCGTTTGCGTAACGGTCGCGGATTGTTTCGCGCGGCCGATAAAAGCCTGCCGTCGCAAATGACGGCAGGCTTTTTTTTGTTTGTCCTCCATCGTCGTTCCGGGGCGATGCGGAGCATCGAACCCGGAACCTCGAGATTCCCCGGTGCGCAAGTGCGCACCTGAGGTCTGGTGCTTACGCACCATCCCGGAATGACGGGCCGCTACAAAAAGCTCTGCGGATCGACATCGACCTCGAGCTTGAGATTGCCCTTGGTCTTCGGGCCGCTCGCGAGCCATTCGCGCAAGTAGTCCGACAGGTCGACATTGCGCAGCGACTTCACCAGCAGCCGGAACCGATAGCGGCCCTTGATCACCGCCAGCGGCGCCTCGGCGGGCCCCAGCACCTGGATGCGCTCGTCGAGAGGCGCGACCGCGGCGAGTTTTCGTGCAAAGCCTTCCGCGGTCGGCCGGTCGCCCGCGGAAATGATCAGGCTGGCGAGCCGGCCGAACGGCGGATACCCGGTGCGTTCGCGGGCGTCGATCTCGCTGGCGTAGAACGCCTCGCGGTCGCAGGCGATCAGCGCCTTCATCACGGGATGTTCGGGCTGATGGGTCTGCAGGTAGCCGACGCCGCGGCCCTGGTCGCGGCCGGCGCGTCCGATCACCTGGTTCAGCAACTGCCATGTCCGCTCGGCGGCGCGCGGATCGCCGTTGCCGAGGCCCAAATCCGCATCGATGACGCCGACCAGATTGAGCCGCGGGAAATTATGGCCCTTCGCCACCAGCTGCGTGCCGATGATGATGTCGACGCGTCCTTCCGCGATTTCGTTCAGTTCGCTGCGCATGGTCTCGATCGAGGTGATCAGGTCGCTCGACAGCACCATGGTACGGGCTTGCGGAAACAATTGCGCGGCTTCCTCCTGCAGGCGCTCGACGCCGGGGCCGACCGCGACCAGCGATTCCTCGGCCGCACAATGCGGACAGATATTCGGGCGTGGCATCGAGAAGCCGCAATGGTGGCACACCAGCCGCTGCCGAAAACGATGGTCCACCAGCCAGGCGTCGCAGATGGTGCAGGCAAAGCGGTGCCCGCAGGCCCGGCATAGGGTCAGCGGCGCGTAACCGCGGCGGTTGAGGAACAACAGCGCCTGTTCGCGCTTCTCGATTGCGAACTTGATCTGCTCGGCCAGCGGCGGCGAGATGAAACGGCCGCGCGGCGGCGGCGCGCGGCGCAGGTCGATCGCCTCGATATGCGGCATGTGCTGGCCACCGAAGCGCGACGGCAGCGCCACGCGCTGATAGCGGCCCTTGCGGGCGTTGACCTCGGTCTCGACCGACGGTGTCGCCGAGGCCAGGATGATCGGAATCTTTTCGATCCGCGCGCGCACCACCGCCATGTCGCGGGCATGATAATGCGCGCCGTCGCTCTGCTTGTAGGCCTGGTCGTGCTCTTCATCGACGACAATCAGCCCCAGATCCGCATAGGGCATGAACAGCGCGGAGCGGGCGCCGACCACGACCGGCGCCTCGCCAGATGCGATCGCGGCCCAGTTGCGCGCGCGGGTGCGCGGCGTCAATTCCGAATGCCACTCCAGCGGACGCACGCCGAAACGCTGCGCGAAGCGATCGAGAAACTGTCCGGTCAGCGCGATCTCGGGCATCAGGATCAGCGTCTGCTTGGCGCGCCGAACGGTTTCGGCGATCGCCTCGAAATAGACTTCGGTCTTGCCCGAACCGGTGACGCCATCGAGCAGGGCAACGTGAAAGCTGCCGTTGGCGGCCAGCGCCCGCATCGCATCGACGGCGCTACGTTGCAGGGAAGAGAATTCCGGTTGCGCAAAGGCCGGATCGGGCGCCGGCGGTGCTAGCGGCGGCGGCATCGCTTCGACCGTCACCGTGCCCTCGTCGACCAGACCGTCGATCACGCCGGCACTGACGCCGGCTTCCCTCGCCGCCTCGGACTTGCCGTGCAGCAAGCCATCCGAAAGCACCTCGATCAGACGCCGCCGTGCCGGCGTCAGGCGGCGCGGCGGTTCGCCGATCAGCCGGACGCCGAGCCGCATCCGCTCAGGTCCGAGATTTTCTCCCATCCGCAGGCACATCCGCAGCACCATGCCGCGCGGCGACAGCGTGTAATTGGAAACCCAGTCGACCAGATGGCGCAGCTCCTCCTTGAGCGGCGGCACGTCGAGCTTTTCACCGACATCCTTGAGGCGGTTGTGCAGCCGCGGGTCGGGCGTGGCGTTCTCCGCCCACACCACGGCCACCACCTCGCGCGGACCGAGCGGCACGCAGACGACGTCGCCGGGCTTCAGTTCCATGCCGCGCGGCACGCGATAGGAATAGGCCTGATTGAGCGCAACCGGCACCAGCACGTCGACGACACGCGTCGACGAGGCCGCTGAGGTGGTTTGGCGCGTGGAATGGTCCATCGAATCAGGCTCGGGGGTGGCAACGGCTTAAGGTAAAGGCGCGTGGCGGCGGGGGCCACCCAAGTTAACGGAAGGTAAGCGAAAGAGGTGCGATATAATCGCCAAAGAATCAGGGCGCCATAGCTCCATGACCAAAGCTCCACTTGCAGCGCCAATTCAAACCGTCGAGCTCGATTGCGCCGAGGAGAGCCTGGCGCTGGAGATGACGCGCTGGCTGACGCATCTGCGCGCCGAACGGCGGCTGTCGCCGAAGACGCTGGAGGCCTATGCCCGCGACTTGCGGCAGTGCCTGGGCTTTCTCTGCGAGCACTGGGGCAAGCGCGTGTCGCTCAAGGCGTTTGCCGCGCTCGAAGCCAGTGACGTCAGGGCCTTTATGGCGATGCGCCGCGCCGACGATATCGGCGGTCGCTCGCTGATGCGGACGCTGGCGGGCCTGCGGTCGTTCGGACGATTCCTGGAACGCGAAGGCAAGGGCAAGGTCGGCGCATTGTCGGCGATCCGCGCGCCAAAAATCGGCAAGAGCCTGCCGAAGCCGATCCAGATGGCCGCCGCCAAACGGCTTGCCGACGCCGACGAACGTGCCGGCGAGGATCGCGATCCCTGGATCTGGGCCCGCGATGCCGCCGTGATGGCGCTGCTCTATGGTTCCGGCCTGCGTATCTCCGAGGCGCTGGGGCTGAAGCACCGCGACGTGCCGAAGCCCGGCGAAGGCGACGTCATCATCGTGACCGGCAAAGGCAACAAGACCCGGATGGTCCCGGTGCTGCAAAACGTGCTGGCGCTGATCGCCGACTATACTGCGATGTGCCCGCATCCGCTGCCGCCGGCGGGACCGATCTTCGTCGGCGCCCGCGGCGGGCCGCTCAGCCCCCGCATTATCCAGCTCACCATGGAGCGGCTGCGCGGCTCGCTCGGCCTGCCCGACAGCGCAACGCCGCATGCGCTGCGGCACTCCTTCGCGACTCACCTGTTGAGCCGCGGCGGCGACCTGCGCGCGATCCAGGAATTGCTTGGTCACGCCTCGCTCTCGACCACGCAGATCTATACCGGCATCGACTCGGAGCGGCTGCTGGAAGTCTACCGCACCGCGCATCCGCGCCGCTGACAAGGCCATTGCCTCGTAGCGACACATTGCCGTCACACCGGCAACTGCCTTGTTCGTCCTCGCTGCTGCCCCCTTGCGCCGGCGTTGCGGTTCGGCAATCGTGATCCCGTCATCTGGCAGGAGGGAACCATGAGCGCACATGAGAGCATGGAGCATGCGGAGCATGCCGAGGAGGCTTCGGGCGAAAACAGGAAGATCGCGCTGCTGATCGCGGTGATCGCCTTGTGCCTGGCGCTGTCGGAAACGCTGGGCAAGGGCGCGCAGACCGAATCGATCAGCAAGAACGTCGAGGCCTCGAACCTGTGGGCCTTCTTCCAGGCCAAGAGCATCCGCCGCACCGTGGTGCAGGCCACCGCCGAACACGCCAAGCTCAGCCTCGGGACCGTGGGCGACGATGCCGGCAAGGCGGCGCTGCAAAAGCAGATCGACGACTGGAACAAGACCGCGTCGCGCTATCGCTCGGAACCGGAAACCGGCGAAGGTTCGGAACAGCTCTCCGAACGCGCCAAGGAAGCCGAGCACCAACGCGACGAGGCGACAGCCAAGTATCATCACTATGAACTGGCGTCGGCCGCCTTCCAGATCGGCATCGTGCTGGCTTCGGCGACCATCATCACCGGCATGATCGTGCTGGCCTGGGTTTCAGGCGCGCTGGCGCTGGCAGGCATCGTGGTGACCGCACTCGGCGTCTACGCGCCGCACTTCCTGCATCTGCACTGAGCGCCGCTGCTGTCGTCACCCGCCTTGTGCGCAATTGCGCACGGGAGCGGGTGATCCAGTAATTTAGCGCGCTTCGTGCACGCTTTTGCGGAAGCGCTGGATCAACCGCAGCATGCGCGATGACCAGCCGTCGCCATCGCCGCGCACGACATCACGAATCCGCTGCTTGACCGGCTCGACCAGGGCGGCGGCCTTGGCACGCATGGCCAGCACGAATTCATAGAGCTTCTCGAACCAGCGCATTTCCAACAGCTTCTCACGCGTCACGTCGAAGATGAACGCGGTGACGCCTACGCCCAGGAATTTCGCGAACACGATGGTGACGACGGCCGCGATCCAATATTCATGGGCCAACAGCCACAGCCCGGCCAGCTTGAGCGGAAACAGCGGAATCACCGGCACGAGAAACACGATCAGCGTCATCGCCGGCGACAGCGTGTCGACGCGCTCCGCCAGCCATTGCTTGAAGGCGCGCAGCGGGATCAGCGCGACGACGCGCGCCACGATCGGCTCGAGATGATCCCACAGCCATGCCTCGATCAGGAAGATGACCGCGAGCAAAATCCAGAACGGTTGAAGTAGGCGGCGCATCATGCACGTAATCTCTAGAGCGGCCTGACTTTCGTCATCCCGCCCTATCTTCTCGTTTGAGCATGATCTTTCCGGAAAGCCGGCATCCACGTTCCCGGATCATGCACCCGGCTTCTGCCGGACGTCGATCACATATGGATCGCCCGCTTGCCGACTGCAAGCGCCGCTTCCTTGATCGCTTCGGAGCGGGTCGGATGGGCATGGCAAGTCCGCGCCAGATCCTCGGCGGAACCGCCGAACTCCATCAAAACGCAGGCTTCATGGATCATTTCGCCGGCTTCGCGGCCGACAATGTGCACGCCGAGCACCCGATCCGTCTTCGCATCTGCGAGAATCTTCACGAAACCCTCGGTGGTCTGGTTGACCTTGGAACGGCCGTTGGCGGTGAAGGGGAATTTTCCCGACGTATACGCCACACCGGCCTGCTTCAGCTCCTCCTCGGTCTTGCCGACCGACGACACTTCCGGCGTGGTATACACAACACCTGGGATCACATCGTAATTCACATGGCCGGCCTGCCCTGCGATGATTTCCGCGCAGGCCACGCCTTCGTCCTCGGCCTTGTGCGCGAGCATCGGGCCCGCGACGACGTCGCCGATCGCATAGATGCCCTTCACGCTGGTGGAAAAGTGCGCGTCGATCTCGACGCGGCCGCGATTGTCGAGCGCAACGCCGGCCTCCTTCAGGCCGAGGCCCTCAGTGTAGGGCACGCGGCCGATGCAGACCAGAACCACATCGGCTTCGAGCGTCTCCGCCGCACCGCCGGCCGCCGGCTCGACCTTGACCGCGAGCGCCTTGCCGGAGGTGTCGATGCCGGTGACCTTGGCGCCGAGCTTGAACACAAAACCCTGCTTTTCGAGGATGCGCTGGAATTGCTTGGCCACTTCGCCATCCATGCCGGGCAGGATACGATCGAGGAATTCCACGACGGTGACCTTGGCGCCCAACCGGTGCCACACCGAGCCGAGTTCGAGCCCGATCACGCCGGCGCCGACGATCAACAGGCTCGACGGCACCTTGTCGAGCGACAGCGCGCCGGTCGACGACACGATGCGCTTCTCGTCGATCTCGATGCCCTTCAGCCGCGCGATATCCGAGCCGGTGGCGATGACGATGTTTTTGGTCTCGACCACCTGCGTCTTGCCGTCGCTGCCGGTCACCTCGACCTTGCCGGCGCCGAGAATCCTCGCCTTGCCGTTGATGACGTCGATCTTGTTCTTCTTCATCAGGAACTCGACGCCCTTGACGTTGCCGTCGATGCCCTGCTGCTTGAAATCCATCATCGCCGGCAGATCGAGCTTCGGCGTGGAAACGCTGACGCCCATCTTGGCAAAGGAGTGCCCGGCTTCCTCGAACATTTCGGAAGCATGCAGCAACGCCTTCGACGGCATGCAGCCGACGTTGAGGCAGGTGCCGCCCAGCGTCGCGTTCTTCTCGACCACGGCGACCTTCATGCCGAGTTGCGCCGCGCGCACCGCGCAGACATATCCGCCGGGGCCGGTGCCGATGACGACGAGATCGTAGGTAGCCATGATCGAAGTCCTGTAGCTGAGGGATGTGACAGGTATTAGCGGCCGCCCGAGACATCAAGGATGGCGCTGGTAACGTAGGACGCCTCGTCCGACATCAGCCAGACGATGGCGTTGGCGATTTCCTCCGCGGTGCCGACCCGTTGCATCGGCACCATGTGCGCGAGCCGGTGGGCGCGATCGGGCTCGCCGCCGCTCGCATGAATTTCGGTATCGATCAGGCCGGGGCGGATCGCGGCGACGCGGATGCCCTCGCCGGCCACCTCATGGCCGAGGCCGACGGTGAAGGAATCCACCGCGCCCTTGGACGCCGCATAATCGACATAGGTATTGGGCGCGCCGAGTTTCGCCGCGACCGAGGAGAGGTTGACGATGACGCCGCCCTCGCCGCCGTTGCGGGTCGACATCCGCTTGACGGCTTCGCGCGCGCACAGGATGCTGCCGGTGACGTTGATCGCCATCATGCGCTGGATGCGCTCGGCCGACATGTCTTCGACCCGCGCCGACGGCCCGACAATGCCGGCATTGTTGACAAGCGCGCCGAGCTTGCCGAAATCGTCGGCGGCAGTGAACAGCGCCAGAATATCCTTCTCGCTGGCGACGTCGCATTTCACCGCGATCGCCTTGCCGTTCTTGCGCTCGATCGAGGCGACTACTTCCTTGGCCGCGGCCTCGTTGCTGGCATAGCCGACCACGACACGGAAACCGCGCGCGGCGGCGGCAAGCGCGGCAGCGCGGCCGATGCCGCGGCTCCCGCCGGTGATCACAACAACCTTGTCCGTCACATCAGCCCCCAATAGTCAAAGCGTATCGATCAAGGGCGCCCGAGCCCGGGCTCGAACGCCGATGCCGGCAGGCCGAAGCCTCAGAGATCCAGCACCATCCGCGCCGGATCTTCCAGGCTTTCCTTGACGCGAACCAGGAACGTCACCGCTTCCTTGCCGTCGATCACGCGGTGATCGTAGGACAGCGCCAGATACATCATCGGGCGGATCTCGACCTTGCCGCCGATCGCCACCGGCCGTTCCTGGATCTTGTGCATGCCGAGAATGGCGGACTGCGGCGCGTTCAGGATCGGCGTCGACATCAGCGAACCGTAGATGCCGCCATTGGTGATGGTGAAGGTGCCGCCCTGCATCTCGTCGATCTTGAGCTGGCCGTCACGGGCGCGGCGGCCGAAATCGGCGATCGATTTTTCGATGTCGGAGATCGACTTGTGGTCGCAGTCGCGCACGACAGGCACGACCAGGCCCTTGTCGGTGCCGACGGCAACGCCGATGTGATAGTAGTTCTTGTAGATCAGGTCGGTGCCGTCGATCTCGGCGTTGACGGCCGGGATGTCCTTTAGCGCCTGCACGCAGGCCTTGACGAAGAAACCCATGAAGCCGAGCTTGGTGCCGTGCTTCTTCTCGAACACGTCCTTGTACAGCGACCGCATCTCCATGATGTGGCTCATGTCGACCTCATTGAAAGTCGTGAGCATCGCGGCGGTGTTCTGCACGTCCTTTAGCCGGCGCGCGATGGTCTGACGCAGCCGCGTCATCTTCACGCGCTCTTCGCGCGCGGCATCGTCGGCGGGTGACGGTGCGCGCACCTGCACGGCGGCCGCCGGCTGATTGACCGGCGTCGGCGCCGAGGCCGCCTTCTCGATCGCAGCCAGCATGTCGCCCTTGGTGACGCGGCCATCCTTGCCGGAGCCCGGAACCGTCGCGGCGTCGACGCCGCTTTCGGCGGAAAGCTTGCGGACCGACGGCGCCAGCGGCGCATCGGCAGGAGCGGCCTTCGGCGCCGGAGCCGCAGGCGCGGCAGCCGGTGCGGCGGCGGCCGCGGGAGCCTTGGCCGGAGCGGCGGCCGGCTTCGCGCCGCCTGCCCCTTCCGTGATCTGCCCGAGCAGGGCGCCGACCGCGACGGTTTCGCCATCCTTGGCGGCGATCTCGCCGAGCACGCCCGCCGACGGCGCCGGGACTTCGATGGTGACCTTGTCGGTCTCGAGCTCGACCAACGGTTCGTCCACCGCCACGGCGTCGCCTGCCTTCTTGAACCAGCGGCCGATGGTGGCTTCCGTCACGGACTCGCCGAGCGTCGGAACACGAATTTCAATCATGGTCTGTTTCCCCAGTCGTTGGTGCCGTCATCGTCCGCCTTGTGCGCAATTGCGCACTGGAGCGGACGATCCAGTACTCCGAAGCGGTCGTGGCTAAAACGGACGGCGCGGCTTACTGGATGCCCCGCCTGCGCGGGGCAAGACAAATGAAAAAATTCTAGTTCAGCGCCTCATCCAGCAGGGCCTTGAGCTGCGCCAGATGCTTCGACATCAAACCGGTGGCGGTTGCCGCCGACGCGGCGCGGCCGGCGTAACGCGGACGCTTGTTCGGCGCGTGGATCTGGTTCAGCACCCATTCGAGATAGGGCTCGATGAAGTGCCACGCGCCCATGTTGCGCGGCTCTTCCTGACACCAGACCAGCTCGGCACCCTTGAAGCGTCCGAGCTCGTGCACCAGCGCCTTCAGCGGCACCGGATAAAGCTGCTCGACACGCATCAGGTAGATGTCGTTGATGCCGCGCTTCTCGCGCTCCTCGTAGAGGTCGTAATAGACCTTGCCCGAGCACAGCACGACGCGCCGGATCTTGTCGTCGGACACGAGCTTGATGGGCTCGTCGGGCAGCATCTGGGCGTCATCGTAGAGAATACGGTGGAAGGTGGCGTCGGTGCCGAGTTCATCCAGCCGCGAGACCGCGCGCTTGTTGCGCAACAGCGACTTCGGCGTCATCATGATCAGCGGCTTGCGGATCTCGCGATGCAGCTGGCGCCGCAGCGCATGGAAGTAGTTCGCCGGCGTGGTGGGATAGACCACCTGCATGTTGTCTTCGGCGCACATCTGCAGAAAGCGCTCGAGCCGCGCCGAGGAATGCTCCGGCCCCTGCCCTTCATAGCCATGCGGCAGCAGGCAGACCAGGCCGGACATGCGCAGCCATTTGCGCTCGCCGGACGAAATGAACTGGTCGAACAGGACCTGCGCGCCGTTGGCGAAGTCGCCGAACTGGGCTTCCCACATCGCCAGCGCATTCGGCTCGGCCAGCGTATAGCCGTACTCGAAGCCGAGCACGGCCTCTTCGGACAGCAGCGAGTTGATGACCTCGTAATGGCCCTGTTCGCCGCCGAGATGGTTGAACGGCGTGTAGCGGCCCTCGTCCTCCTGATCGATCAGCACCGAATGACGCTGCGAGAAGGTGCCACGCTCCGAGTCCTGGCCGGATAGCCGGACGTG
The DNA here is from genome assembly GCF_005937885.2 of Bradyrhizobium sp. KBS0727. Taxonomy (NCBI): domain Bacteria; kingdom Pseudomonadati; phylum Pseudomonadota; class Alphaproteobacteria; order Hyphomicrobiales; family Nitrobacteraceae; genus Bradyrhizobium; species Bradyrhizobium sp. KBS0727. The sequence goes on along the minus strand of NZ_CP042176.1, from coordinate 472,014 downwards.
ATGGCCTTCCTGCAGCAGCGAGCAGAACGCCAGCGCCTCGCCGGTCGCCCAGTCGATGCCGACGCCGTTGTCGATCGCCTTGGCGCGGTTCTCCAGGAAACGCTGGATGGTGCGATGAACCCGGAAGCCGTCGGGCACCTTGGTGATCTTGCGGCCGATCTCCTTCAGCACATTGACGTCGACGCCGGTGATGCCGCGGCGGGCGTCTTCTTCCTGGTCGGCGGACTTGAAGCCGGCCCACTTGCCGTCGAGCCAGTCGGCCTTGTTCGGCTTGTAGCCCGAGCCGGCCTCGAGCTCGGCATCGAGCCGCGCGCGCCAGTCGGCCTTGGCCTTTTCGACCTCGCCTTCCGTCATCACGCCGTCGGCAATCAGCCGCTTGGAATAGATCTCGACCGTGCCGGGATGCGATCCGATCTTCTTGTACATCACCGGCTGGGTGAACATCGGCTCGTCGCCTTCGTTGTGACCGTGCCTGCGATAGCAGAACATGTCGATCACGACGGGCTTGTGGAATTTCTGCCGGAACTCGATCGCGACCTTGGCCGCGAACACCACGGCTTCCGGATCGTCGCCGTTGACGTGGAAGATCGGCGCGTCGATCATCTTCGCCACGTCGGACGGATAGGGCGAGGAGCGCGAGTAACGCGGATAGGTGGTAAAGCCGATCTGGTTGTTGACGATGAAATGCAGCGAACCGCCGGTGCGGTAGCCTTTCAGGTCCGACAACGCAAAGCATTCCGCCACCACGCCCTGGCCGGCGAACGCCGCATCGCCATGCATCAGCAGCGGCAGCACGGAAATGCGCATGTCCGGCGGATCGCCATGCTGGTCCTGCTTGGCGCGCACCTTGCCGAGCACCACGGGATCGACGATCTCCAGGTGCGACGGGTTGGCGGTCAGCGACAGATGGATCTTGTTGTTGTCGAACTCGCGGTCGGACGATGCGCCGAGATGATACTTGACGTCGCCGGAGCCTTCGACCGCGTCGGGATTGGCGGAGCCGCCCTTGAATTCGTGAAACAGCGCGCGATGCGGCTTGCCCATCACCTGGGTCAGCACGTTGAGGCGGCCGCGGTGCGGCATGCCGAAGACGATCTCCTTGACGCCGAGATTGCCGCCGCGCTTGATGATCTGCTCCAGCGCCGGGATCAGCGCCTCGCCGCCGTCGAGGCCGAAGCGCTTGGTGCCGGTGAATTTCAGGTCGCAGAACTTCTCGAAGCCCTCGGCTTCGATCAGCTTGTTGAGAATCGCGCGCCGGCCCTCGCGGGTGAAACTGATTTCCTTGTCCGGTCCCTCGATGCGCTCCTGGATCCAGGCCTTCTGCGCGGCGTTGGTGATGTGCATGAACTCGACGCCGAGCGTCTGGCAGTAGGTCCGCTCGCAGATCGCGACGATTTCGCGCAGCGTGCCGTATTCGAGGCCGAGCACGTGGTCGAGGAAGATCTTGCGGTCGAAATCGGCCTCGGTGAAGCCATAGGAACGCGGATCGAGCTCTTCGCGATCGCGCGGCGCCTCGATGCCGAGCGGATCGAGCTTGGCGTGGAAATGACCGCGCATGCGGTAGGCGCGGATCAGCATCAGGGCGCGGACCGAATCCCGCGTCGCCTGGTGGACGTCGGCGGCCGATATTTCAGCGCCCTTGGCCTGCGCCCTGGCGGCCAGCTTGGCGCCGACCGCTTTCTCGACGGTGACCCAGTTGCCATCCAGCGCGGAGGTCAGGTCGTCTCGCGGCGTCAGCGGCCAGTTGGCGCGACCCCAGGAAGCGCCCTCGGCGTTCTTCTGGACGTCGGCAGGGCTGTCCTTCAGGCTTTTGAAGAACGCCTGCCAGTCGGCGTCGACCGAGGCCGGATCCTGCTCGTAGCGGGCGTAGAGTTCGTCGATATAGGTGGCATTGGCGCCCTGCAAAAACGAGGAGAGGGCAAAAGCGGCATTCGCGTCCTGACGAGACATGAGGGCGTCCTGGTGATTTCGGTTCGCGCGTAACAGACGGCGCAAAAGCCGATCCGGAGGCCGGATCGGCTGGATAAAGAACCCTCTATCCTATTTTGGACGAACTTTCGCGCCCAAAAGAACCAAGAATTGAATTACGACTTCAATTTTTCGACAAGGGTATGTCCGAGCCGCGCCGGCGACGGAGAGACCGTGATTCCGGCCGCTTCCATCGCCGCGGTCTTGGATCCGGCGTCGCCCTTGCCGCCGGAGATAATCGCGCCGGCATGGCCCATGCGGCGGCCGGGAGGGGCGGTAACCCCGGCGATGAAACCGACCATCGGCTTCTTGCGGCCGCGCTTGGCCTCGTCCTTGATGAACTGGGCGGCGTCCTCCTCGGCGGATCCGCCGATTTCGCCGATCATGACGATCGAGGTGGTCTTGGGGTCGGCCAGGAACATTTCCAGCACGTCGATGAATTCGGTGCCCTTGACCGGGTCGCCGCCGATGCCGACCGCGGTGGTCTGGCCGAGGCCTTCCTGGGTGGTCTGGAACACGGCCTCATAGGTCAGCGTGCCCGAACGCGAGACGATGCCGACGCTGCCGGGCTTGAAGATGTTGGCCGGCATGATGCCGATCTTGCATTCGCCCGCGGTCATCACGCCCGGGCAATTCGGCCCGATCAGGCGCGATTTCGATCCGCTCAACGATCTCTTCACCCGGACCATGTCGAGCACCGGAATGCCTTCGGTGATGCAGACGATCAGCGGGATTTCCGCGTCGATCGCTTCGCAGATCGCATCTGCTGCCCCCGGCGGCGGGACATAGATCACGGAAGCGTCGGCGCCGGTCTTTTCACGCGCGTCGGCGACCGTATCGAACACCGGCAGTCCGAGATGCATGGAGCCGCCTTTGCCAGGCGAAGTGCCGCCGACCATCTTGGTGCCGTACGCGATCGCGGCCTCGGAATGGAACGTGCCGTTCTTGCCAGTAAAGCCCTGGCAGATGACTTTGGTATTCTTGTCGATCAGAACGGACATGATGGATTTACTTTCGCAAATGGCCAGGAAAGGGAGAGCTAAAAGGAGAGCTAGTGGATTCGCCGGTACGCGCCGGTGAGCACGTCGGCCCATCCTTCGGCGTCAGGCGAGAACTGGATTTTCATGGTGTAGTTGTTGTCGTCGACGACTTCGTAGACATGGCGCGCATTGCCGCGCAGCGAGCCGCGCACCAGGATCAGCGTCTTGCCGGTCCAGCCGCCGGAAGCCGGCGATGGCGGGTAGTAGCCGAGCGAATCGTGCCAGAACAATTTGTAGAGCCGATCCTCGCGATCGTAGGTGAAGACGCCGTGGGTGGCGAAGACCTGCTTGCCGTCGCGATTCTGGACGGTGTCCTGGATCAGGTAGAAGCCGTTGAGGGCGATGCGCGCGACCACGTGCGAGGTCGCGGGTCCGCCCGCGGTCCAGCGTGACGGATAGACCATCTCTTCGCCGCTCCATTCGCCTGCAAACGCCGCGAGCTTGCGGTGTTCGTCGAGCAGCGTCGGTGCGTCGAGATGGTCAGCCATCGCTAGCCTCCCTTAACGGCTTTCACGATTTTCTGCGCGGCATCGTCGAGATTGTCGGCGGGCACGACGTTGAGACCGGACTCGCGGATGATCTTCTTGCCGGCGTCGACATTGGTGCCTTCGAGCCGCACCACCAGCGGCACTTTCAGGCCGACTTCCTTGACGGCGGCTACCACGCCCTCGGCAATGATGTCGCACTTCATGATGCCGCCGAAGATGTTGACCAGGATGCCCTTCACGTTGGGATCGGCGGTAATGATCTTGAAGGCCGCGGCAACCTTTTCCTTGCTGGCGCCGCCGCCGACGTCGAGGAAGTTCGCCGGCTCCATGCCGTAAAGCTTGATGATGTCCATGGTCGCCATGGCGAGGCCGGCGCCGTTGACCATGCAGCCGATGGTGCCGTCGAGCGTCACGTAATTGAGATCGTATTTCGACGCCTCGATTTCCTTGGCGTCCTCTTCGGTCTCGTCGCGCAGCGCGACGATGTCGGGATGGCGATACATCGCGTTGTCGTCGAATGACACCTTGGCGTCGAGCACGCGCAACAGGCCCTGCCTGGTGACGACCAGCGGATTGATTTCCAGCATCGCCATGTCCTTGGCGGTGAAGGCGTTGTAGAGCTGCACCACCAGCTTCTCGGCCTGCTTGGCGAGATCGCCGTTTAGATTGAGCGCATTCGCCACCGTGCGGCCGTGATGGGGCATGATGCCGGTCGCCGGATCGACCGAGAAGGTGACGATCTTTTCGGGATTGTTGTGCGCGACGTCCTCGATGTTGACGCCGCCCTCGGTCGAGACCACGAACGAGACTTCCGAGGTTTCGCGGTTGACCAGGATCGAGAGATAGAACTCCTTGTCGATGTCGGAGCCTTCCTCGATGTAGAGGCGGTTGACCTGCTTGCCGCGCGCGCCGGTCTGGATCGTGAGCAGCGTCGCGCCCAGCATCTGCTTGACGAATTCGTTAACCTCGGCGACCGACTTGGCGATGCGGACGCCGCCCTTGTCGCCGGCCGAGGCTTCCTTGAACTTGCCCTTGCCGCGGCCGCCGGCGTGGATCTGGCTCTTGACCACCCAGATCGGGCCGGGAAGCGTCTTGGCGGCAGCGTCGGAATCCGAGGCCTTCAAGACAGGCACGCCGCGCGAAATCGGCACGCCGAATTCATGCAGCAGGGCCTTGGCCTGGTATTCATGGATATTCATCGCGACGCTCCCCAAAGCCTGACGCGGTGCGGTTGATGCTCACACCGGATTTTCGTCTGGTATACCATATACCAGACGAAGTGCAACTGCTCCCTGCAATCGGCTGTTAGCCGAACAGGATCAACGGCCTAGCAGATCGGGCGCGATCTTCTTGCAGGCCTCAACCAGGCCCTGAACGGCGCCGACCGACTTGTCGAAAGCTTCGCGGTCCTTACCGGCCAGCTCGATCTCGACGATCCGCTCGACGCCCTTCGATCCGATCACGACGGGCACGCCGACATACATGTCCTTCACGCCGTATTCGCCGTTGAGATAGGCGGCGCAGGGCATCACGCGCTTCTTGTCCTTCAGATAGCTCTCGGCCATCGCGATCGCGGAGGCGGCCGGCGCATAGAAGGCCGAACCGGTCTTCAAGAGATTGACGATCTCGGCGCCGCCGTTGCGGGTGCGGTCGACGATCTCGTCGATGCGGGCCTGCGAGGTCCAGCCCATCTTGACCAGGTCGGGCAGCGGAATGCCGGCGACGGTGGAATATTTCGTCAGCGGCACCATGGTGTCGCCGTGGCCGCCGAGCACGAAGGCGGTAACGTCCTCGACCGAGACGTTGAATTCGTCGGCCAGGAAATAGCGGAAGCGCGCGGAGTCGAGCACGCCGGCCATGCCGACCACCTTTTTGTGCGGCAGGCCGGAGGCCTTCTGCAGCGCCCAGACCATCGCATCCAGCGGGTTGGTGATGCAGATGACGAAGGCGTCGGGCGCGTATTTCTTGATGCCGGCGCCGACCTGTTCCATGACCTTGAGGTTGATGCTCAGAAGATCGTCGCGGCTCATGCCGGGCTTGCGCGGCACGCCGGCGGTGACGATGCAGACCTTGGCATTGTCCAGCGCCTCATAGGAATTGGCGCCGGTCAGGTGGGAGTCGAAACCGTCGACCGGGGACGACTGCGCGATATCGAGCGCCTTGCCCTGCGGCACGCCCTCGGCGATATCGAACATCACGACGTCGCCGAGCTCCTTCAGGCCGACGAGGTGAGCCAGCGTTCCGCCGATCTGACCGGAGCCAATCAAAGCAATCTTGTCGCGCGCCATGGGAAATTTGTCCTTCTGAGACGAAGAGGGAGAGGGAAGTCAGGCTGGACGGCTGGTTATCCCTTTCGATTGATACGTTCAAGTCGGGGCGTGCCCAATTGTCGGTCCTGCCTTGAATTCGGTCAGGGGCTCTCTCTTGTCATTCCGGGGCGATGCGCAGCATCGAACCCGGAATCTCGAGATTCCCCGAGGCGCAATTGCACCCCTGAGGTTCGCACTTCGTGCACTCGGGAATGACGGCGTAAATACCTACGTCTCCACCAGCCCCGTGGTCGACCCGCTCGCCGCGGAATCCTTCCGCCCGTGCGGCAGCGCCAGATAGGATTCCGAACTCATTTCGATCAGCCGCGAGGCGGTCCGCTTGAACTCGTTGGCCTCGACGCCGTCGGTGGCCAGGTACAGCGACACCGGATCGGCCGCGGCCGAGGCCATCAGCTTCACCGCATTGTCGTACAGCGTGTCGATCAGCGAGATGAAGCGCTTGGCGGCGTTGCGCTCGGCGTAGTCCATCACCGGAATGCGATCGATCAGGATGGTGTGATAGTCGTGCGCCAGCCGCAGATAGTCCGATGCGGCCAGCGGCTTTTCGCAGATATCGGCAAACGTGAATCGCGCGACGCCGTTCGCCGAACAGGGCACGTGCAGGACCCGGCCCTTGATCGAGATGTCGCGCGCCTTGCACGGCGCGTTGCCGGTCATCCTGCCCCAGGCCTTGTCGAGCGCGGCCTTGGCCGCATCATCGGCGGGCACCAGCCACATGTTCACGCCGACGAGTTTTTCCAGCCGGAAATCCGTACGCGCATCGAGCCGCAGCACGTCCATGTGATCCGAGATCTGCGCGATGAAAGGCAGGAACAGCGCGCGGTTCAGGCCGCCTTTGTAGAGATCCTCGGGTGCTACGTTCGAGGTCGCCACCACGACGGTGCCGAGATCGAACAGTTTTGAGAACAGCCGCCCCAGGATCATCGCGTCCGCAATGTCGGTGACGTGGAATTCGTCGAAGCACAACAGCCAGGCCTCATCGAAGATCGCGTTCGCGGTCAGCGTGATGACGTCACCATCGGCGATCTCGCCGCGCGCAATGTTCTGGCGGTAGCCGTATATCCGCTCATGCACCTCGGCCATGAATTCGTGGAAATGGGCGCGGCGCTTGTGTTCGACCGGGCTGTACTGAAAGAACAGATCCATCAGCATGGTCTTGCCGCGGCCGACTTCGCCATAAACGTACAGCCCGCGCGGCGGCGCCTCGTCCTTGTCGCCGAACAGCCGGCCGAACAGGTTCTGCTTGCGCCGCGGCTTGTAGTCCGAAAGCCGCTCGTCGAGATCAGCCAACGCCGCGACGGCGTCGGCCTGCGCCGGATCGGCCTCGATCGCGCCGGAGGAAACCAGGGCCTGATATTGGGAACGGAACGAATTGGGCAAGGTGGACAGCATGGGCCCATCTTACGGCCCCACCGCGACGGAAATTGCAAGCCGTGAATTGGTGTACGCGGTATGCAAATACTCGCCACGCCCAAGCCGTCATACCCGCGAAAGCGGGTATCCAGTACGCCGCGGCCTTTCGGCTACGCACTCAGCGCGTAGGAATCCTCGACCACATAGGGCCCGCCGCCGGTGGAGGCGCGGGAGGAGAACAGCACGAAACGCGAGGCCATGAAGGTTCGGCTCGGGAAATAGCCGCGCACCGAAAGATAATCGGCGACGTCCTGGCTCGAGGCATCGTGCAGCCGCGCCAGCGTGACATGGGGAACGAACTTGCGCCCTTCAGGATCGAGCCCGAGGCGTTGCATCAGCCGCTCGAGTTCGGCCTGCAATTCGATCAGCGGCCGGCTCGGCTCGACGGCGGCGACCACCGCGCGCGGTTTCTTGCCGCCGAAGCTTTGCAGGCCCTGCACCTTGACCTCGAACGGCTTGCGGTTGATCCGAAACAGCAGCGAGGCGATTTCATTCGCCGACATGCCGTCGATATCGCCGATGAAGCGCAAGGTGACGTGATAATTTTCGGGATCGATCCAGCGTGCGCCGGGAAGGCCGCCACGCAAATTGGAAAGTTGCTGGCCGATCTCGGCCGGAATTTCCAGTCCAGCGAACAAACGCGGCATCGCAAGATCCTCGATGCAAAGGCGCGATGCCCTGAGGCTCACGCCTGACAACAAACCCGGTGACGAATCACCGATCCCTAATTTCTACCCGACTTATGTGACTCTGCGAAGCATCCGGCACGCGCTCTCCGGAAAGCTACGGAAAAAACGTTGGGTAACGTCGTTGATTGCCGGCTTTTCAACTGCGTTGCCCGGAGATCGTGCCGACAAGTGCCTGCACAGCGGGCAGAATATTTTTCACGATGACGTCGACGCCCTCGGCGGTCGGATGCAAGCCGTCGGCCTGATTGAGCTTGGCGTCGGCCGCGACCCCTTCGAGGAAAAACGGATAGAGCGGGACGTCGAACGATTTCGAAAGCTCCGGATAGATCGCGTTGAATTTGGCCGCGTACTCGCGGCCATAATTGGGCGGCGCTACCATGCCGCACAACAGCACCGCGATCTTGCGCGCCTTCAGCCGCGTCAGGATATCGGTTAATGCGGCGCGGGTAACGGCGGGGTCGGTGCCGCGCAAGGCGTCGTTGGCGCCGAGTTCGAGAACGACCGCCTCGGTTCCCTCGGGGATCGACCAGTCGAGCCGGTCGCGGCCGCCCGAAGCGGTATCGCCGGACACCCCGGCATTGATCATGTCGACCTTTATCCCCTTGTCGCTCAAGGCTTTTTGCAGCCGGGCCGGGAACGCCGCCGAACCCGACAGGCCGAGGCCGGCGCTCAAGGAATCGCCCAATACGACCATCTTGACCGGTTTGGCGGGGGACTTGATCGGTTCTTGGGCCGGGCTTTGCGCCAAAACCGGTCCCGCCGTCATCAAAGCCATAATCAACACGCGTATGTGCGCGAAGATTCCTCGCCAGCCCTCGACCCGAGCGGCGGAAGTGCCATATGACCGAGCCATGGACAGTCTCATCGCATCCTCTTCACTGATCGGCCTCCAGCCGGACACCATTTCCATTTCCAACGTCAATCTCTCGCTCGGCACCGGTGCCGCGCGCGTTCATATCCTGAAAGATATCAGCCTTCGTGTGGCATCGGGCGAGGCGATCGGCCTGATCGGGCCGTCAGGCTCGGGCAAATCGACCTTGCTGATGGTGATGGCGGGGTTGGAACGTCCTGACAGCGGAGAAGTGGTGGTGAACGGAACGCCGTTCAATGCCCTCGACGAGGATGCGCTGGCGCGCTTCCGCGGCCGCCAAGTCGGCATCGTGTTCCAGTCGTTCCATCTGATCCCGACCATGACCGCGCTGGAGAACGTCGCGGTGCCGCTGGAACTCGCCGGCAACCCCGATGCGGCCGAGCGCGCGGCGCAGGAATTGACCGCGGTCGGACTCGGCGATCGCCTGCATCACTACCCGACGCAATTGTCCGGCGGCGAACAGCAGCGCGTGGCACTGGCCCGTGCGCTGGCGCCCGATCCCGCCATTCTCGTCGCCGACGAACCGACCGGCAATCTCGACGAAGCCACCGGCAAGCAGATCGTCGATTTGCTGTTCACCAAACATGCCGAGCGCGGCATGACCCTGGTGCTGGTGACGCACGACACCTCGCTCGCGCAACGCTGCGATCGCGTGGTGCGGCTGCGCTCCGGAAAGATCGACACCCACGCATGAACGTCATTGCATGACCACCATCGCCGAACCCGTTTACCGCAGCCGCGGATCATCGCTGGCGCTGCGTTATGCCCTGCGTGAATTGCGCAGCGGCCTGCGCGGCTTTTACGTCTTCATCGCCTGCATCGCGCTCGGCGTGATGGCGATTGCCGGCGTCGGCTCGGTCGCCGCCAGCCTCAGCGAAGGTCTGACGCGGGAAGGCCGCACGCTGCTCGGCGGCGATGTCGCGTTCTCGCTGATTCAGCGCGAGGCCAAGCCCGACGAAGTCGCCTTCCTGCGCACGCGCGGCGAGGTGTCGGTCGCAGCCGCCTTGCGGGTAATGGTCCGCAGCGGCGACGGCCGACTGGCGCTGGTCGAACTCAAGGCGGTCGACGGCAACTACCCGATGCTCGGCGAGTTGACGCTCGATCCCAAAATGCCGATGGCGGACCTGCTCGCCGAGCGTGACGGGGCGTTCGGCGCGGCAGTCGACTCCACCCTGCTGGCGCGGCTCGACCTCAAGCTCGGCGACCGCGTCACCATCGGCAACGCCCCCTACCAGATCCGCAGCGTGGTCGAGGCCGAGCCGGACAAGCTTGCCGGCAATGTCGGCCTCGGGCCGCGCTTTCTGGTCAGCGAGACCAGTTTGCGCGCGACCGGGCTGCTGCAGCCGGGCAGCCTGGTGCGATGGATTTACCGGGTGAGGCTGCCGGACAATGCGGCCGATGATCGCGCCGCGACCCGGCTGGTCGACGATGCGCGGGCGACGCTGCCGCAGGCCGGCTGGGAAATTCGCAGCCGCGGCAACGCCTCGCCGCAGCTCGAACGCACCATCAGCCGCTTTACGCAATTTCTCACGTTGGTCGGCCTCGCCGCCCTGCTGGTCGGCGGCGTCGGCGTCGCCAACGCGGTCAAGAGCCACATCGACCGCCGCCGCGACGTCATTGCCGCGTTCAAGGCGCTCGGCGCCACCGGCCGCGACGTCTTCACGATCTATCTGACCCAGGTGATCGTGCTGGCCGGGATCGGCTCGGTGATCGGGCTGGCGGCCGGCGCCGCGCTGCCGTTCGTCATCGTCGGCCTGTTCGGCAAGCTGCTGCCGCTGCCGGTGATCCCGGCGCTGCACCCGGACGAGCTCGCATTGTCGTTTATCTACGGCCTGCTCACCGCGCTCGCCTTCGGGCTGTGGCCGCTCGGCCGGGTCCACGACGTGCCGGTCGCCGCACTGTTTCGCGAAGAGGTCGCCCGCGAATGGCATCGCCCGCGCTGGAGCTATCTCGCGCTGATGGCCGTGGTGATCGCGCTGCTGATCGGCGTTGCCATTGGCCTCGCCTACGACAAGCGCGTCGCCGCCGTGTTCGTGGTTTCCTCGATCGTCGTGTTCGCGGTGCTGCGCGGCGTCGCCGCCGGCCTGATGGCGCTGGCCCGCCGGCTGCCGCGATCCCGGATCACCATGCTGCGGCTGGCGATTGCCAATATCTACCGGCCGGGCGCGCTGACGCCGTCGGTCGTGATGTCGCTCGGCCTCGGCCTCGCGGTACTGGTCACCATCACCCAGATCGACGGCAACCTGCGCCGGCAGTTTTTGGCCGCGCTGCCGGATCGCGCGCCCTCGTTCTTCTTCATCGACATTCCGACCACGGAGGCCGACCGCTTCGGCGCCTTCCTCAAGCAGACGGCGCCCGACTCGACCGTGGAGGACGTGCCGATGCTGCGCGGGCGCATCGTCGCCGCCCGCGGCGTCAAGGCCGAGGAACTCGGCGCATCCCAGGATTCCGAATGGGTGCTGCAGAGCGACCGCGGCCTGACCTATACCGGCGAGGTCCCAAAAGGCTCCAAGATCGTCGAGGGCGAATGGTGGGGTAAGGACTATAGCGGCCCGCCGCTGGTCTCGATGGAGAGGAAGATTGCCGACGGCTTGAAGCTCAAGATCGGCGACGAGGTCGTGGTCAACGTGCTCGGCCGCGACATCCCGGCCAAGATCGCCAACCTGCGCAACATCGACTGGCAGGGCCTCGGCATCAATTTCGTGCTGGTGTTCTCGCCGAACGCCTTCAAGGGCGCCCCGCTCACCCATGTCGCCACCCTGACCGAGGCCCACCCGGACGCCGCCGGCGACGCCCGGATCATCCGGCAGGTCGCGGATGCCTTCCCGATGGTGACCAGCGTACGGGTGCGCGAGGCGCTGGAGACCATCGGCACCGTCGTCACCAACCTCGTGTTGGCGATCCGCGGCGCCAGCGCGGTGACGCTGATCTCGGCCATCCTGGTGCTGGGCGGGGCGCTCGCCGCCGGCCATCGCCACCGGGTCTACGACGCGGTGATCCTGAAGACGCTCGGCGCCACCCGGGCACGGCTGCTCGGCGCCTATGCGCTGGAATACCTGATGATCGGCTTTGCCACCGCCGTGTTCGGCGTGATCGCGGGCTCGGTCGCGGCCTGGCTGATCGTGACCCGGCTGATGACGTTGAGCTTCATATGGCAGGCCGGCAGCGCGGCCGGCGTGGTCGCCGCCGCCCTGGTCGTCACCGTCGGCCTCGGACTCGCCGGGACGTTGCTGGCCCTGAACCAGAAGCCGGCCAGCGTGTTGCGGAATTTGTGACAAATTGTAGCGGGGACCAGGGCAGGGTTAACGCTGCTTTTGCTCGGAAATCGCCTGATAGAGCGACATTCAGCCGCGCGTGGAAGCTTGCAGCAAATGTGTTAGTTTCCCACATATCGGATGGGAACAGACCCGGTTTGATGACACAAAATTAATGTCGGCAAATCGCGGTCATCTGAGATAGATTTCGAACCGGCGCCGCAAACCCCTTGCGCTCCGCCGGGCAACCAACGGGAATTCGACCATGTCGGACCTAGACCGTAACTACGCTTCTCCTTTCGGCCGGGCCGCCGGGCGCGCTGACGCCGCGACCGTCGATGCCGGTCTGCGCGCCTACATGCTGCGCATCTACAACTACATGAGCATCGGCCTGGCCATCACCGGCCTGGCGGCGCTCGGTGTCTACATGGCAGCGGTGACGACGGATCCGTCGGCCGGTGCGGCCAAGTTCGGCAGCGCCTTCCTGACCCCGTTCGGCTACGCGATGTATGTCAGCCCGCTGAAGTGGCTGTTCATCTTCGCGCCGCTGGTCATGGTGTTCGTGATCTCTGCCGGCATCAACCGGCTGCAGCCCGCGGCCGCCCAGATGCTGTTCTGGGTGTTCTCGGCGCTGATGGGCGTTTCGCTGTCGTCGATCTTCCTGGTGTACACCCACACCTCGATCGTACGGGTGTTCTTCATCACCGCGGCGACCTTCGGCGCGCTGAGCCTCTACGGCTACACCACCAAGCGTGACATGAGCGGCATGGGGTCGTTCCTGTTCATGGGCCTGATCGGCATCATCATCGCAAGCCTGGTCAACCTGTTCCTGGCAAGCTCGATGCTGCAGTTCATCGTCTCGGTGGTCGGCGTGCTGGTGTTCGCGGGCCTCACCGCCTGGGACACCCAGCGGCTGAAGAACGACTACATCTACGGCTACGCGTCGCAGGGTGGTGTGGTGGCGGAGCGGGCGGCGATCACCGGTGCGCTGTCGCTCTACCTGAACTTCATCAACCTGTTCACGCTGCTGCTGCAGCTGCTCGGACAGCGCGACAACTAGACGCTTCCGACCAAGGCTAAATTTGCAGCCCCGGCCCTCGCGGCCGGGGCTTTTCTTTTGCGGCCGGCAAAAATAATCTGCGCGCATGTCCACCCCTGAAATCAGGCCCGCCACCGAGGCCGACCTCCCCTTTGTCACCGAGATCTACGAGCACGCGGTGCGTTATGGCACCGCGACCTTCGAGCTGATCCCACCCGACCTTGCCGAGATGACCCGGCGCTTCCGGGCCTTGATGGACGGCGGATTTCCGTATCTGGTCGCCGCCGTCGAAGGCCGCGTCATCGGCTATGCCTATGCCGGGCCGTACCGGCCGCGGCCGGCCTATCGCTTCACGGTGGAGAATTCGGTCTACCTGCAGCCGGCGATCCACCGCCGCGGCATCGGCCTGCAATTGCTGCAGCGGCTGATCGCCGAATGCGAGACCCGCGGCTACCGGCAGATGATCGCCGTGATCGGCGACTCCGCCAATGCCGGCTCGATCGGCGTCCACACCAAAACCGGTTTCCAGATGATCGGGACGCACCCCGATGTCGGCCTCAAATTCGGCCGCTGGCTCGATACCGTGATGATGCAGCGCGCGCTCGGCGAAGGTGCGACGACGCTGCCGGCGGACTCGAAGGCTTAACGCTGGAGTTGATTTCGATTCGCCGTAAGCGTGAAGCACTAACGATCGCGCGTGTCCCGGACGCGGCGCAACGCCTCTTCTGCGCTGAACCGTAGGGCCTGAACACAAAATCGCGAAAACAACCCCATGCAAAGTAGACCAGAGCGTTTTCGAGCGAAGTGGATACCGGTTCGCGTCAAGAAAACGCGTCAAAACAAGAAACTGGAGCCCCGTTCCGATTCTATCGGAACGGAAAAGGCTCCAGGTCCCTCAAAGTCGCTGAGTTCGTAGCGCATGATTCGAGACTGCAGGTTTCGAAGCTTGAATCACGTCCATCGCGGTTGCTGCTAATGCCATGAAGTCACTTCCGCTTCGGCGGCATTGCGGGCATGGCCGGACTTGCTGCTGGCTCGACCCAGTCGCGATTGGACCCGAAGCAGACATGTGCCTCATCACCGTCCGAAGCAGGTCGCCGGACCATTTTTCCGTAGCTCCGGTTCAAATCTGTATGCTTTTGCGCTTGCAAGGTGCATCATTCCAAAATGAGCAGCCGCGCGGCTTTATTGGATTTGGCGGCCTGCATTTGGCGGCCCGCACAAGTGTCTAACATCCGGGTCCCGGAGATACATCATGCCTCGCCTGACCTTCTCCGAGTGGATTATGTCATTTGGGCTTACGGTGCTGCTCGTGACTGCGTCAGCTAATCCGCTGGCAGCCCAGCCGTTCGAGGGCTGCCCCTCCAAAGAAATTCTGGCGGCCTTCAACGCTTTCGCCAGCGTCGGAAAGCCGCCCCCGGATGCCTGGCGCAGCTGGCAGCGCGATGCCAATGCGCAGCAGGCGGTCGAACCCTGGCACGCATTCGACAACATCCAGTCCGTCGGCGTGTGCTGGGTATCTGCCTGGGCAATCCGGACCGCCGACGGCGTGGTGCTGATCGACACCCTTCATGAGCCCCATGTCGACCGGCTGGTTGCAAACCTCGGCAAGGCCGGGATCAATCTCGCCGACATCAAATATGTGCTCATGACGCACGGCCACTTTGACCATGTCGGCGGCGCTGCCAAGCTCAAGCCGCTCCTGATCAACGCAAAGTTCGTGATGACGCAAGCCGGCTGGGACGAGGCGATGGAGGCGGCGCGAGCATCGGAATCGACGCCGTGGTCCTGGTCGATGATCCCGCAGGATGTCGTGGTGAAGGACGGCGACGTCATCCAGCTCGGCGGCAACAGCTTCGGCGTGCTTGAGACCCCTGGCCATACGCTCGGTACCGCGTCCTACACCTTCGACGTCAAGGACGGCGCCAACCTCTACAGGGCAATCACCATCGGCGGATTGGGTCTCAATGCCATCAAGAGTTCAAAACAGGTCGAAGGCTTCATTGCAACCCTCGACCGGCTCAGCGGACTGGTCAAGCAGCCTAACCAACCCGTCACAGTGAACCTTACGCCTCATCCCTTTTCGAGCGGATTGACGGAAACTCATTACAGGCTGATGGCGCGCAAGCCCGGCGAACCCAACCTGCTGGTCGATCCGGACGGATTCCTCAAACTGCTCGCCGAGTGGCGCATCGGCGCCGAACAGCGGCTCGAGATCGAACGCAAGGCCGGACGCTAGAGCATCCAGGCTGATACCGTCATTGTTCGAGGACGCGAGCGTAACAAGCACGGGTGTCTCGATATCAACGATGAGCCACGGCCATGACTTCCGATCCTGGCACATCGCGTCATTTCGCTGCGGCGCGGAATTTGGTCGCTACTGGGGCACAGCGGACATTGGCCAAGCCCGCGACGAACGAACTCGATTCATGAGAACGCGTCATGAGTACGCGCCCTGATAGGGGCCGTCGCGCTCAGGTCTCCTACACCACCGCCAGCTTGCGGTCGATCACCAGCAGCACGCGTTCGAGTTCGTGGCCGCGGCGCAGGATCAGCCCGGTCGCGGTGATCACGCTGTACATGCCCTGCTTGCGCGCCAGCCGCGGGTCTTTCTCGATGCGATAGATCGGGACTTCGGAGGCGCGGCGGAACACTGAAAACACCGCGCGGTCTTTCAGGAAGTCGATGGCGTAGTCGCGCCACTCGCCGTCCGCGACCATGCGGCCGTACAGGTTCAGGATACGATTGAGTTCCAGACGATTGAACGTGACGCGATTTGGCAAGGGACTGGTTTGCCCGGGGCTCGCAGTGGCGGTGCGCGCCACTGCGCGACTCTCGCTTGGATCAGTGTCCTCCGACATCGAACTCATCGAGCGCCTCCTGTCATCCTCCCGACATGATTGCGCTAACCGCCGGGCACCGCAAGGGCCATTGTAAACACAACGAAAACCGCGACGGATTGTCCGTTACCCGCGGGACACACCGAGTCACGCGATCGTTAGCAGAATCTTATTGCTGCCCCACTTCCGCCAACCGACCGCCCCGCTGGATTGCGACAAGATGATTCTGCGTTGGCCCGGTCCTTTCGGTTCCGGATTCCTCAGCCCCCAGCCCCCCGGGGCCGTCGGGATCGGGCCTGTTCGCAGGGGAGTTAATCCCGAACCTGGGCCAACGAAAGTTGGTCCTTTTTCGTTTCGGGCGTCTTTCGTTTCCGGGGTCCTGCTGGCGTCAGCCACGGTCCGGCGACCGCCAACCTTCGCCGGCAGCCGCGACGTCCGTCCCCAAAAATCCAAAGAGAACTAGCGCAGCGGCGTATAGGCCGCGCCGAGCATCGGGCCCGGCTTCTCGCGATTGCCGTCCTGGACATAGACGACCGCGGCATCGACGCCCTCGCGCGAGATATTCTCGATCGGCACGCTCCAGCTTCCGGAATTGCCGTTCCAGTCGCCGACCTTCAGCAGATTGCGCACCACATTGTAGTAGGTGATTTCCCGGCCGCGATTTTCGCCGCGCCCGATCGAAATCGGTACTGCCTTCGAAACCGAGCAGATCCAGACTTCGCCATGCGCGGCCATCGGCGCCTTGCTGGCGGCGACCGAAACATTGATCTGCTTGCCGGACAGCGTCATCGTCACCGGCACCGACATCACGCCATCGGTCTTGGTCGTATCCTGGATCGCGCCTTCGATGCTGGCGCGGTCGCTGCCGATCACGTGCGCCGAACCGTTGACGATCATCTGCGGCGTATAGACGTCGCGATCGCCGCGCATATGCGAGTAGGCTTTCTGGCGGGCGCTGAAGCGCGAGTCCGCCAGCGTGTCCTTCCAGCCGAGATAATCCCAATAGTCGATCGGCATGCTCAGCGCGATCACCGAAGGGTCCTTGGAGAGCTCGCCGAGGATCTTGTCGGCGGGCGGACAGGACGAACATCCCTGCGAGGTGAACAGCTCAACCACGGCGCGCGGGTCGGCGTGGGCGGGACGGATGATAGCGACGATCGCAAAGACACTTAGCGCACTTGCACTGAGCGCTCCGGACCACCGCGAAATACGATTATAGGCCATCATCGCTGTCATACTGCGAACCGGTCGTAACGATTTCCATCCGTATTTGTACGGGGCATGATCTGATCCCTGTGAGCGTGCCCCAAAACGCGCGAAAGCGGCCTTTTCATAGGCCGCCTTCTTGCTTGTCGCCACTCACTTCGCAGTGAGCCCCTGATCACAAATCCGCGTCAGGCCGCGAGATTGCGCAGCACATACTGCAGAATACCGCCGTTGCGATAGTACTCGAGCTCGTCGAGCGTATCGATGCGGCACAGCAGCGGCACCCGCTGCAGCGAACCGTCGCCGGACACGATTTCCGCCGTCAGGGTCTGACGCGGCTTCAGTTCGCCCTGCAAGCCCCGGATGGTGACCTTCTCGTCGCCCTTCAGGCCGAGCGAAGACCAGGAGGTGCCGTCCTCGAAGGTCAGCGGCAGCACGCCCATGCCGACCAGGTTGGAGCGATGGATGCGCTCGAAGCTCTGGCAGATCACGGCGCGAACGCCGAGCAGCCGGGTTCCCTTGGCGGCCCAGTCGCGCGACGAACCGTTGCCGTATTCGGCGCCGGCGAACACCACCAGCGGCACGTGCTCTTGCTGGTACTTCATCGCGGCGTCGTAGATCGACATCTGCTCGCCGTCGGGCCAGTGCTTGGTGAGGCCGCCTTCCGGAATGTTGCCGTCGGCGCCCTTCAGCATGAAGTTCTTGATGCGGATGTTGGCGAAGGTGCCGCGCATCATGATCTCGTGATTGCCGCGCCGCGTGCCGTACTGGTTGAAGTCCGCGGGCCGCACCTGATGCTCCGACAGATACTTTCCGGCCGGCGAGGTCAGCTTGATCGAGCCTGCCGGCGAGATGTGGTCGGTGGTGATCTTGTCGCCGAACATCGCCAGAATCCGCGCATCGACGACATCGACGATCGGCTCGGGCTCCTTCTTCATGCCTTCGAAGTAGGGCGGGTTCTGCACGTAGGTCGAGCTCATGTTCCAGCGATAGGTCTCGCTCTCGACCGTCTTGATCTTGCGCCAGTTGGTGTCGCCCTTGAACACGTCGGCGTAACGCTTCTTGAAGATCGTCGCGGTGACGAACTTCTTCATGTAGGCGTTGATCTCCTTGGTCGTCGGCCAGATGTCCTTCAGGTACACCGGCTTGCCGTCCTTGCCGTTGCCGATCGGCTCGACCGCGAGGTCCTTGGTCACCGTTCCCGCCAGCGCGTAGGCCACCACCAGCGGCGGCGAGGCGAGATAGTTGGCTTGCACGTCGGGGCTGACGCGGCCTTCGAAGTTGCGGTTACCCGACAGCACCGCGGCGGCAACGATGCCGTTGTCGTTGATCGATTTCGAAATCTCCTCCGGCAGCGGGCCTGAGTTGCCGATGCAGGTGGTGCAGCCGAAGCCGACCAGGTTGAAGCCGACCTTGTCGAGTTCGGTCTGCAGGCCGGAATTGGAAAGATACTCCGCGACCACCTGGCTGCCCGGCGCCAGCGAGGTCTTGACCCAGGGCGCGGCCTTCAGGCCCTTGGCGGCGGCGTTGCGGGCCAGCAGGCCGGCGCCGATCAGCACGCTCGGATTGGAGGTGTTGGTGCAGGAGGTGATCGCCGCGATGACGACGTCGCCATGGCCGAGATCGAACTTGCGGCTCTCGACGGCGTAGCGTGACGAGGCGTCCGCGGCCTTCTTGTATTCGCTGCTCATCGCCGCGGAGAAGCCGGCGGCGACCGCCGGCAGCGCGACGCGGCCTTCGGGGCGCTTCGGTCCGGCCATCGACGGCACCACGTCGCCGAGGTCGAGCGTCAGCTTTTCCGTGAACACGGGATCGGCGGACTTGGCGGTGCGGAACAGGCCCTGCGCCTTGGCATAGGCCGCGACCAGCTTGACGCGGTCCGCCTTGCGCCCGGAGGTCTTGAGATAATCGATGGTCGCGGCATCGACCGGGAAGAAGCCGCAGGTCGCGCCATATTCCGGCGCCATGTTGCCGATGGTGGCCTTGTCGGCGACCGAGAGATGATCGAGGCCGGGGCCGTAGAACTCGACGAACTTGCCGACCACGCCCTGCTTGCGCAGCATCTGCGTCACCGTCAGCACCAGGTCGGTCGCGGTCACGCCTTCCTTCAGCGAGCCCTTGAGCTTGAAGCCGATCACTTCCGGCAGCAGCATCGATTGCGGCTGGCCGAGCATCGCGGCTTCCGCCTCGATGCCGCCGACGCCCCAGCCGAGCACGGCAAGGCCGTTGACCATCGTGGTGTGCGAGTCGGTACCGACCAGCGTGTCGGGATAGGCGACCTCGAAGGTGCCGGTCTTCTTGCCGACCGTCAGCTTCTCCTTGCGGGTCCACACCGTCTGCGCGAGATATTCGAGATTGACCTGATGGCAGATGCCGGTGCCGGGCGGCACCACGGAGAAATTCGAGAACGCCTTCTGGCCCCATTTCAGGAACTCGTAGCGCTCCTGGTTCTGCTTGTATTCCTCGACCACGTTCTTGCCGAACGCCTTGTTGTCACCGAAGAAGTTCACGATCACGGAGTGGTCGATCACGAGATCGACCGGCACCAGCGGATTGATCTTCTCGGCATCGCCGCCGAGCGCCTGCATCGCGTTGCGCATCGCGGCGAGATCGAC
Organism: Bradyrhizobium sp. KBS0727; assembly: GCF_005937885.2. Taxonomy (NCBI): domain Bacteria; kingdom Pseudomonadati; phylum Pseudomonadota; class Alphaproteobacteria; order Hyphomicrobiales; family Nitrobacteraceae; genus Bradyrhizobium; species Bradyrhizobium sp. KBS0727. Next base: position 452,261 of record NZ_CP042176.1, on the reverse strand, counting down.
CACCGCCGGCACGCCGGTGAAATCCTGCATCAGCACGCGCGCGGGACGGAACGCGATTTCGTGTTGCAGCTTGCGCGTCTTCAACCATTTCGACACCGCGACGATGTCGGCCTTCTTGACCGTGCGGTCGTCCTCGAACCTCAGCAGGTTCTCCAGCAGCACCTTCATCGAATAGGGAAGCTTGGAAATTCCCTTCAGACCGTTCTTCTCGGCGGTGGGCAGGCTGTAATAAACATAGGTCTTGCCACCGACCTTGAGGGTCTTGCGGCATTTGAAGCTGTCGAGAGAGGTCATGTGAGGAAATCCCAATTCTCAGTTATACCCGGCAAGGGTATTTAAACACCGCCGCTTGGTCGGCCTATTGGCTTGCGGCGGCCGATTGTGTGCTGCATCAAGTTCCGGACTTATAGAATCTTTCTAGAAGCGCCGCCACACCGACAATCGTGCGGCAGCATGGCGCGACCCACAAATTTGAATGCGCTACCCATAGCTTTCAGAGGGCTGGGTTTTCAGAGGGCTGTGAAGGGACAAGATGCGGCTCTCGGGACGCCAGGTCAGTTGTATCAGGGGCGGCCGCGAGGTGTTTTCCGGCCTCGATTTCGAGGCTTCGTCCGGCCAGGCCCTTGCCGTCACCGGCCCCAATGGATCCGGCAAGACCTCGCTGCTACGCCTGATCGCAGGGCTGCTGACGCCGGCGGGCGGATCGTTCGACCTCGAAGGCGGCGAAGCGGAACTGACCCTATCAGAACAATCCCACTATCTCGGCCATCGCGACGCGCTGAAGCCAGCGCTCAGCGTGACCGAAAACCTGTCGTTCTGGTGCGATTTTCTGGGCGGCGATGTCGCCGATCCCGGCCAATGCCTTGCTTCGGTCGGGCTCGGCCATACGACCCACCTGCCCGCGGCGTACCTGTCGGCCGGGCAGCGGCGGCGGTTGTCGATCGCCCGGCTATTGGTGGTGCGGCGGCCGGTCTGGTTGCTGGACGAGCCGACCTCGGCGCTTGATGCCGCTGGTCAAGGCCTGTTCGCCGGCCTGACGCGCGACCATCTGGCCGGCGGCGGCATCGTCATCGCCGCCACCCACGCCCCGCTCGGCATCGAGGCAGGGGAATTGCGGATGGGGGGCGCCGCATGACCGCCCTCGCCGCGTTGATCCGACGGGACATCAAAATCGCACTGCGGGTCGGGGGCGGCGCACTGATCGGCGTGCTGTTTTTCCTGACCGTCACGGTGCTGATGCCGTTTGCGATCGGGCCGGATCTCGCGCTGCTGACCCGGCTTGGCCCTGCGATCCTTTGGCTCGGCGCGCTGCTCGCGAGCCTGCTGACGCTCGATCGCCTGTTCACATCGGACCATGACGACGGTTCCCTCGACCTGATCGTGATGGGCCGGACCCCGCTGGAACTCGCCTGTGCGGCGAAAGCGCTGGCGCACTGGCTCGCCGCCGGGTTACCGCTGGTGATCGCAACGCCTGTGCTCGGGTTGCTGTTGAACCTCGATGCCGCCGCGACCGCGGCGGTGGCGCTGACGCTATTGGTCGGGACCCCGGCGCTGACATTTACCGGCATGATCGGCGCGGCGCTGGCCGTGACATTACATCGCGGCGGGTTGTTGCTGGCGGTGCTGGTGCTGCCGCTGTCGATCCCGGTGCTGATCTTCGGCGTCGCGGCCTCGCAGGCCGCGATATCAGGACCGCTGTCGTTCGGAACGCCGTTTTCGATCCTGTGCGCGCTGTCGCTGGTCAGTTTCGTGATCGGGCCGTTCGCGGCGGCGGCCAGCCTGCGGCATGGACTGGACTGACACCCATTTGACGCCGATCAACTCTCGCGGAGGCGAAATGAAACAAACCAAGCCGCATTGCCTGCCCCGCCGCTGACGACTATCAGGATGCCATGACGCTGCTCGACCTCGCCAATCCCACCAAGTTCCTGTCGCTGACGGCACGCGTGCTGCCGTGGCTGGCGGGCGCAACCGCGATCCTGTTGCTGATCGGCCTCTATCAATCGGCGATGGCGCCCGACGACTACCAGCAGCGCGCCACCGTCAAGATCATGTTCATCCATGTGCCGAATGCGTGGCTGTCGATGTTCGTCTGGGGCGTGATGAGCCTTTCGGCGCTGGGCACGCTGGTATGGCGGCATCCGCTCGCCGACGTCGCCGCCAAGGCCGCCGCGCCGATCGGCGCCGCCTTTACCTTCCTGGCGCTGGTCACCGGCTCGCTGTGGGGCAAGCCGATGTGGGGCACCTATTGGGAATGGGACGCACGGCTGACCTCGGTGCTGATTTTGTTTCTGATGTATCTCGGCCTGATCGCGCTGTGGCGCGCGGTCGACGATCCCTCGCGCGCCGCGCGCGCGGCGGCAATCCTGACACTGGTCGGCGCGATCAACCTGCCGATCATAAAATTCTCGGTCGACTGGTGGAACACGCTGCATCAGCCGGCCTCGGTGATGCGGATGGGCGGCCCGTCGCTCGACAAAGCCTTCCTGATTCCGTTGCTGGTGATGGCGGTCGGATTTTCGCTGCTGTTCGTTACCCTGCATCTGGCGGCGATGCGCAACGAGATCCTGCGCCGCCGCGTCCGCGCCTTGCAGATGATGCAAGCCAGCCAGCAGGCGGCGTGACGCCATGGCACTCGGTTCCTACGCCACCTTCATCGTAACGTCCTATGCGCTGGTGGCGGCGGTGGTGCTGATCCTGATCGTCTGGATCGCGATCGACTATCGCCGGCAGAAGGCGCGGTTGCGCGAACTCGAGGCCAGCGGCGTGACGCGCCGGTCCGGCCGCAACGCAACGGATATCCGATGAGCGAACCCGCACCATCGGATGTCGGGCCGAACAGCCGGCGCTGGCTGGTGGCGTTGCCGCTGATCGGCTTCGCAGCACTCGCCGGACTGTTTCTGGTGCGGCTGCATGGCGGCGATCCATCCAGGATCCCCTCGGCCTTGATCGGCCGCCCGGCGCCGCAAACCGCGCTGCCGGCGCTGGAGGGCCTCGCCGTCAACGGTGCCGCGGTGCCTGGGCTCGATCCATCCGCGTTCAAGGGCAAGGTCAGCGTCGTCAACGTCTGGGCCTCCTGGTGCGTGCCCTGCCACGACGAGGCACCGCTGTTTGTTCAACTGGCCAAAGACAAGCGGCTGCAGCTCGTCGGCATCAACTACAAGGATTCCCCCGACAACGCCCGCCGCTTCCTCGGCCGCTACGGCAATCCGTTCGGCATCGTCGGCGTCGATGCCAACGGCCGCGGCTCGATCGAATGGGGCGTCTACGGCGTGCCCGAGACCTTCGTGGTCGGCCGCCAAGGCACCATCCTCTACAAGATGGTCGGGCCGGTGACGCCGGACAATATCGACAGCGTGCTGAAGGTTGAAATCGAGAAGGCGCTGCGCGCGGGGACGTAACTGCTCGCCGTCATTCCGGGGCATCGCGCAGCGATGAACCCGGAATCTCGAGATTCCGGGTTCGCATCTTCGATGCGCCCCGGAATGACAAGACAACAATTAACTCCAAATAATTATTCGCTTTTATCTGCCGTTCATTCTGGGGCCATGGCGCCGCCACGAATCCGAAGCTAATTCAATGCTGTTACTTAAACCGTCCTTGGAGGGACACTTCTATGCGCCATTTCACGCTCGCTTCCGTTCTCGCAACCGCGCTCACCTTGGGCATGCTGACGGCGACCCCGTCGATGGCCCAGACCGCGCAGCCCGCCGCCAAATCCGACGGCAAGATGATGGCTCCGGCTCCGAAGGCACCAGCCGCCGAATCGAAGATGGCGCCGGCGCCGAAGGCCGAGCTGCTCGACATCAATTCGGCAACCGCCGACCAGCTCGACGCGCTGCCCGGCATCGGCAAGGCCTATTCGGCCAAGATCATCGCGGGCCGCCCCTACAAGGGCAAGGACGACCTGGTGAGCAAGAACATCGTCCCGCAGAAGACCTATGACGGGATCAAGGACAAGATCATCGCCAAGCAGAAGAGCTGATCTTCTCGTCATTGCGAGCGAAGCGAAGCAATCCATCTTCCCACGTAAAGAAAGAATGGATTGCTTCGTCGCTTCGCTCCCTTGCGCAAACGCTTCGCGTTTGTTGCAGGCAATGACGGAGCCGCGCAACCGCGCCCCTACTTCGTCACATCGCCGCCATCCGCCTCGCTCGCCTCGAGCGTGGCCGGCTCCAGATGATAGCGCTTGGTCAGCGGCATCTGGGCGATCGCAAAGATCATCGTCAGCGGCGTAACGCCGAACACTTTAAAATTCACCCAGAAGTCCGTCGTCTGGGTGCGCCAGATGATTTCGTTCAAGATCGCCATGCCGAAGAAGAACAGCGCCCAGCGCAGCGTCAGGATGCGCCAGCCCTGCGGCGTCAGGTTGAACATCTGGTCGAACATGATGGCGATGAAGGAGCGGCCGAACAGCAGCCCGCCGCCGAGGATCGCGGCGAACAGGCCGTAGATGATGGTCGGCTTCACCTTGATGAAGGTTTCGTCGTGCAGCACCAGCGTCAGCGTCCCGAACACGATGACGATGACGCCGGTGACAACAGCCATGATCGGAATGTGCCGCGTCACCACATAGGACGCGATCATCGCCGCCACGATCGCCACCATGAAGGCGCCGGTGGCGACAAACAGATTGGCTTTGGCGTTGGCGATAAAGAACACGAGCAGTGGCCCGAGTTCGGTCGCGAGCTTGAACAGCGGATGCGGCTGGGTCTTGTCCATTTCATATCCTGTGTCTGCCGTCATCACCCGCCTTGTGCGCGTTGCGCACTGGAGCGGGTGATCCAGTATTCCGGGGCGCCTCGATTCCGATCAGCAGCGCGGCGTACTGGATGCCCCGCCTTCGCGGGGCATGGCAAGTGAAAACCTAAGACTCAATTCCTGCGATCGCGTTGGCGAAATCCCGCGCGGTGAACGGCGCCAGGTCTTCGATGCTTTCGCCGACCCCGATGAAGTGCACCGGCAGTTTGAACTTCTCCGCCAGCGCCACCAGAATGCCGCCGCGCGCGGTACCGTCGAGCTTGGTCATGACAAGGCCGGTAACCCCTGCGGTACGATGAAATGCCTCGACCTGCGACAGCGCATTTTGTCCCACCGTGGCGTCGAGCACCAGCAGCACGGCATGCGGCGCCGACGCGTCGACCTTCTTGATAACGCGAACGACCTTTTCCAGTTCGTTCATCAGCTCGGCCTTGTTCTGCAGCCGGCCGGCGGTGTCGACCAGCAACACGTCGACCTTCTGCTCCTTCGCCGCGGTCAGCGCGTTGAAGGCAAGGCTTGCCGAATCCGAGCCCTGCGCGCCGGCGATGACCGGCGACTTGGTGCGCTCGCCCCAGACCTTGAGCTGTTCGATCGCGGCGGCACGAAAGGTGTCGCCGGCGGCGAGCATCATCTTGCGCCCTTCGGCGGAAAGTTTCGCCGCCAGCTTGCCGATGGTGGTGGTCTTGCCGGAACCGTTGACGCCGACCACCAGAATGACGAACGGCTTTTGCGAGGCGTCGATCTCCAGCGGCTTGGCGACCGGCGCCAGCACTTTCTCGACTTCGGTCGCGACCACCGTTTTGACGTCTTCGGCCGATATCGCCTTGTCGTAGCGGCCGGCGCCGACGGCGGTCGCGATGCGACCTGCGACTTCGGTGCCGAGATCGGCGCGCAGCAGCACATCCTCGATATCGTCGAGCATGGCGCGGTCGAGCTTGCGCTTGGTGACGAGATCGGCAACGGCGGACCCGAGCGAACTCGAGGTTCGCTTCAGGCCGCCCGAGAGCCGCCGCCACCAGCTCAATTTGGGGGTTCCGGGAGTGGTATCGTTCATGTCGGGGCTGTGTTAGCGGTTTCGCGCCATGAGCGAAAGTCACAACAAACCGTTTGATATTCCCGGATTGACCGCGGAAGAAATCCAGGCCCGCGTGCTTCACCGCGACGGCCTGATGCTGGTCATCGACAAGCCCGCCGGCCTGCCGGTGCATCGCGGCCCCAAGGGCGGCGCCAATCTGGAGGCCTCGTTCGACGGCCTGCGATTCGGCCTGCCGCGGCCGCCGGTGCTGGCCCACCGGCTCGACAAGGATACCTCCGGCTGCCTGGTGCTGGGACGCCACCGCAAGGCCACCGCCTCGCTTGGCCTGCTGTTCAAGCACGGCAAGATTTCAAAGACCTATTGGGCGGTGGTCGAAGGCGGGCCAGCTGAGGACGAAGGCACCATCGACATGCCGCTTGGCCGCCTCAACGAGGAACGCGGCTGGTGGCAGAAGCCGGACCCGGACGGTCAAAAAGCCGTCACAAACTGGAAAGTCTGCGGACGTGGCGACGGCCTCGCCTGGCTGGCGCTGGAACCGGTCACCGGCCGCACCCATCAACTGCGCGTGCACACGTCGGCCACGGGCTGGCCGATCGTCGGCGACAACATCTATGGCAACGGCCCGCGCTTCGGTGAACCCGTCCTGCATCTGCATTCCCGCGAGATCGGGATTCCGATTTCAAGGAACAAGGAGCCGGTGCGCGTGGTGGCGCCGGCGCCGGAACATATGCACGAGCGGCTGCGCAAGTGCGGGTGGAACGGCGAGTAGCGGCGTTCCCCTTCCCCTCCCAACCTCCGTTGTCATCATCCGCGAAGGCGGATGATCCAGTATTCCAGAGGCGGGTGTGATTTGAATCGAGAAGCCGCGGCGTACTGGGTCGCCCGGTCCCGGCTACGCCAAGGCTTCGCCGAGGCTTCCCTATGTTGGCTCGCCGCAGCTTTAGCGGAGGCGGCAAGCCGGGCGATGACAGCGAAACTTGCGGCTCACACCGTCAGCCGCGCGCCATCATTTCCCGTCACAACCAGCGCCCGCACCGCGCCCGGCGTTTCGCCTGAGATCGCCACCGGCAGGAAATGCTCGGTGCGGCCCTGGCGCTTGCTCTCGATCAAAACCTGACGCGTTGCGCCTGCCTCCGCCGCCAGCCGCTTCTGCAGCGCCGTCTCACCCGCCGCGCGCAATCGCTTCGCGCGCTCCCTGATCACCTCGCCCGCCACCTGCGGCATCCGCGCCGCCGGCGTGCCCGGACGTTTCGAATAGGGAAACACATGCAGGAAGGTGAGATCGCATTCGTCGACCAGATCCCGCGAACGCGCGAACATTTCTTCGGTCTCGGTCGGAAAACCTGCGATGATATCGGCACCGAGCGCAATGTCCGGCCGCAGCCGCCGCACCTGCGCGCAGAATTCAATGGCGTCGCGGCGCAAATGCCGCCGTTTCATCCGCTTCAGGATCAGATCGTCGCCGGACTGCAGCGACAGGTGCAGATGCGGCATCAGCCGCGCATCATCCGCGATAACGTCGAGCAGGTCGCGGTCGGCCTCGATCGAGTCGATCGAGGAAATCCGTAAGCGTTTCAATTCCGGGACATGTCGCAGGATCTGTTTTGCAAGTTGCCCGAGCTTCGGCTCGCCCGGCAGGTCGGCGCCGTAGCTTGTCATATCGACGCCGGTCAGCACGATCTCGGCATGGCCGCGTTCGACCAGCGCACGAACCTGATCGACGACGGCGCCCATCGGCACCGAGCGCGAATTGCCGCGGCCGTAGGGGATGATGCAGAAGGTGCAGCGATGGTCGCAGCCGTTCTGCACCTGCACGAATACGCGAGGCAATCCGGCCTTGAAGCCGTCGAGCAGGTGCGGCGCCATTTCCTTCACCGACATGATGTCGGCGACCGCGATTTTCTCGCTTGTCTCGATGCCAAAGCCGCCATCGAACGCCGCACGCGCCTCGCGCCAGGCCTGCCCACGCATTTTCTCGTCATTGCCGACGACGCGATCGACCTCGGCCATCCCGGCAAACATGTCGGGCTGGGTCTGCGCCGCGCAGCCGGTGACGACGATGCGCACCTCGGGGCGCTCGCGCTTCAGTCGCCGGATCGATTGCCGCGCCTGCGCCACCGCCTCGTTGGTGACGGCGCAACTGTTGATGACGACGGTATCGCAGAGGCCAGCGCGCTCGGCCTCGCGCGCGATCACCTCGGATTCGAAGGCGTTGAGGCGGCAGCCGAAGGTGAGGACGTCGACGCTCATCTCACGCCAGCCACTTAAGCAACCGACGCGAACAGCGCCGGATCGAAACGGCCCTCATATTCGAAATCGGCGGTGCCGGTCATCAGCACATGATCGTCGCGCTCGCGCCATTCGATCGAGAGCTTGCCGCCGGGTAGCGTCAACTCGACGGTACGGTTGGTGCGCTTCAGCCGGGCGGCGGCGACCGCGGTGGCGCAGGCCGCCGAACCGCAGGCGCGCGTCAGACCGGCGCCGCGTTCCCAGGTGCGCATCGTAATGTGATCGCGATCGACGATGTGGGCCAGCGTGATGTTGGCGCGATCGGGAAAGATCGGGTGATTTTCCAACAACGGCCCGAAGCGTTCGAGATCATAGGCGTTGACGTCGTCGACCCAGAAGATCGCATGCGGGTTGCCCATGCTCACCACCGAGGGCGAATGCAGGATCGGCGCGTCGATCGGCCCGACCTGCAACTCGATGTAGCGGGTGTCGCGAAACTCCTCGGCCAGCGGAATGTCCTGCCAGCCGAACTTCGGCGCGCCCATATCCACCGTATAGAGATCGGGCGCCGGCCCCTGCCAGCAATTCAACAGCCCGGCCCGGGTCTCGAACGTCACGGCGGACTGGCCGGTCTTCTCGAACAGGCGGCGCACCACGCAGCGCATGCCGTTGCCGCAGGCGCCGGCTTCCGAGCCGTCATTGTTGTAGATCTTGATGAAGGCCTCGGTGCCCTGCAGCCGCGGCGGCTGCAGTACCATCAGCTGGTCATAGGGCACGCCCGCCGGCGAAGCCACCGCGCGCGCCTCCTCGGCGGTGACGGCGGCCTTCGAATCGCGCAGATCCACCACCACGATTTCGTTGCCGATCCCGTTCATCTTGGCAAAGGCGTGATTGGCAAGCGCGCTCATGGATTTTCCCAATTTCCGCCTGCTTATATGGCGAATGATAGCCAATTGCCTAGTGCGCAGGGGTGCATGACGCATCTGTCATGGGACGAAAGCAGACCTCACGTGTTAGGAACGGATCGCGCCTTTTGCGGGCATCGGCCGGGACACGCCGCGAGCGCTCGATGTGCCGCAGGCGCTTGGTGGGATGGAGAATGACTGAATGAACCGTATCCGCACGTTCCGCTCGGCCCTGGTCGCGCTGATCCCTGTCGTGGCGATCGCGCTGGCCGGAGCCGCTTTGGCGCAGGCCCCGGCAGCCACGCCAACCCCGACCCCGCAGGCCACGCCGGCACCCGCCACCTCCGCACCCCCCACCGCGACGCCGGCCACGACTCCCACCCCTGCCGCATCGGCTACCCCCGCGCCCTCAGCGACGCCGGCCCCGGAGGCAAGCCCGTCGGCAGCGCCGTCACCCCCGCCGGCCACCGCGCAGACCCCGGCCGCCCCGCCGCCGGCCGCGACCGTTCAGACCGCCGACCCGTTCGGCGAGCCGTTCGCGCTGGAGCCCAAAAAGGTGGTGGTCATGAAGGGTACCGCCAATTGGGATGCGGCGTTCGACACCCTGATCGATTCGTTCAAGGCGCTGACCGCGCTGCTCGACAAGCAGGGCATCAAGGCCACCGGCAATGCGATGATCGTCTACACCTCGACCGACGATACCGGCTTCACCTACCTGGCCGAAATTCCGGTCGAACAGGATCCGAAGAACCTGGCCAAGGACATGAGCATGGGCAAATCGCCCGAGGGCAAGGCACTGAAGTTCGTCCATCGCGGTTCCTATGACAACATGGACAACACTTATGAGGCGATCACCAATCACCTCGACGACAAGAAACTGGAAGCCAAAGACACCTTCATCGAGGAGTACATCACCGATCCCTTGAAGACCGCGGAAGACAAGCTGGTGATCAACGTCTATGTGCCGCTGAAGTGATCCGCATGAAGCATTCGCTCGCGCTCGCCGTCGTTGCCGCCGGCTGGGTCGCCACGCCTGCGTTCGCGCAGACGCCACCGCCGATAATCTCCGTGATCGGCGAGGCCACCGTGTCGGTGCCGCCGGACCAGGCGCAGATCGACGGCGGCGTGACCTCCGACGCCAAGACCGCGCGCGAGGCCTCCGACGCCAACAACGCGGCGATGGGCAAGGTGTTGCTGGCGCTGAAGGGCGCCGGCATCGAGGAAAAGGACTATCAGACCTCGCGGTTGTCGCTGCAGCCGCAATACGCGCCGAACCGCTCCGGTCCGTCACCCGTCACCGGCTATCGCGCCAGCAACCGCGTCACGGTGCGGCTGCGCGACGTCACCAAGGTCGCCAACATCATCGACGTCCTGGTCGGCGCCGGCGCCAACGAACTTGGCGGCATCAATTTCATGGTGTCGCAGACCTCAAAGCTGCTCGATGACGCCCGGGAGAAGGCGATCGCCGACGCCCGCCGCAAGGCTGAAATTTACGCCAAGGCGGCCGGCGTAACGCTCGGCGAACCGCTCAACATTTCCGAGGAAGGCTCGGCTCCCCCTGTGTTGCGCGGCAAGATGATGGCGCCCATGGCAGCCGGCGCCCCGGTAGCACAGGGCGAAGAGACGCTGTCGGTGACGGTGGGCGTGTCCTGGGCGATCAAGGCGAAGGAATAATCTGCCGTCGTCGCGGCTACGCATTCCGTCGTCATTGCGAGGAGCGTCAGCGACGAAGCAATCCACACTTGCTTTGTTGCGCGATGGATTGCTTCGCGGAGCCTGTCATCGGGCCGGCCAGAGGCCGGACCCGTTGGCTCGCAATGACGATCACCGCTCGTGCAGAACATCCTGCTGATAACGAATGAGCGGCGACAGCAGATAATCCAGAATCGTGCGCGACCCGGTCTTGATCTCCACTGTCACCGCCATACCGGGCGACAAATCAACCATCCGATCGTCGATCCGCATCTTGGTGCGATCAAGCGATACGCGGGCGCTGTAGTTCAACTCCTGGCCCTTCGGTTCGCTGGAGTCGTTTGGCGTGCCCGCGCGGCGGTCGCCCGAGCGATCCTGCTGTTGATCTCGAATGATGGCATCCTGCGACACGTTCAGGACCTTGCCGCGCAGCAGCCCGTAGCGGGTGAAATTGAAAGTATCGATCTTGATCTCGGCTTCTTGTCCGGGGTGGACAAAGCCGATGTCGCGGTTCGATACCATCGCCTCGATTTCCAGCCGGCTGTCGCTTGGAACGATGACCAACAGCGCCTGCGCGGGGGTGACGACACCGCCGACCGTGTGGATCGCGAGCTGCTGCACCACGCCGTCCACCGGCGAAGTCAACTGCTGAAGTCTGGTCTTCTGCTGGGCCTTGATCAGGTCCTGGGCAAGTCCGCCGGCCTTTTGCTCGGCCTTGGCGAGTTCGTCCGACAGCGTGTGCCGGTATTCGGCCGCTGCCTGGCCGCGGGTCTCGCGAATCGCTGCCACCGCCGCCTCCGCTTCCGTTAGATGGCTTTTCTGGACGCTGAGTTCCTCCTGCTGTTCGACCAGCAACTGCAGGGTCTCGAAATAGGTGATCTTCGAACTCAGCTCCCGTTCCATCAACGTCTTGCGGATATCGACGCGTTGCTGGACCACCGGAATCATCGCTTCGAGCTTGTGGATGGTGGCTGCGGTCGTGGCCTGTTCGGCCTCCTTCTGCGCCTGTTGACGTGCCAGCGCCGCGATCTTGGCGCGGTGCTCGGTCACCTGATTGAGCAGGAGCTGGCGCTGGGTGCCGACCAAACCCGGATCGGCGCCGGCAGGCGCGACGAAATCCGGCTCGCGATCGTCGACGGCCGCAAGCGCGGCACGCAGCCGCGCGATGTTAAGCTGCTCGGCGAGCAGATCGTTTTGGGAATGATCGCGTTCGGCCGCGTTGACGGTCGGATCGAGCTCGATCAGCACGTCGCCGGCTTTCACCACCTGCCCGTCCTGCACCCCGATCGAACGCACCACGCCGGTCTCGAACGGCTGGATCACCTTGGTGCGGCCGCTCGGCATGATCTTGCCGGTTGCCGATGCCACGATGTCGATGGTCCCGAACCAGGACCAGATCAGCGCCAGACAGAACAGCAGGATGATGTTCGCCACCAGCAGGCGGCCGATTGGCGACGGCGGCGTCTCCACGATCTCGAGCGCGGCCGGCAAAAAAGCGAGTTCGTCGCCGCGCCTCTCCGGCCTGGGCTTGAACGGAATGACGGTTTGCGCCGGCTTGACCGGCAAGGTCTGGCTAGCCGACTTCATAGATTCCTCCCTGCATCCGATGCAGCGTCGCGTAGCGGCCGCCGGTCTTGATCAGGGCATCGTGGGTTCCGTCCTCGACCAGGCGGCCGCGTTCCAGCGTCACGATGCGGTCCGCCGCCCGGACGGTGGAGAGCCGGTGCGCGATGATCAAAACCGTGCGTCCCCTGGCGATCTCCTTCATGTTCTGCTGAATGATGCGCTCGCTCTCGTAGTCGAGCGCGCTGGTTGCCTCGTCGAAGATCAGGATTCGGGGGTCGGCGATCAACGCGCGGGCAATGGCGATCCGCTGGCGCTGGCCACCGGAGAGCGTCGAGCCCCGCTCGCCGACGACGGTGTCGTAGCCTTCGGGCAGTTCGAGGATGAATTCATGCGCGCCCGCCAGCGTGGCCGCTGCGACGATGCGCTCCATCGGCATCGCCGGATCGCTGAGCGCGATGTTCTCGCGCACCGAACGGTTGAACAGCACGTTTTCCTGCAGCACCACGCCGATCTGGCGACGCAGCCCGGCCGGATCGGCCATCGCAATATCGGTCCCGTCAATCAGGACCCGTCCGCTTTCCGGCACGTAAAGCCGCTGCACCAGTTTTGCAAACGTGCTCTTGCCCGAGCCGGACGGACCGACGATGCCGACCATCTGTCCGGCCGGGACATCGAAGCTGATATCGTGCAGGATTTCCTGGCCATCGACCCGGTAACGAAACGTCACGTGGTCGAAGCTGATGTTGCCGCGGAGCGCGGGCACCTGTGTGCGACCCGCCGAATAGGTCGGCTCCGCGGTCGTGTTCAGGATATCGCCCAGCCGCTGCACCGAAAGCCGCGCCTGGTGAAAGTCCTGCCAGATCTGCGCCAGACGCAACACCGGGGCGCTGACCCGGCCGGCCAAAATATTGAAGGCCACGAGTTCGCCGACCGACAGGCCGCCATCGATCACCAGCCGGGCGCCGAAATACAGGATCGCCGCGGTAACGACCTTGCTGACGAACTGGACCATCTGGCTCGCGGTATTGCCTAGGCTGAGGACCCGAAAGCTCGCCGTGACATAGCCCGCGAGTTGCTCCTCCCAGCGCCGCTGCATCTGGGGCTCGACCGCCATCGCCTTGAGCGTCTCGATCCCGGTCACGCTCTCGACCAGGAAGGCCTGGTTCTCGGCGCCGCGCCGGAATTTATCGTCGAGCCGTCGCCGGAACAGCGGCGTCACGCCGGCCGAGATCGCGATGTAGAACGGGAACGAGCCGAGCACGATCCAAGTCAGCGGCGGCGAATAAGCGAACATGACCGCGAGAAACACGAAGGTGAACAGCAGGTCGATCGCCAGCGTCAAGGCAGAGCTGGTGAGAAAATTGCGGATGTTCTCGAGTTCGCGCACCCTCGCCACGGAATCGCCGACCCGCCGTGCCTGGAAGTAGGCCATCGGCAATGCCAGCAGATGACGGAACAGGCGCGCACCGAGTTCGACGTCGATGCGGTTGGTCGTGTGCGCAAACAGGTAGGTTCGCAGGATGCCGAGAATGGTCTCGAACATCGAGATGGCGACGAGGCCGATCACCAGTACGTCAAGCGTGCTCAGCGAGCGATGCACCAGCACCTTGTCGATCACCACCTGGAAGAACAGCGGCGAGACCAGCGCAAAGATTTGCAGGAAGAACGACGCGACCAGCACTTCGCCGAGCAGACGCCGGTACTTGTGGATCGCGCCGAGAAACCACGTGATGTCGAAGCGCCGGGTGACGTCCGACAGCCCTGCGCGGCGCGTCATCAGGATCAGCCCGCCGTCCCAGATGGCGAGCAGTTCCGCCCGGGTCATGAAAGCGGGGCGAGCCTCCCCGGGTACCTGGACCAGGACCTGGTCGTCGGCGGCCTTGCCGATCACCATGAAGCCGCCGTCACGCAGGCTCGCGATCGCGGGCAACGGCGTCCGGGCGAGCCGCGACCAGTCGGTGCGGAACGACCGCGCCTTTAGCCCGAGGTCTTTGGCGCACCGGAGGATCTCCGATGCGCCGATCTTGTCCGTTCCCAGCCGATGTCTGATCTGCTCGCGATCGGCCGCGACGCCCTGGAAATGCAGCAAGATCACCAGGGTTTCGAGTCCCTGATCTAGTCGATCCGTGCTGCCGGCTTCAGCGTTCATCACTTTTCTCCAAGGCGGTCTTCATCAAGGCAACGCCGCGATCACGCGTGCTGTGGCATCGCCAACACCGGCTGCTGACCCGCCTGCGGATCGGCCATCGGGATCGCACCGAGGCCCGGGCCCGCCGGGACAAAGCTCGACGCCATGAACTGGCCGAGGAGAGCGGCACTCGCAGCCCCCGCCGGGGCGGCAAAACCCTGGATCAGGACGTTGTCGCCGGGCCCGCCGTCGAGCACGTCTTGCCCGCCGCCGCCGATCAGGATGTCGTCGCCGTTTCCGCCGGTCAGGATGTCATTGCCTAGGCCGCCGATGATGACGTCATCGCCGTCGCCGCCATTGGCGGTGAGCTGGATACCAACCGGAAGGCCGGACGCGGTGATGACATCGTCACCGCCGAGACCGTTGATCACGATGCGATCGTTGGCATCGAAGCCTTTGATCGTCACATCGTCGCCGAGGCCCGACACGGTAATCACGCCGTTGCTCTCGCTGATGTTGATGACGTCGTTGCCGTTGGTCGCGTTGATAATAATGGTATCCGCCTGGCCGTCACCGACGCCGCTGCCGGGCGTACCGCTGAGATCGATCGCGACCTGCTTGACGGCAGTCCCGGTCAGATCGTTGACGGTGATGGTGTCGGCACCTCCCAGCGCCGCCACGTTGATGTTCTCGACGCCGTTGAGATCCATCGTGATGTTGGCAACGTCCCGGAACAGCCGCACCCGGCCGCCATTGGCCGAGATGTCGATGTTCTCGGCAATGTTGGCGCCGTTGAACTGCAGCGTGTCGGTGCCGGACTGGCCTTCGACCGTGTCGCTGCCGTCGCCCGGATTCCAGACGAAGGTATCGTTGCCGGCGCCGAGCAACGCCACGTCGTTGCCGCGACCACCGTTGACGATATCGTCACCGGCACTGCCCGTGATGGTGTCGTTGCCGTCGCCACCGTTGAGCGTTAGCTGGAGCTGTGCGGCCGTGATCGCCGACGCGTCGATCACGTCATTGCCGCCGAGGCCGTTGACGACGAGCGCGTCGCCGGCTTCGGCGTTCGCGATCGACACCTGTGCGGCCAGACCGTTGACCACCACCGAGCCACCGCTGTTGACGACGCTGATGTGGTCGTCCGCGGCCGTCCCGTTGGCGATCACCGTGTCACGCTGGCCGTCGCCGCCGGGCGTGCCCGGCGTGGCGGCCAGATCGATCGCCACCTGGGTGACACCGGTTCCGGAGAGATCGTTGACCGTGATGGTGTCGGCGCCGCCCAAAGCGTTGAGCTGAATATGCTCGACGCTGTTGAGATCCATCGTGATGTTGCCGACGTCGCGGAACAGCCGCACCCGGCCGCCATTGGCCGAGATATCCATGTTCTCGCCGACATTGGCGCCGTTGAACACCAAGGTGTCGGTGCCGTCCTGGCCCTCGACGGTGTCGCTGCCATCGCCGGGATTCCAGACGAAGGTATCGTTGCCGCTGCCGAGCAAGGCCACGTCATTGCCGCGGCCTCCGGTAACCGTATCGTTGCCGTCGCCGCCCAGCAGGGTGTCGCTGCCGCCGCTGCCGATGATGGTGTCGTTGCCGGCACCGCCATCCAGGACAAGGTTCATGGCGCTCGATTGAGCACCGGACGCATTGATGGTGTCGTTGCCGTTGCCGGCGCTGACGGTCAACGTATCGCCGGCCTCCGTACCGCTGATGCCGATCTGCGCCGCCAGCCCCGCGACGATGACCGAGGTCCCGGAATTCGAGATCTGGATCTGGTCATCGCCGCCGGTGCCGTTGACAGACACGGTGTCCGCCTGGGCATCGCCCTGGCCGCTGCCAGGCGTAGCGCTCAAATCGATGTTCACCTGCTTGATGCCGGTCTTGGTCAGATCGCCGACCGTGACGTTGTCCGCACCACCCAACGCCACGATGTTGACCTGCTCCATGCCGTTGAGATCCATGGTGACGGCGCCGACATCGCGCGTGAGCCGCGCGCGGGTTCCGTTGGCGGAGAGATCGATCTTTTCGCCGACGTTGGAGCCGTTGAACTGCAGCGTGTCCATGCCGTCGCCGCCCTCGACGACGTCGCTGCCATCGCCGGGATTCCAGACGAACGTGTCGTTACCGGTGCCGAGCTGCGCTGTGTCGTTGCCACGGCCGCCGGTGATGACGTCGTTGCCGTCGCCGCCGATCAGCATGTCGTTGCCGTCACCGCCGGTGATGGTGTCGTTGCCCGCGCCGCCATCGATGGTGAGCTTGATCAGGCTAGCAAGACCATTCCCCGCCGTGATGACGTCGTCGCCGCCATTGGCGTTGACCACCAGGTTTTCGGTGGTTCCGATATCAAGCGAGAAGGGAGCGGGGCTGATGCGATCGAAGCGTACCCGCGTGCCGTTGGCCGTGATCGTGAATACCTCGGCGCCGTTGCCACCGTTGACTTCGGCGGTGTCGTTGCCGTCGCCGCCTTCCATAAGGTCGCTGCCGTCGCCCGGATTCCAGATCATGCGATCGTTACCGGCCTCGCCGAACATCTGGTCGTCGCCGGCGCCGCCGGTGAGGGTATCGTTACCCGCGCCCCCGAACAGCAGATCGTTACCGCCTTTGCCGAGCAGAATGTCGTCGCCGGCCTGACCGAACAGCATGTCATTGCCCGAACCACCGGTGATGGTGTCATTGCCTCCGCCACCGAACATCAGGGCAGCGGGCATCGCACCGTTGGTTTCGTCGATCGTAAGGGTGTCGTTGCCGTCCTGACCGAACATCTGGATTTTTGCGGTGTTGGCGACCGTTGCTTTGCCACCCTGAATTTGAACAGCGCCGCCATTTACAAGAATGTTGCCGGCCGCATCGCGGCCCACGATGACGCTGTTCTTGTTCGCATCGCCGAAGATCGTGAGAAAACCGCTGGGAGAAAACGTCGCCGTGATAGCCATGCTAAAAAATCCTTCTGAAGGTACAGCCCCTCAGCCTGACGCTTAGTCGCGGTTCGCATGGCAGTCCTAAAGCCGGGCTTCAGGCGAGCTTGAGTTGCTATGGAGATTTCCTGACTGTTTTCCCGGACGTAAATCTGTTTCACGATCCAGTGATTATTCCCCGACTGGCGTGCAATTTCTCGTCACCGATGACGTGCTCGGAGAACCGCCGCGACCTGCGGCGCGGCAATTCGTCGTCACGGCACAGTGCCCAGTTGCGCACGGGCGCCAGGACGACGATGGACTAGATCTCGACTACCTGCCCCGGCTTCAGCGCCGCAAACCGCTCGCGCGGAATCTTCGCCTCATCGAGCGCCGCGCCGAGCGCGATCACAGGCGCATCGATCGCTTCGTCGGTCAACTGGAACGTGCCGTGATGATGCGCCAGTGCTGCTTGCGCGCCGCAGTCGGACAGCGCCTTCACCGCGTCGTGCGGATTCATGTGCTGGTCCTTCATGAACCAGCGCGGCTCATAGGCGCCGATGGGGAGGATCGCCAGCCGCAGCGGGCCGTGCTTCTCGGCCACGCGGCGGAAATGCTTGCCGTCGCCGTAGCCGGAATCGCAGACGATGTAGAGCCTGCCGGCCGGCGTCTCCAATACAAAACTCGCCCACAGCGCCTTGTTGCGGTCGAACAATCCGCGCGCCGACCAGTGGCGCGTCGGCACCAGGGTCACCGCAAGGCCGTTACCGAGTTCGACGCGATCCTGCCAGTCGAACGCCTCGGCTTTGATCGCCGCATCCGCATCGCGCATCGTGACGTCGTTGCCGAGCGGCGTGATCACCCGCGGCGAAAATTTTGCGGCAAGCCTGGACAGCGTCGCGAGGTCGAGATGGTCGTAATGGCCGTGCGACACCAGCACGATATCGATCTTCGGCAGCGCGTCGAACACGATGCCGGGGTCGTTGTGCCGCTTCGGCCCGGCAAACGAGAACGGCGAAGCGCGCCTCGACCACACGGGATCGACCAGGATGTTGAGACCGGCGGTCTGGATCAGCCAGCTCGCATGGCCGACGAACGACAGCCGCAACTTGCCGCCCTCGATCCGCGCGGGTGGCGTGTCGGCATGGGGGCTAGGCACCCACTCCGGCCAGTTTTCGCGTTTCCGGCCAGAGCCGAACTGCCAGCGCAGCACCTCGCCGAGCGACTTCGGCGGTGCGCCGTCGGGATCGAAGAACTGCAGGCCGTCGAAATGGTCGGAGACGGGGCCGTCATAGGTTTTCATGCGGGACATCCAGATTGACGGCACGCCCACGGCCGCGGCGGCCGCGGCGAGCACTCCAAAAACGCGGCGGCGGGTGATGGGCACGGGGCGGGATCACGACAGGAGGAAGCGAAGCGGCATGTTCCGATATATGGCGTGCGCCGGCCCAACAGGAACCCTGCGGGGCAACGACGCCCTCATCGGCGGCCGAAAATTCAACCATTTCCAAAACATCAATTATTACAATGGCATAATAGAGGTATAATAAAACCTCTCTCCGACTTTCCTTGACTTTGCCGCTTTCCGGGGGTTTAACCCCGGCACTTCTCGAAAAGAGGTTCTTTTCGACCCGCCGCCCGGCCCTTGAGACCGGAGGCCAACGCCCGACAGCGCGATGCGCCCTCGGGCGTAAAATTGTTTGGATGACCCTCATCCTGAGGAGCCGCGCAGCGGCGTCTCGAAGGATGAGGCCACGATACCCGGCCCACCCTTCGAGACGCAGGCTTCGCCTGCTCCTCAGGGTGAGGAGAGCAGCAGGATAACGGCATTGTTCGACAGTCTGTCGGAAAAGCTTGGTGGGATACTCGATCGGCTGACGGGCCGCGGTTCGCTGTCGGAAACCGACGTCGATGCCGCGATGCGCGAGGTGCGCCGCGCGCTGCTGGAAGCCGACGTCTCGCTCGACGTGGTCCGCAGCTTCACCGACCGCGTCCGCGAGCAGGCGGTCGGCGCCACCGTCGTCAAGTCGGTCACCCCCGGCCAGATGGTGGTCAAGATCGTCCATGATGAGCTGGTCAATACGCTCGGCTCCGACGGCCAGACCATCGACCTCAACGCAGTGCCGCCGGTCGCGATCATGATGGTCGGCCTGCAGGGCTCCGGTAAAACCACCACCACCGCGAAACTCGCGCGCCGCATGACCCAGCGCGACAAGCGCAAGGTGCTGATGGCCTCGCTCGACATCTACCGCCCGGCGGCGATGGAGCAGTTGGCCGTGCTCGGCCGCGACCTCGACATTCCGACGCTGCCGATCGTGCCCGGCCAGAAGCCGGCGCAGATCGCGCGCCGCGCGCTCGAAGCCGGCAAGCTCGGCGGCTACGACGTGGTGCTGCTCGACACCGCCGGCCGCACCACGCTCGACGAAGAAATGATGAGCGAGGCCGCGGAGATCAAATCCACCGCCAACCCGCATGAAGTGCTGCTGGTCGCGGATGCCTTGACCGGCCAGGACGCGGTCAATCTCGCGCGCGCCTTCGATGCGCGCGTCGGCCTCACCGGCATCGTGCTGACCCGCGTCGACGGCGACGGCCGCGGCGGTGCTGCATTGTCGATGCGCGCCGTCACCGGCAAGCCGATCAAGCTGATCGGCACCGGCGAAAAGACCGATGCGCTGGAAGATTTCCATCCGAGCCGCATCGCGGGGCGCATTCTCGGCATGGGCGACGTGGTGTCGCTGGTCGAAAAGGCCGCCGCCAATATCGACGCCGAAAAGGCCGCGCGCACCGCCGAGCGCATGCGCAAGGGTCAGTTCGATCTCACCGACATGCGCGAGCAGTTGCTGCAGATGGCGAACATGGGCGGCATCAGTGGGTTGATGGGCATGATGCCCGGCATCGCCAAGATGAAGAACCAGATCGCCAATGCCGGGATTGACGACAAGATCATCAAGCGCCAGGTCGCGGTGATCGATTCGATGACGCGGCAGGAGCGCAAGAATCCCGACATCCTCAAGGCCAGCCGTAAAAAAAGGATCGCCGCCGGCGCCGGCTCCAAGGTCGAGGAAGTCAACAAGCTGCTCAAGATGCACCGGAACATGGCCGACATGATGAAGGCGATGGGTTCGGGCAAGCGCGGCCCGATGGCCGGCATCGCGCAGGCGATGGGTTTTGGCGGCGGCATGCCGTCGCCGGATCAGATGAAGGCGCTGGCGGAGAAAATGCCGGGCGGCGCAGCGCCGGGCGGCATGCCTGCACTGCCCAAGGATCTTCCGGCCGGCCTGCGTCAGGGCCTGCCGAACCTGCCGGGTTTAACCGGACTCAGCGGCAAGCCGAATTTGCCGGGCCTCGGTTTTCCGGGGAAGAAAAAATGACCGCTTCCGTCATTGCGAGCCAACGGGTCCGGCCTCTGGCCGGCCCGATGACAGGCTCCGCGAAGCAATCCATCCTTCGCCAACAAAGAAGCTGGATTGCTTCGTCGCTTCGCTCCTCGCGATGACGAACTAATAAAACCATCGCTTAATCCAACCACACTCAGGAGAATCAAATGTCAGTCGTTATTCGCCTCGCTCGTGCAGGCACCAAGAAGCGTCCGGTCTATCACGTCGTCGTCGCCGACTCGCGCTTCCCCCGCGACGGCCGCTTCATCGAGCGTCTCGGCCATTTCAATCCGCTGTTGCCGAAGGACAATGAGGCGCGCCTCAAGCTCGACATGGACAAGGTCAAGGCCTGGCTCGCCAAGGGCGCGCAGCCGTCGGACCGCGTGACCCGCTTCCTGGACGCCGCCGGCGTCGTCAAGCGCGCCGCGCGCAACAACCCGGAAAAGGCCGTGCCGCGCAAGGAGCGCAAGGCCGCCGCTGAAGCCGCTTCGAAGTAAGACGTAACGGCGCACGACGGTGGCAGCACCGATTTGCGTCGCCCGTATCGGCGCCGCGCATGGCGTGCGCGGCGCGGTGAAACTGTGGCCGTTTACCGAAGACCCGCTGGCCGTGATGGATTACGGCCCGCTGATGACCAAAGACGGCGCGCGCCAGTTCGAGGTGACGCACGCCCGTCCGGCCAAGGACCATCTGGTGGCGACGCTGAAGGGCGTTGCCACCCGCGAGGATGCCGAACGCCTCAACGGCATCGAGCTCTATGTCGCGCGCGAAAAATTGCCCGCGACCGACGAGGACGAATATTACCACGCCGACCTGATCGGGCTTGCCGCCGTCAACGCGGCCAACGAACCGATCGGCCGCGTGCTGGCGATCCATAATTTCGGCGCCGGCGACATCATCGAGATCGCGCCGCCCTCCGGCCCCACGATGCTGCTGCCGTTCACCAACGCAGTGGTGCCCACGGTCGATCTTGCAGGCGGACGCGTCGTGATCGAACTGCCGCAGGAAATCGAAGGCGACGACGTTCCGACACTCACGTGATGGCTTCCCCAATGACCTGGCGCGCCACCGTTCTCACGCTTTTCCCGGACATGTTTCCCGGACCGCTCGGCGTCAGCCTGGCGGGCAAGGCGCTGGCCTCCGGCCTGTGGTCGCTGGAGGCCCGCGACATCCGGGACTCCGCCACCGACAAGCACCGCAGCGTCGATGACACCCCGGCCGGCGGCGGCCCGGGCATGGTGCTGCGCGCCGACGTGCTGGCTGCGGCCATCGATGCCGCCGATAGCAGCGAAAGCCGCCCGCGCCTCTTGATGAGCCCGCGGGGTCGGCCATTGACCCAGTCGCGGGTGGTGGAACTCGCCGCCGGGCCGGGGCCCCTGATCGTCTGCGGCCGGTTCGAGGGCATCGACCAGCGGGTCATCGACGCGCGGAACCTCGAAGAGGTCTCGATCGGCGACTACGTGCTGTCAGGCGGCGAAATCGCCGCGATGGCGCTGATTGACGCCTGCGTCCGGCTTTTGCCGGGCGTGATGGGCAAATTGGCCTCCGGCACGGAGGAGAGCTTTTCCGAAGGACTACTGGAATACCCCCAATACACCCGGCCGCAGGAGTTCGAGGGCCGCACCATCCCGGAAACCCTCACTTCCGGCGACCATGCCAGGGTCGCGACCTGGCGCCGGGCCGAGTCCGAGGCTCTGACCCGGGCGCGGCGGCCGGATCTATGGGCCACAAAGTCCCGCCAGACCGGGACAAAAAGCACGACAGACGGGTGACAAGCGCGCGCCTTTGCCTTATACGGGCGCCAAATCCGCGCATGGATAGATGGACGTTCGCGCAGCCCGCGCTGGACTGGCTGGGCGCGCCGCCGATGGAGATTTCAGATGAACCTCATTCAAGAGCTCGAAAAAGAGCAGTTCGACAAGCTGGCCGCCACCAAGACGATTCCGGAATTTGGCCCCGGCGATACCGTGATCGTCAACGTCAAGGTGGTCGAAGGCGAGCGCACCCGCGTGCAGGCCTATGAAGGCGTCTGCATCGGCCGTTCCGGCGGCGGGCTCAACGAGAGCTTCACCGTTCGCAAGATCTCCTACGGCGAAGGCGTCGAGCGCGTATTCCCCGTGATGTCGCCGATGATCGACTCGATCAAGGTGGTGCGCCGCGGCAAGGTGCGTCGAGCCAAGCTGTATTACCTGCGTCAGCTGCGCGGCAAGTCGGCCCGCATCGTCGAAAAGACCGAGCGCGCTGCCGCCGTCGGCGAGTAAATCTGTCGCACTGGAATTTCGGAAAAGCGCGGGCTCACCCCGCGCTTTTTTGTTGCCCTTCGTCATTGCGAAGAGCGGAAGCGACGAACGAATGCCGTCATTCCGGGATGGTGCGCTAGCACCAGACCCGGAATCTCGAGATTCCGGGTTCGATGCTACGCATCGCCCCGGAATGACGATGCACTCTCGCTCCGCTCGCAATGACGGGTGGCGGCAAACGCATATCGCGCTTAGATATGGCGTGTGGTATGAGGCTAGAATGGTTCCAGATCAGACCAGCAATGCCGGCCGGCGCGTCGCTCCCATCGTGATCGACGATCGCTCGCGGCTGCCTGGCCGCTTCTTCGGACGCTTCGCGACCTCGGCGACCTCAGAGCTTAGCAGCGCAGCCTGAGGCTGCGCTGAATCTCGTTCTGCTCGCGCGTTGCCGCGCCTGACCATCCACACAGAATTTCTTTTGGAGCTTGCGCTCATGTCCAAACCCACCACGCTGTACGACAAGATCTGGAACGACCATCTGGTGCACGAAGCCGATGACGGCACCTGCCTGCTCTATATCGATCGCCACCTGGTGCACGAGGTGACCTCGCCGCAGGCGTTCGAAGGCCTGCGCTCCACCGGCCGCAAGGTCCGCGCGCCGGAGAAGACGTTGGCCGTGGTCGATCACAACATCCCGACCACCGACCGCTCCAAGCCCAATCCCGATCCGGAGAGCATCGAGCAGATGCGGGTGATGCAGGAGAACGCCAAGGAATTCGGCATCGAGTACTTCAACGAATTCGACAAGCGTCAGGGCATCGTCCACGTCATCGGCCCGGAGCAGGGCTTCACGCTGCCCGGCACCACCATCGTCTGCGGTGACAGTCACACCTCGACGCATGGCGCGTTCGGCGCACTGGCGCACGGCATCGGCACCTCGGAAGTCGAGCACGTGCTGGCGACGCAGACGCTGATCCAGAAGAAGGC
Source organism: Bradyrhizobium sp. KBS0727 (assembly GCF_005937885.2). Classification (NCBI taxonomy): domain Bacteria; kingdom Pseudomonadati; phylum Pseudomonadota; class Alphaproteobacteria; order Hyphomicrobiales; family Nitrobacteraceae; genus Bradyrhizobium; species Bradyrhizobium sp. KBS0727. Next base: position 428,446 of record NZ_CP042176.1, on the reverse strand, counting down.
CAAGAACATGCGTGTGTCGGTCGACGGCAAATTGCCCGACGGCGTCACCGGCAAGGACATCATCCTGGCGATCATCGGCGAGATCGGCACCGCCGGCGGCACCGGCTATGTGCTGGAATATGCCGGCGATGCGATCCGCGCACTGTCGATGGAAGGCCGCATGACCGTCTGCAACATGTCGATCGAAGGCGGCGCCCGCGCCGGCCTGATCGCGCCGGACGAAAAAGCGTTCGAGTTCCTCAAAGGCCGTCCGAAGTCGCCGAAGGGCGAGACTTGGGACGCGGCGATGCGTTACTGGGACACGCTGCGCTCCGACCAGGGCGCGCATTTCGATCACGAGCTCAAGCTGGATGCGGCCAAGCTGCCGCCGATCGTGACCTGGGGCACCTCACCCGAGGACGTGGTGTCGATTTCCGGCCTGGTGCCGGATCCCGACAAGATCGCCGACGAAGCCAAGCGGCTGTCAAAGCATCGCGCGCTGAAATATATGGGCCTGACCGCGGGGACGAAAATCACCGACATCAAGCTCGACCGCGTCTTCATCGGCTCCTGCACCAACGGTCGCATCGAGGATCTGCGCGCAGCCGCCAAGGTCGCCGAGGGCAAGACCGTCAGCAGTCATGTCAACGCGATGATCGTGCCGGGTTCGGGCATCGTGAAGGAGCAGGCGGAAGCCGAAGGCCTCGACAAGATCTTCATTGCGGCCGGCTTCGAATGGCGCGAGCCGGGTTGCTCGATGTGCCTCGCCATGAACCCCGACAAGCTGGCGCCGGAAGAGCGCTGCGCCTCGACCTCGAACCGCAACTTCGAGGGCCGTCAGGGTTTCAAGGGCCGCACCCACCTGGTGTCGCCGGCGATGGCTGCCGCCGCGGCGATTGCCGGGCATTTCGTCGATATCCGGGACTGGCATTAAAAGCGTTTTCGAGCGAAGCGTGCCCTCGGACTCGATCCGTGGGTGGGCACCGGTTCGCATGGCAATCAAGCTTGCGCAGATTGCGTAGACTTATCTGCGCTAGAAAACGCGCCAGAACAAAAGGCGCGGTTTGTCTCGACAACGAGGCGTTCTGGAAACGCCTCGTTAACAGCCAGGGCGCAGACTGATCCCTTGCGGAAGCACTTTCGCGAGGGAACCAGCCATGGCGGATAAGCCTGAATTCGTCGATATGATCAGCGAGGCGACTAGGCAGTCGCGCCGCAGCAATCAGTCGCGCATGGTCGATCTCCCGTCGGCGGCGGTCAAGCAAACCTCACGCCTTAGCCATCGATCGGATCGCGTTGAACAGTGGCGGCTCGAAAACCTCACGCCATGGAAAATCAAGCCCTGGAAGTTCACGAACTGGGATTAGAGTTCATTCAGGACGACGACCGACGAAAATCAGGCGCCCGAACGGGCGCCTGTTTCATTTTGGGGAAGCCTCACCAGTAGCGGTAGTGGTGCCAGTGGTGACGCCAATAGTGGTGACGGTACCACGGGCGATACCGGCAGATCTTGCGCGGCCCGTAATAGGTCCAGACCACCCGGCAGTAGCGATACGGATATCCGTAGTAGGCGGGGTAATAGGACGATCCGTAGAAGCGCCGGAAGTGAACCCGGTGGACGAAGTGCGGCCGGTGAAAGAAGTGCGGCCGGAAGTAGGCATGGCGATAGCCGCCAAAGTGAACGGCGCGATAGCCACCGCCGTGGAACACCGGAGCGGCGCGGAAACCGCCGCCGTGAAAACCGCCGCCGTGAAAGCCACCACCGTGGAAACCTCCGCCGCCGTGGAAGCCACCACCTCCGCCGTGGAAACCGCCACCGCCATGGCCGCCGCCACCGACATGGCCGCCACCACCGCCATGACCGCCGCGAACCTGGATCATCGATCCGTCGGTCGCGACTTTCGCTGACGGCGCGGTGCCCGGACTGGCAAGCGAGAGCGCCTCGGCGCGCTGTTGTGGACTGGCTGCGAGAACAAAGATCGCCGCAGCCGCAAGGCCCAGACGGCGGACCAAGCCGCGTCCGGGATCGGATATCGTCATCGATAATCCTCCCTAACCGGCGACGAAGCGTTGCGCCCGGCTGGCCTCGCCGCGCTGATGTGCGGTCGCTCCCATCGTGACATTAGCGACGGGCACGTGAACGCGCCATGAATGCGCGGACCGTAGAGATGAAATGCTCTCCGCATTCAAACTCTTTCGTCGTCCCTGCGGAAGCAGTGACCCATAACCACAGGATTTGGTTGTTGAGGAAGGCGTCAACCGCACTGCCTCATCGATAGATCACGCGGTATGGATCCCGGCTCGCGCGGAGCCTGTCATCGGGCGCGCATTCGCGCGACCCGTTGGCTTGGCCGGGACGACAAGAGAGGATCCTTCATCACCAGAACGGACCAAATCCAAGACCGAACGGGAACGGGGCCGGCGCGTAATAGGGATACGGCCGATAGTAATAGGGCCGCGCGTAATAGTAGGGCCGATAATACGGACGATAGCCGTAATGATAGTGGCGCCGATGGTGCCGGCGCGCGCTGGGCTCGGTCGCGGCTGAAACAGCTGATGTCGGCGCCTTCATTTGCGGCGTCGCCGCGGCGGCCTGGTTGATCCCTGACGGGCCGGCAAACGCGAGCACGCCCGTGACAAGGGCGGCGCCGATCAAACGCTTCATGATGAGCTCCTGATTTGGATCGACCTTGCGGGATAACGTGAAGTGATCGAGCCGGTTTCGCAACCGCGACATCATGCGCCAGCCGAGATTGAAACGAAAAGACCGCTGAAGCGAAAATAGGCCCGCGATGAACGGGCCTATTTGAACGCCGTGAGATATTACCAGCGGCGCCAGTGACGATGGTGCCAGCGGTGACGATGCCAGCCGCGATGCCAGCCGCCATGATGGCGTCCCCACCTTACTTCGGTGGTATCCGCCCTGGTATCCTGCTGAACCGCCGCGGCGGCGCCGGGATTGCTGAGCGACAACGCTTGCGCGCGTTCGGTCGGAGCGGCGAGAACGAGCAATGCGCCAACGGCGGCAAGTCCCAGCACTTTCGTCACCTGCATCTATGGTCTCCTTGGGTTCATGTGAGTCGCATCGACGCGACGCAGTTCACATGCTGATGGTGATCACGTGAATGCGGTGTGAACGTTTGCGCCGCGAACATGAATGCGGAACGCAGAACGTTGTTCCGCTGATTTTACGCGCCGGCGCAAAACCGGCGTAGACTACCGTCGTATCTTCTGCAGTTTGTTCTTTCGGGAGATCGTCATGACATCGTCTCGCATAGGCGGATCGATATCGCGTGCTGCGATCGCAGCCGCGATGGTCGTTACGGAAGTGATCGTTATAGAAGTGTGGTGGGCCAGTGCCGCTCTCGCCTCACAGGGCCCCGGCGGCGGCATGGGAACCGCAAGTCACTTCACCCAGGTGGCGATGGCCATCCTCGTCTACGGCGCATCGGCGCTTGTCGTCGGCGCCGGACTGATCGGCGCCGTGCGCGGACGCTAGCTGATCGACGGAAGGATCGACGGGAGAACGCTTAGCCGCGGCGCCAGTAGCAGTTCATGCGCGGAGTAATCACGGTGCCACTCGGCCGCTGTTCCGTTACGTAGGTTGCGGTGCAATCCCGTACCGCGTTGGGACCGGGGTTGTAACGGGGATAGACGTCCGGCTCCCAATCGGGCCGATAGATCGGCACGCGCCGCAGCTTCCGGCTCTGCGAGGACGCGTCGGTAACTGCCGGCTTCCGCGCGCCCTGTGCGCCCGACATCGCCGTCTGCGCCTGCGCTGCCGTGCCCGCGAGCATAAGCCCGGTAAAAGCAGCCCCAAGCGCAACCGTCACAAAACGCGTCATCCCATCCACCCAAGCCTGATACCGGGCCGTACGGTCTCCGATTGGCGCGCCAAGGTCAACTCCCGCAAAAGCGTGCGCGCCCGCGGGGGAAAACCGGTTCCCACTTTTCCGGGATGATGCGCTAAACAGAGGCCATGTGGACCAACGCAAAAGCCCCCTCGCTTGCCGAAATGGAAGCCATGGCGCACCAGGTATTCGAGCGCCTGCCGGCGGGTTTTCGGACCCTGTGCGAGGGCGTGATCGTCCGCGTCGATGATTTTCCGACCGACGAAGTACTGGACGAGTTGCAGGCGCAATCCGAATTCGACCTGCTTGGCCTGTTCCAGGGCACCGGCCTGCCGCAGCAGAGCCAGGGCGACATCGCCCGCCTGCCCAACATGATCTGGCTCTACCGCCGGCCGATCCTCGATTACTGGGCCGAGCATGAGGAAACGCTGGGCCATATCGTCCGCCACGTCCTGATTCACGAAATTGGACACCATTTCGGGCTCTCGGACGCCGATATGGAGGCGATCGAGGCTCGCGCAGGCTAGGATTGCGGAAATTAGCCTTTTGCCAAGGCCCTATTCGGTATAAATCAGCCGCCCTATCCCTCATTTTAGACCGGGAAGCGATCGATGGAAAAGTTCACCACACTGGAAGGCGTCGCGGCGCCGCTGAAGATCATCAATGTCGACACCGACATGATCATTCCGAAGCAGTATCTGAAAACCATCAAGCGCACCGGCCTCGGCAAGGGGCTTTTCGCGGAACAGCGCTACAAGGATGACGGCAGCGAGAATCCCGACTTCATCCTCAACAAGCCGGCCTACCGGAATTCGAAGGTGCTGGTCGCCGGCGACAATTTCGGCTGCGGCTCGAGCCGCGAGCACGCGCCGTGGGCGCTGCTGGATTTCGGCATCCGCTGCGTGATCTCGACCTCGTTCGGCGACATCTTCTACAACAACTGCTTCAAGAACGGCATTCTGCCGATCCGCGTGACCCAGGAAGATCTCGACAAGCTGTTTGACGATGCCGAGCGTGGCGCCAACGCGACGCTGACCATCGATCTCGCCAATCAGGAAATCCGCGGTCCCGACGGCGGCAAGGCAAAGTTCGAGATCGATCCGTTCCGCAAGCACTGCCTGATGAACGGCCTCGACGACATCGGATTGACGATGGAGAAGAGGGCCTCGATCGACACCTACGAAGCCAAGGCCAAAAAAGAGCGCGCCTGGGCCTGACGTTTTCCGGAGAGCCCCGACCAAAAATCGGGGCTCTTTTTCTATGGGGCGACGCGGATGCGGCCTGACGTCGTCAGCTTCTGGCATGGCCCGCTCGACGGGCTAAGGCTGACCTGCCTGCGGTCGCAGGTTGCGGCCGGACACAAGGTCACCGTCTACAGTTTCGATCCGCTGGTCGGCCTGCCCGACGGCGTCGGCAATGCCGAGGCCGAAGCGATCCTGCCGCATTCCTTTGCCGAACGGCTTCGTCCGCCGGAACCCGACGGAAGCTGGCGCGACTGGACCATTCTGCAGTTCAGCGATTTCTTCCGCATGCGGCTGATGGCGGAAACGGCCGGGCTGTGGCTCGACGCCGACGTACTGTTGCTGAAGCCGGTCGAGGTCGATCCGGCAAAACCCTATTTCGCCTGGGAGCGTCCGCGCCAGCTCGGCAATTCGGTTCTATATCTGCCGCCGGACGATCCGATCGTCCGCGCGTTCGAAAGCCTGATGGAACAGGACGAATTGACGCCGGACTGGCTGGCGCTGCGCCATCGGCTGACTTTCGCATGGAGACAGTGGCGCGGACGTTCAAACCGTCTCGCCGACATCAGGGTCGCGATCTTCGGCCCGGCCGCGCTGACCGCCTTGGCGCGGCGGTCGAATGAATTGCAGCACGCGTTGCCGAAGCAATCCTTCTATGCGGTGCATGCCGAGCCGAAACTGTTTTTCGAGCGATCGGATTTTTCGGCGCTGCTCGCCGATCCCGACATTATCGGCTTGCACATCTCGCCCAAAGGCCGCGGCGGTGAAAAGCCGATCCCCGGCAGCCTGTATGCCTGGGCGGCGGAGAAGTTTGGAGCGCGTTGATTCACCCCCCTGGAGAGGGAGGGTAAGATCGCATCCACAATCGCGATGATGTGTTTCGCCATCGCCCGATGCCCGTTTGATCCAGCGCAACGACGCTCGACCCCGTTTGGGTTCATTTGGATCAAATCTTGCTGCGAACGGAGGCGTCCGATGACCGTCCAAGAGCATCCCTTTCCCCGGGTCGAACTGCTGATCAATGCGTTTGGCGACTGGCTGAAACACCGCGGCGAGTTGAAGGAAATGCGCGAGATGGACGCGGCCAATTTCGGGCGGATCGCCAGCGAATTGCGGATGTCTTCCGCCGATCTGGAAGCGCTGGTCCGTCAGGGGCCTCACGCCGCCGACGAACTGCCGAAAATGCTGAAGGCGCTCGGAATCGACAAGGAAGCGCTGGCGCGTACCGAGCCGCTGGTGCTGCGCGATATGGAGCGCGTCTGCACGCTGTGCAACCACAAGCACCAATGCGATCGCGAACTTGCCGCCGGTACTGCCGCCGCGCATTACGACGAATATTGCGGCAACGCCCCGACCATCGACGGTCTCGGCCCGCGGGCGAGCGCGTAAGCGCGCCTAACTTCCCATCGCTGCGATCGCATCCGCAATCGCAATCGTGCGCTTGGCCATCTCGGCATGCAGCCGCTCCACCATCCGGCCGTCGAGTTGGATCGCGCCGCGCGAGGCGTTTTCGGGCTTGGCAAACGCCGCGATGATCTTGCGGGCTTCCGCGACTTCTTCGGCCGGCGGCGTGAAGATGACGTTGCAGGCATCGATTTGGCTCGGATGGATCAGCGTCTTGCCGTCAAAGCCGAGATCGCGGCCCTGGGCGCATTCCGCGGCAAAGCCGTCGATATTGCCGATGTCGCTGTAGGGACCATCGAGAATTTCAAGCCCGTGCGCGCGCGTCGCCAGAATACAGTGCGTGATCATCGGGATCATCGCCGCGCGGCCCGGCTGCATCCGGATCCGCGTTTCCCGCGAAATGTCGTTCGGCCCGAACACGAAGCCGGCGAGCCTGATTTCGGAATCCTTGGCCGCGGCGGCGAGCTTGTCGGCATCCAGCACCGCGCGCGCGGTCTCGATCATGGCCCAGACCTTGATCGAGGCATCAGCGTTGATGTCGCTGAGACGGTCGGCGACGGCGTTGAGATCGTCGACGGTGGAGATTTTGGGAACCAGGATGCCGTCCGGTTTGGACTTGCCGGCCATGCCGACATCGTCAACCCACCAGGGCGAATCGAGGCTGTTGATGCGGATCAGCACCTCGCGCTTGCCAAACCCGCCGGCCGCCACCGCCTTGGCGATCTGGTCGCGGGCCACCGCCTTGGCGTCCGGCGCCACGGAGTCCTCGAGATCCAGAATGATGCCGTCGGCGGGCAGCATGCGCGCTTTTTCCAGCGCACGCGCGTTCGATCCCGGCATGAACAACAGGCTGCGGCGGGGACGGATCATGGGCTGGTTTCCTCGAGTTTCTTTCGGAAGCCCACGCCCTAACATTTCGGGCCGCGCCCCGAAAGCCTTGTTCCCGTCATCGGCTTGTGGTTAGGCAGGGGCCAATGAAGGCTGAAAACATGGCTCCATTCCCTGAACATCTGATCGAAGGCTACCGGACATTCACCTCGCAGCGACTGCCGACCGAGCAGACACGCTACCGGGAACTTTCCGAGCGCGGCCAGTCCCCCGCGGTGATGGTGATCGGCTGCTGCGATTCCCGGGTTTCGCCGGAAGTGATTTTCGACGCCGGTCCGGGCGAGCTGTTCGTGGTGCGCAACGTCGCCAATCTGGTGCCGGTATTCCAGCCCGACGGCGGCGCGCACGGCGTGTCGGCGGCGCTGGAATATGCGGTGCAGGTCTTGCGGGTGAAGCATGTCGTGGTGCTCGGCCACGCCCAATGCGGCGGCATCCGCGCCTTTATTGATGACATTGATCCGCTGACGCCGGGCGACTTCATCGGGCGATGGATGCAGATGTTCATCAAGCCCGGCGAAAAGGTCAGCCAGCGCGAGCACGAAAGCCGGCAGGATTTTACGACGCGGATCGAGAAGGCCGCGGTATTTCGCTCGCTCGAGAACCTGATGACGTTTCCGTTCGTGCGCAATAGCGTCGAGCGTGGCGACATGAGCCTGCACGGCGCCTATTTCGGCGTCGCCGAAGGCTCGCTGTTCGTGCTCGATGCGGAGGCCAAGGAATTTCGCGGCGTCAGCGAACTGGTGGGCGAATAGCGAATAGGCAATCCATTCGCCATTTGCCGATCCTGCTCGACCGGCTCAAGCGGCTTTCTTTTTCGCGCTGATCAGCTTGCGGTTGATCAGGCATTCCGCGATCTGGATCGCGTTCAGCGCGGCGCCCTTGCGCAGGTTGTCGGAGACGCACCACAGCGACAGGCCGTTCTCGACCGTATTGTCCTCGCGGATGCGGCTGATATAGGTCGCGTCCTCGCCGGCCGCCTCGTAGGGCGTGACGTAGCCGCCCGGCTCGTGCTTGTCGATGACGAGGCAACCCGGCGCGTTGCGCAGGATGTTGCGCGCTTCGTCGGCGGTGATCGGGTTGGCGAATTCGATGTTGACGGCTTCGGAATGGCCGACGAACACCGGCACGCGAACGCAGGTCGCGGTCAGCCTGATTTTGGGATCAAGAATCTTCTTGGTCTCCATCATCATCTTCCACTCTTCCTTGGTGTAGCCGTCCTCCATGAACACGTCGATCTCGGGGATGACGTTGAAGGCGATACGCTTCGGGAATTTCTTATTGATGAGTTCGCTGTTGGTGTAGACGGCCTTGGTCTGCGTGAACAGTTCGTCCATCGCATCCTTGCCGGCGCCCGACACCGATTGATAGGTCGCGACCACGACGCGGGTGATGGTGGCCTTGTCGTGCAGCGGCTTCAGCGCGACCACGAGTTGCGCGGTCGAGCAGTTCGGGTTGGCGATGATGTTCTTCTTGGTGAAGCCCGCGACTGCATCCGCGTTCACTTCCGGCACGATCAGCGGCACGTCCGGATCCATCCGCCAGGCCGACGAATTGTCGATCACCACGGCGCCGGCGGCGCCGATCTTCGGCGACCATTCCTTCGACACCGCACCACCGGCCGACATCAGGCAGATATCGACGTCCGAAAAATCATAGTGCTCGAGCGCTTTGACCTTCAGGGTGCGGTCGCCATAGGAAACCTCGACGCCGACGCTGCGGCGCGAGGCCAGCACCACGACCTCGTCGGCGGGGAATTTGCGCTCGTCCAGGATGTTGAGCATTTCCCGTCCGACATTGCCGGTCGCACCGACCACCGCGACTTTGTAACCCATCGTTCACTCTCCGAAGAAAAATGCTTGCCCGCCGCTCACAGCGGAAAGGGAAGAGGCAGCGCTTCTATGCGAGAAAAGCCCATAAGACAACGATTTACCGTGCGTTTGGGCGTTTGATGCATTCGTTTCCGGCCCCACGGGCCACTTCCAATTATACGACAAGAATCCATCCCGCGCTGACGAGCTTTGCGGACGAGGTCTGCGCTACGCTGGCACGGCTCTGCGCCTATGTAATGATGCTGGCCCTGATCGCCATCGGCGCCTTCGCGCTATGGGACCAGTTGCCGGACGCCGCCGCCGCGGAACCCCCGGCCAGGGACGCCTGGAGCGTAGCCTCGCGCGCGGTCCCGGCCTTTGCCGTCAGCCAATTTATTTTCCAAGACAAAACAGAGGTTTACGAGATCCTTCGGCATCCCGAGGGCGGCCGCAAGGACGTCTTCCATTGGAGCGGCACCGACAACAAGCCGGTCGCCGAGCTCGAGCTGTATCACCCGGGCGGCGAACTGCACCAGGCCGGACCCGCGATCGACGCGCTTGCGGCGCGGATGGACCCGGACGGGGCGCTGGCGCTCGAAGCCGCAGGGGTCATCGACAGCAAATTCGGCCCGGTGACGCTGCTTCGCCTGATTGGCGGGGCGGACGACGCCCGCGCCTGTCTCGGCTTCATGAAGCGCATCGACGACCCCAATTTCCGGATTTCCGGCTGGTCATGTCAAGGGGATAACAAAGCAGACACGCTCCCGGCCCGCCGCGCCGCAATCGGCTGCATACTGAACCGCCTGATGCTGTTGACGGCCGGAAACGAGCCCAAACTGGCGGAATTATTCACCCATGCCGAGCTGCGGCGAAGCGATTGCACGGCGACATCGGCACCGGCGCTGTCAGCGGATTGGCTGACCGGCGCCGACAACCCGCGGCTGCGCGGCGCGCTTTGATACCGGCCCCGGTTGGTCATTCCGGGATGGTCCGAAGGACCAGACCCGGAATCTCGAGATTCCGGGCTCGATGCTGCGCATCGCCCCGGAATGACGGTTGGGGCAATTGTGGCGACATCCGGCCAAGACACTGGTTTTCATGAAACTTTTTCACTTGGCGTGGCATTATTGTGAGCCGGTGTGGCGCAATTGACCTAGCGACGCCATGTCAGGGGCGGCTACAATGGACCCAACCAGATGTGACGATCCGCCAGCCACCCGCGCGGGGCTGACCAAGACGAGGACGCAATGACCCCGAAATTCACCGCTGCGAGCAAGCTCGCGATGCTGCTTGCTGCTACAGCCCTCGTCGCTGTCAGTGCGACCTCCGCGAGTGCCCAGTCCCGGCCGAAATACGACAAGGACGGCCGCATTACTTACGGCGGGCAGGGTCCGAACCGGGTCTACCAGCAGGGGCCGCGCACCCGTATTTACGTCACCACGCGTTCCTGGCTCGACGCCGGCACCGAAGTGCTGCCGGGCGACCGCAAATTCCAGGATTACGCGTTCCCGTCGCCGTATGGGTACCCATCGTTCGCGCGCGAAAACAACAACCGGCCGATCGACCGCCAGCCGCTCAATCCGCCATCGGATCTCGGTGGCGTCCCGACGCCGTTCCCGCTGTATTGATAGCGACAACTTTTCTTCAAAAAAAAGCCCGGTCTCGCGACCGGGCTTTTTGTTTTGTGAGCGTGTCTTGGCGGCGTCCGGTCGCCTACGCGTGCAGCTTCTGCAATTCCTTCAAGATCGCATCGCCCATCTGCGTGGTGCTGGCCGCCGTCGTGCCCTCGGACTTGATGTCGGCGGTGCGCAGCCCGCTCGCCAGCACGGCCGCAATCGCGGCTTCGATCTTGTCGGCCAGCGCGCCCATGTCGAACGAATAGCGCAGTGCCATCGCAAACGAGGAAATCATCGCGATCGGATTGGCGAGGCCTTTGCCGGCGATATCCGGCGCCGAGCCGTGCACTGGCTCGAACAGCGAGCGGCGCTTCTTGGTCTTGGCGTCGATCTCGCCGAGCGAGGCCGAGGGCAGCATGCCGAGCGACCCCGTCAGCATCGCCGCGATATCCGAGAGCATGTCGCCGAACAGGTTGTCGGTCACGATGACGTCGAACTGCTTCGGCGCCTTCACCAGGTTCATGCCGCCGGAATCGGCGAGCTGATGCTCGAGCGTGACATCCTTGTATTCGCGCATATGCACCTGCGTCACCACCTCGTTCCAGAGCACGCCTGACTTCATGACGTTACGCTTTTCCATCGAGGTCAGCTTGTTGCGGCGCTTGCGCGCCAGGTCGAACGCGACGCGGGCGATACGCTCGATCTCGTAAGTGTCGTAGACCTGGGTATCGATGGCGCGCTTCTGGCCGTTGCCGAGATCGGTGATGGTCTTCGGCTCGCCGAAATACACGCCGCCGGTGAGTTCGCGCACGATCATGATGTCGAGGCCTTCGACGATCTCGCGCTTCAGGCTGGAGGCTTCCGCCAGCGCCGGGTAGCACACCGCCGGACGCAGGTTGGCGAACAGGCCGAGATCCTTGCGCAGCCGCAACAGTCCGGCTTCGGGCCGCACCTCGTAGGGCACGCTGTCCCACTTCGGACCGCCCACGGCGCCGAAGATCACGGCGTCGGCGGCGACAGCCTTGGCCATGTCGCCTTCGCTGATGGAAACCTTGTGCGCGTCATAGGCCGACCCGCCGACCAGCCCCTGCTCGGTCTCGAAACGCGCAATGCCTTCGGCGTTGATCCAGTCGATCAGGCGTTTCACCTCCCCCATCACTTCGGGGCCGATGCCGTCGCCGGGGAGAAGCAGCAGTTTATGGGTCGCCATGAGAGGGTCCTTGTTTTTGGTCATTCCGGGACGGCGCAGCGCGCCGGACCCGGAATCCAGAGATTACGAAGCGACGAGATTCCGGGTTCGCGCATCCAAGCCGGCTGTTGCCGACTTGGATCATGATATTGCCGAACTCGGGTAAACCCGAGTTCGGGCGCGCGCCCCGGAATGACAGGCGGGCGGAGTGCTAAAACGCCCGAGGCGGATTGGCAAGGCGGCTTGGCCAAGCGACAATCCCAAAGCCAGCCCGGCCAAGCCCGCCCCAAGAACAACAAGACGGACCCCATGACCCCAGCGGTACTTTTCGCCTTCGCGTCCGCGATTTTTCTCGGCGCCGGGGTGGTCACGGCGCAACGGGGCCTGCGGACGGTCGAGCCGCTGTCGGGCGCCGCCATCAGCGTTCCCTGCTTTACCGTTCTGTTTCTGCTGCTGTCGCCGCTGATCCTGCGGAACGAGCCGGTGGTCTGGCGGGGATTTCCGATTTTTGCCGCGATCGGGCTGTTTTTCCCGGCGTCGCTGACGCTGCTGACCTTTGCCTCCAACCGCGCGCTGGGGCCGGTCGTCACCTCGACGCTGGGCAACCTCGCGCCGCTGTTTGCGGTGACGCTGGCGGTGCTGCTGCTGCATGAGCCGCTGCAGTCCCATCAACTGGTCGGCGCCGTGGTCGCGGTAACAGGCGCGGTTATCATCACGGTGACGCGGCCGCGCGATCTCGGCAGCTGGCGGAGCTGGGCGCTGTTGCTGCCGCTCACCAGTGCGCTGGTGCGCGGCGTGGTGCCGCCGATCGTCAAGCTTGGCCTCGAGATCTGGCCGAGTCCATTATGGGCCTGCCTGATCGGCTACATCATGTCGTCGCTGGTGGTGCTGACGGTGCAGCGGTTGCGCAAGGGAAGCTTCGTCGTGGAAGCACCCCAATCAGGCCGGCTCTGGTTCATGGTCACCGGCATCTGCAACGGGCTCAGCGCGCTCAGCCTGTTTGCCGCCGTCCGCAACGGGCCGATCACGCTGGTGGCGCCGTTGGCCGCGATCTATCCGCTCGTCACCGTCGGCTTGAGCGCGATCATGCTCAAGCATATCGCGATCACGCCGCGCATCGTGGCGGGAACGCTGCTCACCGTCGCGGGCGTGGCCCTGGTGCTGATCGGCTGACCTACTCGCTAGTCTTATTCGCCGGCTTTGGCCGCGCTGGAAACCGCCCATTGCACGCCGAATTTGTCGGTAAAATTCCCGTAGTGATCGCCCCAAAACTGCTTTTTGAACGCCACAGTGATCCGCCCGCCCGCCGACAACGCGTCGAACAGCGCCTCGGCCGTGCCGGCGTCGTCAGCCTCGATGAAGATCGCGCATCCCTTCATCGGCTCTGAATCGGCACCGTCGGATGCGCAGAGACTGAGCCACGGGCCTTCGAAGCGGGAAAACAGTACTTTCCGATTCCAGGCCGGGCCATCGCGTTCCGCCAGTGGGGTCCCTTCGATCCGCCTCAGCTCCACGATCTTGCCGAGGCCGCAGGCCTGGTAGAACTGCAGCGCGCTTTCGCAATCGCCCTGGAAATAGAGAAAAGGGATGGCGCGCATTTGGGACTCCAGGGGTTCAGGTTACAAGCGATACTATCGTTGCGGGAATGACAAGACACCCTTGCGAACCGGCCGGCTGTGCAACGCAGGTTTTGCCTGTCACAATGTGGCCCCTGCCGGAGCCTTCCGTGAAATCCCCTGACGCTCAACAGCTCTACCCGCATCCCGCGCGGCTGATTCTTATTCTGTCGCTGGCGCCGACCGTCGGTCTTGGCATCGGCCGCTTCGCCTATGCGCTGGTGCTGCCGGACATGCGGGATTCGCTGACCTGGTCGTATTCCGCGGCCGGCTTCATGAACACGATCAACGCCGCCGGCTATCTCGCCGGCGCCCTGCTCGCCTCGCGCATGATCCGGCGCTTCGGCCTCGCCGCTTCGGTGCGATGGGGGACGCTGGCCTGCGTGCTGTCGCTGGCGCTCTGTGCGCTGTCGGGCAATTTCGTCGTACTGAGTTTTGCCCGCCTGCTCGCCGGCGTCGGCGCCGCGGCCGGATTCGTCGGCGGCGGCGCGCTGGCGGCAACGATCGCGCAGTCGCGACCCGAGCGGGCGAATTTCCTGCTCAGCCTGTTCTATGCCGGCCCGGGCATCGGCATCCTGGCCTCGGGCCTGGCGGCGCCGTTCGTGCTGCAGGCGTTTGGGCCGGGCTCGTGGTGGATCGTGTGGTGGGCGATGACGCTGCTCGCGATCGCGATGACCCTCCCGCTGCTGCTGGCGCCGCTGCACGCGAACGCCATCGGCACAGCTACCGCCACCGCCAAATTCGTAATCGCGCCGGTCGTGATTTATCTCGCCGCCTACTTCCTGTTCGGCGCCGGTTACATCGCCTACATGACCTTCATGATCGCCTATGTGCGCGATGCCGGCGGCGGCGCCGCGGCCCAGAGCGCGTTCTGGAGCCTGATCGGCTTGAGCGCCTTCGTAACGCCGTGGGTGTGGCGGCGCGTGCTCGCGCTCGATCGCGGCGGCCTCGCCACCACGATCATCCTCGGCGTCAACGCGATTGGTGCGGCAATGCCGATCTTCGGCCACTCGGTGTGGCTGCTGGCGTTGTCGGCGCTGGTATTCGGCGTCGCGTTCTTCGCGGTGGTCGGCTCCACCACCGCCTTTGTCCGCCTCAACTATCCGCCCGCGGCCTGGCCGACCGCCATCGCGGCGATGACGATCTCCTTCGGCATCGGCCAGACATTGGGCCCGCTGGTGGTCGGCGCCATCACCGACGCGATGGGAAGCCTGTCGATCGCGCTGAACGTCTCGGCCGCGATGCTGGCGCTCGGGGCGGTGTTGGCGGCGTTTCAGAAGAAGCTGCCGGCGAGTCCCTGACGTCTTCTAGTCATTCCGGGGCGATGCAAAGCATCGAACCCGGAATCTCGAGATTCCGGGTCTGGTCCTTCGGACCATCCCGGAATGACGGCGAAAACGCCCTCAACTCCCGCTGAACGAATTGTACCCCTGGTCTTCCCAGTAGCCGCCCTTGTAGTCGTTGGTGACTTCCATCGACATCACGTATTTCGGATTCTTGAAGCCGAGCTTGGTCGGCACCCGAATCTTCATCGGGAAACCGTAGGCGCGGGGCAAAATCTCGTCGGCGAACTTGAACGTCATCTGGCTCTGCGGATGCAGCGCGGTCGCCATGTCGAGCGGCGAATTGTAGCCGTCCTTGTCGGCGCACTGGAACCAGACATATTTGGCGCGGGTATCGGCGCCGATGATCTTCAGGAAATCCCGCAGCGGCGTGCCGGTCCAGCTTCCGATCGCGCTCCAGCCCTCGACGCAGATGTGGCGGGTGATCTGCTTGACCTGCGGCAGCTTGGTAAGCTCTTCCAGCGTCCACGGTCTGTTGTTGTCGACGAGGCCGCGCACTTCGAGCTTCCAGGTCTTGCCGTCGATTTCGGGGGCGTCGTCGATGTCGTAATAGGCGTTGAACGGGAACGGTTTTGTCACATCGCTTTCCGAAAACGTCGGCGCCAGCGCGTTGGGATTGAACATCCACGCCTGCACGCCGTCATTGAACTTCGAAACCTGCTTCAGCATCGATTCCGCCGAAAAGCTGTCCGACACGTCGCAGCCGGTCAAGAGCGTCAGCGCGCCGAGGCTGGCGCCGCCGGCGATGAAACGCCGGCGCGTCAGGTCCGGCATCGACTTCACCGCGTCCCGGATCAGAAGCTTCTTGTCGACCCCGGGGATCAGAAGTTTGCGCATGCGGCCCATGATATTACTCCTTATCAACGGCCAATGATCATGGCGCGCAGGCTCTTCGGCACCAGCACCGCGAGCGCGACATGAACCACCAGGAAGGCGACGATAACGGCCATGCAGATGAAGTGAACGTAACGGGCGATGTCATAGCCGCCGAACAATGCCGTCAGCCATTGCAACTGGACCGGCTTCCAGATCGAGAGGCCGGACAGCACGATAACGATGCCGACGACGATGATGCCGGCATACAGCAGCTTCTGGACGGAGTTGTATTTGCTGAGATCGTCATGCGAGAGCTTGAAGGTCAGCGCCGCCCTGGTATCGGCAATGACCCCGGCGGGGGTGATCGGCAGCAGCTTCTTGCGGAAGCGGCCGGTGGCAATACCGAGCGCCAGATAGATCAGGCCGTTGATCATCAACAGCCACATCGCGGCGAAGTGCCATAGCAGCGCGCCGCCGAGCCAGCCGCCCAGCGTGATCGACGGCGGAAACGTAAAGCCGAACAACGGCGAAGCGTTGTAGATCTGCCAGCCCGACATGATCATCAGCACCATCGCGACCGCGTTGGTCCAGTGCAGCACCCGCACCCAGGCCGGCTGAATGATCTTCGTCGTGGCTGACGTCGTGTGCTCGTCGCTGACAGTGAGGGCAGACATAGAGGTTTCCCGTTGCGGTTCGTACCGGTTTATACGCCGGGAACCGGGTTCCCGTTACTGCCATGACGCAATCAAATCGATCCATGACGGCTGTTGCGGTCACAAAAAAGCGAGCCGGGTTGCCCCGGCTCGCCGTCTTACGCGCCCTGTTGGGACCATTCAGGACACGCGAGAGTCAGGATGCCGGCATCAGGACGGTGTCGACCACGTGGATCACGCCGTTCGACTGATTGACGTTCGAGATCGTGACCATCGAGGAACCGCCCTTGGCGTCAATGATCCAGACCTTGCCGTCGGCCTTCTTGACGGTCAGCTCTTCACCTTCGGCGGTCTTGAGCTTCAGGCCGTCCTTCAGGTCGGACGCTTCAAGCTTGCCGGGAACCACGTGGTAGGTGAGGATCTTGGTCAGGGTCGCCTTGTTCTCGGGCTTGACCAGCGTGTCGACGGTGCCGGCCGGCAGCTTGCCGAAGGCGGCGTTGGTCGGCGCGAACACCGTGAACGGGCCCTTGCTTTCCAGCGTACCGACCAGGCCGGCGGCCTTCACCGCGGCGACCAGCGTGGTGTGGTCCTTCGAGTTGACGGCGTTCTGCACGATGTTCTTGGACGGGAACATCGCGGCGCCACCGACCATCACGGTCTTTTCCTCGGCGCTGGCCGGCGCCATGATGGTGGCCGAGAGGGCGAGGATGCTGAAGGCGGCGGCGGACAGAAGTGCAATACGCTTGGACATGGATAGTCTCCCGATTGATGAGGTGGCCGACGGATGTCGGCCGGATGGTGTCAACAACAGCGGCGGAGCCTTGCGAGGGTCCGACTGCGCCGTCGTTGGCCGAGTTACGGGAAGGTCTTGGGCTGGTTTCGAACAATAAATTATCGTGATGCGTGAAACTATTTTGACCCTACGCCGTGCAGGCACAGCCGAAACTCTCGACACTAATTTCCACTCCGCGGAAATGACGCGTGCGCCGCCGCGAGCAATTGGCTTGCTGCAATCTCCGAGTTAGTCCAGCTTGAACCATCCGGCATCGCGCAAAAAAGAAAGCCGGTCATAACGGGCGCCGTCAACGGTGCGGCGCGATGCGGGAGGACGACCATGAGCAGCATCACTGCGGATGGATTAGCCGCGCCTGCGGCAAGTCCAGTGGGCGGAGAAGTTGGACCGCTCGAACAAAAGCATCTTCAGAACGCCAATTATCGCGCCGTCGCCGGAAGCGGAGAGGTCACCAAAACCCATTGGCACATCGCCTTCGCCAACGCGCTGGGCTGGGGTTTTGACGGCATGGACGGCGTGATCTTCGCGCTGATCTCGCCTTTGGTGATCAAGGAATTCGCGCTCACCGTTCCCGAGTATCGTTCCGGCCTGCAGATCGCATTGTTCTTCGGAATTGCCGGGCTGTATTTCTGGCCGTGGCTGTCGGACCGGCTCGGGCGCCGCACGCTGCTCGCCGTCAACATCGCGCTGTTTTCGCTGTTGATGCCGGTCGCCGCCCTGTCGCCGACCTTTGCCACTTTCGTGATCGCGCGATCGATGGTCGGCTTCGCGCTCAACGGCGAATGGTCGCTCGGATCGATGCTGGTCGCCGAGACCTGGCCGGCGCGGCTGCGCGGCCGGGTGATCAGCATCACGCGTTCGACCTGGTGCCTCGGCGCGTCGCTGGCGGGCGGCATTACCGGATTAGTGGCTGCCGACTTCGGCTGGCGGGTGGCGGTGATGGTGCCCGGCGTGATCGCGCTGCTGGCGATCTACGTTCGCGCCACCTGCCCCGAATCGCCCTATTGGGTGCGCGCGCAGGATCGCAAGCAGCGCATCGCGGAGACATTGTCGCGCGCCGGCAGTGTCAGCGACGAGGACAAGGCCTGGTTCGGCAAGGCAAAATCGGTCGGCATCCGCCAGGTGTTTTTACCCGACGTGCTGCCTGCCACGCTGGTGGCGCTGTTCGTGGCGTGCTGCAGCACCTGTATCTTCGGCACCGTCGGCGGCTGGATGCCGCTCTATCTCGCCACCGAGAAACATTGGTCGACCGCCGAATACAGCCTGTTCTATGTGTTCTGGGGCCTCTCGGGATTCCTCGGCCTCTGCGTCGCGGGCTGGCTCGCCGACAAGATCGGCCGGCGGCTCGCGTTTGTCGTGACGCTGATCGAGGGCGCGATCTTCATGACGCTGTGGGTCTACACCGAAAACCATCTGCTGCTGTGGGTGTTCGGTCTGGCCTGGAGCTTTGGTTTCCTCGGCTTCTGGGGACCGAGCACGACACTGACCGCCGAAGTATTTCCGACGCGGATCAGGGGTGCGGCCAATGGCGTGGTGTGGGCGATTGCCTACTTCGTCGGCTTCGTGCTGTTCCCGTTCGTGACCGTGGCCCTGCAGCAGTATTCCGGATCGTTCGCGCTGTCGTTCCTCTGCATTCCCGTGCTGATGGTCGCGATGGCGATCGGTGTGACCATGATGGTGCCGGAACATTCGGGCAAGGAACTGAACGAGATCATCGTGTGAGACTCTCCGCCGCCGTCCCGGCGAACGCCGAGACGCCTTATTTCACCTTGTCCTGCGCCACATCCATGATCATGCGCACCGACAGATAGAGGCGCGGCACGATTGTCTCGAGCTTCACGTACTCGGCGTCGTTGGAGTGGGCGCCGTAGCCGCTCAGGCCGAAACCCTCGATGACGGGGGCCGTGGTCTTGAGGGCGGCGAACGCGGCATCGGTACCGCCGCCGGTGGCCACGTCCAGCACCTTCAATGGCAGCCCCAGTTCCTCGTAGATCGCGCTGCCGTGGGCAGCCAGGCGGCGCGACGCGGGCGTGGCTTCCAGCGGCGGCCGGCGCATCTCGAACCTGAGCTGTACCTTGGCGTCGGGAATCCGCTGGGTCTGCACACGTTGCTGCATCGTGGCTTCCAATTGGGTGAAATCGGACACCCTCAGCGCCCTTGCGTCCGCCTGGGCGCTGGCCTGTGCCGGGATGACGTTGCGGTTGGTACCGGCCTGCGAGACCGTCCAGTTCAGGCTCAGGCCCTGGTCGCGCCGCGACAGGTCGCTCAATTGCAGCACCTGATGCGACAGCTCGACCAGCGCGTTCACGCCCTTGTCCGGCGCCGAGCCGGCATGCGAGGCCTTGCCGTCCACCGTCAGATACGCCGCGCCGATGCCGCTGGTGGCCAGGCGCAGGCGGCCGTCCTCTCCGCCGCTTTCGTAGGAGAACACGGCGTCCTGTCCGCCCGCCATGCGGGTGATGGTGCTGCGCGAGCCCGGCGAACTGATCTCCTCGTCGCCGTTGATCAGCACGGTCAGCGTGCCGTAGTCGGCGAACTTCAGTGTTTGCAGCATCGCGACGGCGTGCAGGATGAGGGCTACTCCCTGCTTGTCGTCAGAGACGGCCAGTCCGTAGGCGCGCTCGCCATCGATGCGGAAGGGTTGGTCTTTCAGCATGCCGCGCAGATAGACGGTGTCCATGTGGGCGATCAGCATGATTTTCTTGCTGCCGGTCCCCTTGAATTCGGCGTGGACCATGGCACCCGACTTGGGCGGCGTGTCTTCCATCCGATAGATATCGGTCGGTTCGATGATCTCGACCTTGCCGCCCAGTCGGGTCAGGCGTTCGCCGATCAACGTCGCCAGCCCGGCCAGACCCTCGGCGTCCTTGCTGCCGGATTCGATGTTCACCAGGTCGCGCAGCGTGTCGAGCAGCGGGGCCTTTTCCTGCTGCGCCAGGTCGTGGATGCGATCCACCGGCGCAGCCGGCGAGGTTGCGGCTGACAAGGCCAACGTGCAGGCGGCGATACAAGCGAGTGCGAAATGCGAAGGGAGGTGGACGGGACGCAACATGGTAAGCCTTCAAAATGTTCGAGCGGGATGTTCCGGGGTTTGCTGCACACCGGAAACAGGTTCGGCTGTATCACACCGGCGCGCAGGGGGATGGAAGCCCTGCGCGCGTCCTTCGCGGCGATCTAATCCCGGCTCCCCGGCGTCTGGATGAATCCCCGGTTGTGCGTCGGGCTGATCAAAATCTCGTTCATGCACACCCGCGGCGGCATGCTGGCGACGAAGGCGATGGTGCGGCCGCAATCCTCGGGCTGCAGCATTTTCGCCTGCTCGGCTTCCGACGGCACAACGGGGCGCAGTTTCAGGATCGGGGTCGCGACCTCGCCGGGCGAGAAGCAGCAGGCGCGCAGGCCGTTGACACATTCGTCCATATTGAATGAATGGGTCAGCGCCAGCACCGCATGCTTGGTCGTGGTGTAGGCCGGGCCCGGCATCTTCGAGACGTGGCGGCCGGCCCAGGACGCGACATTGATGATGCAGCCGTCCTGCTGCTTGCGCATGGTCGGCAGCACCGCGCGCATGCAATACAACACGCCGTTGAGATTGATTTCGACGAGCTTGTCCCAGCCTTCCAGTTCCATGTCGGCCCAGCTTCGCTTCGGCACGTTGATGCCGGCGCTGTTGACCAACAGGTCGATCCGGGCATGTTTGGCGACGATCTGGTCGGCGGCCTTGTTGACGGCGGCCTTGTTGCTGACGTCGAGCGCGATGGCCTCGGCCTTGCCGCCCTTTTGAGCGATGTTCGCCACCACCTGGTCCAGCGCGTCTTTGCGGCGCCCCGAAACCACCACGGTCCAGCCATCGGCCGCCAGCGCCTCCGCCGCGGCCTCGCCGATCCCGCTGCCGCCGCCGGTTACCCAGGCCACGCGTTTCCCGTCATTTGACATGCAAACTGTCTCCGTTGCTTAGTGAAGGGCGTTTTTGCTATTGAATTATGTGGTTGCCGCGTCAAACCGGACCGCAACCGCCCCCCGCAATGATGCATGAATGCGACCCGGAAAACCATCATGAACGCCAACCTGTTTTCTCGCCTGTTCGACAAGTCAGACAACCCGAACCGGCTCGCGATCGAGATGCTCGATGGCACGCATATCAGCTATGGCGACCTGATCGCCCGCGCCGGCCAGATGGCGAATGTGCTGGTGTCGCGCGGCGTCAAGCCGGGCGATCGTGTTGCGGCGCAAACCGAAAAATCGGTGCCGGCGCTGGTGCTGTATCTCGCGACGGTGCGCGCAGGCGCGGTGTATCTGCCGCTCAACACCGCCTACACGCTGAACGAACTCGACTACTTCATCGGCGATGCCGAACCGTCGCTGGTGGTGTGCGATCCCTCGAAGGCCGAAGGCATCGGCGCGATCGCAGCCAAGGTCAATGCCAAGGTCGAAACGCTCGGCGCCGACGGCAAGGGGTCGTTGACCGATGCCGCCGCCAAGGCGCCCTCTGAATTCAGCACTGTCGCGCGTGCCGACGATGACCTCGCCGCGATCCTCTACACCTCAGGCACCACCGGCCGCTCCAAGGGCGCGATGTTGACGCATGACAATCTGGCGTCGAATTCCCTGGGCCTGGTCGACTACTGGCGCTTCACCGACAAGGACGTCCTGATCCACGCGCTGCCGATCTATCACACCCATGGCCTGTTCGTGGCGAGCAACGTCACGCTGTTCGCGCGCGCCTCGATGATCTTCCTGCCGAAGCTCGATCCGGAACTGATGATCAAGCTGATGCCGCGGGCCACCGTGCTGATGGGCGTGCCGACCTTCTATACAAGGCTGCTGCAGAGCCCGGCGCTGACGAAAGAATCCACCAAGCACATGCGGCTGTTCATTTCGGGCTCGGCGCCGCTGCTCGCCGATACCCATCGCGAATGGTCGGCGCGAACTGGTTTTGCCATCCTCGAACGTTACGGCATGACCGAAACCAACATGAACACTTCGAACCCCTATGACGGCGATCGTGTCCCCGGCGCGGTCGGCCTTCCCTTGCCCGGCGTGTCCGTGCGCGTCACCGATCCCGACACCGGCAAGGCGCTCGCGCCCGACACCATCGGCATGATCGAGGTCAAGGGCCCGAACGTGTTCAAGGGTTATTGGCGGATGCCGGAGAAAACAAAAGCCGAATTCCGTGCCGACGGCTTCTTCATCACCGGCGATCTCGGCAAGATCGACGACAAAGGCTATGTGCACATTCTCGGCCGCGGCAAGGATCTGGTGATCTCCGGCGGCTTCAACGTCTATCCGAAGGAAATCGAGAGCGAGATCGACGCCATGCCGGGCGTGGTCGAATCCGCCGTGATCGGCGTGCCGCATGCCGATTTCGGCGAAGGCGTCACCGCCGTGCTGGTCTGCACCAAGGGAGCCGACGTTACCGAAGCCGGCGTCCTGAAGGCGCTCGACGGCCGGCTGGCGAAATTCAAGATGCCGAAGCGCGTGTTCGTCGTCGACGAACTGCCGCGCAACGCCATGGGCAAGGTGCAGAAGAATATTTTGCGGGATACCTACGCGAATATCTACGCGAAGTAGGACTGCACTTCAGCCGTCATTGCGCGAAGCGACGCAATCCACGCCTTCGTCATTCCGGGATGGTGCGTTAGCACCAGACCCGGAATCTCGAGATTCCGGGTTCGATGCTACGCATCGCCCCGGAACGACGGTGAAACCTTCGAGCTCCGCTCTCGATTGCTGGAGAAGATCAATCGCATCATTGCGGCCGTCGACCTTGAGCCTGAGTTGCTTGAGCGACCAAACACCGTCTTGCCTGATCGCCTCCAGGAAAATCCGCCCTGAGGCCTTCGGCCCGGTCGCCGAAAAATTGAGAAAAGCGCGGCCGGACGATCCGCTGCTCGAAACCGAGCCCAGCGGCGTGCCGGCCGTGATCGGGGTCCCGAGCACGGCGGCCGCTTCGGCGCTGGCCTGGAGCCTCGATACGCCAAGCTCGTAGGCGCCCGAATGCTGGAGCAGATAGAAGGTGCCGCCAAAGATTCCGCCGAACAGCACAATGGAGCCGAGCCAGATCACGACGCCCCAGATCGCCCACAGGCGCTGGGTCCGTTTGAAATGCTCGATGCTGTCCCACCGCCCGTTGCGCCATGCCCAACGGCTGCCTTTGGCGCCAAGCACGAAGATCATGATAATGCCGACACCGGGAATGAGCGTCAGTAATGCAATGAAGGTGTTGTTGCCGACACCCCATATCCAATTGAGCAGAAACGCGCCCCAATTCCAGCGATCGAGTTCTGGCGGGATCGTCGCTGGCATGATGGGAGGAGGCGTGCTGGTCATATCGACTCCCGCGGAGAGTTTACTGCCCTGACACCAGACTTACCACAAAGCGGCTGCCGACGATGAACAGGTAGCTGCCGAACGCCAGCTCCAGCGTGCGCTTCGACATCGCGTGCGCGGCCCTCACGCCGAACGGCGCGACCAGGAGGCTGGTCGGCATGACCAGCAAGGCGCCGATCAGCGAGACATAACCGAGTGCGAACGGCAGTTGCAGCGCCGTGACGTCGGGATAGTGCGCGGCCGCCGGCCAACCGGCATAGACGTAGCCGATCGCGCCGGGGATCGAGATCAGGACCGCCAGCGCCGACGAGGTCGCGACCGCCTGATGGATCGGCCGGCCGTAGAACGTCATCAAGAGGTTGAGGAACAGCCCGCCGCCGACTCCCATCAGGGTCGAGAGCAGCCCGACCACGAACCCGTAGATCTTCATCAGCGACCCTTGCGGGAATTCGTCGCCGAGCTTCCAGCTCGCGCGGCCCAGGATCAGCCGCGCCGCGGCGGTCCAGGCCACGCAGACGAACACAATTTTGAACAGCCGCTCCGGCGCGTAGCGCGCGGTGACGCCGCCGGCGATGACACCGATCACGATCGGGACCAGCCAGGCCTTGAGGATCGCCATATCCACCGCCCCGCGGGCGTAATGGGCGCGGAACGAGCTGATCGAGGTCGGGATGATGATGGCGAGCGAGGTGCCGATGCAGAGCGGCATCCGCACTTCCAGCGGCACGCCGGCGAGCCGGAAGCATTCGTAGAACACCGGCACCAGGATCGCGCCGCCGCCGATCCCGAACACGCCGGCGAAAAACCCCGATATCGCGCCGACGGCGACCAGCATCAGCGCCAGCTCGACAAGCTCGGCGACATTAAGCCCGGCGATTGCCATCCGTGGTTCCCCCTGTCGTTTCCCTGCAGTCCCTTGGCCGAGCGACGAGACGCGCGCGTTCATGAATCGTGCTTCAGGTATACCAGCACGGCGCCAGCCATGGACCACCATGGGGGTTTGTCAACGCCTGCAATTGCAGGCCTCCTCCATAGGTATGAACCGCCGTTCGGAATTGGTGATTTTGGTCGTTGCGCTCGCTGTTTCGACTTCGTAAATAGAATTACTTTAACCGCGATCCCCCGAAGGGCCGTCCCGCGGCCCGCCAACTTCAAAGCCGCCGATGACCGCCAGGATCGAACGACCGCTTTCGCCGCATCTGCAGACATATCGCTGGACCCTGACGATGGCGCTTTCCATCGTCCACCGCGCCACCGGCGTGGCGCTGTATTTCGGCACCCTGCTGCTGGCCTGGTGGCTGATTGCCGCCGCCTCCGGCCCCACCGCCTACGCCCATGTGCAGGCCTTTACCGGCAGCTTCATCGGCCGGCTGATCGTGTTCGGCTACACCTGGGCGCTGCTGCACCATCTGCTCTCCGGGCTGCGCCATTTCGTCTGGGACCTCGGCTACGGCTTCAAGGCCAGCGAGCGCGAGGGCCTTACCTGGGGTGCCGCGATCGGCGGCATTACGCTGACGGTGCTGGTTTGGATCGTCGCCTACACGATCGGAGGTGGCCGATGACCGCGCCAAAATCTCCCTCGATGCGCACGCCGCTGGCGCGTGTCCGCGCGCTCGGCGCCTCGCATTCCGGCACTGGCGATTTCTGGCGCCAGCGCCTCACCGCCGTGGCGATGGTGCTGCTGATCGTGCCCGTCATCGTGGTGGTCCTGATGCTGATCGGCCGCAACCAGGCCGGTGCGGCGCAAATTCTCGGCTCGGCGCCGATCGCGATCATCCTGCTGCTGTTCATCATCGCCAGCGCCTGGCACATGAAGATCGGCATGCAGGTCGTGATCGAGGACTACATCCATAACGAGAAGCTGAAACTCGCCAGCGTGATGGCCAACAACTTCTTCTGTTTCGCGGTGGCGCTGGCCTCGATCTACGCCATTCTAAAATTGTCGTCGGGAGTCTAACCCATGGCCGGTGAAACTAACGGCAACGGCAACAACGGCAGTGGCCCCGCCACCAACGGAAAAGCCTATCCGATCGAAGACCACACCTACGACGTCGTGGTCGTCGGGGCCGGCGGCGCCGGCCTGCGCGCCGTGGTCGGCTGCAGCGAGGCCGGCCTGCGCACCGCCTGCATCACCAAGGTATTCCCGACGCGCTCGCATACGGTCGCGGCGCAAGGCGGCATCTCGGCCTCGCTCGGCAACATGCATCCGGACGACTGGCGCTGGCACATGTACGACACCGTCAAGGGGTCGGACTGGCTCGGCGACCAGGACGCGATCGAATACATGGTGCGCAATGCGCCCGACGCCGTCTACG
Source organism: Bradyrhizobium sp. KBS0727 (assembly GCF_005937885.2). Classification (NCBI taxonomy): domain Bacteria; kingdom Pseudomonadati; phylum Pseudomonadota; class Alphaproteobacteria; order Hyphomicrobiales; family Nitrobacteraceae; genus Bradyrhizobium; species Bradyrhizobium sp. KBS0727. Next base: position 402,604 of record NZ_CP042176.1, on the reverse strand, counting down.
AGCTCGAACATTGGGGCGTGCCGTTCTCGCGCACCGAGGACGGCAAGATCTACCAGCGCCCGTTCGGCGGCATGACCCTGGACTACGGCAAGGGCCAGGCGCAGCGCACCTGTGCTGCCGCCGACCGCACCGGCCACGCCATGCTGCACACGATGTACGGCCAGGCGCTGCGCCACTCGGCCGAATTTTACATCGAGTTCTTCGCCATCGACCTGATCATGGACGACCAGGGCGTCTGCCGCGGCGTCGTCGCGCTCAAGCTCGACGACGGCACGCTGCATCGCTTCCGCGCCCAGACCACGATCCTCGCCACCGGCGGCTATGGCCGCGCCTATGCCTCCTGCACCTCGGCCCATACCTGCACCGGCGACGGCGGCGGCATGGTGCTGCGCGCGGGGCTGCCGATGCAGGACATGGAATTCATCCAGTTCCACCCGACCGGCATCTACGGTTCGGGCTGTCTCGTCACCGAAGGCGCGCGCGGCGAAGGCGGCTATCTCGTCAATTCCGACGGCGAGCGCTTCATGGAGCGCTATGCGCCGTCCGCCAAGGATCTGGCGTCGCGCGACGTGGTCTCGCGCGCGATGACGATCGAAATCCGCGAAGGCCGCGGCGTCGGCAAGAAGAAGGATCACATCTTCCTGCACCTCGACCACCTCGATCCCAAGGTGCTGCACGAACGGCTGCCCGGCATTTCCGAATCGGCGAAGATCTTCGCCAATGTCGACGTCACCCGCGAGCCGATCCCGATCGTGCCGACCGTGCACTACAACATGGGCGGCATCCCGACCAACTTCCACGCCGAAGTGCTGACCAAGAAGAACGGCGACGACAACGCCGTGGTGCCCGGCCTGATGGCGATCGGCGAAGCCGCCTGCGTCTCCGTGCACGGCGCCAACCGCCTCGGCTCCAACTCGCTGATCGATCTCGTCGTGTTCGGCCGCGCCGCCGCGTTGCGCTGCGCCGAAAAGCTGACGCCGAACGGCAAGCAGCCCGAACTGCCGGCCGGCTCCGCCGACCTGGCGCTCGGCCGGCTCGACCATTATCGCTACGCCTCGGGCGGCACGCCGACCGCGAAACTGCGCGACGGCATGCAGCACGTGATGCAGACCAATTGCGCGGTGTTCCGCACCGGCGAAATCCTGCACGAAGGCCAGAACCTGATTCACAAGGTGCATGGCGGCATCAGCGACGTCGGCACCTCGGATCGCTCGCTGGTCTGGAATTCGGACCTGGTCGAAACGCTCGAATTCGACAATCTGATCGTGCAGGCCGTGGTGACGATGGACTCGGCGGCGAACCGCACCGAAAGCCGCGGCGCCCACGCCCGCGAGGATTTCGCCGCCCGCGACGACAAGAACTGGATGAAGCACACGCTGGTGTGGATCGACAACGGTGGCAAGTCCACGATCGATTACCGCCCGGTGCATGATTACACGATGACGAACGACGTGCAGTACATCCCGCCGAAGGCGCGGGTGTATTGAGGAGCCACAACAGCCCGTCATTCCGGGGCGATGCGAAGCATCGAACCCGGAATCTCGAGATTCCGGGTCTGGTCCTTCGGACCATCCCGGAATGACGAAAGGTCAGAAGAATGGTTGAATTCGCGCTTCCGAAAAATTCAAAAATCTCCGGCGGCAAGGCCTGGCCGAAGCCGGCGGGCGCGACGGAAACGCGCGAGTTCAGGGTCTACCGCTGGAACCCGGACGACGGCAAGAATCCGAGCGTCGATACCTACCACATCGACGTCAACGATTGCGGGCCGATGGTGCTCGACGGCCTGATCTGGATCAAGAACCACATCGATCCGACGCTGACCTTCCGCCGCTCCTGCCGCGAAGGCGTCTGCGGTTCCTGCGCCATGAACATCGACGGCCAGAATACGCTGGCCTGTACCAAGTCGATGCACGACGTGAAGGACGGCGCGGTCAAGATCAATCCGCTGCCGCACCAGCCTGTCGTGAAGGACCTCGTCCCCGACCTGACGAATTTCTATGCGCAATATGCCTCGATCGAGCCGTGGCTGAAGACCACCACGCCGACGCCGCAGAAGGAATGGAGGCAGAGCCACGAGGATCGCGAAAAGCTCGATGGTCTCTACGAGTGCATCCTGTGCGCCTGCTGCTCGACCTCGTGCCCAAGCTACTGGTGGAACAGCGAGCGCTTCCTCGGTCCTGCTGCATTGTTGCAAGCGACGCGCTGGGTCAAGGACTCCCGCGACGAGGCTACCGGCGAACGGCTCGACAACCTCGAAGACCCGTTCCGGCTCTATCGCTGCCACACCATCATGAACTGCGCCAAGGCGTGCCCGAAGGGCCTCAACCCCTCGGAAGCGATCGCCGAGCTCAAGCTGAAGATGGTCGAGCGGCAGATCTAGGGGTCCGCCGCAAGCCCACCGTCCTCCCCGCGTAACGGCTTCGCCATTATCGCAGAAGGAGGCGCGCAGCGCCGTCTCGAAGGATGGCCGCAGGCCTCTCAGCATCCTTCGCGGCTCGCCGAAATACGCGATGCAAGTGCATCGCGGAGCTCGCACCTCGGGATGACGCAGAATCCCCTTGCCGCGCCGGGGTTCTCGTCCGGCCTATTTGAATATCAGTTTATCGATCCGGTTCCACCGCTCGCAAGCCGCTTTATTCCCGGCGGCGGATTGCAGTAAGCTCGGCGCAGACTCGGAGCGCCCGTGCAGACCGCACAACGCAACTCGCTGAGACTGCTGCAGTGGATGATGGTCGCCTCATTGGCGCTTCCGCTGGGGTTGTTCGTCCTTGCGTCCACGGTGTCCTGGGTTTCGATCCGGCAAACCGCCGACCGCGAGATCGAGCGCACGCTGGATGTCGCGCACGAGCACGCGCTGAAGGTGTTCGAAACCATCGACCGCAGTCTGTCGGAAATCGCCGAGATCGTCCGCGGCATCCCCGATGCCGGCATCGTTTCCCGTGAGGAAACCCTGCACCTGCGGCTGAAGCAACTCGCGGACTCGCTGCCGCAGGTGAAATCGGCCTGGATTTTCGACGCCAAGGGCCATGCGCTCGTCAACAGCCTGGTCGTGCCCGCACCCGAGATCGATTTTTCGGACCGGGATTATTTCAAGGCCCATGTCGACCGCGATATCGGGACCTATATCGGCGAGGCGCTGAAGCCGCGGCCGCCCTATCAGGGCGCGGCGTTCTTCGGCGTCAGCCGCAGGCGCACCAACGAGGACGGCAGCTTTGGCGGCGCGATCCAGGCTTCGGTACTCCCGGAATATTTCGAGAATTTCTACGCCCGGATCGGCAGCGAGCCGGGCAGCTTTTTTGCGCTCGGCCTGACCGATGGCATGGTGCTGGCCCGCTTCCCGACGAGCGACCGCGATATTCGGCTCGATCGCAACGGTCCGATCGGGCAAAAGATCGCGGCCCATCCCTACGCCGGGCTGATCACCGTGACGTCGCCGACCGACGGCATCGAGCGCCGCGTCGGCTATCAGCGGCTCGCCGAATATCCGATCTATGTCTCAGCCGGCCTCGAGACGTCGGCGATCCGCTCGCGCTGGCTCTCCACCATGAGCCAGCACTTGATCTTCGGCGCGCCGGCCACCGCGCTCTTGTTCGTCCTGCTCGCCTCGGCGTTGCGGCGGACCCGCCGTCTGTACTTCGAAGCCGCCAGGCGGCAGGAAGCCGAAGAGGCGCTCAAGCACGGCCAGCGGCTGGAGGCGCTGGGCCAGCTCACCGGCGGCGTGGCCCATGACTTCAACAACCTGCTCACGATCATTCGTGCTTCCGTCGACCTGCTGCGGCGGCCGGACCTGCCGGAGCCGAAGCGGCTGCGCTATATCGAGGCGATCTCCGACACGGTGACGCGCGCCGCCAGGCTGACCGGGCAGTTGCTGGCTTTCGCGCGGCGGCAGACGCTGAAACCCGAGTTGTTCGACGTCGGGCATAACGTGCGGATGCTCGGCGAAATGATCGGCACGCTGATCGGTTCGCGGATCGAGATCGTCATCACGGCGCCGGACGAGCCCTGCTACATCAACGCCGACGCCGGCCAGTTCGAGACCGCCATCATCAACATGGCGGTCAATGCGCGGGACGCGATCGACGGCCCGGGCCGGCTCACAGTGACGGTGCGAACCGCTGACGCCTTGCCGGAGACGGCTGCGCCTTCACACCATCCGCTGGCGCGCACTTCCCCCGGCTATGTCGCGGTATCGGTCGCGGATACCGGCATCGGCATTCCCAGGGATCAGTTCGAACGAATCTTCGAGCCGTTCTTCACCACCAAACAGGTCGGCCAGGGCACCGGACTCGGCCTGTCGCAGGTGTTCGGCTTTGCCAAGCAGTCCGGCGGCGAAGTCGTCGTCGCCAGCGAACTCGGCAAAGGCAGTACCTTCACGCTGTATCTGCCGCGCGCGGCCGGCGCCGGCAGCCCGCAACACATGCCGGAGCAGGATGCACCGCCGATCGACGGCCATGGCATGACGGTGCTGGTGGTCGAGGACAATCCCGAAATCGGAAAATTTGCCGCCGACTCGCTGGCCGGGCTCGGCTACACCGCCAAACTGGTCGGCAACGCCACCCACGCCCTCGAAGAGCTGGCCGCCGATGCCGACCGTTTCGACGTGGTCTTCACCGATGTGGTGATGCCGGGGATGACCGGCATCGAACTGGCGCAGGAAATCCGCCGCCATCATGCCGGTCTGCCGGTCGTGCTGACCAGCGGCTACAGCCATGTGCTGTCGGAACACGGCAGCACCGGCTACGAGCTGCTGCAAAAGCCCTACTCGATCGAGCAGCTCGCGCGCGTGCTGAACCGGCTCGGCCGCTCGCGTAGGGAGCGGCGGGCGACGGCGACGCCGGCAGCGGGGTGAGACCCTCCCGTCATTCCGGGGCGATGCGCAGCATCGAACCCGGAATGACGGTGGAGAGATGCAGCCCCGCCCCCACGGAACCTTTTGATTTCCTTCGCGTTACCGCGACATGGCCAAATCGTCTGTCAACTCCAAGCCGTCCGCGAAGAAATCCCGGGCGAAGGATTCGCTTGCGAAGAAAACCCCGGAAAAGAAATCGGATCCCGTCGATATCACCACCGAAGACGGCGAGCATGTCGAACCGCCGCCGCCGGAAGCGGTCGAGCCCGATCCGGAATGGACCGAGGAAGAGGCCGAGCAAGCGCGAAAAGACTATCTGCTGACGCGATTCTGGATCAGCGCGCGCGGCTTCTGGGGCAAAGGCGGCGACCGGCTGGCGTGGCTGTTCACGATCGGTCTGCTGATCCTGATCGTCGCCAATGTCGGATTTCAATACGGCATCAATGTCTGGAACCGGGCGATCTTCGATGCCATCGAGAAGAAAGACTCCGCCACCGTCTTCTATCTCTCCGCGGTGTTCTTCCCGCTCGCGATCGGCAGCGTTCTGCTTGGCGTGGTGCAGGTGTTCGCTCGCATGGGCATTCAGCGCCGCTGGCGTGCCTGGCTGACCAATTCCGTGGTGTCGCGCTGGCTCGCCAACGGCCGCTACTACCAGCTCAACCTCGTCGGCGGCGACCACAAGAATCCCGAATACCGCATCGCCGAGGACCTGCGGATCGCCACCGACTCGCCGGTCGATTTCATCGCCGGCGTCACCTCGGCGTTGCTGTCGGCTGCGACTTTCATCGCCGTGCTCTGGACCATCGGCGGCGCGCTGACGGTGACCGTCGGCGGATCGACCCTGACCATTCCAGGCTTTCTGGTGATCGCCGCCGTGCTCTACGCGGCGATCGCATCAGGGGCGATCGTGACGATCGGACGCCGCTTCGTGCAGGTGTCCGAGGACAAGAATCAGGCCGAGGCCGAGTTTCGCTACACGCTGACCCGGGTGCGCGAAAACGGCGAGAGCATCGCGCTGCTCGGCGGCGAGGAGGAAGAGCGCGACGGCATCGACAAGACGTTCACGAAGGTGCTGCGGCAATGGGCGCGGCTCGCCGGCCAGCACATGCGCACCACGCTGGTGTCGCAGGGATCGAGCCTGATCGCGCCGGTGGTGCCGCTATTGTTGTGTGCGCCGAAATTTCTCGACGGCAGCATGACGCTCGGACAGGTGATGCAGGCGGCTTCTGCCTTCACCATCGTGCAGACCGCGTTCGGCTGGCTGGTCGACAATTATCCGCGGCTGGCCGACTGGAACGCCTGCGCACGGCGCATCGCCTCGCTGATGATGTCGCTCGACGGGCTGGAGCGCGCCGAACGCGGCGACGGCATCGGCCGCATCCAGCGTGGCGAGACCAACGGCGACGCCATGCTCAGCCTCAACGATCTCTCTGTGACGCTCGATGACGGCACCGCGGTGGTCGGCGAAACCGAGGTGGTGATCGGGCCCGGCGAACGGCTGCTGGTGGCCGGCGAATCCGGCACCGGCAAGAGCACGCTGGTGCGTGCCATCGCAGGGCTGTGGCCGTGGGGTAGCGGCAGCGTCAGCTTCCACCCCGACCGGCGGCTGTTCATGCTGCCGCAAAAACCTTACATCCCGTCCGGCACGTTACGCCGCGCCATTGCCTATCCCGGCGCCGCCGACGACTGGAGCATCGCGCAAATGTGCGAAGCCCTGCACAAGGTCGGCCTCGATCATCTCAAGGAGAAGATCGAGGAAGACGCGCCGTGGGACCAGACTCTGTCCGGCGGCGAAAAGCAGCGGCTGGCGTTCGCGCGATTGCTGCTGCACAACCCCGACATCGTGGTGCTGGATGAGGCGACCTCGGCGCTCGACGAAAAGAGCCAGGACAAGATGATGGAGATCGTCATCAAGGAATTGCCGAAAGCCACCATCGTCAGCGTCGCCCATCGCGTCGAACTGGAAGCCTTCCACAGCCGCAAGATCGTGCTGGAGCGGCGCAAGGGCGGCGCCAAGCTCGTCAGCGACATCGACCTGATCCCGCGCAAGGGCCAGCGCCGCCTGCTCGGCCGTCTTCTGCGCCAGCGCAACGCGCCGAACAAGGCGGCGTGAGTTGTCTCCTCATGAGAGGGATTAGGCGAACCTCAAATTTCTTTTTCATCGTCCGCCTTGTGCACAATTGTACACCGGGGCGGACGATGACACCAAGTTAAGGTGGCGCGCAGCGGCGGATGAGGGGTCTGCCTCCGCGGAGAGAACCCCTCACCCGACTCGAATGAGCTGACGCTCTTTCGATCCACCCTCTCCACAAGGAGAGAGGGAGGGCAGCAGCATCAGCGCAGGATGCACATCATCGATTGCCGGCTCCATCGGTAATCTTGGCCGCAAGGGGGCGTCGGTCGGGACGTGGCCGGGCACTCGTTACGAACCGGCAATCCTTGCTGCCATCCGTCGCGGACGCATGCCCCGGAGCTCGTGGCATGGCAACCGACGCCGCAACCATCCTCGGCAAGGGCGGGCCCACCAAGTGCGAAAACAACGAAGCTGGATGCAAAGCAGGCAGATCGGAAGGTCATTGTAGCTCCTCCTTGTCCTTTAGATTAGTGCGGCTGACTAATGTTGAGACGTCAACATCGTTCCCACGGCGCATCTTCGGGACCTTCGTCACAGGCCCGCTGTAGCGCTTCAGCGTCCAAATCTCTTGATGGCACTTGGCCGATGTCGGCGTCTGACCGATTACCCGCCTGGCGTCAGAAGCGGACATGCCCTCGAAGTCTGCTTTTGACCCCAATTGAGACATTGGCCGCACCCAGCGCTGATCAAACGTCGCCGCTGAATGGCTTCAGCGGGGCACCCACCGCGGCCGGATTTGCTTGGGCGGCAGGTATGGCGAGCACGTTGACATTCGGGGGCGCTTGCCCGGAGTTCATGGGTGAGGCAAGCTCCCTATATCTGCCGGCTCGGACACTCGGGAGGCTGAAAATGAGGATTGTTCCCGCGCTGCTCTCGTCTGTGATCGTTTGCTGCTTGCTCGCGATACCGATTGCAACCGCCGCCGACGGTCCTCCCGCTTGGGCCTACACGCCCAACAATCCCGACTACAAACCTCCCGCCGATGACGGAAAGCAAGTTCGCGTGCCAGACAGCACGGCCGGCTATACCTGGAGCCAGCTGCGTGATCGTTTCATTGCGCCGGTTTGGCACCCCAGCGACCACGGCGCGCTGCCGGACATCGTCGCGAACGGCCGCAAACCCGGTGTGTTCGCATGCGGATTTTGTCACCGCGCCACCGGGCCTGGTGGTCCGGAAAACGCGGACCTTGCAGGGCTGCCGAAGAGCTACATCATCCAGCAGATGGCCGACTACAAGAGCGGGGCGCGTGGTACGACCCTCCCCGGGCGAATTCCGGCAAAGCTAATGATCGAGCTTTCTAAGCCGATCACTGACACCGAAATCGAAGTCGCGGCGGCCTACTTTTCGGCTTTGCAGCCGCTCAAACGCATCAAGGTGGTCGAGAGTGAAACCGCGCCAAAGACCTATGTGGCGGGTCTGATTTGGACTGCGGTGGAAACCAGCGAGCGCGAGCCGATCGAAGCGCGGATCGTGGAGGTCCCCGACGATCTGCTGCGCTTCGAAAGCCGCGACCCTCGATCGACCTTCACAGCGTATGCACCAATCGGGAGCCTCGCCAAAGGCGAGGCGCTAGTCGTGAAAGGTGGGTCGGGCAAAACGATCCAATGCGCGTTGTGCCATGGCGCGGACCTTAAAGGACTTGGACCGCTGCCAAGCATTGCTGGTCGTTCACCGAGCTACATGTTCCGGCAGCTCTACGACTTCCAGCACGGCGCCCGAACTGGAGAATGGAGCCCGTTAATGGCCCCAGTTGTAGCCAATCTCGACGAGCAGGACCTTCTCGCGATTGTAGCGTACCTCGCATCTCGCGATCCGTGAGCGGGCACGAAACCGCGCCGCGCAATCGGGCGTACTGGTGCGAAAGATACTGCAAGGCAATGCTATCGCCGAGTTGCCCATTGAGCGTCCAACCCGCTTCAGGCTTGTGGCCAATTTAGTAACGGCCCGTACCCTCGGTCTGACCCTGCCGACATCAATTCTGCTCAGCGCGGACGAAGTGATCGAGTAAGGCTGCCCAATTGCCGTGGCGTTGCAGCCCCTCCAAGGCAGCTCGCTACCTTACGGCAAACCGGCATTCAGCCGTGATACGCAAACAGTTCGATCGGGTCGTTGAAGCCGCGCACCGGATATTCGCCGACGCGTTCGAGTTCAAAATCGTCTTTGACGAAGTCGCTAAACGCGCGCGACAGCAACACCGTCCGGCCCAGTTGCTTGGTGAGGGTTTCGAGACGCGAAGCCATGTTGACCGCCGGACCGATGACGGTGAAGTCGAGCCGGGCGCGCGACCCGATATTGCCGTACATGACGTCGCCGACGTGGATGCCGATGCCGTAATTGAGCGGCGCACGGCCGGTTTCGCTGTTCTTTTCGTTCAGGGCGACCATGGCCTGGCGGGCTTCGGAGACGGCATGCAGCAGATTGGCGCAGGCCGACGGCTGGCTGAGCGGGAAGATCGCGAGCATGCCGTCGCCGATGAATTTCAGGATTTCCCCGCCATGTCGCGCCACCGGCTCCGACATCGCGTCGAAATAGCCGTTGAGGAGATCGATGACGTCATCGCGCGGCCAGTTGTCGGAGATTTTTGTAAAATCACGCAGATCGCAGATCATGATGGCGGCGCTCACCGTCGTCCCGGTCCCGCGCCGGGTAGCGCCGGCCAGAATGAGTTCGCCGGCGTGCGACCCGACATAGGTTTCGAGCAGCGTTCGCGCCAGCCGGTTCTTGATCCGGATTTCGCTGACCAGCGACAGAACCGGCAACACGTTCGACAGGCTCGCGATGTGCGCGGCGTCGAAACCTCCGGGCCGGTCGGTGGCAAAGGTCACGATGTGCCGCTTGCCGAGCGTATGGTACAGCGGCCACGCCACATAGTCGGTCAGGCCTTTCGCCCGCATCTCGTCATAGACGGCGTGCTGGCGGCCGAGCGAGGGATTGCGCTCGAGATTCTCGCGCACCTCGGTGGCGCCGTCATGAATTTCGTTGGCGGGGCTGCCGATATATTCGGATCGCCCGCGGACATCGTAGTCCACACGTGCCAGCTCGGCTTCGCGCATCCCGTCGGCCCACATGATCCGGGCGCCCAGCCATTGCGGATGGTGGATCAGAACATGAAGCGTCGCCCGCTTGACCGGAATGCCCGCTTGCTGGAGCCGGATACACATCTCGGCGAAGATGTTGTCGATGAAGCGCTCATCCCGCGTGCCGTTGGTCAACCAGTGCACGACGTCGCTGTCGGAATACGCGGTGACGGGATCGATGTGTGACGGCGCGTCCATAGCTTGCTCCCGGGAGGTGCCCCCGATCGGCGGTCCCGGATATGTCGTGTCCCCGCCCGCCGGCGTCAATGGCATCCGCCACGGCTGTATGTCCGCATATGCCAGAAGCGGGCATACCATCCAGGCCCGCTTTTGGCCGAAACGGACGTTAGGCGCGACTTACCCAATCCCGGATCGCAGGACCTTGGGCTCCCCCATACCGTCACCACGATCATTCCTGCAATTGAACCAACACCAAATCCGGCCACACCAAACCAGGTAGCCCAATGCAATTGACGGCCGTAACCCTGCCGATGGGTCAATAATGCGGCCTTGTCATCGAACGAGTACTTGGTCAACGGATGTTTCCATGCAGTTTTTCCTTTATGAAATCGTCGCCCGCGTCGTCGCGATCTATTTGTGCGTCGATTGCTACCGCAAACTGCGGCATGGCCTTGTCGAGAGAAAAATTGCGTACTTCAATACTGATCTTATAGATTGGTTGCTCGTGGACTGGTCGAAGATGATTATTCCTAGAGATGCCGCGCCGATCCGGTACTGGATAACAATCGGCCTCCGAATAATCGCCCTGGTCTCATGCCTCATTGTTGCGATATTTGGCTGGTTTCAGCCAAACGCCTGAGCCTTTGCTGATGGCCCTTAACCGACGTTAGGGCTTCGTCGAATGTCCGCTCTGCGCCGGAAGCCCAAGTCGGCTTTTTGACCCGTTTCGGACGTGAGCCTAAGCGCGACCGTTTCGTTGAACGTGCAACCGAGGCAAGCAACATCAGTCCGGAAGTCCTGCCTGGCGGAGACCCTTGGCGAACAAGGCAAGGTCCTCCGCTCGGCGAAACGGCGCTAAATCTCCGAGATTAGAGGCCCGCAAGTCGGGGTTAAGTTCGAGCGCCCGTGCCATGGCTTTCTGTGCTGGCGCAAGTCTGCCGGCAAGCGCATTGCTGGCTGCGGACATGCAGACTGCCAGCAGGAACGCCGGATTGTCGCGCATCGACTTTTCGGCGCATGACGACGCCATGTCATAGCGGCCCGCAAGAAAATGGGCATACGCCATGGCTCCCTGCATGTTGTACATCGACGGATCGAGTGGGCTCAGGCGCATAGCACGCGCAGCGTGATCAAGTATGAGGTCCGGCTCACCTCTCCAAACTCTCACCCACGCACTAAGATTCCAGGCTTGCGCGAGGTTCGGATTGACCGCCAGTCCACGATCCACGAAAGCCATAGCGTCGTCGAACTCATGGGCTACAAAGGCGAGTGCATATCCACCCATGCACAGCGCTACCGGGTCATTCCCACCGAGCTGGACTGCTTTCCTGGCCAGCCGCGTAGCTTCGGCACTCTCCTGCACGTGCTCGATCATCCAACCACGCCCCTTGCGCTGCGTGTAGCACCACGCGGCCATGCCATAGGCGCAGGCCAGACCGGGGTCGAGTTCGATCGCCTTGCGAAAGAGCCGGAGCGATTCGCTGTTCGCGTCCTTGGTCCACCGACGGGCGCTCGCCAGCCCACGCAGGTAGTAGTCGTAAGCATCGAGATTTTCGGTTAGTTTGTGCTTGGCTCGCTTCATCTCCGCATACAGAAGCTTCGGGGCGATTGCACCGACGACGCTGGACGTCACCTGGTCTTGTAGATCGAACATGTCTTCGAGCGCACCATCAAAACGGTCTGCCCAGAGATGTGCTCCGGTTTCAGCATCGATAAGCTGACCGGCGATACGAATGCGATTTCCAGCCTTGCGCACGCTACCTTCGAGCACGTAGCGCACCCCGAGCTCGCGGCCGACCTGCTTTACGTCCACGGGGCGGCCCTTGTAGGTAAAACTTGAATTGCGTGCGATTACAAACAGCCAGTGAAAGCGTGACAGCGCCATCGTGATGTCTTCCACGACGCCATCGGCGAAATACTCCTGGTCCGGGTCGGCACTGAGGTTCTGGAAAGGCAGCACGGCAATCGAGGGTTTGTCCGGGAGCGCCAATGTGGGTCTTTGGCTTGCGGCTGCACCATCCCTCATTTTGAAAACGCGGACCGGTCGTTCAATGTTCTTGAGGATCTGCTCTCCGGCATCGTCAAACACAATATCGAGCTTGTCTCGCAGTTGTCGGTGCGCATCATCGGAAACACAGATGCCGCCGGGCTCCGCAATGGCTTCGAGCCGTGCTGCTACGTTGACCCCGTCGCCGAATATGTCCCCGTTATCTTCGATAATATCACCGACATTGATACCAATGCGGAACTCAACGCGAGTGCTCGGTGGTACGCCTAAATTGCGTTCCACCATGCCGCGCTGAACATCGACCGCACAGCGCATCGCGTCCACAACGCTATTGAACTCGGCTAGAAACCCATCGCCGGTATTTTTGACGATGTGTCCGCGATAGGCGGCAACCTTTGGATCAATCAGGACCCGCAGGTGTTCCTTCAGCCGGACGTGCGTGCCCTCTTCGTCCATGCCCGTCAAACGGCTATAACCCGCAACATCGGCCGCGAATATGGCTGTAAGCCGTCGCACTAAGTGTTCGCGGGTCAAGGGTAATCTCCCGCCGAGGCGTGAAGCGTCTAACCCCGCCGGTTTGAGCCGGCAACTGAATGTTAGCGACAATCGGCGTCAAATACTACCGCTGCGATCAACCAGGATGCGCGCCCGCGGCGTCGAACACGGCGGTCTATGTCCGTTCCTGGGACCGAGAACGGACATCCGCGCCGAAATAAACCCGGCGCCCGTCACGTGCCGAAATTGCATAGACCGGCGCGGCGATCCCTCTAAACTCCATGACGCGAAATTTCGTCGGCTTCCGGTCGTGGAGAGCGCATCGTGATCAAAATTGCAAGTTTCCTATCATCGACAAGTATCCTTCTGTGCATGTCGCTTGCGCCGAACGCGGCGGCCCAGCAAATCACGGGCACGCCGGGCTCACCCGGCGCCACGTTGACAATCGATGGCAAGCAGCTTCCGCCTGAACCTCCCAAGTTCGGCGGCGTGATCAACGAGACGGCCAAGGATTCCAAGCCGTATTGGCCCCCCTCGGTCGTGCCGCCCAAAGGCGCGCCAAACGTGTTGCTTATCATGACGGACGACCAGGGCTATGGCGTGTCCGGCACCTTCGGCGGTGTTATTCCTACCCCGAACATGGATCGCATTGCCAAGTCAGGGTTGCGCTATACGCAGTTTCACTCCACGGCGCTTTGCTCGCCGACGCGGGCGGCGTTGATCACCGGCCGCAATCACCATTCGGTCGGGTTCGGCGTCATCGGCGAAATGTCCACCGGCTATCCGGGCTACAATTCCGTGATCGGTCAAGATAGCGCGACGATCGGAACGATTCTCCGCGACAACGGATACGCCACATCGTGGTTCGGCAAGAACCATAACACCCCCACCTATCTCTACAGCGCGGCCGGACCATTCGACCAATGGCCCGTCGGCATGGGGTTCGAATATTTCTACGGGTTCATGGGCGGCGAGACCGACCAGTGGACACCCTACCTGTTTCGCAACACGACCCAGGTATTCCCATGGATCGGCAAACAAAACTACAACCTCATCACTGACATGGCGGACGACGCCATCAACTACATGAATGGCCTGGATGCCGCCGCACCGGACAAGCCGTTCTTCGTCTACTACGTGCCGGGCGGGACACATTCGCCGCATCAGCCGAAGAAGGAATGGATCGACAAGTTCAAGGGCAAGTTCGACATGGGTTGGGAGAAGCTGCGCGAGCAAATCTTCGCCAATCAGAAGCGGCTTGGAGTCATTCCCGCCAATACCCAGCTTACCCCCTGGCCGGATACCCTGCCGAAATGGGACTCGCTCTCCCTGATCCGAAAGAAGCTGTACGCGCGCGAGGCTGAAGTATTTGCCGGCTACGCAGCCTATACCGACTATGAGATCGGCCGTGTCATCCAGGCGGTCGAGGACATGGGCAAACTCGACAACACGCTGATCATTTATATCAGCGGCGACAACGGCACCAGCGCCGAAGGAACCCTTGAAGGCACCCCGAACCAGATGACTGCCTACAACGCTATTCTGGACCTCCCTGAGGCCGAACTGATGCTGAACTATGAGGCCTGGGGCTCAGACAAGACCTACCCGCATATGTCGGTGGCCTGGTCGTGGGCGTTCGACACGCCATTCAAATGGACCAAGCAGGTAGCTTCGCATTTCGGCGGCACAAGACAAGGCATGGCCATCTCATGGCCTGGTCACATTACGGACCCCGGCGGCATCCGCAGCCAGTTCCACCACATGATCGACATCGTGCCGACCATCCTCGAAGCCACCGGCATCCAGGCCCCGACGACGGTCAACGGCATCGCGCAGAAGCCCATTGAGGGTGTGAGCATGGCCTACACGTTCGACAAGGCTAATGCCAACGCCCCGTCAAAACGCGACACGCAGTATTTCGAGATGTTCGCCAATCGCGGCATCTACAACAATGGCTGGTACGCCAATACGACGCCGCCGGTGCCGCCGTGGATCATGGGAACGGCGAAGCTGCCTGAAATCAACGAATACAAATGGGAACTCTACAACGTCGCCGAGGACTTTTCGCAAAACAACGACCTCGCCGCCAAGAATCCCGACAAGTTGAAGGAAATGCAGGCGTTGTTCCTGACGGAAGCGGCGAAATACCAGGTCTTGCCGCTGGACAACTCGGTCCTGCCTCGGCTCGTAACTCCACGGCCGAGCGCGACCGCCGGGCGAAGTGTCTTCACGTTCAAGGGGGAGAATGCCGGCATTCCGGACGGTAACACCCCGAGCATCCTCAACAAGGATTACACAATCACTGCCGAGATAACCGTTCCCCAGGGCGGCGCCGAAGGAATGATCGCCACGTACGGCGGTCGCTTCGGTGGATACGGCCTCTATCTGCTCAGGGGCAAGCCGGTGTTTTCCTACAACATGCTCAATCTAAAGCGGTATCGCTGGGAGGGCGGCGTGGGAAATCGCGATGTCTTCGGCGATGCGCTCAAGCCTGGCAAGCACACGATTGTGTTTGAATTCAAGTATGATGGACCCGGCCCCGGCAAGGGCGGCACCGGCGTGCTCACGGCAGACGGTAAGCTGGTCGCCAAAAAGTCGATGCCGCACTCGATTCCCTTCCTGATGGCGATCGACGAAACCTTTGACATCGGGAGCGACACCCGCACGACGGTGGACGACAGTTACAAGCTGCCGTTCCGCTTCACCGGCAAGATCGACAAGCTGACCTACAAGCTCGGCCCGACGCAAATGACGGATGACGAACAAAAGCTCACGCGGCATGCGCTCGAAAGAGCGAGGGATTGAACGCCAGAAAGAGCGAGGGATTGAACGCAAACGCCGGTTTCTATGTCTGCTCTTGGCACCGGAAGCGGAAAGGATCTTCGAGCTGGTCGCAAAAGCTCATAGGCCGTTCGTAACCCAACGCGGTCCTCATCAGCCGGTCGATGCGGCGGTGAAGACCGCCAGTTGGGCGTCGAAAGCGCGCCTGAAGGCCGGCCGCGCTTCGCCGCGGGCGACATAGGCGGAGAGAACAGGATATTCCTGCAAGATTTCCGATCCGTTCAACCTGCGCAGCACGGTCACCATCAGAAGGTCACCGGCGCTGAACGCGCCATCGAGCCAGTCGGCATTATCAAGGCGGGCGGAGAGTTCACCGAGCCGAACGCGAATGCGATCCTCGACGATACGCAGGCGCTGCGCGTACCAGGTCTTGTCGAGCTCCAGCAGCATGGCGATACCGAGATCGACGATCGGAGGCTCCAGCGTGCTGAGCGCGGCAAACATCCATGCGATCGCGCGCGTCCGGGCGTTCGTATCATCCGGCAGCAGGCCACGATGGCGCTCCGCGATATGGAGCACGATGGCCCCCGACTCGAACAGAGCGAGCTCGCCTTCTTGATAGGTCGGAATCTGCCCGAACGGATGCAGCGCACGATGCGCGGGCTCCTTCATCGCGGTGAACGAAACAAGACGAACGTTGTAAGGCTGGCCCACTTCTTCGAGCGCCCAACGAACACGCATGTCCCGTGCCTGTCCTTTACCGCGGTCGGGCGACCGTTCGAAGGCTGTGATGGTGGGGATCATTGGAAGGCTCCGGGCCATTGCAGGACGCTGTCGAGAGGGCTGTGCATCCAGAGGACGAACGACCGGCGCGGATCCCGACAAACGGAGTGTCGATTCCGCGACGCCAGCCGGCTCATGTTGGCGCTTGAGCGCTTTATACGGCGTATGGATAAGCTGCAGCCTTTTCGTAGCAGGCGAATGGCGCGTGACAATTCCAAAACCCGCCCACTATGTGAGCAATACTACAAACTGGCTTCTTGGCCCCCGCCTGCCCCCAATAGGAGGCCGAGAGATTCAGCCTGCTTACCAATGACCTGCTGATCCGCCAGCCCTCGCCAGCTTTTCGGCCCGTGTCTCACCGAGAAGCCGGTGTTTCGGTGGCCAACAGCGGCACCGAGTTAGCCTCCTGGGAGATCCCGGGACGTTGATCCGACTTCGCAATCACCGACGCGCCACTGCCATTATCAAACCGAACACGATAGACCAGCAAATTCTCCATGACTCGCTGGACATAGTTGCGCGTTTCGGAAAATGGAATGCGTTCCACCCAGTCGATCGCGTCCACATTGGGATCGCGAGGATCGCCGTACTGCTTTACCCACTCCCGGACGCGGCCCCGGCCGGCATTATAACCCGCGAAGGCCATGATGTGAGAGCCACCGTATTCCTTTAACAGTGCGCTGAGTTCGGCCGCGCCCATTTGCGTGTTATAGACAGGATCCGAAACCATGCGGTCCCAATCGTAGGCGACGCCGAACCTTTTGGCAGTGTCGCGGGCGGCTTCGGGTGTGACCTGCATCAGTCCGACCGCGTTTGCCGCCGACTTGTCGCGCTGGTCGAACGCGCTTTCAGTACGCGCTACCGAATAGATGACACTGCGCTCTATTTCCGGCCCGATCGGACTGTGCTGCGGGATTCCGATCGTTGGAAAGGCGTAGTGATCGACCGCCAGCCCACGGGCGAGCGCTGTCTTCCCGATCTCCAACATGCCGCGCGCATCGTTGCGGCGTCCGGCAAGCTCGCCCAACGCCGTCAGCGTCGCCACATCATCGGACTGTTCCGCGAGATCGACCGCAAAACTCACCACGACGTCGCGCTCGCCGACCGCATAGAGCATGTCGGCGGCACGCACGATTTGGTCCGAAAACGCAGGACTGCTGGCCGGATCGGCTTGCCGCGGTCCGCGCAGCTCAAGTCTTTCAAGACCGAGTTTGGCTCGTGCAAGCTGTCCGTAATAAGCCGTGGTGTGGCGCGCGGCGGCTTCATAGCCCGCACGCATGGCGTCGTTGTCTCCGGTCGCCTCGGCGGCGCGACCTCGCCAGTAGTTCGCCCGCGCAAGCACGGTCGGATTGACCGATCCATCGTCGATATGGGCAAAGTGTGCGCGCGCCGTCGCAGGATCATTCAGGTAGCGCAACGCGATCCAGCCGGACATGAAATGAAAGTCCGCCCGGTAATTCTCACTGGCCGGCGGGGCGGCGTCGCGCACGACTTCATAGGCGGTCCGGAACCTGCCGAGATCAAGCAGCTTGCGAGCGAGAAGGCGCCGTTCTCGCCACCATTCATCGGTGTCCTGGAACGCCATGGTTTCCGGCACCGCCGCCAGCACCAGACGGGTTGCGCCTTCAATCCGATCGTGACGCCGCATCCAATGAATGAGGCATAGGGTGTAGCCAAGGTCCTGCCGTGCCGCGGTTTCGACGGCGTCAAGCTGGTCGAGCGCCTTGGTCTCGTTCGCCATCGAAGCCACACAGGCTTTCACGATCGAAACCTCGTCGCTACCGAGACGTTGTGCTGCGCGCTTCGCTGCCGAAAAATCCTTCGCGCCGATGCGCTTGTCCATCCGTGCCCGGTGGTCCTCGCGTGTGAGCAGGTCGCGGAACACTTCGAACGCCTCGGTTTCCGCGCGTTCCGAAAGCTCCTCCGACCGCCAGGCCTCGCGAGCCCAGCGTCGGGCGCCCTCACGATCGCCTCCGTCAAGAAGCGCCCGCGCAAGCGCAAGACGGCCCTTCGTGCTTGTCGGCCGATCGCCCGTAAAACGACGAACCGTGGTCGCGTCAATCCGCTCTTGCCATAGGCGCGCCTCCGCGCGCCTTCGCATTAACCCCATGCCCGGCCAGTTCGGGTTGTCGGCAATGAACGCCGCATACCGGTCGAACCTCGCGTCGGCATCCGGATGTCGCAGAATGAACCATTCGACAAGTCTCTGGGCCGTTGGGTCGCCGATTGCTTTTTCAATGACGGTCGCTTCACCCGTCTTGGCTCTGCGGGCCAAGTCGATCGCGCTCTTGACCGCTGCGAGGTCGCCCGAGAGTGGAGGCGCGGCTGCGGCATCGACAGACGGCGCCGACTTGCGTCGCGCCACCGCGACATGCGCCGCGTGCCCATGCTTTTTCAGTTCGGCATTGCGGTGATGCCGCGCCCCCATTGCCCCATGCGCCTTCTTGGCATGATGGGTTTGCTTTTGGCTGGCGAGCGCCGTCGCTTCGCCCGAAACCGTTGCGAGCACCGTCAAGGTGAGGAAACAAGTCAGCGGCAGGAAGCGCTGGTTCATTCCGTGGTCCCCCTTGTGAACCAACCATCACGAACCATTACATCGCACGATCCGTACGGTCGCTCCGAGCGTACCACACGACGGATTCGCGATTGTCGCGTTTCGGCAACAGCGCAGGAAAAACGCGGAGCCCTACGGAACTAACCCGGAGCGCTCTCGTCGGGGTGCTTGCGACGCGAATTGGCGCGTGAACCATTGGCAAGTTTTCGATTGGCAGTACTGTTGCCAATGCGGGAATGGATGACTACGCTTTACCCCAGGTAGGCCTAAACCGCCTTTCGATCGGCCGCACGTTCATGCCCAAATTCCTTCGCGTCGGACTCCATCAGTCAAACGTTTCCGGATACACGTCAAAGGCATGGTGTATTCGACGGGTTGGCTCGGCAGTTTTCCTGAAGTGGGGCGCGGTGGAGGTCCATGGCGCCGGCGATGGACGAAAGGTCTACTGGACGCTTCCACCCAGGGACAAGACAATTCGTTGCGGCACGGTGCAGCGTGCCAGCGATTATGCAAAAGCCGCGATCGCGCGGCGGCGCAACCATCGCTACGAACTGCTGACTGGAAGTATTGCGACCCGGCGCCGAACCGCCGATCGTAGCTCCGAGCTCGAACAAGCGCTCGCCACGATCCTCTTTGTCGATATCGTCCGGTCTACCGAAAAAGCCGCGCGGCTCGGCGATGCCCGCTGGACGCAGGTGATGGGTCACTATTACGCCGCCGTCCGCAAGGAGTTGAAGACCTTGCGCGGAAAGGAAGTCGTGACGACGGGGGACGGACTGCTCGCGACGTTCAAGGCGCCGGCAGCCGGCGTCCGTTGCGCGGCCGCGATCCGCGAGGCCGTGCGCACGCTGGGTCTCGAGATCAGGGTGGGCCTGCATGCGGGCGAATACACGGTGAGCGGCGGCGAAGTGGTCGGTCTCGCGTTTCACATCGGCGCGCGCGTCGCCGCGAAAGCGCGCGCCGGCGAAGTCCTGGTCTCGAGCGCGGTCAAGGATCAGATGTCGCAGTCCGGAATTCGTTTCGAGGATCGCGGCGTTCACCAACTCAAAGGCGTGCCGAAGCGATGGCGCCTGTACCGGGTCGAACATTAAGGTGTCCTGAAGCGGAGATGCCTTCAGGTCAGCTTTGCCCGGCGAAAGATGAGCGCTGTCGTTGCCTACGGTGAAGTCGTGTGGACCTGACCTGCATGCTCGTGTGCGCATCTTCTCGCATCTCATGCACGCGAGACCGCGGGTGCAGCGCACCCCCGGTCTTCCCTGCGCCCTTTGATTTCGAGAGAGGCGAATGATTGGCAAAACTCGGGCGCAGTGTGTCGCGAGATAGCGAAGTCGTATTCGAGATTCGATGGGTGGAGCGAAGCGATACCCATCCGATTCACGCCGAGGACGCCCGATGCGCCGTTGTATCGCCGCCGAAAAACCGGCTATGCATGTGCCGCTTTCACCGAGGATAACCGCTTGACGCCCGACAATGACCCTTCGCCCGCGCCGTTCGGCGCGTTCGCCCCGACTGCTGCGCAGGCCGCCATCATCCGGCTGGCGCATCGTTCGCGGCTCAAGCGCGGCGCGTTTCGCCCGATGCTGTCGCGGCTGGTCAATCTGCTGCGCGCCGGACCCGTCGATGTCATCTATCAGGGCGCGTCGTTTCGCTTCTATCACCAGGCCAGCGCCACCGAACGCGGCGCATTGTTCAATCCCGATTACAATATCGACGAGCTGGATTTTCTGCGCGCGCATACGCCTGTCGGCGGCGTGTTCGTCGACGTCGGCGCCAATGTCGGCACCTACGCCATGGTGCTGGCGCGCCATGTCGGGCCTGCGGGCAAGGTGATCGCGATCGAACCGCATCCCGTCACCCACGCGCGGCTCGCCTTCAACAATTCAGCCTCCGGCTATACCCAGGTCAGTCTGGTGGCCGCCGCCGCCGGCGCCGCCGATGGCGAGCTGATGATCGAAACCGATGGCGACAACTTCGGCGCCAGCCATATCGTCACGGGTGAAGCTTCCAGCAAGGCCATCAAGGTGCCGTCGCTGCGGCTGCAGCGTATCCTCGAGGATGCCGGCGTTACGCAGGTCGACGCGCTCAAGATCGACATCGAGGGTTTCGAGGACCGCGCGCTGATTCCCTTCTTCAAGGACGCCCCACAAACGCTGTGGCCCCGCGCCGTGGTGATCGAGCATCTATCGGCAAACGAGTGGCTCGAAGACTGTATCGCCGACATGCGCGCCCGCGGCTACGCCGAGACCGGCAAGACCCGCAGCAACACGCTGCTGGTTCGCGGTTCCGGTTAGGTCGTGACTGCAATGCGCACGGAACATCGCCGCATCTACGCCGTTGTCCCGGATGCCGATCGAACCTCCAGAAATTCCGCCGGCAACGCCGGGACATCCGACCGAACCGCCGCAGGAAACACCTCCGGGCAATCCGCGTCCGGAGATACCGCCGCCGGTGCACGATCCGGGCTTGCCACCGCCACCGCAGGAGCTGCCGGGCAAGATGCCTGACGAGCTTCCGTTGCGCGGACCGGATGGACCTCGCACGCCGAATCCGGCTACTGATTTCGGCAACAACATGACCTGGAGCTGAAAGCGTGGCCTGAATGGGGGCGGCCTGAATGAGTAATGAACAATGATGCATGCATGCTGTTGCGTGGACGAAATATATCGCATTCGAGTTTCATAGCCTGCCACAATCCGGCCTAACGATTAGCCGTTGATCGATCTGCCGAGACCTTCGGTAAAAGCTTATCCGTAAAAGCTAATCCATGCCTTTCAAGAACCTTCCGGGACCTAAGGACATCATGACAAACCTTCGCATCCTGCTGCTGGCCACCACTGCTTTGACCGTGGCACAGCTGGCGACTTCCACATCGCATGCGCAAACTGCGCCGCTCGTCGTGGCGCAAGCCAAGGAAGAGCTTGGCCCTGATGGAAGGCCGAAGGGGCCGCCGCCGGCCGCCGCGCCAAGGCAACCGGCGCCGCCGCCCGCCGCAGCACCGCATCCCGCACCGCCGCCGCCACCTCCCCCGGCTGCAGCCCCGCGTCCAACACCGCCGCCGCCACCTCCCCCGGCTGCAGCTCCGCGTCCAGCTCCGCCACCGCCCCCGGCTGCAGCTCCGCGTCCGGCTCCGCCGCCACCGCCTCCTCCGCAGCATCAGGCCCCGCCACCGCCGCCTCCCGCGGCTGCGCCCGCGCGTCCAACGCCGCCCGCGCCGCCTCCGCCCGCTGCTCCCGCACGTCCGGCCCCCCCGGCTCCGCCCACGGCGGCCCCGCCCGTTCATACGCCGCCACCGCCTCCGCCGCCGCCCCCGGCAGCGACGACGCCTCCGGTTGCGCCGAAGCAACCGACGACGCCTCCACCTCCGCCGCCTCCCGGCGCCAAGCAGGCACCGGCGCCGACACCTGCACCGACGGCAACGCCTCCGACAGCTGCCCCTCCTGCAGGTGGAAGTCCGACGACGGCGCCGCCGCCGCGTACGCCGGGCGGACCGCCTGCCGGTACACCGCCTGCCGGTACAAGTGGGCCAACCGGTCAGCAGGGACGTCCCGGCGGGCCGCCTCCGGGCGGCGCACCGGGTGCTGTCCCGGGAGCGGCACCTCCAGTTACGACAGCTCCGGCTGGAGCACCTCCGGCCGCGGGCGCACCTGCGGCCGCGGGCGCACCTGCGGCACCCACCGCGGTGCCGGCCGGGCCGAACTCCGCGGTGCCTCCGGGTCGCGCGCAGAACGCGCCGCCGACGGTCACGCCGGCATTCCAGCGCGCGCCTCAGATCACCGCGCCGCTGCCGGCCGCACCGCCGCCCGCTGTCGCGCTGGCCCCGATCGCACCGGGTGCCGCCATGCAGGGACCGCGCAACCTCAGCGACTTCCGCGGCCAACGCCGCGAGGTCCAGGAGGGCGGACGTACCGTCATCACCGAGCCGGGCCGGATCATCATCCGCGATCCCGGCGGGCAGGAGTATGTCCGTCACAACGAGATGGATCGCTTCCAGTACGGTGCGCGTGACATCCGGACCCAGACCATCGGCGGCGAAACCCGCACGGTCGTGATCCGGCCCGACGGATCGGAGATCATCACGGTGATCGGCCCCGACGGCCAGTTGCTGCGGCGGATTCGCCGCGACGACCGCGGTCGCGAGATCATCATCATCGACAACAGCTACCGCGATCCGCGTGCGGTCGGCGGCTTCTATGTCGACCTGCCGCCGCCGGTGGTCCGCATCCCCTATGATCGATACATCGTCGATTCCGAGGAAGCGCCGCCGGAGCTGATCTACGACACCATGGTGGCACCGCCGGTGGACCGGATCGAGCGGCGTTATACGCTCGACGAAATCCGCTACAGCCCGAACGTGCGCCAGTTGATGCCGAGCATCGACGTCAACACCATCAACTTCGCAACCGGATCGTGGGAAATTCCGCCCGATCAGGCCGCGAAGCTGCAGGCGATCGCCGACGGCCTCAACCGGGCGATTCAGCGCAACCCGCGCGAGGTGTTCCTGATCGAGGGACACACCGACGCGGTCGGCAGCGACACCGACAACCTGTCGCTGTCGGACCGCCGCGCCGAATCCGCGGCCACGCTGCTGACGCAGCAGTTTGGCGTGCCGGCCGAAAACCTGACCTCGCAGGGCTACGGCAAGCAGTACCTGAAGGAGCAGACCGACGGGCCGAGTGCGATCAACCGGCGCGTTACCGTCCGCCGCATCACGCCGCTGCTCAATGGTGGGCAGGCGTCGCTGCCGCCGCCCCCGCCCGGCGTCGCGCCGCCGCGGTAAGGCCGAAGCCGCCGAGGCAGGTCGTCATCAAATGAAAATGGCCGGGAGCAATCCCGGCCATTTTTATCGTCATTGCTAGCGGAGCGAAGCAATCCATCTCGCCACTCAAATGAAGCGTGGATTGCTTCGTCGCTTACGCTCCTCGCAATGACCTGGGTAGAGTTGCGAACAATTCAGCCCTTGTCGCTGCCGAGCCGGAAGATGTCGGAGCCTTCCCCACTCGAGAGCAAGCCGTTCTCGGCGTAGAGATTGAGCTTGGTGCGGGTATCGGCGATATCGAGGTTGCGCATCGTCAGCTGGCCGATGCGATCGGCCGGCGTGAATGGCGCATCCTCCACCTTCTCCATGCTCAGCCGCTCCGGCGCATAGGTCAGGTTGGGGCTCTCGGTGTTCAGGATCGAGTAGTCGTTGCCGCGGCGCAGCTCGAGCGTCACCTCGCCGGTGACCGCGCGCGCCACCCAGCGCTGCGCGGTTTCGCGCAGCATCAGCGCCTGGGAATCGAACCACCGCCCCTGGTAGAGTAACCGGCCGAGACGCATGCCGCTGATGCGGTACTGCTCGATGGTGTCTTCGTTGTGGATGCCGGTGACCAGACGCTCATAGGCGATGTGCAGCAGCGCCATGCCGGGCGCTTCGTAGATGCCGCGGCTCTTGGCCTCGATGATCCGGTTCTCGATCTGGTCGCTCATGCCAAGGCCGTGCCGGCCGCCGATGGCGTTGGCCTCGAGGAACAGCGCGACCGGATCAGCGAAGGTCTGGCCGTTCAGCGCGACCGGCTGGCCCTCGGCAAACCGCACGGTGACCTTCTCGGCCTTGACGGCGCAGTCGTCGCGCCAGAACGGCACGCCCATGATCGGATTGACGATCTTGATGCCGCTGTCGAGCTGCTCGAGATCCTTGGCCTCGTGGGTGGCGCCGAGGATATTGCTGTCGGTCGAATAGGCCTTCTCGGCGCTCATCTTGTAGCCGAAGCCATGCGCGGTCATGAACGCCGACATTTCGGCGCGGCCGCCCAGTTCGTCGATGAACTGCTGGTCGAGCCATGGCTTGTAGATGCGCAGGCTCGGATTGGTCAGCAGGCCGTAACGGTAGAAGCGCTCGATATCGTTGCCCTTGAAGGTGGACCCATCGCCCCAGACGTTGACGCCGTCCTCCTTCATCGCCGCCACCAGCATCGTGCCGGTCACGGCGCGGCCGAGCGGCGTGGTGTTGAAGTAGGTGATGCCGCCGGTCGAGATGTGGAAGGCGCCGGACTGGATGGCGGCAATGCCTTCGTGCACCAGTTGCGTGCGGCAATCGACCAGCCGGGCTTTCTCGGCGCCGTATTCCATCGCCTTGCGCGGAATCTCGTTGTAGTCGGCCTCGTCAGGCTGGCCGAGGTTGGCGGTATAGGCGAAGGTGCGCGCGCCCTTTTGCTTCATCCACAATAGCGCCGCGCTGGTGTCGAGACCGCCCGAGAAGGCGATGCCGACTTTTTCGCCCTTGGGCAGGCTCTTCAAAATCGTACTCATAAACCTTCCAATCGCTCGAAATGCCCTGTCGTTTGCGGGTTGAGGGCGCGAATAGCAAATTTCACGCGGCTGGGCACGCGTTTTAAGAGGCGCTGCGGGCGAGCCTGGGTCAGGGTCCCGCCGACGGATTACTCCAGTGGGAGCGCCCGCGCCATCGCTGCCACAGCCGATAGCCGGGCCGGCCCAACCGCTCCAGCGCGGCCTCGATCGCCGCGTCCGACAGCCGGGTCGACGGCCAGCGGTAGATCCAGGCATAGGCCAGCCAAATCACCAGAAAGCTGACCAGCCCAGCGGCCGCGACATCGGTGAAGAAGTGCCCGCCGAACGCCATCCGCAGCACGCTGGTGGTGATCCCGAACAGGGTCGCCGCCGCATAGGCCAGCGGCCGCCACGCCGGCGGCGTCAGCACCGCGGGAGCATAGGTCCAGAACGCGGTGGCGCCCTCGCCGGAGAAGAACGAGCAGTTGCGCCCGCATTCCCCGCGCGGGTCCCAATACGGCACGAATTCCCAGGGCCCGTTGAACTGCGTCACCATCACCGGCCGCGGCCGGCCCCAATAGCTCTTGAAGGTGAGGTTGGTGAGAACGCCGGCGGAGAGAAGTATCGTGACCAGCAGGAACACCGCGGCGCGGCCGGGGATCAACATCGGCCGGTCCGGCCGCAGCAGCTTTGCGACGATGGCGACCAGTGCCGGCAGCGCCAGCGCCCACGCCACCCACATCGCGCCATCGCGCGCGAACGCGGCCACGGCGTCGGACTTCAGCGGAAACGATTTGGTCGCGGGATCGTAGAACAGCGCCGCCAGCTTCAGATCGAGTTCGGGGAAAATCCCGAACAGCAATCCGATCACAAGCGCGAGCGCGAGCGCGATGAGAAGTCCGGTCCGGTTCATGGCGCGGGGTTTAGCCGAGGTAGTAAGCGTTGGAAAGCATCACGGCAGCGGCCTCGACTGCGACGGCAAGGGCGGCGGCGGCCGCAACGGACGCGGCGGTTCACGCCAGGCGCCGGCATTGCGGCCGGCGATCATCCAGTAGACGAGACCGGCAACGATGCCCGCGCCGGTCATGATCTCGAGGTGACGGCGCACGATACCGTCGAATTGCATCGTCTGCGGATCGAACGGAGTCAGGCCGAGATAGCAGGCCGCGCCGACGATCGCGCCGCCGACCGCGTAAGTGAGCACGCCCCGGATAGAGAAGGCCTCGGTGATCAGCACCACGATCAGCGCCGGCAACAACGCAAAGCCCGAAAGAAAGATGAAGCCGAAACCGAGCACGACATTGATCGCGCTCTGGTCGATCGGCCCGGTCGCAAGATCGCTGAATTCCGGATACAGCACCGCAATGACCACGATCGCCCCGGCCGCGAAGCACGCGAGCAGGAAAGCAAAGAAGACGACAAAGAGACGGCCGATCAGCGCCATCGAATCTAGTCCGTCATCGCCATCGCGCGCAGCGCGTCGCGCTCGCGCACGGACAACTTTTCCGTCTCCGACTTCAACTGGCCGCAGGCGGCGAGGATGTCGCGGCCGCGCGGGGTGCGAACCGGCGAGGAGTAGCCGGCGTTGAAGATATACTCGGAGAATTTTTCGATCTGCTCCCAGTCCGAGCATTCGTAGCGCGTACCCGGCCACGGATTGAACGGGATCAGATTGATCTTGGCGTGAATGCCCTTGAGCAGCTTCACCAGGAGCTTGGCGTCATCGAGGGAATCGTTGACGCCCTTCAGCATCACATATTCGAAGGTGATGCGTCGCGCGTTCGACGATCCCGGATAATCGCGGCAGGCCTGCAGCAACTCGGCGATCGGATACTTGCGGTTGAGCGGCACCAGCTCGTTGCGCAATTCGTCGCGCACCGCATGCAGCGAGATCGCCAGCATCACGCCGATCTCGTCACCGGTACGGATGATGTTGGGCACCACGCCCGAGGTCGACAGCGTAATGCGACGACGGGAAATGCCGATGCCTTCGCCGTCGGCAACGATCAGCAGCGCATCGCGCACCGCGTCGAAATTATACAGCGGCTCGCCCATGCCCATCATCACCACATTGGTGACGCGGCGGCTGCCGGTCGGGGTCTCGCGATCGGCCCAGTCGTCGAGGCGGTCGCGCGCCACCATGATCTGGCCGACAATCTCGCCCGCGGTGAGGTTGCGTACCAGCCGCTGCGTGCCGGTGTGGCAGAACGAGCAGTTCAGCGTGCAGCCGACCTGCGAGGAGACACACAGCGTGCCGCGGTCGGTCTCGGGAATGTAGACGCATTCGACTTCATGCGCCTTCTGGACATCGTCGCCGCTCGGCAGCCGCAGCAGCCACTTGCGGGTGCCGTCGTTGGAAATCTGCTCGGCGACCACTTCGGGACGCGCGACGGTGTAGTGCTGCACGAGCTGCGCGCGCATTTCCTTGGAAATGCTGGTCATCTCGTCGAACTCTTTGGCGCCGCGGACATACATCCAGTGCCAGAGTTGTTGCGTCCGCATCTTGCGCTGGCCCGGCGCAACCCCGATCTCGCCCAATCGATCCGCGATCTCGGCGCGCGACAGGCCGATCAGCGAAGGCTTGGCGGGCGGCACGTAGGTCTCGAGCGGGAGCTTCTCAAGGGGAGCTCCAGCCGCAGAACCGGTCTCGATTGAATTTACGGTCATTGAATTTCTGTTCTTGAGAAATTTTCTCCCTCATCCTGAGGAGCGCAAAGCGCGTCTCGAAGCATGAGAGCCGGGCCTCATGGTTCGAGACGGCGCAAGCGCCTCCTCGCCATGAGGGGAGATAGCGATCAAATAGGCCTTCCAGGGCCGACAAACAACGCTATTTTGGGCTTAAAAGCAGCTCATCTTGTTTGAAGCATGATCTTTCCGGAAAACCGGTGACCACTTTTCCGGATCATGCTTTAGCGCCGGCAATCCTGCGCCAGCCGGTCGAGCGCCTGCGACAAACCCTTCAGCGAGAAGGTATCGGTGGTCTCGGTGCCCTTGGCGGAGACGCCCTTGACGGTAACATCGGCCGATTTGCGCATGGCATCGACCATCCGCTCTTCCTCGGCGGCGTTCTTGATCCAGAGCCCGTCGCCCTGGGTGTACATCGCATAGGACGCGCCACCGACCTCGAGCGAGGATTCCGAGCCCGGCTTCAGCGCGTAGCCGATCATGATCGAGACTTCGTTGACGACTTTTTCCGCCGGGCGCGTCGAGACGAACGCGTAGGCCGGATCGCGCGGACGGTTCGGCGGATTGGTCTTCGAGGAAGACGGCTTGGCCAATGCGAAGCACACCTTCTTGCCGTTCGGCATCGCCGTGTAGGCGCCCCATGTGCCGAATTGGCCGATCAGGTTCGGCTCCGCGCCGCCTGCGGCTGCAGTTGCCGCCGGATCCGGCTTGGCAGCAGGCTTCGCTGCCGCGGGCTTTGCCGTATCCTTGGCGGCTTTAGGCGCAGCAGTTTGCGCGTGCGCGAAGGATGTCACCCCGCACAACACAGCTGCAGCAATCAGAGATGTCAGTGTTCCCCGCACGGGCGACTGATTCCCTTATCATTGTGACTGGAAGATGGCCCAGCGGCGCACCGTGCCGCCAAGCATGGATAGCCGGGAAATGCCTTTTTGGGAAGGCAGTTACCGGCTGACCCGCCGCGACGTCCGCGTTCTGATGCAAGTCTTCTTAGCAAAACCTTTTAGCGGAAGCTTTACACAGCCTGCGAACTCAGCCACCGGCGCGGCCGGCGCGCTGCTTCTCCCACTGCGCTTCGGTCCATTGCAGCAGATCCTCCGCGCCGGAACTGCGCAAATGCGAGCCGCCGTCCTGCACCACCATCTCGCCATTGATGTAGCCGGCCTGGTCGGAAATCAGGAAGCTCGCCAGATTGGCGAGTTCGCTGTGTTCACCGGCGCGACCGAGCGGATTGCGATGCGCCCAGCTTTCGTCGCGGCCCTCCGGCCGCAACTGGCCCGCCGCGCCCGGCGTCGGAAAGGCTCCCGGCGCGATCGCGACCGTGCGGATGCCCTTCGGGCCCCATTCCACCGCAAGGCTCCTGGTCATCGCCAGCACGGCGGTCTTTGCCATCGCCGACGGCACCGTGAAGGCCCGCCCGGTGATGGTCGAGGTCGACAGAATGCTCAGCACCACGCCCTTGTGCTTGCCCTCGATCCAGCGCTTGCCGGCGGCAAGCGTGCAATACATCGTGCCATGCAGCGTCGGCGCCAGGATCGCATCCGCGGCCCGGAACGACAAATGTTCGGTCTGCGCGATGAAGGTCGCGGCGGCGTTGTTGACCAGCACGTCAATTGGCGCCTCGCCCCAGACCGTATCCATCATGGCGTCGACCGCGGCGCCGTCGCGGATATCGCATCGCGCCACCGAAACCTTGCCGCCGATTTCGCTGCGCATCTGCGCCGCGGTCGCCTCCAGCAGTTCGAGCCGGCGGCCGCAAATGATCAGCTCGGCGCCGAGTTCGACGAAGCGGCGCCCCATCGCGGCCCCGAGCCCGGAGCCGCCGCCGGTGACCAAAATCCGCTTCCCCGCCAGCAGGCCTTTTTCAAACATTGTTTCACTCCCTGTTGCCCCGTCATGGCGAGGCGTTTGTTCGGCGCTGCATCCAGTCGAGGGACGGTCGTCCTGCGCACAACCCAAATGCATCCGAATCGGATTGTAGCCCGGCTTCAAATCCGGCATGAAGCATCCAGCCTTCCTTGTGCGTCCGAAAATCAGGTGTGTCCATGAAAGCCATTCTCTGCTCGCAATATTGCCAACCCGACGATCTCGTGCTGGCCGACGTGCCCGATCCCGTCGCCGAGCCGGGCCAGGCCGTGATCGCGATCAAATCCGCCGCGCTGAATTTCTTCGACATCCTGATGATCCAGGGCAAGTACCAGATCAAACCGCCGTTCCCGTTCTCGCCGGCCGCCGAAGTCGCGGGCGTGATCGAAAGCGTCGGCGCCGGGGTTACCGACCTGAAGGTCGGCGATCGCGTGGTGGCTTCCTGCGGCCACAACGGCGCGCGCGAAAAGATCGCGCTTCCGGCGAATACGATCGTGAAGATTCCGGACAATCTGGATTTCGATCGCGCCGCCGGAATCATCATCATCTACGGCACGGCGCTGCACGCGCTGGAAGATCGCGCCAGCCCGAAGCCCGGCGAGACGCTGGCGGTGCTGGGCGCTGCCGGCGGTACCGGCCTCGCCGCCTGCGAACTCGGCAAACTGATGGGCCTGAAGGTGATCGCCTGCGCGTCCTCGGACGAAAAGCTCGAATTCGCCAAGGCGCACGGCGCCGAGCTGACGCTGAACTACACCAAGGAAGACCTGAAGGAAGGCCTGAAGCGGCTGACCGGCGGCAAGGGTGTCGACATTATTTTCGATCCGGTCGGCGGCGGCTATGCCGAAGCCGCGTTGCGCGCCATCGCATGGGAAGGTCGCTTCCTGGTGATCGGTTTTGCCGCCGGCGACATTCCGAAGATGCCGCTCAACCTGGCACTACTCAAGGGCTGCGATATCCGCGGCGTATTCTGGGGCGCATGGACCAAGCTCAACCCGGAAAAGAACCGCGCCAATCTGGAGAAGCTCGTGAAGTGGACGGCGGAAGGCAAGATCTCCTCGCATGTCGACCGCACCTTCCCGCTGGCGCAAACCGCCGAGGCGCTGAAAGTCCTCGCCGGCCGGCAGGCGATGGGCAAGGTGATCCTGCATCCCTGAGACGCAGCGCTTTGCCGGCGATAACGTTGTCGTTGTTTGGCCGAGCCACAGCCGCCGGCAGCGACAACGGTTCATTTGTTACAGACGGCGGCCAATGCTCGGCCGCCGTATCATTGCAGGACACTCGCGCCGCATGATCGCGCGCATCGGGCCGAATGTTCGCGACGTTCACCGCTTCGTTCCCGCATGCATTTTGAGATACTTACTCGCTAGTTAATCCGCACTTCAATTCTCTGAATTAGGCGATCGCGCCTCAATCAAACCAAAATATCTCCCAATTCGCGCCGGCGAGCGTCGTTTTTTGAACCCATTCAGCGTGCGATTTAGAAATCAGTAAGGGTTCCCGCGCGCCAGAAATAATTACAACCAGTTGCCGGGATGCCCACAGTTGCGTTCGTAGTGGGAGCATCGCCATGGTTGAAATTACAAGGCAGGTTCATTCAAGGGATCCGTACGACAGGTTCGACGAAGCCATCCGCGATCCCCGATTGTATGAGACGCGCCAACCGGGTCGAGCCGTCGGGCTGTATGAGGCGCCGGAACAACTGCAGGACGATGCGCTGGCCAACGAGCCGGTTCCGCTATTCCTTTCCAATTATGAAGATGACGAACCCAACCACCGGTTTGGCAGCGGCGGCGAGCGGAACATCAGCCGTGCGCTGCTCTGGTCGCGAATTCTCAAGGGCGGAATCGCGGCAGCATCCGTTGCCGGCATCGCGCTGGCGATCATGTCGATGGACAATCCGCTTTCGGTGTTTGCCAATGCGAAGGCCTCGCTCGCCGGCGACACACCCGGTCAGCTCAGCGCAACAGAGGCTGCACTGCCGCCACAAAGCGTCGCCGCGCGGCCGACAAATTCCGAACCGGCGCCGGATAATGCGACGCCCCGGCGTATTCAGCCTGCCGGGCTGACATCGGTCTCGCCGACGCGCGACGAAATCGCAGCCGCCTATCAGGACGCGCTCAAGAGCAAGGTGGTGGCGATCGAACCGGCGACGCAAGCGGCCCCGGCGGAGGTGGTTCCGCCGCCGTCGGCAAGGCGCATCGATCCGGATGAACTTGCGACGCTGCTGAAGCGCGCGAAGGGACTGCTCGCGATCGGCGACATCACCTCCGCCCGCCTGCTGCTCGAGCGTGCGGCGGATGCGCAGGAAGCGGACGCGGCGCTGATGCTGGCGGGGACGTATGACCCGCAGGTGCTCGGCACCCAGGACACGCGCAGCATCACGCCCGATCCGGCCGCGGCGCGGCTCTGGTACCAGAAGGCGGCCCAACTCGGCTCGGTCGACGCTAGGCGCCGCCTCCAGACTCAAAACTAAGCTTACTCGAAGGCAGGCAATACCCAGGGGGATACATGCGACGTTTGTTTGGACTGGCACTGGTTGCCATCGCGATGGTTTGCGGCCAGGCGGCGCAGGCCGAGGAAACGGAATACGATCCGGCCAAGGTCAGCGAAAGCCTCAAGGCGATTTTCCAGTTCGGTTCGACCGCCACCAAGCAGGCGCTTAACCAGAACACGGTCACGCTGATCTCGGGAACGATCGGCGGCACCTACGTACAGTTCGGCGCCGACCTCGCCTCCGTGCTCGACGACGGCAACAAGTTGCGCATACTCCCGATCGTCGGCCGCGGTTCGGTGCAGAGCGTCGCCGATATTCTGTTCCTGCAGGGCGTCGATCTCGGCATCGTGCGCTCCGACACGCTCGACTATCTCGAGCGGAAGGGCTTTGCGAAGGACATCAAGAAGCAGTTCACCTATGTGACCAAGCTCTACAATGAGGAAGTGCACGTCATCGCATCGAAATCGGTCCGCAGCCTCAGGGATCTCGAGGGCAAGACCGTCAGCGTCGACCTTCCCAATGGCGGCACCTTCGTTACCGCGCTGACCGTGTTCGAGCGGCTCGGCATGAAGCCCAAGGTCGTCTATATCGAACAGCGCATCGCGATGGAAAAGCTGAAGGCCGGCGAAATCGACGCCGTCATCGTCTGCGGCGGCAAGCCCTACAAGTCCGTCAGCACGTTCAAGGACGACCGCTTCCATCTCGTGAACGTCAACTACGACAAGCCGCTGCAGAAGGACTATCTGCCCGCGAGCCTGACCGCGAAGGATTATCCGAACCTGATTTCCGGAGAAGAGCGCGTCGACACCATCGCGGTTCCCGCGGTACTGGCGGCCTATAATTGGGCGCCGAACACCGACCGGTATCGCAAGCTCGCGCTGTTCGTCGACGCCTTCTTCACCAAGTTTCCGACGTTCCAGAACCCGCCTTTCCATCCCAAGTGGAAGGAAGTCTCGCTGTCGGCCCCGCTGCAGGACTGGCAGCGCTTTCCGGCCGCCGACCAATGGCTGAAGAACCACAACATCGAAGCGGTGACGCGCGCCAGGTTCGACGAATTCCTGAAACAAAGTCCGACGACCGCCGCCAGCGTGAAAAACGATACCGACCGGGAAGCGCTGTTCAAGCAGTTCCAGGCGTGGGAAGCCGACAAGAACGCGCGGGCGCAGGTCCGCCCGGCCGGCGCGGCGAAGTAAACCTCGTCATGGCCGGGCTTGTCCCGGCCATCCACGTCTTTCTTGTTTGATGTAAAGCAAAGACGTGGATGCCCGGCACAAGGCCGGGCATGACTGTAAATGAATGCTGGTCGCGTTCTCTGCGGACTTCGTTTGCTATTCCGCCTCTGAAGTCTCAATTCCGCGCTTCAGCGCGGCGCGGGCGGCGTCACGATGTTCCGGGGTGATGTGCCCCGCGACCATGCGGATGGCGGTGGCCAGGATCGCGGCATCATCGGTGAAACCGAGCACCGGCAGCATGTCGGGGATGAAGTCGAACGGCAGGATGAAATAGGCGATGGCGCCGAGCAGCGCCGCCTGGACGTGACGCGGCGTCTGTTTGTCGAACGCGCAATAATAGGCCGCAAGCAGATCCTCGGCGAAGGGAAGCTTCGCGACGACCCGCTTCAGCTTGATCCAGAAGCGCCGGCGCACGCTCTCGCGGTCCTGCGCCAGCCGATCGGCTGGCTCGAAACCCACGGTATGTTCGGACGATGCCATCACGGCACTCCCCCTCGAAGCCGGCGCGGCGGGTCGCTTCGCCTGAAAACGCTACGCTCAACAGTTGGGGACGTCCGGCCGCTGCCGCAAGGCCGAACGAGGCGCGGAATCAACTGACGCCCAGTTGCCTCGCGATCGCATTCATGGCCAGGGCCAGCTCGATATCGAGCCGGGTGACGCCGTGGGCGTCATGGGTCGCCAGCACCACGTCCACCGTCTTGTAGACGTTCTTCCACTCCGGATGATGGTCCTTCTTTTCGGCCACCAGGGCCGCGCGGGTCATGAAGCCGAAGGCTTCGTTGAAATCGCTGAAGGAGAATGTCCGGGCGATCGCCTCGCGACCGCTGGTCTCGGACCAGCCGGGCAGTTCCGCCAGCGCCGCTCGGCGCGCCTCCGCCGACAACCGTTCCGCCATGATCGCCTCCCTGTTTCACACCGACCTAACCTAACACCGATAGGCGCCCGCGGGATCCCCAGCCCAAACGAACCGACAGGCGCGTCCAATAGCCACGCGCGGCCCCCGGTAACCATGACGTAGATGTAACCCCGGTTCGGCGGGAATTTTGCTAGAATGGCCCCATAAGCAGGTCGCCGACATGACAATGCAGCTCAAACGATTGTTCAGGGATTGATGACCGACGGCTCCGACGCTGCCGAAAAGCTGGCCCCACCCGCGGCCCGCCCGGCCAAGCAGCGGCTGACATTCGTCATGCTGGCCGGCGTGCTGGCGATCGTCGGCGCGCTGGCGGCAGGTTACTATTTTGCGATGCGCCCGGTGACGCTGCGGATCGCGGTCGGCCCGGCCAACAGCGACGACCTCAAGGTGGTCCAGGCGCTGACGCAGGCCTTCAACAATCAGCAACGCAGCCAGGTCCGGCTGCGCCCGCTTCAGACCGACGGCGCCGGCGCCAGCGCCAATCTGCTCGGCGAAGGCAAGGCCGATCTCGCCATCATCCGCGGCGACCTCGATGTGCCGAAGAACGCACTGGCGGTGGCGACGCTGCGCAAGAACGTCGTGGTGCTTTGGGTGCCCCCCGCGCAAAAGACCAAGGGCAAGAAGGCCGCGCCGAAGATCTCGAAAATCGCGCAGCTCGCCGGCCGCAAGGTCGGCGTCGTCGGCCGCACCCCGGCCAACGTCAATTTGCTGAAAGTGGTTCTGCAGCAATACGGCGTCGATCCTGCCAAGGTCGAGATCATCCAGTTCCCGGCCAACGAGGCCGCCGACGCCATTCGCAACCAGAAGGCGGATGCCTATCTCGCCGCAGGTCCCGTCAACAGCAAGATCACCGCGGATGCGATCGCGGCTTCGACCCGCGACGGCGGAACGCCGAAATTCCTGGCGATCGATCTGGCCGACGCGATTGCGCAGAACCACCCGGCCTATGAGGCGTCCGAAATCCCGGCCGGAACCTTTGGCGCCGGGCCGGACAAGCCCGAGGACGAGGTCAAGACGATCAGTTTCTCGCACCACATCGTGGCGCGCAAAGGCGTTTCGGAATCGACCATCGCCGCCTTCACCCGGCAATTATTTGCGATCCGGCAAAACCTGAAGACCGAATTTCCGCTGGCGGCGAAAATCGAGACGCCTGACACCGACAAGGACGCCACCATCCCGGTCCATCCCGGCGCCGCCGCGTTTGTCGACGGCGAGGAAAAAACCTTCCTCGATCGCTACAGCGATTTCATCTGGTGGGGATTGATGGGACTGTCGGCGATGGGCTCCGCCGGTGCGTGGTTTGCCGGCTACCTGAAAAAGGACGAGCGCAGCCTCAACACATCGCAGCGCGACCGGCTGCTCGACATGCTCGCCGCCGCCCGCAGCTGCGATTCGATGGACGAACTCGACCGGATGCAGTCGGAAGCCGACGCCATCCTGCGCGATACGTTGCTGTGCTTCGAGCACGGCGCAATCGAGGACGGAACCCTGACCGCCTTCAACATCGCGATCGAGCAATTCCACAGCGCCGTCGCCGACCGCAAGGCGCTGTTGGTGAGCATGCCGCAAAACCTGCAGCGGGCGAGCGCGCAATTCCGGGCCGCCGGTACCGCCTGAGCGGCGTATTTCTGTAATCGGGCCGTCACGGAACTTTCCTATAGCGTTTTCACTCCGAGTCATTCCGGGGCGATGCGTCAGCATCGAACTGGGATGTGCAGTTGCACATCTGGGAATCTCGAGATTCCCCGGGGTGCAATTGCACCCCTGAGGTCTGGTCCTTCGGACCATCCCGGAATGACCGCACTCCGACAATTCTCGTCAAACCAAAAACGAGGCTCGCATGACGTTCCGCATTTCCCGACGCCGCTTTCTTTCCACCGCGGGGTCCGGCGCCATCGGCGCGCTGGCAATGCCCTATCTCAGCCGTGCCGCTGACCGGCCACTGATCACGCACGGCGTGCAATCCGGCGACGTTGGCGCCGATGGCGGCGTGGTGTGGGCGCGCGCCGACCGGCCTGCGCAGATGATGGTCGAGGTCGCCACCACGGAATCGTTTGCCAATGCGCGGTCGCTGCCGCCGATCGCGGCTCTGCCCGAAAGCGATTTCACCGCAAAAATGCTGCTGGAAAACCTGCCCGCGGGACAGGACATTTTCTACCGTGTCCGCTTTCGCGACCTTTCCCACACCGATATCCAGAGCGAGGCGGTGGTCGGACGATTCCGCACCGCGCCGGCCGATCGCCGCGACGTCAGTTTCGTCTGGGGCGGCGACGTCGCCGGGCAGGGCTGGGGCATCAACCCGGATGACGGCGGCATGTTCACCTTTGCCACCATGCGCAAGCATCGCCCGGATTTCCTGCTGCATTCCGGTGACACCATCTATGCCGATGGGGTGATCCCTGCCGAGGTCAAGCTTGCCGACGGCAAGCTCTGGAAGAACGTGACGATCCCGGAAAAGGCCAAGGTCGCCGAAACGCTCGACGAATTCCGCGCCGCTCACAAGTACAATTTCATGGACGACAACCTGCGCGCCTTCAACGCCGAGGTGCCGATCTTCGTGCAGTGGGACGACCACGAGGTCACCAACAACTGGTCGGCCTCGAAGCAGTTGCCTGCCGCCTACAAGGAGCGCGACATCACCCTGCTCGCGGCGCGCGCCGCCCGCGCGTTTCACGAAATGTATCCGATGCGTGAAAGCATCGTGGAGCCGGGCCGGGTCTATCGCACGCTCAATTACGGTCCGCATCTCGACGTGTTCATGCTGGACGAGCGCAGCTATCGCAGTCCCAACGGTCCGAACCTGCAGACCACTTATGGGCCCGACAGCTATTTCATCGGGCCCGATCAGCTTGCCTGGCTGAAGCGCGCGCTGTTGAACTCGCGCGCCACCTGGAAGGTGATCGCCTCCGACATGCCGCTCAGCATCATCGTCTATGACGATGCGCCCAACAAGAAGGGCTCGGAAGCATTTGCGCAGGGCGACGGACCGCCGCGCGGGCGCGAACTGGAGATCGCCGACATCCTTCGCTTCATCAAGACGTCAGGCGTCGTCAACACGGTATGGCTGACGGCGGACGTGCATTACGCCGCCGCGCACTACTACAACCCGGACAAGGCCCAGTTCCAGGAATTCGATCCGTTCTGGGAATTCGTCTCCGGCCCGCTGCACGCCGGCACGTTCGGCCCGAACGAACTCGACAACACCTTCGGTCCGGAGGTGCGATTCATCAAGGCGCCGGGGCTCGACAAGCAAAACCTGCCGCCATCCGCTGGCATGCAGTTCTTCGGCCACGTCAAGATCGATGGCGCCAGCGGGCAGATGACGGTGACGCTGCGCGATCGCGCCGACGTTGCGTTGTGGTCGACGACACTCGATCCGAAGACGGTTTGAAAGACTCGACGACGCTTAGCGTGCGGCGCGGCCTTGGCTCAACAAGGCCCGAAGCGCATCGGTCGAATACGGCTTGGGCAGCCGCGGCTTGTTGGCGAAGGCCGCGGGCAGTCGGGCATCGCTGCCATAGCCGGTGACGAAGGCGAACGGAATCTTCAGCGCCTCCAGCCGTTCGGCGACCGCAAAACTCTTCTCGCGGATCAGGCCGACGTCGAGCAGCGCAAAATCCGGCGGCCGTTCGTCGACGAGATCGAGCGCCCTGGCCACGCTGGCCGCGGTGCGCACCGTCTTCACGCCAAAGCCGAGAATCGTGTCTTCGAAGTCGAGCGCGATGATCGGGTCGTCCTCGACGATCAACACGTCGTTGGGCACGCCGTCGACAAAGCCGGGTTTCATGACCGCACCGGATGACAGGTTCAACATGGATGCCTCGCCGGAAGCCCGAAGAAGTACCTGAGGGCCCGGCGCCTCGGGAGGAGCGCGCCGCAGGTTCCGGAACTCAAACCACCACATCGCCGTTCTACCGTCTGTCCACTTGTGAACATACCGACGGTATCAATCGGATTATTGTGCCCCGGGCCGCAGAACGGGAACCTGTCATGCCGACGCGACCAAACGAGGCGGCCGGCGAGCGGCCGTTCAACAACCTGCTGCGCCGCCTGAACAGCGCCGATTTTGCCCTGATCGAACCGTATCTGACCGCGACCGACGGCAATCCCAGCGACCTGCTCTACAACCCGGGCGACAATGTCGAGATCGTGCACTTCCCCTGCGGCCCCAGCCTGGCGTCCTACATGGTTCCCAATGAGGACGGCCGCGACGTCGAAACCATCCTGATCGGCCGCGAAGGCGCGGTCGGCGGCATCGTCAGCCAGGGCTTTCTGCCGGCCTATACCCGGATCATGGTCAAATTCGCCGGCCCCTTCGTGCGGCTGCCGGTAAGCAAGCTCGATGCGGCGAAGTCGAAATCGCGCACGCTGAGCAATGTTTTCGCCCGCTACGCCGACTGTATGCTGGCGCAGATCTTCCAGTCCACGGCTTGCAACGCCATCCATTCGATCGAGCAGCGAACCGCGAAATGGATCATTTCGGCGATGGAGCGCACGGATGGCGAGGAGGTCGTGCCGCTGACCCATGAACAGCTCGCGACGCTGCTCGGGGTCGGCCGCTCCTATACCAGCCGGGTGATCCAGACCTTCAAGGCGGAGGGTATTTTGGAGACCCGCCGGGGCTCGATCCTGGTCCGCAACCCCGATGCCCTGCGGACCCGGTCCTGCCTTTGCAACGAGGCCGTGAAGAACCATTTCGAGGACGTTTTACGGGGGGTCTATCCTGACCCCGAAAAGGGGAATTAGGCCGCTGCCAAGCGACTGCCATGCCGAAATCGGCTAACCAACCGGCCAATAAACCCTTGTTTTTTGACGTTTTCTGAATATATTGCGCCGCAACGAGTAAGGTGTGCCCGGTCCTTTTGGCCGGGCTTCCCTTTTTGGGACCAAGTGTCCCCCGAATTTCAGGTTTTGAGCACGATCCGGAAAAGTGGGTCCCGGTTTTCCGGCGAGATCGCGCTCCAGCCTATGTCCTGATGCAGAAGAGAATCATGAAGCTTCGCAACATCGCCATCATCGCCCACGTCGACCACGGCAAAACCACGCTGGTCGACAAGCTGCTGCAACAATCGGGCACCTATCGCGACAACGAACGTCAGGTAGAGCGCGCGATGGACTCCAACGATCTGGAGCGCGAACGCGGCATCACTATTCTGGCCAAGTGCACCTCGGTGCAGTGGAAAGACACTCAGATCAACATCGTCGACACCCCCGGCCACGCCGATTTCGGTGGTGAGGTCGAGCGCATCCTGTCGATGGTCGACGGCGTGATCGTGCTGGTCGACGCCGCCGAAGGCCCGATGCCGCAGACCAAGTTCGTGGTCGGCAAGGCACTCAAGCTCGGCCTGAAGCCGATCGTCGCCATCAACAAGGTCGACCGTCCGGACGCCCGCATCACCGAAGTCGTGAACGAGGTGTTTGACCTGTTCGCCGCGCTCGACGCTACCGACGACCAGCTCGATTTCCCGATCCTCTACGGTTCCGGCAAGAACGGTTGGATGGGGACCACCCCGGAGGCCTCCCATGAGGACGGCATGCAGCCGCTGTTCGACCTCGTAATCAAGCACGTGGCGCCGCCGGTGGTCGAGGAAGGCCCGTTCCGGCTGCTCGGCACCATCCTTGAGGCCAACCCCTATCTCGGCCGCATCATCACCGGCCGCATCGCCTCCGGCTCGGTCAAACCGAACCAGTCGGTGAAGGTGATTTCGCGCGACGGCAAGCTGGTGGAAACCGGCCGCATCACCAAGATCCTGGCGTTCCGCGGCCTTGAACGGCAGCCGGTCGACCTCGCCGAGGCCGGTGACATCGTCGCGATCGCGGGCTTGCCCAAGGGCACCGTCGCTGACACCTTCTGCGATCCGAGCGTCGAAACGCCGATCCAGGCGCAGCCGATCGATCCGCCGACGGTGTCGATGTCGTTCATCGTCAACAACTCCCCGCTCGCCGGCACCGAAGGCGACAAGGTCACCAGCCGCCTGATCCGCGACCGCCTGCTTCGCGAGGCCGAGGGTAACGTCGCGCTCCGCGTCGTCGAATCGCAGGACCGCGATGCCATGGAAGTGTCGGGCCGCGGCGAATTACAGCTCGCGATCCTGATCGAGACCATGCGCCGCGAAGGTTTCGAGCTGTCGGTGTCGCGCCCGCGCGTGGTGCTGACCAAGGACGAGAACGGCACCTTGCTGGAGCCGGTCGAGGAAGTCGTGATCGACGTCGACGAGGAGTTCTCCGGCGTGGTCGTGCAGAAGATGAGCGAGCGCAAGGCCGAGATGATCGAGATGCGCCCATCCGGCGGCAACCGCCTGCGCCTGGTATTCTACGCGCCGACCCGCGGCCTGATCGGCTACCAGGGTGAACTGATGACCGACACCAAGGGCACGGCGATCATCAACCGCCTGTTTCACAACTACCTGCCCTACAAGGGCGACATCCAGGGCCGCCGCAACGGCGTGCTGATCTCCAACGATCAGGGCGAGGCGGTCGCCTACGCCATGTTCAAGCTGGAAGACCGCGGCCCGATGATGATCGAGCCGGGCTGGAAGGTCTACAAGGGCATGATCGTCGGCGAGCACACCCGCGACAACGACCTCGAGATCAACATCCTCAAGGGCAAGCAGCTCACCAACATCCGCACCACATCGAAGGACGAAGCGGTGCGCCTGACGCCGCCGATCCGCATGACCCTGGAAAAGGCGCTGGCCTATATCGAGGAAGACGAACTGGTCGAGATCACCCCGAAGTCGATCCGCCTGCGCAAGAAGTTCTTGGACGCCAACGACCGCAAGCGCGCGGAAAAGTCCAAGCAGGAAGTGGCGTAAGGGCGCGAGTAGCGAATAGCGAATAGCGAATAGAAAGCATTTTCGGGCCCGCTCGATCTGCGATACGCTTCCTTCCTATTCGCCACTCCCTATTCGCCATTCGCCCCTTCTCATGTCTCTCCCCTCGGAAATAGACGTCGCCATCATCGGCGCCGGCGCCGCAGGCCTCGGCGCCGCGCATGCCCTGAAGCATTCAAGCCTCTCCACCCTCGTGCTGGAAGCGCGGGACCGCGTCGGCGGCCGCGCCCACAGCATCATGGCCTCGCCTGACGTCGTCTTCGACGTCGGCTGTGGCTGGCTGCATTCGGCCGACCAAAACTCGTTCGTGAAAATCGCCGAACAGCTCGACTTCGAGATCAACAAGACCTTGCCGCCCTGGCGCGAACGCGCCTACGGCAAGGCGTTCCCGAAGGAAGAGCGCGACCATTTCATGGCTGCCCTCGACGCCTTCTATGACCGCGCCGAGCAAGCGGCCAAGGTCGCCAAGAAAAATCGCCGCGACAGCGCCGCCGGTCTCTGCCTCGAACCGGGCAATCGCTGGAATCCGATGATCGACGCGATCTCGACCTACATCAACGGCTGCGAACTCGACCAGGTCTCGATCCTGGACATGGACGCCTATGAAGACACCGAGACCAACTGGCGCGTCCGGCGCGGCTATGGCGCGCTGGTGGCGGCCTACGGTGCATCATGCCCGCTCGCGCTCAATTGCGAGGTGACGCTGATCGATCATTCCGGCCAGCGCATCCGCATCGAGACCTCGCGAGGCACGCTCCGCGCCGACAAGGTGATCGTCACCGTGCCGACCAACCTGATCGCCGACGAGGCGATCCGCTTCGATCCGCCTCTGCCTGCCAAGGTCGACGCCGCGCGCGGCCTGCCGCTCGGCCTCGCCGACAAGGTGACGCTCGCTCTCGACGAACCTGAAGCGTTACCGGTCGAAGGCAATCTGCGCGGCGCTACCATGCGCACCGAGATGGGCACCTATCACATCCGCCCGTTCGGCCAGCCCTGCATTGAAGGTTTTTTCGGCGGCCGTTTCGCACAATCGCTGGAAGACGCCGGGCCAGGCGCGTTCGCCGAACATAGCATCGACGAGATCGTGGCCTTCCTCGGCAACGACTTTCGCCGCAAGCTAAAACCGCTCGCGGAATCGCGCTGGGCGCACGATCCCTTCGCCCGCGGCTCCTACTCCCATGCCTTGCCCGGCCACGCCGACAAGCGCGCGGTGCTGGCCGCACCGGTCGACGGGCGGCTGTTCTTTGCGGGCGAAGCGACCTCGCCGGGATTTTTCTCGACCGCGCATGGGGCGCGGGATTCGGGCGAGCGAGCGGCG
Organism: Bradyrhizobium sp. KBS0727; assembly: GCF_005937885.2. Lineage (NCBI taxonomy): Bacteria > Pseudomonadati > Pseudomonadota > Alphaproteobacteria > Hyphomicrobiales > Nitrobacteraceae > Bradyrhizobium > Bradyrhizobium sp. KBS0727. The sequence goes on along the minus strand of NZ_CP042176.1, from coordinate 360,135 downwards.
GGGGAGATTATTGCGCTGCTGAAGGAATGACTTCAGCGACCGTCATTGCGAGGAGCAACGCGACGACTTGTCCGCCGTAGTTCCTCGAGCGAAGGCGGAAGCAATCCATTCTTTCTTCGTGCGGCGCGATCTATTGCTTCGCTCGAAACTGTGCGAGTCCACTAGCCTGCGGCTCGTGGAATACCGATCACGGAGTGCGTAACGACCGAGCTTCTAAAGGCTCCGCGCGAAGTCGATGATCGCGGTGCTGACTTGCTGAGGTCGCTCTTGCGGCGCCCAGTGCCCGCAACCCGGCAAAAATATCGGTTCCTTAAGCATGGGAACAAGACCGGGCATTGCGGCGATTAACTCCCTCATGCCCGGGATGCTCAGACCCACGTCACGTTCGCCGACGATATACAGCGCCGGGATATCGACCGTTTTGCCATTCAGCGCAGCCTGAAGCCTCCAGTTGCGGTCGAGGTTCCGGTAGTAGTTGAGCCCACCACGAAAGCCGCTTTCAGCGAAGGCCGTTGCAAAAATCTCCAGGTCCGCTTTTGATAACCAGATGGGCAACCGAGCCGGATTCGGTAGCGGCGCGAGAAGTCCGTCGCAACGAGACACCATTCCGAAGGGATTGGGCGTGCCATCATTTTCTCGACGCGGCCCAGCTTCGCCAGACGCGCCGAAAAGCAGTTTTCGCATTGTCGTCAGTACATCTCGCTCGAACTCCGCTTCGGCCGTCCCTGGCGCTTGAAAATAGAGTGCATACAGCAGTGCGTGACTGGTCTGCGGGAATATCTGGGTTGGAGGCATTGGGGACTGGCCCATCATCGGGACGCCGAGAGCCACCACGCCTCGAAAACGATCCGGGCGCATCAAGGCTGCTTGCCACGCGATCGTTGCGCCCCAGTCATTGCCAACAATAGTCGCTGTTTCCACCTCCAGGGCGTCAAGCAGGCCTACCATGTCACCTACCAGATGAAAGACGGTGTACTGGTCGGTTTCGATGGGGCTGTCAGTCTTTCCATATCCGCGCATGTCAGGTGCCACAGCGCGGAAACCTGCGTCGGCCAGAGATGCGAGTTGATGTCGCCATGAGTGCGACGTTTCCGGGAAGCCGTGACAGAGTAGAACAAGAGGGCCTTTCCCTTGTTCCGCGACGTTCATGCGGATGCCATTCGCTTCGACAAACCTATACGGCATTTTCTTCTCCCATGGCCGGGGCAGATTCCGACTGACGCTCTGAGCGTGGGCCATCCTGTGAAAGTTGGAAAAGTGATCGAGCCGACGTCGCCTTGAATGAACGGCGTCGCACCGTCGCGCTTTCTAATCCGTAACTACATATGTTACAAATTCGGCTGAGTCAACCAATGCGTAACAAACGATGTTATGGTCTCGTCAGAACGAGGGGAGTTCGCCGTGCGAACCGATAGTCGCCTGTCACGAATGCTCCATGTGCTCACACACATGCAACTTCTTGGGGGAACTGAAACGTCAGACACAATTGCGCTCATGCTCAACACCAATCCGGTGGTGGTGCGCCGAACCATGGCCAAGCTCAAGCAGCAAGGAATCGTCTCATCGGAAGGAGGCCCGGGCGGCGGTTGGAAGCTCTTGCGTAAACCCGAAGAGGTGACTGTTCTAGAAATTCATCGAGCCATAACCGATACCTCGGTTTTCACTCTGGCTTTGTCGTCAGATCATCCAAAGTGCCCCGTCGAGCAGGCAGTAAATGCTCGACTCTCCAAAGCATTTGCGAATGCTGAAGTCGTATTGAAGGAGCAGTTCGGCAAGATAACCTTGGCCGATATCGCTCGCGAATTTCAAGAAACGACACCCGCCAACTGAGAGTGACGCGAAATTTGAGTGCACTAAGGTCGCTGGCGGGCTGAATTTATGAGTTCATCACCTGGAGAGTCGTGAGTATCAACCCAACTCCGCCAGCACCGCGTTCTTGAACGCATGGTACTCGGCCTTCAGATCGACACGGTAGCTCTCCGAATAGGGCGGCTGCGGCTGGCATGACAGCGTAACGATGACGACGCTGGCTTTGCGGTTCACGTAGAGCGATTGGCCGGCAAAGCCGACGGCGGCCATGGAGCCATCCGGATCGATCCACCAGCTATAGCCGTATCCCGTTGCGCCATAGCGATTGGTTTCGGAGTCGAAGACGAACGATCGGCGGTTCGCGCTTTCGATCCAGTCGGCGGGAAGCACAGGCGTGGTGTCGATCACGCCGTTGCGCAGCAGAAACACGCCGAAGCGGCCGAAATCGCGTAGCGCGATGCCGGCGCGGCTGCCGCCGATCTCCTGCCCGCCATCCGATTCCAGCGTGTAGAACGCGTCGAACTCCATGCCGAGCGGAGACCAGATCGTCTCCGACATGAAGTCGGCGAGATTTTTTCCTGTGGCCGCCGATACCAGACAGCCGAGCACATAGGTGTCGCCGGTATTGTAGGAAAAATGACGGCCGGGCGGGTGCTCGGCTTTCAGGCTGCGCATCAGCGCCAGGACGCCGCCGGGGACCTTGTCGCCGAGCGATTTGCTGTAACGGTTCACGTCGGAATTCCGGTCGGTGTAATCCTCGCTCCAGCGCACGCCGGAAGACATCGTGAGCAGGCTGCGCACGGTGACCGCGTCGTAGGCGCAGCCACGCAGCGCCGGAATATATTTCGAGACCGCATCATCGAGGCTCGAGATGGCGCCCTGCTGCAGCGCGGCGCCGACCAATGTCGACGTCAGCGACTTGATCATCGACATCGACGACCAGCGCACGTTCTCCTCCAGCCCGAGCGAGTAGCGCTCCAGCACGATCTTCTCGTCCTTGATGACCAGCAGTCCCGCGACGTTGGCGCGATCGATATATGCGTCGACGCCATGCGTCGCCTGATCGGCCTGGTACTGCGGCGATATTTCCAGGCCCCGCTCGAGTTGCAAAACCGTATTGCCACGGTGGATCGGCCGCGTCGCGAACATGCGATCAACATTGCGGTACGCGTAGGCCTGCGCTGTCGGCGGGAGCAGCAGAAAATCTTCGCCCGCGGGTACTTGGAATTTCGGGGACGCTACAGAATTGCAATCCATACCATTTACTCCATCACCCGTGCCCGCATCTCCGCGTCCGGCACGAAGCATTCCTCATATTTCCCGAAAATCCGGTAGCGATTGCGCGCGACGAGGTTATAGACCGCGTTGCGAACCGGCTTCGGCACCCAAAACAATACGCGCGTCCATCCCCATCCCGGCAGCGAACTCAGCACGGTCAACGCCGCATCGGATTTGAAGTATGCGACGCCGCCGCGAACCACCGCGTTGGTGTCGGGATCGTTGGGATCGATGCCGAAGGCTTGCGCCAATCTGGTACCGTAAGGCGATTGAATCGCCGTAAAGCGGAAGCGGCGCGCGGTGTCGCGGGTGGCGACGAAGCGGATCCAGCGCGAGCAGAAGATGCAGACGCCGTCGTACAGGATCACGTCGTCGTCGGGCCATCGGTCGGTCATCGGTTATCCAGCGTCAACAAAGCCACCAGGCGGCAAATACAGCGTCATCGCTTTTTGGCCGGAGCAGCGGATCGCGACTTCAAGGCGCGATCGAGGTCGGGTCCGGCCAGTTTTACACCGGCTTCGGTTTCCGGCAGCCAGTGTCCCTCGCTGCCGTAAGCCGGCAGCGGGCGAAAATCGACCTGACCGCCGGCGTTACGGAACGCATCGGCCAGTTGCCGCGAGAGCGCCAGCGAAAAATAGCTGTCATTGGCCGCCACCAGCCACGTCACCTTGACGCGCGCGGCCTTGCCGAACGCACCGGCGGCGGAAAGCAGCGTGTGCGGCGCACAGACCTGATTGGGAAAATCATTGGCACGGCCGCCGCGGCCGGGCGCAAAGGCGATGATGGCGGCGATGTCCCTGGGGTCTTCGCTCGCCAGCGCCAGCGCGCCCCAGGCGCCGGCCGAATGGCCGATCACGACCATGCCGTCCGGCCGGATGAAGGATTGCTTGCGCAGGAAGTCTGCAGCCGCCGCGATTTCGTCGGCGGTGGCGTGGCCGGATTTGGCGTAGTCGGCCTCGTCGCAGCCGCCCTGGTCTTCGAGGTATTTCCCGCCCGTCGCACCATGGCCCGGACGTTCCGGAACCAGCACGGCAAAGCCGCGACCCGCCAGCCATGCCGCCAGTGCGCGGTATTCCGGCTGCGGCATTTGCGCGCGTCGCAGCACGTTCTGGGTGGTGGCATGGGCGATCACGGCGAGCGGAAACGGCCCATCGCCGGGCGGGCGAAACAGCACCGCATGTGCCGGCGTGCCCGGATCCGGCGACGGCACCAGCCATTGCTGCAGGCGATTTGGCTCTCCTTCGGCGCCCTGCGGGCCGAAAGCCGGTTGCGCCGATACGGTCGTGACGCCGAGCGCAACGAGGACCAGGCTAGCGAAAAACACTCTCACCAGATGCATGGATGGGCCTGACGCAGCCAAGGAGGGAGACGCGGATGGACCAACAGAATACCGGCGGCGAATCAAATCCAGCGCATTTTTCCGTGAACGAGATTTCGCGGCGGCATTCACCGAAGCGATTCCGGGAGGGTTTTGCCATCCCTCGCTTCAGCCAAGTGCCGGGGAATGCAGCTCCTTGTCCTCTTTCGGTACAGAAGGGTTAAAAACTGATGCAGAAAATCCACAGGTTAACCGATAATTAAGGATGGACCTTGAAGCCGGGCCGCCGACTTGCTTTGATTGGGTCATGAGCACAACCCTGATCGAGGTTCGACCGGCCAAAGCTGCGGATGCAGCTGCGGTAGCGTCTACCCATGATGAAGCCTGGCGCTCAGCGTATCAGGGCATCATCCCCGGCGCCGAACTTGAGAAGCTGATCAACCGTCGCGGCCCGCAATGGTGGGACAGCGCGATCCGCAAGGGCAGCCGCGTCAGCGTGCTGGTGTTCGGCGACAAGGTTGCCGGCTACGCCAACTACGGCCGCAACCGCGCCCGCAGCCTGCATTTCGAAGGCGAGATCTACGAACTCTACCTGCGGCCGGAATTCCAGGGCCTCGGCTTCGGCCGCCGCCTGTTCACCGCCGCCCGGCGCGATCTGGTGCAGAGCGGGCTGAAGAGCATGGTGGTCTGGGCGCTGTCCGACAACGATCCGGCGACGGAATTCTACCGCGCCCTCGGCGGCCGCATGGTCGCCCGCTCCTCGGAGAAGTTCGGGCCGAAGTCGCTCGACAAGGTCGCGTTCGCCTGGACCAACTGAGCCGACGCTCTTTTATTGAGCATCATCTTTATTGAGCATCATCTCCGCGCAAACGCGTTCCGCGTTTGCCGCGAGGGAAAACCGGTGCCGACTTTTTCGAATCAGGCCTGATTCAACCTTTTCCCTGCTTTGCTGCCGGTCTAAACCGGACCTGATACGCGCCTGCTTCAGGGCGCCTCCCTCAACGCAAAGCCGGAGCCCTCCATGCGCATTGACGCCATTTCGATCGGAAACAATCCGCCGCACGAGGTCAACGTCATCATCGAAGTTCCGGTTGGCGGCGAGCCGATCAAATATGAAATGGACAAGGACGCCGGCACGCTGGTGGTCGACCGCTTCCTCTATACGGCGATGCGCTATCCCGGCAATTACGGTTTCATCCCACATACGCTGTCGGGCGACGGCGACCCCTGCGACGTACTGGTGGCCAATACCCGCGCCATCGTCCCGGGCGCGGTGATGAGCGTCCGCCCGGTCGGCGTGCTGCTGATGGAAGACGAAGCCGGCGGCGACGAGAAGATCATCGCCGTTCCCTCGTCGAAGCTGACCCAGCGCTACGACAAGGTGAAGAACTACAACGATCTTCCCGACATCACGCTGCAGCAGATCCAGCACTTCTTCGAGCACTACAAGGATCTCGAGCCCGGCAAATGGGTGAAGGTGCTGCGCTGGGGCGACGCCGAAGACGCCCGCAAGCTGATCCTGGAAGGCATCGCGCGCGCCAAGGGAAAGTGACGCGTAGCGTCATCCCGGGGCGATGCAAAGCATCGAACCTCAGATGCGCAATTGCGCATCTGGGGATCTCGAGATTCCGGGTTCGCATCTTCGATGCGCCCCGGAATGACAAACTCGGAGCAAGGATCCCATCATGCGCCGCGTCATCCGCTTTGTCCGCAACATCCTGCTGCTTGCGATCGCGGCAATCGTCGTTGTCGCCGGGGTGCTGGCGTTCAATGTCGTCACCCATGGCTCGCGACAGCTTCAGGTCGTCGCGGTGCCGCGCGCGGCGGTCGACGCACAGGCGGCCGCGACGCGACTGAGCGAGGCGATCCGGTTCCGGACCATTTCGAGCTACGAAAAGCCCGAGCAGCACGCCGAGGCGCTGCGCGGCATGCAGGCCCATATCGAAAAGAGCTTTCCGGCGTTCCACGCCGCGGCCAGGCGTGAACTGGTCGCCAACTACAGCCTGCTCTACACGTGGGAGGGCTCCGACCCCAAGAACGACTCAAAGGCGCAGCCGATCGGGCTGCTCGCGCATCAGGACGTGGTGCCGGTCGCACCGGGCACCGAAAAGGACTGGCAACAACCGCCCTATGACGGCGTCATCGCCGACGGCTACATCTGGGGCCGTGGCTCCTGGGACGACAAGGGCAACCTGTATTCGATGCTGGAAGCCGCCGAGGCGATGGCCAAGGCCGGATTCCGCCCGAAGCGAACCGTCTATTTTGCCTTCGGCCATGACGAGGAAACCGCGGGTACATCAGGCGCCAAGTCGATCGCCGCGCTATTGGCCTCGCGCGGCGTGCACCTCGATTTCGTGATCGACGAGGGCCTGTTGATCACCGAAGGCATCATGAAGGGCCTCGACAAGCCGGCCGCGCTGATCGGCGTCGCCGAAAAGGGCTACGCGACGGTGGTGCTGAACGCGCATGCGACGCCCGGCCATTCGTCGATGCCGCCGCGCGATACCGCGATCGGCATGATGAGCGCGGCGCTGACGCGGCTGGAAGATCATCGCCTGCCGATGCAGGTGCGCAACACGGTGGCGGAAATGTTCGACACCCTTGCGCCCGAGATGGCCGGCTTCAACCGCGTGGCGCTGTCGAACCTCTGGCTGTTCAAGCCGCTGTTGTTGCGCGAATTCGAAAAGAGCGGGCCCACCGAGGCGATGGTGCGCACCACGACGGCGCTGACCATCTTCAACGCCGGCGACAAGGACAACGTCCTGCCCGGCAATGCCGAGGCGACCGTCAACTTCCGCCTGATCCCCGGCGACACTCAATCGAGCGTGGTCGATCATGTGCGGACCACGATTGCCAACGAGCGCATTTCGATCACACCGTTTCCCGGCAATACCGACCCGCCGCCGGTAACAGCAACCGCAAGCCCATCGTTCCAGATGCTGAACCGCACCATCCGCGAAGTCTTTCCGGATGTCGTTGTCGCGCCCGGCCTGATGGTGGCCGCCACCGACTCGCGGCACTATGTCGGCGTAACCGACAAGATTTTCCGCTTCTCGCCGGTGCGCGCGAATTCCGACGACCTGAAGCGCTTTCACGGCACCAACGAACGCCTCAGCGTCGAAGGCTATGCCGACATGATCCGGTTCTACCGGCGGTTGATCGAGAATAGCGCGGGGTGACGACGTAGTCGTCATTCCGGGATGGTCCGAAGGTCCAGACCCGGAATCTCGAGATTCCGGGTTCGATGCTTTGCATCGCCCCGGAATGACAGCCGCCTAAACTCCCGGCGCCGGCAGCTTGTGGATCGCACACGCCGCGCGCAGCGTGTTGACCAGGAGGCACGCCACCGTCATCTGTCCGACACCACCGGGCACCGGCGTGATGGCGCCGGCCACTTCAGCCACTTCCTTGAACGCGACATCGCCGACCAGCCGGGTCTTGCCTTCTGATGTCGGCAACCGGTTGATACCGACATCGATCACGGTGGCGCCCGGCTTGACCCAGTCCGCGCGCACCATCTCAGGCTTGCCGACAGCGGCATAGACCAGATCGGCGCGGGCGCAGAGTTGCGGCAGGTTGCGCGAGCGCGAATGCGCGATCGTCACCGTAGCATTTTCGTTGAGCAGCAGTTGCACCAGCGGACGGCCGACCAGGTTGGAGCGGCCGATGACGATTGCGTTCAGACCCTCGAGCGAGGCATGCACGCTCTTGGTCAGGATGATGCAGCCGAGCGGCGTGCAGGGCGACAGCGCGGTCAAGCCGCCGGCGAGGCGCCCGGCATTGTTCGGATGCAACCCGTCGACATCCTTGGCCGGATCGATGGCGTTGATGACGGTTTCGGTGTGGATCGATTTCGGCAGCGGCAATTGCACGAGAATGCCGTGCACCGCGGGGTCGCGGTTGAGTTTTGCGATCAGCGCCAGCAGATCGGCTTGCGCGACGTCGTCAGGCAGTTTGCGGTCGAACGAGGCCATGCCGGCGGCCTGGGTCTGCTTGTGCTTGCTACGGACATAGACCTCGCTGGCGGGATCATGGCCGACCAGCACCACCGCCAGCCCCGGCGTCAATTGATGATCGCGCTTGACCCGGGCGACCTCTTCGGCGACGCGCCCACGAAGCTCCGATGCAATGACTTTTCCATCGATGATGCTTGCCGTCATCTCAATCCCTTTGTCTTTTCGAATTTGACGGCCGTTGCCTTCCGCAAGGTCTCGCCAAGAATCTCGCCGAGCATTTTGGGATCGCCATCGACGGCAACCTGCTTCATCCGCGAGGTGGTGCCGGACAGAATCCTGACCCTGGCCTTCGGCACGCCCAGCGCCTTTGCCAGCAATTCCATGACCGCCCGGTTGGCCTCGCCGCCATCGGCGACGGCGCGAACCCGGACCTTGACCACGCTGCGCCCGTTGGCGAGCGTTTCAATGCCGTCGATATCGTCGCGGCCGCCGCGCGGGGTTACCCGCAATGCAATGCTGATGCCCTCGGTGGAATAGCGCCAAGGATCCATTTTGTATCCATGGAGCGTCCGTCAGCGACGGGCGCCCGCGATCAGATGACGTTGGGGTAGATGTAGTAGGCGATCACCCGCTGGATGAACATGATGATCAGGATCAGGATGATCGGCGAGATGTCGAGCCCACCCATGCTGGGCAGGAACCGGCGAATCGGCGCCAGCACCGGCTCCGTAATCCGGTACAGGAATTCGGCCACCGCCGAGACGAACTGGTTACGCGTGTTCACGACATTGAAGGCGATCAGCCAGGAAAGGATGGCCGAAGCGATCAAAAGCCAGACATAGAGGTCGAGGACGATGATGACGATGTCGAGGACGGCGCGCATGTGAGGGGGGCTCGCAGGTGGGACATCTGCTAGATATCCGTTCGGCCCCCGGCAAACAAGGGAAGTTCCCGGCAAAATGGCACCGAAATCGGGCACTTTCACCGTTCTTGACTTGACCTTGGGCCAGACTGTAAATGGCGCCGATTGTCACCGCTTCCGGGCCATCCCAAGGGATACCTAAAGGCGGTCGCAACGGGGCCATAGCTCAGCTGGGAGAGCGCGTCGTTCGCAATGACGAGGTCGGCGGTTCGATCCCGCCTGGCTCCACCACGCTTCGCCCTTCGGGCTTCGCGTGGCGCAGCCACGAGATGCTCGAAGGGCGAAGCGTGGTGCCCGGCGTAGCCCGCGAAGACGGGCTGGTAATCCTAACAATCCTATTTGTTCTCGCCGCCGGTTCACTCGGCGACGCTTTGGGCTTCGCGTGGCGCAGCCACGTGACGGCCAACGGGCGAAGCGTGGTGCCCGGCGTAGCCCAAAGGGCGAAGACGGGCTGCCTCAGCGAAGGACCCCCCTACTTCCCCGTAAACCTTGGCGGCCGCTTCTCCATGAAGCTCGCCACCCCCTCCTTGAAATCACTGCCCTTGAGCGCGATCTGCATTTCGCGGTTGGCGTCGATGGTCGCCTCCGCCAGCGTCTGGAACGGTACGTCGTAGAGCTGGCGCTTGATCACCGAGATCGCGCTGGGCGAAACGAAGTCGGCGAGATCGCGCGCATAGGCATAGGTCTGCTCGCGCAGTTGATCCGGCGGGTAGATCCGGTTGACCAGTCCGATGCGCAGCGCTTCGTCGCTATAGACGCGGCGCGCCGACATCAGGAGATCGAGCGCATTGGCATGGCCGACGAGAAGCGGCAGCATCCAGCTGATGCCGTGCTCGGCGATCAAGCCGCGGCGTGAGAAGGCCGTCGTGAACACGGTATTGTCGGCGGCAAACCGCAGGTCGCAATAGAGCGCGTGGACGAGGCCGATGCCGGCGGTGGCGCCGTTCAGCATGCCGATCACGGGCTTGGGGATCGCGGGGTAATAGGCGTAGCGCGTCTGCCAGTCGGCACGGCGATTCATGTCGAACGGTGTGTTCTCGCCGCGCCTGATCTCGCTGGGATCGATCGCCTTCAATCCCTCCATGTCGGCGCCGGCGCAGAACGCGCGCCCCGCGCCGGTCAGCACGATGACGCGGACATTGTCGTCGGCGGCGGCCGTCTCCATCGCGTGGCGCACGTCGCGCTCCATGATCGCCGTCCACGCATTCATGCGATCGGGCCGGTTGAGCGTGATGGTCGCGATCTTGTCGCTGACCTCGTAGAGAATATGCTGATAGTCCACGGCGATCTCCCTGTGATTTTTTCTCGTTGGCGTGCCGCGGTCTAGTCGTCGACAATTCCGCGTTGGCCGTACGCCTGCTTGCGGAAGCAACACTAGCACATTCACAGATTTAGAAAGATGTCCGGACCCGCGACGCAAATTCCGCGTGGCGGCTATTCCGCGGCTTCCGACATGATCGAGGCCGGCATGCGCGCGAGCCAGCCAACGATGAAGCGCTTCAGCCATGCCCGCTCGGTCATGTCGTGCACCGCGCGATCGGCAAAGTGCAGATGACGCGGATGTGCGCCGGGCGAATCCATCCGCACGCAGCCACGCGTGGTCCAGCGATGCATCATCGCGTAGGTGACATCGGGGTGAAACTGCAAACCGAACGCATGGCCGTGCTGGAATGCCTGCACCGGAAAGTCATTGCCTTCGGCGAGCAATTCCGCGCCCCAGGGCAATTGAAATCCCTCGCCGTGCCAATGATAGACGCGCTCCGGCCAGTTCGGACAGAGCGCATGGCCGGCCTCGGTCGGACGGATCGGATAATAGCCGACCTCAACCCGGCCTTCGGGATGAGGCGCGACCTGCGCCCCCAACTGCCTGGCAAGCATCTGCGCGCCCAGGCAAATGCCCAGGAACGGCCGCTGCTCGCGCAGCGGGATTTCGATCCAGTCGATTTCCCGGCGAATATATTCATCGGAATCGTTGGCGCTCATCGGGCCGCCGAAAATGACCGCGCCGGCATGCCGATCCAGCGTTTCCGGCAAGGGATCGCCGAACCGCGGGCGCCTGATATCGAGGGGATGGCCGAGCGCGCGGAGCGCGTTACCGACCCGGCCCGGGGTCGAGGTCTCCTGGTGCAGAACGATCAGGACCGGCAATAGCGGCGCTGGCTCAGGTGCAAGCACCACCCTTCGCCCCGGAAAGGGCAGGATATTGTCGCCATTTTTGCTCGACCAGAACGACATCGACGTTGCCTGGAGCACCTCGAACCAAAACCATACCTTGGTGGGTATTAATTTCGGGTGAGTTCACTTGAACTTGCAGAAATCCTGGACTTGCAAAAATATAAGCAAATCGTGGGCCACGCTGTGTCCCGCGTCACGCTCCGGCTCAAAACGGGGGAATCTCAGCGCTCGCGCAGCTGGAGCCGGCCGACCGCACCCAGGATAAACGAGCGCGGGAACAGGCGAAGCAAGAACGGCACGATCTTGATGCCGAGCCCGGGCATCACTGCCCGCTTGTTGGCCATCAGGCCGCGATAGGCCTGCTGCGCGACATTGGCCGGCATGACATTGAGCACCGCCGAATCGAAGCCGGGGGTAAATCCGGCACGCGCCTGAAATTCCGACGGCACCGGGCCCGGACAGACCACGGTCACCCGGACGCCGCGCGGCGCCAACTCGGCGCGCAAGGCTTCGGTGAATGACAGCACATAAGCCTTGGATGCGTAGTAGACCGCCATGCCCGGCCCCGGCAAAAAGCCCGCGATCGAACCGATGTTGAGGATGCCGCCGCGGTTGCGGATCAATTGATCGGAAAACCGCAACGACAGGTCGGTCAGCGCACGGATATTGACCGCAATGATGTCGAGCTGGTCGGCGCGGTCGCGCTGGACCGCCCTGCCGAACACGCCGAAGCCCGCATTGTTGACGACGTAGTCGACCTCGACGCCGGCAGCAGCCAAAGCCTCGGCGATCCTGTCGCCCGAATCGGGCTGCGTAAGGTCGCAGGGAATGACGAGCGGCGCGGCGCCGCCCGCAGCCGTGATCTCACCCGCCAGCGACGTCAGACGATCCGTCCGGCGCGCGACCAGCGCGACACGATGACCCTTGGCTGCAAAAACGCGCGCCAACTCGGCGCCTATGCCCGCCGATGCACCGGTAATCAGCGTCACACGCTCGGTCACGATTGAAAGCTCTTAATTCAATTTCAGGTTACACTGCGAACAACGCGACGAGAGCATAGGCTTGTGGTGTGACGCAAGCCACCGGCAGGCATATCGGTATGAAAACCCGCGACGCCCGCACGGAAAATGCAGTATTTTCGAGACTTATCGCGTGACGCCGCACATTAAAGTTTTGTTAAGTTCAGTGCGGAGCGCCGCACGGCGGCATGTCACATCGCCGCGTCGGCGGATTTCGAAGCGCCCGGGGACCCGACCGATTGCCGCTCCGCCACTCGGTGCTTGAGATCGATCCGGTCGCGCGAGGAAACGCCGAGCAGATCCGCGGCACGCCAGACGACGTTGTCCTCGAACTCGCTGACCTGCCCGTCGGCATAGACCAGCTCCCACATCATCTCGATGATGCGCAACCGGCCCTCCTCGTTGACCGAGCGCATGATGACGCTGGTGAAATGGTAGAGATCGACCGCCTCGCCCTCGACCTTGGTCGCCGAGGCGATCAACCGGTCCGCGGTGCCGGGATCGAGCTTGAAGCTGCTCTCGATCAGGCCGTGCAATTTGCGTTTCTCGACCTCGGTCGGCTCGCCATCGAGCGAGACGACGTGGACCAGAAGCGCGGTCGCGGCCAGACGGGAGCCGGTATCATCGAACGCCCGCTCCTCGTGCTCGCTGGGGGAAACAATGTCGGCAATGAATTGACGAAGTCCGTCGAGCATCGGGATCTCTATCGAATGAAGTTTGATACCGATTATATGGCGTGGAATTCAACCCGGCGCAATCTGCGCCGGCTCCGCGACAAGCATTACGTTTCGGCAATCTCGATGTAACCCGGTCATTCCGGGATGGTGCGTTAGCACCAGACCCGGAAGTTCGAGATTCCGGGTTCGCTTCGCGCCCCGGAATGACGGCCTCATCTCACGGTATCTCGTACACCACGATCTTGTCGGCGATGCCGCGCAACGCCGCTTCCTTCTGGATCGGCTTGATCGCCTCCCGCTCCAGGATCGTGGCGACCGCGGGCGAGTCGATCACCGGGCCGGTAATGTGAATTTCCTGCGACGTCGACAGGCTCTGCACCCGCGCCGCGATATTGACGGTCTGACCGAAATAGTCCTGGCGCTCGTTCAGCATCACGGCGAGACACGGGCCTTCGTGAATTCCGATCTTCACGACCAGATCCTCGGTGCCGCGCCGGACGTTGAGCGCGGCCATTGCGGACCGCATGCGAAGCGCCGCAGCCAGCGCGTGTTCGGGCCGGATGAAGGTCGCCATCACGGCATCTCCGATGGTTTTGACCACCGCACCTTTTTCGGACGAGATGATTTCCAGCAACGCGTGGAAATGCGCGCGCACCAGATCGAAGGCGGTGAGGTCGCCGACCCGCTCATACAGCGCCGTCGACCCCTTCAGGTCGGTGAACAGGAATGTCAGCGACGTGATCTTCAGCCGCTGATCGATATTGAGGTTGTCGGCCTTGTAGACGTCACGGAAGGTCTGGTTGGTCAACATCCGCTTGGCGGTCAGGAACGGCTTGCGCTTGCCGATCAGGTGATGGAGCCCGTCGGCGGCGATGAACACCGACGGCAGCACCCGCACGCCGGTCTGGTTGTCGAGCGACAGCCGCAACGGGCCGGGACGCATGGTGGTGGTTCCGGTCGGGGCATGGACGTTGTTGTACATCAGCGACAGTTGCTGACGCTCCTTGGTCGGCTCACCCTGGACGTCGATGAATTGCGCGGCATGGGTCACCGGTTCGAACACGATGATGAATTGCGCCGGCAATTGCAGCGACAGGACCGCTTTTTCGCCGGCCGGCAGCTCCAGCGCGTCCAGCGTCACCTCGTCGGTCAGCGCCGCAAACGACTCCTTGTTGAAGTCGACGCCGGAACTCCAGAAGATCTGTTTGAAGTATTCCCAGATCGGCAGCGTATTGGGGTCATGCGCGGCGATGCGCCGGACGCGCGGGCTCACCGTGAAGGCCACCTCGACCTGTTCGTCGACCGAGGCTTCGTAGCCCGCCGCGCACAGCGCGCAATTGTAATCATCATGCCGCAGCGACTTCAGCGTCGAATGCGCATCGAGCACCCCGCCACAGCCGGGACACAGCACATTCCAGGTGAGTTCGAACAGACCAAGCCGCGAGGCGTGGAGGAAGCCCGAGATGATCAGCTCCTCGTCGAGCCCCGTTTGCCGCGCGAAATCCAGCACATTGACGCGGTTGAGCTCGTGGTCTTCGCCGGTCTCGATCAGGCGCGCGATGGCATCGGCCACCGCCGGATCGACGGTCTGCTTCAGCACGGAAAACTGGGCCTGGATATCGCTCATGTCCGGTAACCTAGATGGGATCGTAACGGCCTACCAGCAATGCTCGAAACCTGTTTCGACGCGTTTTCTTCACCCCAACCGACACCCACTTCGCTCGAAAACCCTCCCGCTACCGCGGCGTAATGGCAAACATCGGCGACCGGTCAGGCTGGGTCGTCACCACGCCGAGCGGCAGCACCGGCTCCTTGTCGAGTAAGCCGACCCGAAACGCGCCGATCATCTTGGCGAGCGCAAGGGTTGCTTCCACCAGGGCGAAATGCGCGCCGATGCAGACGCGCGCGCCGACACCGAACGGCAGATAGGCAAAGCGATCGGGCGGCGGGCCGGTCATGAAGCGGGCCGGCACGAACGCGTTCGGATCGCGCCAGAGCTTTTCATGCCGGTGCAACAGCCATGGCGCAATCAGAATGACGTCGTTTTTCCTGACCGGCATGCCGGCGATCGTGTCGGGTCCTGCCGCCGCGCGCGCGATCAGGAAGGCCGGCGGATAAAGCCGCATGGTCTCGTCGACCACCGCGCGGGTAAATTTCAGACGATCGAGATCAAGCGCGCCGTTGGCGGTTGCGCCCTGCACCTCGGCCGCGACCTGTTCCTGGGTGGCCGGATCGAGCGCCAGCAAATAGAGCGACCAGAACAGCGCCGTGGCTGTGGTCTCGTGGCCGGCGAGAATCATGGTCGCCACCTGATCGCCGAGCTGTTCGTCGGTAAAGGCCTCGCCGGTCTCCGGATCGCGCGCCGCGCCCATCAGGTCGAACAGATCGTTGGGCGGAGCGCCCTCGCTCTTGCCGGCGGCACGGCGTTCGGCCATCAGCGTGCCGATGAACGCGGTCCAGCGCTTGCGAAAGCGGGCGCGCGAGAAATCCTGCGGGCTCGGCCAGTTCAGCGGCAGCAGCAAATCCAGAAAATGCGGACGCGCCAGCCGTTCGCCATACTCCATCACGAAATCGCGCAGCGTGGCACCATGGCGGTCCATGCCGAACGAAAACATCGTGCGGCCGGCGATCTCGAGCGTCATCCGCTGCATCGCCTCGCGCAAATCCACCGGCGCGTTGCTGGCGGCCCTGAGCTTGACAATCGTATCGTCGGTCGCCGCCAGCATGTGTGGAACCAGCGTGGTCACCGCGCGCGGCGTGAAGGCCGGCGCCAACGTCCGGCGCTGATATCTCCAGGCCCGCCCCTCGGCGATGAGCAACCCCTCGCCGAGGATGGGGCGCAATACGCGAAAGCCGGCCGGCGTGCGCGTGTAATTCTCGAAATTGTCGACCAGCACATGCCGGATCGCATCCGGCGTATTCAGGATGAAGCTGCTGCGCCCGAAAAAGCGGCCTTGAATGATGTCCTCTTCGTAAGCGCGCTGGCTCCAGGTGCCGAGAATGCTTTCGCGCATCGCCATCATCCGCCCCAGCACCGTCATGGTCGCGGGCGCCCGGGGCGGGCTCGGCGGTATCAGCAGCTCTCGCGCGACGGGCATATCGTGGGCTTCGGCGATGCTCATATTTTGATCTGCCATTTCCCGGCGTTGATACAGCGCCTTGAGCCCATCTATGTATCCGATCCGGGCGCGACAAAGGCGCGACGCTCCGGGAGACGGCTAATAGGTCAACTCGGCTACCGCAATTCGGTTCTCGGAGGCAGGCCAGGCCCGTGCCACGATCCGTTCCTGGTTGAACACCGCCACCACGGGGCGGCCGGCCTCCGCAGCCGGAAGCCGCAACGTCGTGACGGAATCGGTCGGTACTCCCGGCTTTACATCCGTCGGCTCCTTGCCGTCGATCAACACGATGTCGCGCGGCAGGCCGAAATAGCCGCGCGGCCGCGACATCAGGACCACGGCGCCAGCGCCGGCATCGGCCGGTCCAAGCGGTCGCGCCGCGCGCAGATGCACGATGTCGGAGGAGCGCGGAAACGGCGAGCGGTAGAAATGCGTCGTCGCCGAGCCGGCCGATGTCAGCACGATTTCCAGGTACCAGACCGGCTCGACCTTGGCCGGACCCCAGCGGCCATCCGCGCCGGTCTGCGATGAATGGACGGGGCCACCGATCCGCTCACCGGTATCGGCCGACACACGATAGACATCGACCGAAGCGCCCGGCACCGGACGATTGGTTTGAACGCCGCCCGGCGTGCCCGTCACAAGCCCGCTCAATGTGACGGCCGCTTCCGGGATGATCTCGATCCGCGACGGTTCGCGGCCGGCGATGAATTTGTAGATCTCGCGGAACGCGCGCGGGTGATAGGCGGTCTCGCGATGATCGACGGCGCCGAGCACGAGATTGGTCGCGCCCTTCAGCGCCGGCCCTTCCGCCGTCACGCCGGTCGGCGTCCCCGGCTTGCCGACGAATCGGCCGTCGGCTTGCGCATATTTGTCGAGGCCGTCGCTGCGCAGCGTCAGGAACGCCGTGCCCGGCGTCACTTCGTTTTCGCCCTCGTTCAATCCGCGCAGGAACGGGCCGCGGCCATTGAACTCGCCGCCGAGGCCCTCGTCCCAATCATAGACGCCATGGTTGGGAACGCCGCACAGCACCGCATGACTGACATCGGCGCCACCGCCGTTCTTGATGAGGCTGCGGATCGAATTGCCGCCGCGCGAATTGCCGACCAGCGCGATCCGCGACGCTCCGGTGCGGCGCTTCAATTTCTTGACCGCCTCGGCAAGTTCGCGGCGCTGGTCCTCGGTCGAGGAGCGATCGGCCTGCTCCACCCCGTCGTCGGTGCGCGCCAGCGGATTGGTGAAATTGATCGCAAACATCCGATCGCGCGCGACGCCGTTCGATTCCATCCGCCACATCGTGGTGATCCAGAGCGCCGCATGGTCGCCATTGCCATGCACAAACAGGACTGGCGGCATTTCCGCGGGCGCGGGCGCTGTGGGGGCGGTCTGGGCAAAGGCCGAAAAGCCGAATGGACCACCCAGCAAGGGCAATGCCCCGACGCTCTTCAGAATCAACCGCCGCGACACGCTCATTTCGGAACCTCCCGTTACTTTTCAGGACCTTAGCTGTGCTGTAGCACCATCGATAGCGGCGGAACCACTGGACAGGGCGGGGTTTTCGCAGGCATCACTTTGAATTCCAATGGAATCGAGCCGGTGACAGCCGGCCAATGGAACGGGACATGTCCGACCAGCCGAAGCGCCAGTCTTTTGCCCCCGACAGCATTACCGCCCCGCTGCGCCATTCGGTGTTCCGGCGCATCTGGCTCGCCAGCCTCGTTTCCAACCTCGGCATCCTGATCCAGGGCGTCGGCGCCGCCTGGGCGATGACGCAGATGACGTCCTCCGCCGACAAGGTAGCGCTGGTGCAGACCGCGCTGATGCTGCCGATCATGCTGATCGCGATGCCGGCCGGCGCCATCGCCGACATGCACGACCGTCGCATCGTGGCGCTGGTCTCGCTCGCCATCGCGCTATCGGGCGCAACCGCGCTGACGGTGCTGGCGTGGCTCAACCTCGTCACCCCGAATATCCTGCTGGCGCTGTGTTTCGTGGTCGGCAGCGGCATGGCGCTGTTCGGGCCTGCCTGGCAGGCCTCGGTCAGCGAACAGGTGCCGGCGGAAACGCTGCCGTCGGCCGTCGCGCTCAACGGCATCAGCTACAATATCGCCCGAAGCTTTGGCCCGGCGATCGGCGGCATCGTGGTGGCGACCGCGGGCGCCGTGGCGGCGTTCGCGGTGAATGCTGCGCTGTATCTGCCGCTGATGATCGTGCTGTTTCTGTGGAACCGCGCCAACGAACCGTCGCGCCTGCCGCGCGAGCGCCTCAACCGCGCCATCGTCTCCGGCGTGCGTTACATCGCCAACTCGCCGTCGATCCGCATCGTGCTGATACGAACGCTGGTCACCGGCCTGATCGGCGGCTCGGTTTCGGCGCTGATGCCGCTGGTCGCGCGCGATCTCCTGCATGGCGGCGCGCAGACCTACGGCATCATGCTGGGTGCTTTCGGGATGGGCGCGGTCATCGGCGCGCTGAATATCGCCGAGGTGCGCCGGCGCGTGAGCGGCGAGGCCGCGATACGCGCCTGCGCGATATCGATGGCGGGCGCGATTGCCGCGGTGGCGCTCAGCAGGGAGCCGGTGCTGACCGCGGCAGCTTTGGTGCTGGCCGGCGGCGTCTGGATGCTGGCGGTTGCCTTGTTCAATATCGGCGTGCAGCTCTCGGCGCCGCGCTGGGTCGCGGGTCGCTCGCTGGCGGCGTTCCAGGCCTCGATCGCCGGCGGCATCGCCATGGGTAGCTGGGGCTGGGGACACCTTACCGATGCGGTGGGCGTGGAAACCGCCTTGCTGGTCTCTGCCGGCCTGATGCTGCTGTCACCGCTGCTCGGGATATGGCTGCGCATGCCCCCGGTCGGCGCACGCAACGAAGCCGCCAGCGAGGTGCTCGCCGACCCCGAGGTGCGGCTGTCGCTGACCGGACGCAGCGGCCCGCTGGTGGTCGAGATCGAGTACCGGGTCTCGCAGGACAACGCCCGGCTGTTCCACAATGTGATGCAGGAAGTGCAGCTCAGCCGCCAGCGCAACGGCGCCTATGGCTGGTCGATCGCGCGCGATATCGCCGATCCCGAATTATGGACCGAGCGCTACCACTGCCCGACCTGGCTGGATTATCTGCGCCAGCGCAACCGCGCCACCCAGTCCGAACGCGCGCTGCATCAGCGGGCGATCGATTTTCATCTGGGACCCGAACCGGTCCGTGTCCGCCGCATGCTGGAGCGGCCGTTCGGCTCGGTGCGCTGGAAAGAAGATACGCCAGACCACGCGGCAAACGAGGTGTTGCCGGTGGTCGCAACGGCGGCGGGCAGCAGTACGTAAGTCATCCCCCGATGCGCAATTGCGCATCTGAGGACGATCTATGGGGGGTCCATCAACAAAATCGCGAAAACAACCCCATGCAAAGTAGAATGGGACGCGAAAAGAGGGCCCGGCGGCGGCGCCGCCTAGCCTGATCTCCACCGTCATTCCGGGGCACGCGAAGCATGAACCTCAGATGCGCAATTGCGCATCGGGGAACCTCGAGATTCCGGGTTCGCTTCGCGCCCCGGAATGACGGGTGAATGTCTTACTGCCCGTGGCTCGCCAGCATCGCCTGACAGGCCTTGCTGATGCGCGCGCGGTTCTGCTTCAGGCACGCCAGCACGATCTGGTCGCCGTCCTGCATCTGGGCCCGGCAAAACCGCGAGACGTCGCGCGCGCAGGCGTCATGCCCCTGCTGCTGCGCGGAAGCGGTGGAAGCGAACAGCACCAACGGAATGACGAACAGGATTTTGGTCATTTAATAAGCCTTCACACCGAATGGACGCGATCCGGGCGTTCTATAGCGTTTTCGAGTGAAGTGGAAACCGGTTCGGGCAAGCGGCTCGGGAGGAAGAACGCCAGGGAGGCCGAAAAAAGCGCCTGCGTCTCATCGCCGCAAGCGCTTGTCGGAAATCGGGGGGCGACCGCTTACTGCGCGGCGAGCTTGCCGGACTTCTGCGCGGCGAGATCCCGGTCCAGGACGGTGCGGCAACCGCTGGAGAGGCTGGCGCGCTTACTGATCATGCAGGAAGTGATGGCCGGAATATTCGGGATCTCCGAACTGCACAGACGGAACGCGTCACCGGTGCACATCTGCTGCGCTTCAGCGCTGAAAGCAAAGCCCGAAGTCGACGAAAGCGCTGAAATCGAGGCCGTGAAAACCAGCGCCAAACCGGCCTTGCGAAAGCTGCTGGTGAAAAAGCTGCTGGTGAAAGTGGCGGTCATGTTCGGCTCCCGTTGGCACCGCACGACGCGGGCCCGTTGTTGGTGACCCGACCATGCGCCGGATCGGACCACCCGACTGTGACCGACGTCACTCTGGCCAAGGGCCTATTTTTATTGGCCGAACCGGATCGTGTTGGGGAGGCGTTAAGACCTTGTTCGCATTAATGGCATGTCGCCTGTGTGCCCCTTGAGTATGTGGAAAGAGTAGCGATGCGTAATGCGTTCGGCCTGATGCTGGCCAGTGTTGTTGCGGCGGTTGCGATCGCCGGAGTTTGGTTCTGGACCTCGTCGCCGCGCGCCGACGCGGCCCCACCTCAAACCGTTGCCGCCCGCAAGGCCGAGCCGCTGCCCGCCGCGGCCAAAGCCAAGGACGACGTCGAGGTCACGGCCGCGCTGTCGAAGCCCGCGCCGGCGCCCGCACCGGTTCCGCAGCCTGCCAAATCCACCTGCGCCAATCCCGATGCGCTCGGCGTCAGCCGCACCGTCGTGATCGACACCACAGGCGGACCGGGCTTCGGCTTCCTGCAGTACAAGCAGTTCGATTTCCTCGCCGACAAGGAAGTGGTGCTGACCTTCGACGACGGTCCGTGGCCGACCACGCCTGCGGTGCTGAGGGCGCTGGCCGACGAATGCACCAAGGCGGTGTTCTTCCCGATCGGCCTGCACAGCACCTATCATCCCGACATTCTCAAGCAGGTCGCCGCGGCCGGACACACCATCGGCGCCCACACCTGGTCGCACGCTGATCTCCACAGCAAGAAGCTGAATGAACAGCAAGGCAAGGACGAGATCGAGAAAGGCTTCAGTGCCATCAAGATGGCGATCGGCACCAACCCCTCGCCGTTCTTCCGCTTCCCCGGGCTGGCCCATACCCAGGCGACGCTGGACTATCTCGGCACGAGGAACATCGCGATGTTCTCGGTCGATATCGACTCGCTCGACTTCAAGTCCTCTTCGTCCGATCAGGTCCTCCTGACTGTCATGACCAAGCTCGACAAGCAGGGCAAGGGCATCATCCTGATGCACGATCTGCAGAAGCACACCGCGCAGGCGTTGCCGACGCTGCTGCGCCGCCTGAAGGCCGGCGGCTACAAGGTGGTGGAGATGAAAGCCAAGGAGAAACTGGAAACCTTGCCGGAGTACGACGCGCTGCTGGTCAAGGACCTGAAGGTCCCGGCGGTGAGCGCGCGTCCGCTCAGCAGCGTGGTGCAGACGGTTTCGCAGTAACAAGCGGCGCTGGCTGGCGTCGCGCGTCCACATACACCTACGCCGTCATGCCCGGGCAGAAGCGCGAAGCGCGTCTTCGCGCTAGATGTCCCGGGCATCCACGTTCTTGAGATATAGCGACAAAGAAAGACGTGGATGGCCGGGACAAGCCCGGCCATGACGCCTGTTCTTTAGTCAGAGATTAGCGCGGCCAGTTAGCCGAACTGGTTCATCGTGTTGTGGGCGCCGCCCGCCTTCAGAGCGGCTTCACCGGCGAAGTATTCCTTGTGATCGTCGCCGATGTCGGATCCAGCCATATTCTGATGCTTCGCGCAGGCGATGCCCTGACGGATTTCCTGACGCTGAACGTTCTTCACATAGCCCAGCATGCCCTGTTCGCCGAAATACTCTCTCGCGAGATTGTCGGTCGACAGTGCTGCCGTGTGATAGGTCGGCAACGTGATCAGATGATGGAAGATACCGGCGCGCTTGGCCGAATCCGCCTGGAACGTGCGGATGCGTTCGTCGGCTTCGAGCGCCAGCGGTGTGCCATCGTACTCCGCCTTCATCAGCTCGGCACGGTTATACTTGCTGACGTCCTTGCCGGCTTCCTTCATCGCATCGTAGACCTGCCAGCGGAAGTTGAGCGTCCAGTTGAACGACGGCGAGTTGTTGTAAGCCAGCTTCGCGTTCGGAACGACCTCGCGAATGCGGTCGACCATCTTGGCGATCTGCTCGATATGCGGCTTCTCGGTCTCGATCCACAACAGGTCGGCGCCGTTCTGCAGCGAGGTGATGCTGTCGAGCACGCAACGGTCTTCGCCGGTGCCGGCGCGGAACTGGTAGAGGTTGCTGGCAAGCCGCTTCGGACGCATCATCTTGCCGTCACGGTTGATGATGACGTCGCCGTTGCGCGCGTTGGCGGCGGTCACTTCTTCGCAATCCAGGAAGCTGTTGTACTGATCGCCGAGGTCGCCGGGCTTGTGGCTGACGGCGATCTGCTGCGTGAGGCCGGCGCCGAGCGAGTCGGTGCGGGTCACGATGACGCCGTCTTCGACGCCCAGTTCGAGGAAGGCGTGGCGGCAGGCACGAATTTTTGCAAGGAAGACCTCGTGCGGCACGGTGACCTTGCCGTCCTGGTGTCCGCACTGCTTTTCGTCGGAGACCTGGTTTTCGATCTGCAGGGCGCAGGCGCCTGCCTCGATCATCTTCTTGGCGAGCAGATAGGTCGCCTCGGCATTGCCGAAGCCGGCGTCGATGTCGGCGATGACAGGCACGACGTGGGTCTGGAAGTTATCGATCTTTTCGATCAGCTCCTTCTCCTTCGCCTTGTCGCCGGCCTTGCGGGCCGCGTCGAGGTTGCGGAAAATGTCGTTGAGCTCGCGGGAGTCGGCCTGACGCAGGAAGGTGTAGAGCTCTTCGATCAGCGCCGGCACCGAGGTCTTCTCGTGCATCGACTGATCCGGCAGCGGCCCGAACTCGGAGCGAAGGGCTGCGATCATCCAGCCTGAGAGGTACAGATAGCAGCGATCGGTGGTGCCGAAATGCTTCTTCACCGAGATCAGCTTCTGCTGGGCGATAAAGCCGTGCCAGCAGCCGAGCGACTGGGTGTACTTGGTGCTGTCGGCGTCATAGGCCGCCATATCGGCGCGCATCAGCGCGGCCGTGTAGCGCGCGACGTCGAGGCCGGTCCTGAAGCGGTTCTGCAAGCGCATGCGGGCCACGGCTTCGGCGTTGACGCCGTTCCACGTGTCCTTGCCCTTGAGCAGCGCTTCGGCCGCTTCGATTTGGCTCTGATAGGAGGCCGGCTTCTGGATGGCCAGATCGCTGATCCCACGTGGCTGGAAATTCATGTCCATGATCCCTTCGGTGACGACAAAACCTGCCGCCTATTGAACGCACCGCAGCGCAAATCGCTAGACATGGCGAAGATAACTTGTCATACTTTACAATATCCTGTTGTATAGTTGTAACTACCTTACAACCATGGGTAACCGGTCATGACAACGTCGAATGCCCGCTCGATCTTCATGGGGCCCCGGCTGCGACGGCTGCGGCGCGACCTCGGGTTGACCCAGGCCGACATGGCGGCCGATCTCGATATTTCCGCCCCCTATGTCGCGCTGCTGGAACGCAATCAGCGGCCGGTGACGGCCGACATGCTGCTTCGCCTGGCCCGCACCTACAAGATCGACCTCGCGGCGTTGGCGGGCGACGGCGGCGCCGACAACACGGCGCGGATGCAGTCGATCCTGAAGGAGCCGATGTTTTCGGACATCGATATCCCCGCGCTCGAAATCAGCGACCTCGCCGTCAGCTATTCCGGGATGGCCGAAGCTTTCCTGCGGCTCTACACCGCCTATCGCGAGGAACAGCTTGCGCTCGCGGACCGGCGCTCTCCCGCACTCAGTGGCGCCGCATCGGCATCGGATCCGGACGGCTTTGACGCCAACGACTCAGTCGCCGAGGTCCGGCGATTTCTCGCCGCACGCCGCAATAATTTCCCAACCCTCGACGATGCCGCCGAACGCATTGCCCAGCTCGCTTCCGGCCCGAGCGGCTTCATCGAGCTTCTGAAGGAGCGCCATAACCTTCAGGTCCGCTATCTGCCTCCCGACGTCATGCTCGGCTCGATCCGACGGCTGGATCTGCATCGCAAGCAACTGCTGCTGGAGGATTCACTGGATACCGCGAGCCTCAATTTTCAATTGGCCAAACAACTCGCTTATCTCGAAATGGAAGATGAGATCGGTGCCGCACTCGAAGCCGGCCAGTTCGCCACCAAGAGCGCCGAGTTGCTGGCACGCCGCGCGCTTGCCGGTTACGCCGCCGGCGCGATCATCATGCCGTATTCGGCGTTCGCGAAGGCCGCCGACACGCGCCGTTACGATCTCGAGGCGTTGGCGCGTCAGTTCGGCACCAGCTTCGAGCAAACCGCGCATCGCATCACGACCTTGCAGAGGCCGGGTCAGGAGAAGGTCCCGTTCTTCCTCATCCGTGTCGACCCGGCCGGCAATATTTCCAAGCTGCTCGACGGCGCCGGATTCCCGTTTGCGAAACACGGTGGCGCCTGTCCGCTATGGTCGGTGCACGGCGTTTTCAAAACGCCGCGCCAGATCGTCACGCAATGGCTGGAATTGCCGGACGGGCAGCGATTCTTTTCGATCGCCCGCACCGTCACCGCCGGCGGCGGTTCGTTCGATGCCGTGCGCGTGGAGCGCGCCATCGCGGTCGGCTGCGCCGCCGAACATGCCAAGCATCTGATTTATACCCACGATGGACAGGACCCGGCTGCGGACACGCCGACGCCGGTCGGCGTCGCCTGCCGCGTCTGTCACCGCCCGCGCTGCGCCGCGCGCTCAGCGCTTCCGATCGGTAGAGAACTGCTGCCGGATGATTTCAGGACGCTCAGCGTGCCGTTCGGGTTTTCGGCGGATTGAGGATTGTGGGGAGGCGGCGCACGTCGGGAGGCGCGCACGGTTCCGAGCGGAAAAGCAGGGAATCCAACTCAGGCGCCGAACCGTCCTCAGGAGGGCACACTTCGGTGCACGTGAGTGATTGCGCCTCAGCCCCGCACGGACAGCGGGCCTTCGAACCCCGCGTGGCCATGTCCGCCTGCCCCAGACATGCTCACGTCACGCATCACGTCTTCCATTTGATCATCGTCTGCAGGACGCTCATTGCGCGGCCGGCGTAGGGCGGCTGAAATAGCATTTGGATCGGCGAGAGAGGGCCCTGGTAGAAGACCGGGCGCAATTTTGAAAAGGTGTTGAACCCCTCGCGTGCGTGGTAATGGCCCATGCCGCTCGCCCCGACCCCACCGAATGGCAGGTCGTGCTGGCCGACGTGAAGGAGAGCTTCATTGACCGATACGCCACCCGACATGACCCGCGAGATGTAGAAGTCGCGCAGCTCGGCATTGTGAGTGAATGGATAGATTGCCAACGGGCGGTCGTGACTATTGATATAGTCGGCGACCTCCTGCCGATCTGCATACGTCTTGATCGGCAAGATCGGGCCAAAGATCTCGCGCTGCATGACAATCATGTTTTCTGTCGGATTTAGCACGAGATGCGGTGCAAATTTGCGACGCTCCGCGTCCGGAATCTGCTGTTCCGCAAGATTGACCAGGACCGCGCCCTTTGCACGGGCATCCTCCAGCGTCGCCTGCAGCCGCGTGAAAGACCGTTCATCGATGATCGACGTGTAGTCCTGGCCGTTGATGTCCGGGAAGCGCTCGGCAAACAGTCGCCGGCAATGGCGGACGAACTCGTCCTCACTCCCTTTGGGCAGAAACATGTAGTCGACATTCGTACAGATCTGACCGGCATTGAACATCTTCACCCAGAGAATGCGCTCCGCCGCCGTTTTGACCGGGAAGTCAGGCCCAACGATCGCAGGTGCCTTGCCGCCCAGTTCAAGCGTGACAGGGGTGAGGTTGCGGGCCGCGTTGGCCATGACCGAGCGACCGGTCGCACCGGATCCCGTGAACAGCAGGTGGTCGAAGGGCAATGACGAGAATCCCGGTCCTCGCCCGCCGCCATCCTCGAAAAAGGCAAGCTTCTCCATCGGAAAATACTTTGGGGAAACGCGCATGAGAACCTTTGCGAGCGCTTTCGAATTTTCCGACATCTTGACCATCGCTCGATTGCCGGCCGCCAGAATCGCTGCGAGCGGGCAGAAGCTGAGGTTAAGCGGGAAATTCCAGGGAACGATGACCCCGACAACGCCGAGCGGCTGCGGGATGACACGATTTCGCGCGAGCGGATAGGTCATGAAGTCGACGTGTCTGCGCTGCGGCTTCATCCACTTCTTCAAATGTTTGACTGCGTCGGCGACGGTCTCCAGGACAACGAAATATTCGGCGAACAGGGTTTCGAATTCAGACCGGTTGCCGTAGTCGGCGTTGATCGCTGCCACCAACTCGTCCTTATTGTCCTTCAGGAGACGCGTCAGCGACTTCAAGTCAGCAATGCGCTGAGCATAGGATGGCTCCGGCGCCGCCAGGTAAGCCGCACGCTGCTTGTCAAAGCAGGACTGAAATTCAGTGGGAATGTGGATCGAACGGGAATTGACAGGCACGTTCATGATGCTCCCTTTCTCTTGGTTTTTCGCGGGTCCTCCAAGCGAAATAGCGAGGGCGCGTGTGACTGTGACTGTATCAACTCCAAGTTAGTGCATGCTTGCGTTCGCATGAACGGAGCCGGGCCTTTCATCCATGATCCGCTTGATAGCGTGAGCGCAGCGGCCGCACTGAGCGCTGCATCCGAGGCAGGCATACACCTCGCTCATACGGGGCCGTCGCGCCTCTTTTACGACCACTGACCGCACCTGATGGTCGCTGAACACATTGCAAGAACAGACGATCATCGCCTTCTCCTAACCAACACCAATGAGTCGGATGAA
Source organism: Bradyrhizobium sp. KBS0727 (assembly GCF_005937885.2). Classification (NCBI taxonomy): domain Bacteria; kingdom Pseudomonadati; phylum Pseudomonadota; class Alphaproteobacteria; order Hyphomicrobiales; family Nitrobacteraceae; genus Bradyrhizobium; species Bradyrhizobium sp. KBS0727. Next base: position 333,009 of record NZ_CP042176.1, on the reverse strand, counting down.
GACCGCCACAAGCGCGGTGCTCCACCCAGCCGCAAGCATGATGGTTTCCATTCGGGTCATCTCGGCGTGGCCAAGAGGCCGCTCGCGGACTAGATGGTCACGCATTTTAGCTCCTTCCGAGGCATCGCGAACGCCTGCTGCTGCGCCTCGATTACGCTACCCACACGGGCGGGAGCAAACCAGCACGTCGAACCTGGCGCGGTCGTTCATGCGGCCTCCTGTTTAGCTTCGGTCTGTAGGTCGGCTTCGGTGAAGCCATAGCCGCCGGGGCGCAGCGCCGAATGCTCGCGCTTGGAGTGGACGAGCGGGTAGAACATCTGCGTCGTCCAGCGCTCCGAGCCAAACAGGATGTCGTCCTGCAGGCCGATCTTGCCCGGATATTTGCGTGTGATATGCGCCGTGCCGAACAGCACGTCCCAGAAGAACAGCAGGTTGCCGAAGTTGCCCTTGTAGTGGCCGATGCCATCTTCGTTGGTAAGCGCGTGGTGCGCCCAGTGCGTGGCCGGCGTGGAGATGGTGCGCTCCAGCACCCACATCAGCGGATGCAGCGCGCGGATGCGGTACAGCGGCGCGTCCCACGCCCAGGCGCAGTGCGCGCCGAGGATGACCGCCAGCTTGATCACCAGGTACGCCGCGTAGACCGGGCCGAAACCAAGGTACACCGCCACGCCGCCGATCCACAGGCCCGGCATCATCAGGTAGTAGAAGAAGTTGTTGCGGTAGGTAATGCGCACGCTCATGTAGGCCGCGCTGTGGTGCGCGCGGTGCAGCGGCCACAGCAGCGGCGTGTGCGAGGCGCGGTGCCAGAGGTACTGCGTGAGGTCATCGCCGATCAGCAGCAGGCCGGCCATGGCCCACCACGGCAGGTTGGCCCAGGCGTTGTGCTGGGCGGGCATGAGCCAGTTGCACAGCGCGTTGCTGCCCAGCAGTGCGATTGGCTGGGTGATGGCGATCAGGCTGACGAACATCAGCACCTCCAGCCAGGTGTCGTTGGCTGTCGCGTTGCCGCGCACGGCGGCCTGGTAGCGCCGGGTGATCAACTCCATGGCCGCAAAGCCCAGGATGCAGGCGCCGATCAGGAGGTATTGCAGTTGCGAGCTCATGTGGGGCGTCTCCGCTCTCATGTTTTGTATTGCGAGAACGATCTTAGGAGTGCCATCATGATGCGTCCAATGCATAGTTCGCATTGTTTTAATGCATGGAGAGCAATGCCATGGATCTGCGCCGCCTGAACCACGTCGTCGCCCTTGCCGACACTCTGCACTTCGCCCGCGCCGCCGAAGCCGCCCACCTGAGCCAGCCGGCCTTCAGCCGAAGCATCCAGGCCATCGAGAGCAACCTGGGTATCCGCCTGTTCGACCGCGACGTTGGTGATGTCCGCCCCACCCCGGCCGGCAAATTCGTCATCGAGAGGGCCCGCAAGCTGCTGTTCGAGGCACGTTGCCTGCAGCGCGACGTGGATCTTTACCGCGACAGCCAGCTCGGCGACACGCCCTTCGGTGTCGGACCGCTGCTGACGGCCACCTTGATGCCACGCGCGCTTGTGGCGCTGCGCCGCCAGCACCCGCAGTTGGCGCTGCGCATGGAGGTCGGCAACTGGGTGCAGTTGCTGGAGAGCCTGCGTACCGAGAACATCGAGTTCTTTGCCGCCGATGTGCGCGACATGCCCAGGGATGCCGCGCTGGACATCCAGCTGATCGGGGGGCAGCCGGCCAACCTCTATGTGCGGGCAGGCCATCCGCTAGCCGGGCGCGAGCACACGCTGCAGGAAGTCTGGTCGTACGGTCTCGCGGTACCGAAGCTGCTGAGCCCCTCAAAGGTGGAACTGGCCGCCCTGCTGGGCCTGCCTGAGGGCCAGGAGGCCACCATTGCGCTCGAGTGCGACAACTATGGCATGCTCAAGACGGTCGCGCTCACCACGGATGCCGTTCTGGGTGCGACGAACGCGGCGGTACGGGAGGAGCTGGAATCCGGCACGCTCGTCCGACTTGTCGTGCACGGCTGGCTGTCGCCGCCGTCGACCACGGGCATTGTGCGTTTGCGAGGGAGAACCTCGTCGCCGGCAGCCAAGGCAGCCATTGCAGCGATTGTGCGGGCCGCGGGCGAGATCAACGTGTAGGCGCCTTACAGAACCCGACGCATGGTCGTTCTAGTTTTTTTGACACCGTGCGCGCCGCAGACAGATCGCATCCGATTTCGTTCGACAGCAAGCGGGGCCTCAGACGAGCGATGCGGATCATTCAAGGCCATCGTGCGTAGACAAAACGTCCGCGCGCATCGCAGCACATCTTCAACGATAATATTGATTATTGCACTGATTATTCGAGATTGGATGCAGCCAAAGTTCGGCCAACTCATTGGAAAAGCCGGTGCCGCAAACAGGACTCGAACCTGTGACCCCGTCATTACGAATGACGTGCTCTACCAACTGAGCTATTGCGGCGGACCGAACGCTAGCCTCGGGCAACCGCCCGAAACGCCCGCACCTGATATCGGGCACGGCCCCGATTGGCAAGAAAAACGCGGTTATTCGCCACCCCAGCGCGACAAAAATCCCCGCCAGCCGCCGGCCTGAGCCTTTGGCGGGCCGATTTGTTCCGCGAATTCATCCGGCACGCCGTCCTCGTCGATTCCGGGGTCGTCGGGTGCCCGGATGATCGGAATCACGGCCGGAATCGGCGCTGGCGCGGCCTTCGGGATATCCTGACGGGCCCGGAACAGGGGAGCGGGTGCTGTGGGGGCCGATTCGGCTGGCGGCAGCGGTGACGCGGCAGGCGCCGCGACCGGGGCTGCCGCGATGGGCGCCGCCTCAACCGCAGCCGGCTCGACGGTGGCGGATGGCGCATTGTCCTGGGCGGCGGTGGTTGCGGGTTCGGCATCGAGGTCGCTCTCGGCGGCGGGCGGCTCGAGCACGACCGCCCGGCGCGGGGTCGCCAGCATGGCTTCCTCAAACGGTGATGATTCGATCGCAGCGCCCTTGTCGGACGGCAGGCTTGCGACCGGCGTCTGCCACTGGAAGGCATCGAGCCGTCCGGTGACCGGCGACACCGGACGCCAGCGATCGCTGACATAGCCGTCCGCGGTCCAGGCCGGATCGTGCAGCGCCCGCACTGCACGCAACGTCCAGGCCCGCGCCCGGCCGCTATCGCCATGCTCGGTGCGCTCGATCTCCGCCATCAGCATCGCCACCCGCTGCGTCGGTGCTGCGACAAACGGCGCCAGCGCCTCGCGCGCCCTGGTAAATTCGGCTGCGTCGATCGCGGCGCGCGCGATCGCCAACGCGCCCTCGATATGACCCGGCGCTTTCGCCGCCAGGGTCTCGACCCGCACCAGCCGCTGGCGCGCGGAGTCGCCGAGCTTCACATGCGCATAGGCGTCGGCGAGATCGGGATGCGGCTGCGCCAGCCACGCGGTCTCGACCAGGCGCATCGAACGCCGCACCTGATGCGCCTCGCTTTCATATTTGCTTGCGAGCACCGCCGCCGGCACCAGGGTCGGCGCCAGCTTGACCGCTTCCACCACGCTCTCGCGCGACAGGTCGCGATCGACATTCTGCAGCTCCAGCGCCCGCGCCGTCAGCAGCACGCCGCGCTGGCGGCGATAGGTCGCCTTGTCGATCAGTCCGGCGGACTGGTTGTTGTCGAGTATCGTCAGCGCGCCGGTCCAGTCGCCCTTGGCGCAGCAGAAGCCGAGCACGGCATGCGACGCCCACGACGACGACGGCGACAGTTTCAACGCCTCCTCGGCGACCATCACCGCGGCGACAGGATCGTCGGCGCGCTGCGCCTCGATGAACAGGCCGCGCAGGCCGAGCAGCCGCGTATCCTCGCGCTCGGCCATGGCGCGGAAGGCGCGCTGCGCGCCGTCGCGGTCGCCGTCGAGCTGCGCGGATTGCGCGTGCAGCAGCAGCGCCAGCGGATCGTGCGCGGCATGTTTGCGCGCGACTTCGGCGTGCATGCGCGCCGTCGAGGAATCGCCATGGCCGATCGCAAGCAGACCTTGGGTGATGGCGTGCCGGCCGCGGGCGTGACGGCGTTCGCGACGGCCGCGCCTGATACGTTCGGGCGTGCGCCACAAGCCGCGCAAGACCGTCCACAGCATGACGGCCGCGGCGACGACGATGCCGAGTATCAGCACGAACACCGGGAAGGTGGTCTTGGCACGGAGATTACCCCAGGTCAGCACGACATCGCCGGCCTGATCGGCCACCCAGGCGGCGCCCGCCGCACCGAACGCGATCAACAACAGAAACAGAATGATCCGGACCATCGGAATCCCTATTGCGCCGGTTTGGCGAGCACAGCCATGGCATCAGCGGCGAATTGGCGGGACGCGGCCAGCGCGGCATCGCGCGCATCGGCCTTTTCCAGCCAGGCTTGCGCAACCGCACGGTCGGCAGGCTCCAGCGTCTTCAGCTCGCGCCGGGCTTCATTGGAATCGTTGCGCAGCGCCGCCGCGGTGATCCGCGCCACCACGGCGCCGCGATCGTTACCAACGGTGTCGGTGCGTTCGATCTTGACCAGCTTTGCCGCGCCGGCCTGCAACCGTTCGAGAACACCCGAACCGGTCGTCGTGTTGTCCTGCTGCGCCGGCAGCAATTTCGGCACCAGCGCCAGCAATTCCGTGCTCAGCCTGTTGGCGTTGGGCACGCCCTTCTCGGCAAATTGATCGAGCGGCTTCAAGACGTCGGCGCTGGGCGCCAGCGCTTTTGCCGCCGCCAGTGCTGCCGGATAGGGATCGCCGATCCGGACCAAGACATCGAGCAGGGCCGCCGCCACGACGCGACGCAGTGGCAAATCGTCCGCCGGTTTGGCGTCAGCCGTTTTTGTATCGGCAATGCGGCTGCCTTGCTGCACGATCTCGGCGTTCTGCGCCTGCATCTGGTTCTCGACCTTGGCGATGCGCGCGTCGATCGCAGACAGATCCGGCGACGGCGCACCGTCAGCACGCGGCGCGGACTTCACGTCGTTGAGAGCGGAGGCAAGCTTGTCGCCTTGTGCGCGCAACGCGGCGAGCGACTTTTCCAGACCATCCACACGCGCCGCGGCCGCGGCATCGGTCACAGGCTTGCCGGCCTTTGACTCCAGGCCCGCGATGCGCGCGGTGAGATCGTCGATCGCAGCGGCATTGAGCGCCGGCGCTGACGGCACAACGGCCGGCTGAACCGCGGGCCAACCCAGCATCCAGCCGACGCCGATCACCAGCGCAGCCGCAACTGCGCCGGAGACGGGCGCAACGATCCAGGGGGAAATCGGAGTGGAAATCGGCGCAGCGGTCGGCGGCGTAACCGGTGCCTCCGAAGCCGGCTCGGCAGCGGCTTCGGCAGTGGATTCGGATTTGGCGGCACCATCGGCATGCGATGTCGCGGTCGACACGTCGGTCGCCTCGAGGTCGATTGTCGGCGGCGTTCGCTTGGGCCGCTCCTGGTCGGGTAGCGATCCAGTTTCTTCGGGCCTGTCATCGACCATCACAGCGGTTCCCTCAGCGGTTAGGTGGCGGAACTTAGCAGAATCGGGACGTATAGAGCACGATCCCGGCGCGCAGGCACCGGTTTTCCGGTAAGGCCATGCTCAGACTTAGAGATTAGAGCCCGATCGCGGTCGCAAAGCACGACCCAGGGCCTCGAACAAGGCATTTTCGTCCGGCTGAGCGGCCGTCGTGACCTGGGTCGCACCGGCGTCCCGGAGGACGGCGGCGACCGCGGAGGAGATACAGCATTGCGGCAGCGCCAATGCCGATATTTCCACGCCGCCGAAGCGTGCCGCCTCCAGAAACGCGCGCGCGCTGCGGCGTGAGTAGTGCAGCACCGCTTCGATCTGGTGCGCCACGAAAGCGTCACAAACGTCGCGCGGCAGGCTGGACGCCGGAACCATTCGGTAGGTCGTGTGCGTCACCACGGTGAAACCCTTCTCGCCCAGCTCGCCGGCGAGATCGCGCGCCAGATCGGCGCCGGCCAGATACAGCAACGTGCTGGCCTTCTTCAGTTGCTTTGCCTTGACGCCCGCCAGCACGAGATCGCGCAAGGCGCTGGCATCGCCCTTGGCCGCAATCACTAGCGTGAATCCGGCCGCGCGGGCCTCCGCGGCGGTATGTTCCCCGACTGCAAACAGCGGCAAATTGACCAGCCGGCTGGCGGCAAGCTGCGCGGCGATGGCACGCAACGCGTTGGCTGACGTGACGATGACGGCACCATAGGACGCATCCTCGTCATCGCTGAACTTGACCGGCTCGAACCGCAGCATCGGCGCGCACAAGACCTCGAAGCCGCGGTCGCGTAGCGCCGACGCTGTCGCCTCGTCGTCCGGATGCGGGCGGGTCACGAGAACGGCCATGAAAGATCTCCGCTAAAACGACTTCGGCGCAACCGGACGATTGCACCTTGAGACCTCGTAATGCTACCCGGTTACGGAGGCGTTGTGACAGGCCGTAGCACAAGGGCTCAAATTGCAAGACCTGAAATTACAAGACCTGAAATCAAACGACATGCCGATGCTGGTACTGGGTATCGAAACCACCTGCGATGAAACCGCGGCCGCCGTGATCGAGCGCGGCAACGACGGCAGCGGCAGAATTCTGTCCAATATCGTCCACTCGCAGACCGCCGAACACGCCCGCTTCGGCGGCGTGGTGCCGGAGATCGCGGCCCGCGCCCATGTCGACCTGCTCGACGGCATCGTCGCCCGCGCCATGCAGGAGGCCGGCGTCGAGTTTTCGCAGTTGTCGGCGGTGGCGGCCGCTGCCGGCCCCGGCCTGATCGGCGGCGTGATCGTCGGCCTCACCACCGCAAAGGCGATCGCGATGGTGCATGATACGCCGCTGATTGCGGTCAATCATCTTGAGGCCCACGCGCTGACGCCGCGCCTGACCGACGCGCTCGACTTTCCCTATTGCCTGTTCCTCGCCTCCGGCGGTCACACCCAGATCGTGGCCGTGGTCGGCGTCGGCCAATATGTCCGGCTCGGTACCACCGTAGATGACGCGATGGGCGAAGCCTTCGACAAGGTCGCGAAGATGCTGTCGCTGCCCTATCCCGGCGGACCCGAGGTCGAACGATCAGCCGCGAACGGCGACCCAAAGCGATTTGCCTTTCCGCGGCCGATGCTCGGGCGGCCGGATGCGAATTTCTCGCTGTCGGGATTGAAGACCGCGGTCCGCAGCGAAGCCAGCCGGATGACGCCGCTGGAGCCGCAGGACATCTGCGATCTCTGCGCCGGTTTTCAGGCCGCCGTGCTGGAAGCGACGGCCGATCGGTTGAGCGTGGGCCTGCGGCTGTTCCACGAACGGTTCGGCCCGCCCCGCGCGCTGGTGGCCGCCGGCGGCGTCGCCGCCAACCATGCCATCCGCGATGCGTTGCAGGCGGTTGCCGCCAAGGCCGGCACCACGCTGATCATGCCGCCGCCGGCGCTGTGCACCGACAACGGCGCGATGATCGCCTGGGCCGGCGCGGAACGGATGGCGCTGGGACTGATCGACAGCATGGACGCGCCGCCGCGGGCGCGCTGGTTGCTCGACGCCACGGCCGCAGCACCGGCCGGCTTCACCAACACCCGCGCGGGATTCTGACATGGCGCTTGGTAGGGTGGCGTCTGGCAACTCGGTCGGCGTGATCGGCGCCGGTGCCTATGGCACCGCGCTGGCCTGTGCGGTCGCGCGCGCCGGCCGCGACGTCCTGCTTTACGTGCGCGGCACCGACAATGCGGCGCGGATGAAAACGACGCGCAACAATCCGAGGCTGCCCGGCATCAGCCTCGATGAGCGGATCGGCATTACCGGCGATATCGCGATCGCGGCGCGCGCGGACGTCATCCTGATGGCAACGCCGGCGCAAAATCTGCGCGAGGCGGCGATCGCGCTTGCACCATGCCTCAAACCGCAAACGCCGGTCGTCGCCTGCGCCAAGGGCATCGAACGCGGCACGCACCTGTTCATGACCGAGGTCATTGCCGAAGCGATACCGCATGCGATGCCTGCGATCCTGTCGGGCCCGAACTTCGCCGACGACGTGGCGCGGGGCCTTCCGACCGCCGTAACGCTCGCGGCGAGGGATGAAACGCTGGCGAGCCATCTCGTGCAGATGCTGGGCTCGTCCACCTTCCGGCCCTATCACACCACGGATGTCCGCGGCGTCGAGATCGGCGGCGCCGCCAAGAACGTGCTGGCGATCGCGGCCGGAATCGTCGTCGGCCGAAAACTCGGCGCCTCGGCGCAGGCGGCGTTGACCACACGCGGATTCAGCGAACTCGCCCGGCTCGGCCGCGCCTGCGGCGCGCGCAGCGAAACGCTCGCAGGGCTATCGGGCCTCGGCGATCTGATCCTGAGTTGCTCAAGTCTTCAGTCACGCAATTTCGCGTTCGGCATCGCGTTGGGCCGCGGTGAAACCCCGGCGCGCGACAAGCTCGCCGAAGGCGAATTCACCGCACCGGTTCTGATCGAACTGGCGGCGTCGCGAAACGTCGATATGCCGGTGTCAAATGCCGTCGCGGCGATCCTGAGCGGCAAGGTGACGATCGACGCGGCGATCGAAGGACTGCTGACGCGGCCGTTCAAGGCCGAGGAATGATCCGCAGCTACACGCCGGCAAAGCCAACGAGGTCCTGAAGGCCGGCGCCTGTTCCATCGGGGGCAACGCCAAGCTCTTCGAGCGGCGCATTGGCACGATTGACCCAGAACGTCGGATATCCAAACCGTTTGGCGCCGGCCGCATCCCAGCCGGCATACGCGGCGAAGGCGATTTCTTCCCGCTCCATCCCGAAGGCGTCGACGCCCATCTGGTAAGCCCGCGGATCCGGCTTGAACGCTTGCACGCGGTCGGTGCTGAGATGCGCTTCGAATATTCCCTCAAGCCCCGAATTCCTGACCGCCGCATCGAGCATCTCGGCCGTGAAGTTGGACAGGAATGCGATTCGGATGCCGGCATCCTTCAATTGCTTCAGGGCCGCCGCCGCATCGGGCCAGGCCTTGAGTTTGAGATAGGATTCCATCAGCTGGTCGCGCTGCGCGCCTGACATTTCGAGCTTCACGAGTTTGGCGGCGAAGACCAAAGCCTCTTCCGTCACCTGCCAGAAGTCGACATAGCTGCCGCTCATGGTCCGTAACCAGGTGTACTCGAACTGCCGCGTGCGCCAGGCAGTGCTCAATTCCCCGCCTTTGCCGGGAAACATCGCTTCGGCCTTGGCGAAGACCGGGCGCGGATCGATGATCGGAAAGCCGTCGAAGGCGACGGCCCTGATTTTCCTTGGCCCTGGCGTTTGCGCCCGGACCGACGGCGCGGCGATCGCAGCGGTGGCGACGCCTCCCGCGACCAGATGGAGAAAATCCCGACGACGCGCTGACATGTGAAGACCTCCAGACATCAGCGACGAATGTCACCTGCAACGAGCGCCTTCAATGGGACAACGTTCAAAACATCTTGTTCCCGTGGCCGGGAATAAATCGGCGCAACGCGTGGGCGCTAGCCTGCCGCCGTTGCGATCGGACGAACGTAACGATATCGTCAACGACGATGAACCGGCGGAAATTGCCGCCGTGGCACAGAGGAAGATGCAATGGCGTACTGGCTGGTGAAATCCGAACCCTCAACCTGGTCGTGGGACCAGCAGGTCGCCAAGGGCGCCAAGGGCGAAGCCTGGACCGGCGTACGCAATTTCACCGCGCGACAGAATCTCGTGGCCATGAAGAAGGGCGACCGCGCCTTCTTCTACCACTCCAACGAAGGCAAGGAGATCGTCGGAATCGCCGAGATCATCAAGGAGGCCTATCCCGATCCGACCGACAAGACCGGCAAATTCGTCTGCGTCGACATCAAGGCGGACAAGCCGCTGAAGACGCCGGTGACGATGGCTGCGATCAAGGCCGACAAGAAATTCGCGGACATGGCGCTGGTGAAATATTCGCGGCTGTCGGTTCAGCCGGTCACGGCCGATGAGTGGAAGATGGTCTGCAAGATGGGCGGGCTGTAGGCAATCACCCCTCCGGAAGCGCGAAGACCGCGCATGGCGATGCGATGCCGCGCAGCGGATGCGTCCCAAGCGGAAGCAACGGAATATCGGACTCCGCCGCCAACGCACCGGATACCAGCACCGTCTTGCCGAGCGGGCGGCACAACCCCTCGAGCCTGCTTACCAGATTGACGGCAGGACCGATCGCGGTGAAGTCGAGACGATTGGCGGCGCCAATATTGCCCCAGAGCATCTCGCCGAGATGCAGCGCCGCGCCGAACGACAGCGACGGCAGCCCTTGCCGGCACCGTTCGTCATCCAGATGTACCATCCCGGCTCGCGCGGCCGACGCCGCGCGCAACGCCGCCGCGCAGGCGCGCCGCGGCGCCTCGTCGACCACCGGAAAGATCGCCAGCATGCCGTCCCCGATGAACTTCAGCACCTCGCCGCCGAACGCATGAACCGCACCGGCAATACGATCGAACCAGGCGTCAAGCGCCGCGATGACAATCGCGGGAGGATTGCTTTCGGAGAGCGCGGTGAAGTTGCGCAGATCGGCATAGAGCAGCGCGGCCTGAATGGTTTCGCCGCGATCACGTCGCAACGGCGCTGCCAGCACCCGCGCCGCGCTGCGCCGTCCGAGATAGGCTTCGAGCGTAGCCGTCAACGTGGCCCGCACGGCGAGGACCGAAAGCGGCGAAGCCGCGAAGCGCGCGGCCTGACGGAGTTGGTCCATCTCTTGGGGGGTGAAGGGACGCGGCCCGATCCAGCCGAGTGATGGCCCATTCGGTCCCGGCCCGATGATGTCCTCGTGCACGCCGCCTTCAGCGATCTCACTCAACCAGCGACGGCCGGCATGGTTGCGCGCATCCGGTGCCGGTGCCGCCGCGCCCGGCGCGAAGCCCAGGGCTTCGATGACCTCGCCGCTTTCGGCGCGCCACAGCCAGGTGCGCCTGGCAATCAGCGGGTGCGGCACGTCGAGCGTCAGGGCGCCCGCCATCAGCGGCAATCCGTCGGCCAAAAGATGCGCACCGAGTTCCGCGAGCAGCCGGTCGGCGCCAGTGGTCCCGGCAGCGGTATCGACCAGCCAGGCGAGGGTCGCGGAAAGCTGCATGGCGCGATCATGGGTTGGCGCGCCAACCTTGTCACGACCTAACCTTGACGACCGGCCACGGCGCCGCCATCTGCCAATTCAGCCTGGAGCAGCACGGATGACCGAGCCTTCCATCGTTCGACGCGAGACCCACATTGCGGCCCCGCGCGCCACCGTTTTCGCCTTCCTGACAGATCCTGACAAAATTCTGAGCTGGATGGGCACCGAGGCCGCGACCGAGCCGCATCCGGATGGGCTCTACCTTGTCAAAGGCATCGGTGAGCGCGGCAATTCGGCCCGCGGAACGTTCCGCGAGGTCGTACCGGTCCACCGTCTGGCCTACAGTTTCGGGTGGGACGGCAACGATGAGGTGCCGCCCGGCTCGAGCCTGATCGAAATCGATCTGATTGACCGCGATGGCGGCACCCTGCTGCGCATGACCCATAGCGGCCTGCCGAACGCGACACAGTGCGCCAACCATGACAAGGGTTGGGCGCATTATCTGGGGCGGCTGACGATTGCGGCTGCGGGACGAGATCCCGGCCCGGATGCGCGCCTACCGCCCGGCAAGATGTAATCGGGGATTGGTTCAGGCTGCCCCCTGGCGAGGCAGAAAAATGCGACGCGCGTTTGCGCGTCTCAGGCCGCGGCCGCCGTCACCACCTGCGCCAGCAGCGCCTCGCGCTTGGCTTGGGTGCGGTAGCCCTTCATCGTCGCGGCAAAGCGCTCGAGGATGCCGTCCTCGAAAGCGGTGACGATGGTGTCGTGGACGTAGCTCTTGCGGCAGATCGCGGGGGTGTTCGACAGTTCGTCCGCGGCAGCGCGCACGGCGTCCAGGACCTGCTTGCGACGGCCGCGCTCGCTGGCCGCCGGTGAAATCCGCGACAGCGATTCCAGCACCACGGCGGATGCCATCAGGGTGCGGAAATCCTTCAGCGAAATCTTGATGCCGGCGATCTCGCGCAGGAACGCGTTCACCGTGGTGGTGGAGACGGTGCGCACGGTGCCGGAATTGTCGCGGTACTGGAACATCCGCTTGCCCGGCACGCCACGCAGGATGCCGATGGCGCGAACCAGTTTCGCCGCGTCGCACTCCTTGCGCACGGCCTTGCCGCCCTTGGCCTTGAAGGTCAGGACCAGGCTGTCGTCTTCCAGCGTGACGTTGGACTTCAGCAGTGTGGTGGCGCCGCGGGTGCCGTTGAGACGGGCATAGGATTCGTTACCGGGCCGGATCGCGGTGCGCGCGATCAGTTCGATCACGGCAGAGAGCGCGAATTCCCGCGTCGGCTCATCGCCCGACAGGTGCATCGAGACGTTGCGGCGGATCTTCGGCAGCGCTGCGACCAGCCGCGCCAGGCGATGCGCCTTGCGGTGCTCGCGGACCTTTTCCCAGTCGGCGTGATAGCGGTACTGCAGCCGGCCCGCGGCATCGAGGCCGACGGCCTGCAGATGCGAGGCCGGATCGGCCGAATAGCGCACTTCGCGATAGGCCGGTGGAACCGCCATCGAGTGCAGGCGCTTGATGGTGCCGACATGACGGATCGGCGTTCCGTTGGCGCGAATAAATGAATAGCCCTTCCCGCGCTTGATGCGGCGGATGGTCAGCCCGTTCTGATCGCCGAGCTTGAGGCCGTGCCCCTGCGCCAGCGATTCCACCGTCGCCCGGGTTTCGATCTTGGCCTTCGGCGCGGCAATCCTGGAAGGCGCCTTCAAGGAGGTCTTGATGGTCGCTTTGGGCAGTTGCCCGAGCGCTTCTGCCAAAGCAACGGCAGGATCGGCGGAAACGGGCCGCGTAGCCTCGAAATTCTGCTGATCCATCATGACCGTCGTTGCCTTGCTCCACCTGTTCTTCCGGCAATGCCTCTTCTCGGGCTTGGTTCCGGAGGGCCGTCTGGCCTCGGGAAAGCCATTTAGGGGGTAAGGGACGGCTTTGCGAGTCCCGATTCCGTTATTTACGGTTACTGGATACCGGTCATGGGAGCCATTCGCGCGATAACGTTGATTTCAGCCTCGTCGAAAACGCGAAAATGATCACCGTTTTGACCTAGGGCAAGTCGGTGAGCCTCCGGGCCGACCAAGGTCGCAGACGTTTCCGCCTTGTCCGGGGAACGCCCCGCGACGCATAATCGCGCCAATCAAAATGGCTTGCGGCTGCCAGACATGCGGCGTCGCGGTGAGTGGAGGGAAAGATGTCCGAGAAGATTTACGACGTGTCCGCGGAATGGGCCAAGCGCGCCTTCGTCGACGACGCCAAGTACCGCGAAATGTATGCCCGCTCGGTCTCCGACCCCAACGGATTTTGGGCCGATCAGGGCAAGCGCATCGGCTGGATCAAGCCCTTCCACAAGGTCGAGAACGTCTCCTTCGCCCCCGGCGATATCTCGATCAAATGGTTCGAGGACGGCATCCTCAACGTTGCCTGGAACTGCATCGACCGCCACCTTGAGAAGCGCGGCGACCAGACCGCCATCATTTGGGAGGGCGACGATCCCTCGCAGTCGAAGCACATCACCTACCGGCAGTTGCATGACGAAGTCTGCAAGATGGCAAACATCCTGCGCACCCGGAACGTCAAGAAGGGCGACCGCGTCACGATCTATCTGCCGATGATTCCGGAAGCCGCCTACGCCATGCTGGCTTGCGCGCGGATCGGGGCGATCCATTCGGTCGTGTTCGCCGGCTTCTCGCCGGACAGCCTCGCCCAGCGCATCACCGATTGCCAGTCCAAGATCGTCATCACCGCCGACGAGGGTCTGCGCGGCGGCAAGAAGGTGCCGCTGAAGGCCAATGTCGATGCCGCGATCGAAAAGAGCAGCGGCGTCGACTGGGTCGTCGTGGTCAAGCGCACCGGTGCCGCCGTCGACATGAACCCGACGCGCGACCTCTGGTATCACGACGCCGCCAAGATGGTGACGACGGAATGTCCGTGCGAGCCGATGCACGCGGAAGACCCGCTGTTCATTCTCTATACGTCAGGCTCCACCGGCCAGCCCAAGGGCGTGCTGCACACCTCGGCCGGCTATCTGGTGTTCGCGGCGATGACGCACCAATACGTGTTCGACTATCACGACGGCGACGTCTACTGGTGCACCGCCGACGTCGGCTGGGTCACCGGCCACAGTTACATTCTCTACGGCCCGCTGGCGAACGGCGCCACTACGCTGATGTTCGAGGGCGTGCCCAACTATCCGGACAATTCGCGGTTCTGGAACGTCATCGACAAGCACAAGGTCAACATCTTCTACACCGCCCCGACCGCGATCCGCGCGCTGATGCAGTCGGGCGACGAACCGGTGACGAAGACCTCGCGCGCCAGCCTGCGGCTGCTCGGCTCGGTAGGCGAGCCGATCAATCCGGAAGCCTGGGAATGGTATTACCGCGTCATCGGCGACAGCCGCTGCCCGATCGTCGATACCTGGTGGCAGACCGAGACCGGCGGCATCCTGATTACGCCGTTGCCGGGCGCCACCAAGCTCAAGCCGGGATCGGCGACGCGGCCGTTCTTCGGCGTGGTGCCCGAAATCGTCGATGCCGACGGCAAGGTGCTGGAAGGCGAAACGTCAGGCAATCTCTGCATCGCCAAATCCTGGCCGGGCCAGATGCGCACGGTCTATGGCGACCACGCCCGCTTCGAGCAGACCTACTTCTCGACCTACAAGGGCAAGTACTTCACCGGCGACGGCTGCCGCCGCGACGCCGACGGCTATTACTGGATCACCGGCCGCGTCGACGACGTCATCAACGTCTCGGGCCACCGCATGGGCACTGCCGAAGTCGAAAGCTCGCTGGTGGCGCATGAAGCGGTCTCGGAAGCCGCCGTGGTCGGCTATCCCCACGACATCAAGGGCCAGGGCATCTATGCCTATGTGACGCTGATGGCCGGCACCCAGCCCAGCGAGGCCTTGCGCAAGGAACTGGTGGCCTGGGTGCGCAAGGACATCGGTCCGATCGCCTCCCCCGACCAGATCCAGTTCGCGCCGGGCCTGCCGAAAACACGCTCCGGCAAGATCATGCGCCGCATCCTGCGCAAGATCGCCGAGGACGAACCGGGCAGCCTTGGCGATACCTCGACTTTGGCGGATCCCGCCGTGGTCGACGATCTCGTCGAGAACCGCCAGAACAAAAAGGGCGCGTCGGCATAGGCGACCGTCGATTTCCATGCCGCCTCGCGCCCAAACATCCCGGGCGCGGGGCGCGCGCGGCTAACAACCCCACAGCAGCAAATGCGTCGTCCGGACTCCTGCCACAAGCCGGTCACGCGTTTGTCAGCGGCGTGGCCGCCTTGTGGCGCATTTCGCAACCAAGTGTTGTTTTCAAGTCATTTACTTTAACTCGAACATTTCCTTTCTTCCCCCCATCGAAACACGTCGCCAGCCGGGTGTGCAAACCACCCGGTTAAGACACGCGGTTAACAATGCGTGGGTGAGACGGCAGGCCGGCCATGGGCCGGGCTTGCAGGGAATTTGAGGGCCCCGGAAGGGCGCTGCGGAAACTGGAGCTGATCATGTCGATGAGGATTGCGATAGCGCTGGCCGCCACCATCGGGGCGGGCATCTTGATGTCGCAGGCTGCCGAGGCGCGGCCGGAGATGGTGGGCATTCGCGGCGACTACACGCCGGGCACGATCGTGGTGAAGACCAACGAGCGCCGCCTTTATCTCATCCTCGATTCCGGCCACGCCATGCGTTACCCGGTCGGCGTCGGCAAGTCCGGCAAGCAGTGGGCAGGCACCACCCGGATCGACGGCAAGTACCGCAACCCGGCCTGGGCTCCGCCGAGGGAAGTGAAGCACGACAAGCCGAACATTCCGGACCTGATTCCCGGTGGCTCGCCGCATAACCCGATGGGCGTCGCGGCAATGACCTTGGCCGGCGGCGAATACGCCATCCATGGCACCAACGTGCCGGGCTCAGTCGGCGGCTTCGTGTCCTACGGCTGCATCCGCATGCTGAACGCCGACATCACCGACCTCTATCAACGCGTCTCGGTCGGCACCAGCGTCACAGTGAGCCGCTGATCTTCGCACACTGAATACAAAAAGCCGCGCCACCGCGCGGCTTTTTCATTTTGGAAGAAGTTGATCGGCGTTCGCGCACCAGCCGCTGCGGTGGCCGCCGCTGTAGCTGCGCGCATGACCGGCCGCGAGCATCGCGGTCGAAACGTTTGGAGTCTTCCGGGTCGCGACATCGGCATCGACCCGGCCGTTATATTTGTCCGGGCCGATATTTGAGATCGTGACCTCGCCTTCGCCGAGCAGCGCGCGCAAGGCATCGGTCGCGGCTTCGGCCATCTGCAATTCCCTGGGACAGGACGCCTTCAGTTCCGGCGCATCGATGCCGCGCAGGCGAACCCGCGTGGTCAGGTCGAGGCCGGGCTGCAAATGCACCCGCGCCTCGAAGGTGTCGCCGTCGATGGTCCGGATCACGTCGACCGGATGGCGCAGGTCCGGATTGCCGGCCCGCCGCCAGACCATCTCGGCGTCGCGCGCGGCCGGGCTGTCGGCCGGGTGCGACCACTGTTCGGCGGGATGCGGCCAAAACCCGCGTACCCAGTGCCGCACCGGCAGCATCGTCCCCGCCGCGACGGCAATCACGAACAGCCAAGGCAGCGCCGCCGCAAACCAGCGATGCCGGGTGGCTCGATGCCGCGCCCTGTACGGATTTATTCTGTCGTATCGGGACATATTCCCGGACTAGGGCTGAGTCGGGTCAATCGGCAAGGCAAATGCCTCAAAAGTCCGAGGCGATGCCCTTGCGCTCCCAGTCGCCGTAGCGGGTCGGTTCCGGGCCTTTCGGGCCCTGAAATTCCTTCGGCTGCGCCGTGGCGGCGACTTCGGCGGCTTTTCGGCGCGCCTCGGCTTCGGCGAGGGCCCGCTCGGCGGCCGGCGTCAGCGGCTTGCGTTCTGGCACAGACTTGCGTTCTGGCACAGAAGAGGGTGAAGCATCGTCGGTCATCTCAAATTCTTCCGCGGCACGGTTGGTATCCGAGATAGCGACGTCGAGACGACATCACAATCGTAAAATCGTCATGGCGATTCTTACATTTGGCATATTCGCATGCCAAAGGACTTTTTCATTTCAAAGGCATAAGCCGAAGCCTTCCCGCCTCCCGAGACGTTCCTGATTCATGCCCCCTTCAAGATTCGCAGTACCTTCCGAAGTGCCTGGTCTCGCCGCACGGCGGATCGCTGCGGACATTCTCGACGGCGTCCTGCACAAGCACCGCACGCTCGATGACCAGCTCGACGGCGCCGGCGCGCATCCCGGGCTGAAGGCGCTTGCCGATCGCGACCGCGCGCTGATGCGGCGCCTGGTGGCGACGATCCTGCGGCGGCTCGGCACGCTCGGTCATTTGCTCTCGCGCCTGCTCGATCGCGGTATTCCGACCGATGCGCCGCGCGCGCAGAGCGCGCTGTTGATCGGCGCCGCGCAGATTCTCTGGATGGACGTGCCCGATCATGCGGCCGTCGACCTCAGTGTGCGGCTGGTGCAGTCGGACCGACGGGCCGCGAAATATGCCGGGCTCGTCAATGCCGTGCTGCGCCGTTGCGCCCGCGAAGGCCAGCCTTTGATCGACGAGGTCAAGGCGCAGACGCTGGATATTCCGCCCTGGCTGCTGGCGCGCTGGATCGCGGCCTATGGCGAGACGACCGCGCGCGCGATGGCACTGGCGATCGGCCATGAGCCCTCGCTCGACATCACCGTGAAGGCAGACGCAGCCCAATGGGCGACGCGACTGCATGGCGAAACGCTGCCGAGCGGAACGGTCCGCACCCTGCTGCAGGGCTCGGTGACGATGCTGCCCGGTTTCACCGAAGGCCAATGGTGGGTGCAGGATGCCGCCGCCGCGCTGCCGGCGCGGCTGTTCGGCGACATCAGCGGCAAGAAGATCGTCGATCTCTGCGCCGCGCCCGGCGGCAAGACCGCGCAACTCGCGCTGGCGGGCGCCGACGTCACCGCTGTCGACCGTTCGCCGGCCCGAATGTCGCGGCTGCGCGACAATCTCGCGCGGCTGTCGCTGCCGGCCACCGAGGTCGTGACCGATGCCGCCGAATGGCAAGGCGGCGACGGCAGTTTCGACGGCGTCCTGGTCGATGCGCCCTGCACCTCGACCGGCACCATCCGCCGTCACCCGGATGTCGCCTGGCTGCGGCAGGAAGCGGATATCGCGGCGCTGTCGGCGCTGCAGGCAAAATTGCTAAAGAAGGCGGTCGCCCTGCTCAAGCCGGGCGGCACGCTGGTGTATTGCACCTGCTCGCTGGAACCCGAGGAAGGCGAGCAGGCGATCGCGGCGCTATTGGCCGCCGAATCCGCCGTGCGCCGTGCGCCCGTCACGGCCAGCGAGGTCGCGGGCCTCAGCGAAATCGTCACCGCGGACGGCGATTTGCGCACCCTGCCCAGCCATTTGCCTCACGAGGACCCCCGACTTGGCGGGTTGGATGGATTTTACGCGGCGCGGCTGGTTAAATCCTGATTCTAAACCGGAATTCCGCGGCTTTCAGTGTTTTCAAGCGAAGTGGACACCGGTTCGCGGAAAGAAAACGCGTCAAAACGAAAAGTAAAGCCCGGTTCTGATTCAATCAGAACCGATAAGGCTTTAGGGTGATTCGCGCGCTTTCAAGATGGTGTCATGCCGGCGTTTCCGGATTAAAAGGATTCGCCACAATTCCCTCCCTCCCAAGGCACGGCGTGTCGGTCGCTCAACGCAGACGCATCTCGACGCTTATCATGGGCCGCTTTGCGCGGAGCATGGCTGCGCGTGCGAGCGGCGGGACGGTGGCGCTGTCGCGGCTGTGGCCGGGCCGGGCCGACCGCCTGATCATCGCACCGCATGATCTGCGGACCGCGGACGCCACCCGTGCCGCCGAAATCTATGCCGGCCGCTTCGTCTTCGCCGGCAAGATCGTGACCTGCCATGGCCGGTCGATCTTCGACCTCGAGCCGCCCTCGGAAGACTGGGAGGTGGCGCTGCTCGGCTTCGGATGGTTGCGGCACCTGCGCGCGGCCGATACCGCGTTGACCCGCGCCAACGCCCGCTCGCTGGTCGACGACTGGATCTCGAATCCGACGCGCAGGCGGCCGCTCGAACGCCGCGCCGACGTGCTGGCGCGCCGGGTGATCTCGCTGCTGTCGCAGGCGCCTCTGGTGCTCGGCGACACCGACAACAAGTTCTATCGCAAATATCTGCGCGGGCTAACCCGCGAGATTCGCTACCTGCGCTACACGATGATCGACATCGCCGACGGCGTGCCGCGCCTGCAGGTGCTGATCGCGCTTTGCTACGCCTCGCTGTGCCTTGCCAACCAGGCAAAGCACATCCGCTCCGCGACGCGTCGGCTGTCCGACGAACTGCAACGGCAGATCCTGCCCGACGGCGGCCACATCTCGCGCAATCCCGGCGCGCTGGTCGAACTGCTCAGCGACATGCTGCCGCTGCGCCAGACCTTTGCCGCGCGCAATATCGCGCCGCCGCCGGCGCTCCTGAACGCGATCGATCGCATGATGCCGATGCTGCGCTTCTTCCGCCACGGCGACGGCAGCTTTGCGCTGTTCAACGGCATGAGCAACGCGCCGTCCGACCTGGTCGCGACCCTGCTCGCCTATGACGACACCCACGGCGTGCCGATGTCGAGCATGCCGCATACCGGATTTCAGCGCCTCGATGCCGGTACTACCACCGTCATCATCGACACCGGTCCGCCGCCGCCGCCGAACGTCAGTCAGGACGCGCATGCCGGCTGCCTCTCGTTCGAACTTTCCTCCGGGCCGAGCCGGATCGTCGTCAATTGCGGCATGCCCTCGACCGGCCGCGACAATTGGCGTGCCTTCGCGCGCAGCACCGCAGCGCATTCGACCATGACCTATCGCGAGACCTCGTCGTGCCAGTTCGTCGAACTGTCGGCGATGAAGCGCCTGTTGCAGGGCGCGCCGATCGTCAGCGGCCCGTCCAATGTGGAGAGCTATCGCGAGGCGGTGGCGAGCGGCGATCTGCTGCACACGTCGCATGACGGCTACCTCGCCCGATTTGGCGTCGTGCATCGCCGGGTACTGATGATTGCCCAGGACGGCGCGCGGCTCGACGGCGAGGACACGGTGTCGCCGGCGCCGGGGGCGCGAATCAAGGGCAACCAGACCGACTTTGCCGTGCGGTTTCACCTGCATCCTTCGGTGAAGGCGAGCCGGCTCAGCGACGCCCGCGGCGTCATGCTGGTATTGCCGAACCGCGATGTCTGGACCTTCGAGGCACTCGACGACAAGGTCGATCTCGAGGACAGCGTGTTCCTGGCCGGCAATGACGGCCCCCGCCGCACCGCCCAGATCGTGATCCGGCAGGATTCGCGGACCGCCACTTCGATCCGCTGGAGTTTCGTGCGCTCGACGACGTCGGCTTCGGCCACCACAGCCCGGCGCAACGCCCGGCGCGAGCCGGAATTGCCGTTGTAGGCCCCTTTTTCCAGCCCTTGCCTCCCCCTGGGGCAAGGGAGATTTCCACACACGGATTTGGCGGGTTTCTGACCGGTTTCATGGCCGCCAAAACCGTGCTACCGGGCTGGCTTACCAGCCAGGATTTTCCCTATGACCGACCATCCGCGACGCGTCACCCGCGCTCTATTGTCCGTTTCCGACAAGACCGGCCTGATCGAATTTGCAACCGCCCTGGCCGGCCACGGCATCGACCTCGTCTCCACCGGCGGCACCGCCAAGGCGATTGCAGCGGCAGGGCTGAAGGTGTCCGACGTTTCCGACCTCACGGGTTTTCCGGAAATGATGGATGGACGGGTCAAGACCCTGCACCCCAAGGTGCATGGCGGGTTGCTCGCGATCCGCGACAACAAGGAACATGCGGACGCAATGAAGGCGCACGGCATTGCGCCGATCGATCTCCTGGTCGTGAACCTGTATCCGTTCGAGGCCACCGTCGACAAAGGCGCCAGCTACGAGGAGTGCATCGAGAACATCGACATCGGCGGCCCGGCGATGATCCGCGCGGCGGCCAAGAACCACGACGATGTCGCCGTCGTGGTGGAAGCCTCCGACTACCAGGCCGTGCTCGACGAACTCGCCGCCAACAAGGGCGCCACCACGCTGACGCTGCGCCGCCGGCTCGCCGCCAAGGCCTATGCGCGCACCGCGGCCTATGACGCCGCGATCTCGAACTGGTTCGCGGTTCAGCTCAAGAACGACACGCCGGACTACCGCGCCTTCGGCGGCCGCCTGATCCAGTCGCTGCGTTACGGCGAGAACCCGCACCAGACCGCGGCCTTCTATGCAACGCCGGACAAGCGCCCGGGTGTCGCCTCCGCGCGGCAGTTGCAGGGCAAGGAATTGTCCTACAACAACATCAACGACACCGATGCTGCCTATGAATGCATCGGCGAGTTCGATGCCAAGCGCACCGCGGCCTGCGTCATCGTCAAGCATGCCAATCCCTGCGGCGTCGCCGAGGGCGCCGATCTCGTCAGCGCCTATCGCATGGCGCTGGCCTGCGACTCGACCTCGGCCTATGGCGGCATCGTCGCGCTGAACCGCACGCTCGACGCCGAAGCCGCGCGCGCCATCACTGAAATCTTCACCGAAGTCATCATCGCGCCCGACGCGACCGAAGAGGCGATCGCCATCATCGCCGGCCGCCGGAACCTGCGGCTGTTGCTGGCCGGCGGCCTGCCCGATCCGCGCACGGTGGGCCTGACCGCCAAGACGGTGGCCGGCGGCATGCTGGTTCAGAGCCGCGACAACGCCGTGGTCGATGACATGGCGCTGAAGGTCGCGACCAAACGCGCGCCGTCAGATGCCGAACTGCGCGACCTCAAATTTGCATTCCGGGTCGCCAAACACGTGAAGTCGAACACCATCATCTACGCCAAGGATCTCGCCACCGTCGGCATCGGCGCCGGCCAGATGAGCCGGGTCGATTCCGCGCGCATCGCCGCCCGCAAGGCGCTGGATGCCGCTGCCGAGATGAAGCTCGCGGAACCCCTGACCAGGGGCTCGGTGGTCGCATCCGACGCGTTCTTCCCGTTCGCCGACGGCATGCTGGCCTGCATCGAGGCCGGCGCCACCGCCGTGATCCAGCCCGGCGGATCGCTCCGCGACGAAGAAGTGATCAAGGCCGCCGATGAGCACGGCATCGCCATGGTGTTCACCGGCGTGCGACACTTCCGGCATTAACCTCCATTGTCATTCCGGGGCATCGCGCAGCGATGAACCCGGAATCTGGAGATGAGGCGCGAGATTCCGGGTTCGCGCTGACGCGCGCCCCCGAATGACAAAGACCATTACGCCTCCCTCACCCGCGCCAGCAGCGCCAGCCCTGCGACGAAGAACAGCACCAGCGTCGCCATGCCTGCCTTCTGGCTCGCTGATATCGCCGTGATCGCGCCGATCAACAGCGGCCCGATGAACGAGGTGACTTTTCCGGTCAGCGCGAACAGTCCGAAGTATTGCGCGATGCGATCTTTCGGCGCGAGACGAATCAGCAGCGTGCGCGACGCCGCCTGCAGCGGACCACCGGCCGCGCCGATCAGGCAACCGAGCGCCAGATAGGCGCGCTCGGCCGCGCCGGAGAACAAGGCGGCGCCCGGCGCCGGCGGCGCGACTTGCACGAAGAAGATCGAGTCCTTGTCGACCAAGAGGATCGCGGTGATGGCGAACAGCAGGACCAGCATACTGCCTGATATCACCTGCTTCGGCCCCAGACGGTCGTCGAGCTTGCCGCCCAGCCATGCGCCGAAGGTTCCCGCAATCGCGAGAATGATACCGAACGTGCCGATCTGGATCGTTTGCCAGCCGAAGGTGCCGGCAGCGTAGATACCGCCGAAGGCAAACAGCGATACCAGGCCGTCGGTGTAGATCATGTTGGCGAGCAGGAATGTCGCCATCGCCTTCTGCTTCGGCAGTTCGCCGAGCGTTTGCCAGAGACCGGTCAACCCTTCGCGCAGCGCCGCGCGCAGCGGCCGCCGCGCCGGATAATCCGGCGTCAGCAGGAACATCGGCAGCACGAAGATGACGAACCAGATGCCGGTCAGCGGACCGGTAATGCGGTCGCCCTGATGCGTGACCGGGTCGAGACCGAACAGCGGCGAGAGGCCGAACAGCGTGCGCCCGGTGTCGGGATTGGCGGCGAGAAAGCCCAGCACCAGGATGAGGCTGATGATGCCGCCGACATAACCGGTGGCCCAGCCGGTACCGGACAATCGTCCGATCCGGTCCGGCGGCACCAGCGTCGGCATCATCGCATTGTTGAACACGGTGGCGAATTCGACGCCGACGCTGGCAATCGCATAGGCGAGCAGCAGCGGCGGGATCACGCCGGGGTCGCCGGGTTTGCCGAACCACATCAGGCCGGAGCCGATCACCAGCAACACGCCGAAGCCCGCGATCCAGGGCTTGCGCCGGCCGCTGGCATCGGCAATCGCCCCCAGCACCGGCGACATCAGCGCGATCATCAGCCCCGCGGCCGCAGTGGCAAACCCCCACAGCGCCTGCCCGCTTGCCGGATCCGGCGCCACGAAGCTGGCGAAATAGGGCGCAAACACAAACGTCGTGATCAGCGTGAAATAGGGCTGCGCCGCCCAGTCGAAGAAGATCCAGCTGATGACCGCCGACCGGCGCGGATATCGCTGCGGGATTACGCCGCCAATGGCCTCGGAAGCGATTACCGCCATATCCCGGATTTCCTATTGCATAGCGTTTTCAAGCGAAGTGGACCCGGTTCGCATAGCAATCAAGCTTGCGCAGATTGCGTAGACTTATCTGCGGTAGAAAACGCGTCAAAATAAAGAGTCAGGAGCCCCGTCTCGATGCAAGCGAGATGGGGATCCAGTCACGCGAAGGCGTTTTGCCCATCGCGTGCGAACCCATATAGCATGCGTCACTTGCGCTTGCGCGGTTGCCAAGCGTCACACGGGCTCCAACTGCGGCGGATTTTTGATGGCTGTCTTTTCATCCGGGTGGCGCGGAACAATTTCGGCGCTCGTGCTGGCGTTTGTCTGCAGCGTCGCGGCCGTTGCGCAGGAGCGCCAGGTCTATTCGCCGCCGGACCTCACGGCCGTTCATGCCGTTCCCGCCGAACACGGCATGGTGGTCGCACAGGAGAAGCTTGCCGCCCAGGTCGGCGCCGACATTCTGCGGCAGGGCGGCAATGCCGTCGATGCCGCAGTCGCGACCGGTTTCGCGATGGCCGTCACCTATCCGCGTGCCGGAAATATCGGCGGCGGCGGCTTCATGGTCATCCACTCGGCCGAGCGCCATGAAGACGTCGCGATCGATTATCGCGAGACCGCCCCGGCTGCGACCACACGCGACATCTATTTGGGACCGGACGGCAAACCCGATACCGACAAGTCGCGCAACTCCGCGCTCGGCATCGGCGTCCCCGGCACGGTTGCGGGATTGACGCTGGCGTTGGAGAAATACGGCTCCGGCCGTTTCACGCTGGCGCAAATCCTCAAGCCTGCCATCGAGCTGGCCCGCGACGGCTTCGTGGTCACCGATGACATGGCCGATACCCTGCCGGACATGTACCGTCGGATGGCACGCTGGCCAAATTCCGCAAAGATCTTTTCGCACGTCGATGGCACGCCACTGCATGACGGCGACCGATTGATCCAGCCCGACCTTGCGGCAACGCTGTCGGCGATTGCCGAAAACGGATCGCGCGCCTTCTACGAAGGGCCGATCGCCGAGGGGCTGGCGAAGGCCGTCAGCAATGCCGGCGGGATCATGACGCCGGAAGACCTGAAATCGTATCAGGCGGTGATCCGCAGTCCCGTGCGCGGCAATTATCGCGGCTACGACATCGTGTCGATGCCGCTGCCGTCGTCCGGCGGCACGGTGTTGCTGGAAACGTTGAACATCCTCGAAGGGTTTCCGCTCCAGGACATCAAGCAAGGTTCCGCAACCTCGCTGCACCTGCTGATCGAAGCGATGAAGCGCGCTTACGCCGACCGCGCGCGCTATCTCGGCGATCCCGCTTTCGTCAACGCGCCGGCCGACGTCCTGATATCGAAGGACTACGCCGCCAAGCAGCGCGCCGGTATCGACCTCGCGCGCGCGACACCGGCGGATGCGTTGGCATTGAAGCCGCCGCGCGAGGGCAGCAACACCACGCATTACTCCGTCGTCGACTCCGGCGGCAACGCGGTCAGCAACACCTACACGCTGAATTTTCCCTATGGCGTCGGTCTGGTCGCCGACGGCATCGGCGTGCTGCTCAACAACGAACTCGACGATTTTACCGCGGCGCCCGGCGCGTCGAACGCCTTTGGCCTTGTCGGCTATGAGGCCAACCTGCCCGGCCCGGGCAAACGGCCGCTATCGTCGATGTCGCCGACCATCGTGCTGAAAGACGGCAGGCCGGTGCTGGTAACGGGCACGCCGGGCGGCAGCCGCATCATCTCGGCGGTGGTTCAGATCGTCGTCGACGTCCTAGACTACAAGATGGACGTGGCCGCGGCGGTGGCAGCCCCACGCGTGCATCATCAGTGGATGCCGGACGTGGTTCGGGTCGAACGCGGCTTCCCCGGAGAAGTCCTGGATGCCTTGAAGGCCAGGGGACATCAGGTGATCGAGCCGCTCGGCCAGACGTCGGCCAATTCGATTGCTATTACGCCAAATGGCCCGCTCGGCGCGCCCGATCCGCGCACCCGCGGCGCAGCAGCGGCGGGACAATAGAGCGCTTTCCAGCGAATCTTGCCCTCGGACTTGATCCGGGGGTGGACACCGGTTCGCGCTGGGAAAACGCGTCAAAAGAAGAATCCGGATCGGGATTTGCCGGACGACGGCATCGTCGTATGCTGCCGCCCCACGTCAGCCGGCGGGCGTGGGGTGACTCAAGGCCGGTTCAGAATTCCGGGGGGAACAAGCATGAGCACGGCCGAACCATCAGGCACGATCGAAACCGTAGCGATCGAGGACACCAGCCTTCTCGCTTTCTATCGCGATATGAACCAGCCGGAGCGCCGGACGTTCTGGGCCTGCGCGGCGGGCTGGGCGCTCGACGGCATGGACTTCATGATCTATCCGCTCGTGATCGGCACCATCATCGCGATGTGGAAGGTCGATCCGGGCAGCGCCGGGCTTGCCGGCACGGTGACGTTGCTGGCCTCCGCGGTCGGTGGCTGGCTCGGCGGCTATCTGGCCGATCGCATCGGCCGGGTCAGGACCCTTCAGCTCACCATCCTGTGGTTCTCGTTCTTCTCGCTGGTCTGCGCCTTCGTGCAGAATTTCGATCAGTTGATCATCGCCCGCGCGCTGCTGGGCCTGGGCTTCGGCGGCGAATGGGCTGCCGGCGCGGTGCTGATGGGCGAGGCGATCCGGGCGCAATATCGCGGCCGCGCGGTCGGTTCGGTGCAATCGGGCTGGGCCGTCGGATGGGGCCTCGCGGTGCTTTCGCAGGCGATCCTGTTCTCGTATCTGCCGCCCGAGCTCGCCTGGCGCTGGATGTTCGCGATCGGCGCGTTGCCGGCGCTGCTGGTGTTCTATCTGCGCCGCTACGTCACCGAACCGGAGATCGCTGCGGCAACGCGGGTCAAGCAGGCTGCGTCGGGCGACCGGCCGGCCCTGTGGGAGATTTTTTCAGGCCCGATCCTGAAGACCACCATCCTGGCGTCGCTGATGGTCACGGGCTGTCAGGGCGGCTACTACGCCATCACCTTCTGGGTGCCGCGCTTTCTCACCGTCGAGCGCAAGCTTTCGGTGGTCAGTTCGACCGGCTATCTCTCGGCGCTGATCATCGGCTCGTTCGCCGGCTATCTCGTCGGCGCCTGGCTCGCCGACCGCATCGGACGGCGCAACCTGTTCCTGACCTTCTCGCTCGGCGCCATCGCCATCGTGATCCTCTATACGCAGTTACAATTGACCAACGAGATGCTGTGGGTACTAGGCTTCCCGCTCGGCTTCTTCGCCTCGGGCTACTTCTCCGGCGTCGGCGCGTTCCTCACCGAACTGTTTCCGACCAGGCTGCGCGGATCGGGACAAGGCTTCTGCTACAATTTCGGCCGTGGCATCGGCGCCTTGTTTCCGTTCCTGGTCGGATGGCTCTCGACCTCGACGACACTCGCCAACGCGATCGCAATCTTTGCCGTCGCCGCCTATGGCGTTTTCTTCATTGCCGCCTTCGCGCTGCCGGAAACCCGCGGCAAGGTTCTGCATGCGGATGGGTAGGTAGCGCGCTTTGCGAGGCCGGAGCGTGTTGGCTTGCTCCGTCGTTCCCTCCCCCCCCTTGCGGGGGAGGGTTAGGGAGAGGGGTAAGCCGCGAGTTCGGTGCTCGTGGCTCGCCACCCACCCCACCCTCCCCCGACGCAAGTCGGGCCTGCCCGACTTGCGCATAAATAAAATGCGCAACCGGGGTAAACCCCGGGTGCGTGGGGTAGGGTGCCATCTGTCTGTGCGTCCATAACTGGGGTTCGGCTCATGACATCCCTCAAAGGCAAGACGCTGTTCATCTCGGGCGCGAGCCGCGGCATCGGGCTTGCGATTGCGCTGCGCGCCGCGCGCGACGGCGCCAATGTCGCGATTGCCGCCAAGACCGCAGAGCCGCATCCGAAACTCAAGGGCACCATCTACACCGCCGCCGACGAGGTTCGCGCCGCCGGCGGCAAGGCGCTGCCGGTGCTGTGCGACATCCGCGACGAGGCGCAGGTGATCGCCGCTATCGATGCGACCGTCGCCGAATTCGGCGGCATCGATATCTGCGTCAACAACGCCAGCGCCATCAGCCTGACTGATTCGCAGATGACCGACATGAAGCGCTACGATTTGATGATGGGCATCAACACCCGCGGCACCTTCATGGTGTCGAAATACTGCATCCCGCACCTGAAAAAGGCCGCCAACCCGCATATCCTGATGCTATCGCCGCCGCTCGACATGAAGGCCAAATGGTTCGAGCATTCCACCGCCTATACGATGGCGAAGTTCGGCATGAGCATGTGCGTGCTGGGGCTATCCGGCGAACTGAAATCAGCCGGCGTCGCGGTCAACGCGCTGTGGCCGCGGACCACGATCGCGACCGCCGCGGTCGGCAATCTGCTCGGCGGCGATGCCATGATGCGCGCCAGCCGCACGCCGGAAATCATGGGCGACGCCGCCCACGCCATTCTAACAAAGCCCTCGCGCGAATTCACCGGGCAGTTCTGCATCGACGACAAGATTCTCTATGTCAGCGGCGTCAGGGATTTCGAGCATTACCGCGTCGACCCCACGGTGTCGCTGATGTCGGATTTCTTCGTGCCCGACGACGATGTGCCGCCGCCCGGCGTCGGCGTGCAGGCCCTGCCCTCGGTTGGTGCGGCGAAGGAGTCGCGCTAGAACCACCTCGCCGACGGATCGGCTTGCGGGAGACGCGCGTGCGCTGGCTGAAATGGGTGGCCGTCGGCTTGGTTCTGGCTGCACTGGCGGCCGCCGGCGTCGTCACCCGTCCCGATCGCGCCATTCGGGTCGCCACCGGCGTGGTCGCGCATAATGTCTGTTCCAAGACATTCGTCTCCGGCCTCGATCCGCCAACTGTGTTCGCGGAAACCATCGAGCGCGACGGTCTGCGCCGCTTGCGGCCGGTGCTTCGGATGCAGGTCGATCGTGCCGCGCGAACGGTCGATGCATCGGCGGCGGGGTTGCTCGCCAGCCGCGCGGTCTTCCATGACGGGCTCGGCTGCGTGCTGCTGCACGGCACCGAGCCCTATATCCTCAAGAGCGACATCGACGCGCTCAAGGTATCGAAAGCGCCGCCGCTGCTGCGCGAGATTGCCGGCCCCGACATCGTGCAGCCGTCCGATCCCGCCCTGAAGACCGCGCTCGATCATGCCTTTGAGGAGCCTGCCGTGCCGCCGTTGCGGCGAACCAAGGCGGTGG
This sequence comes from Bradyrhizobium sp. KBS0727, assembly GCF_005937885.2. NCBI lineage: Bacteria > Pseudomonadati > Pseudomonadota > Alphaproteobacteria > Hyphomicrobiales > Nitrobacteraceae > Bradyrhizobium > Bradyrhizobium sp. KBS0727. Next base: position 304,129 of record NZ_CP042176.1, on the reverse strand, counting down.
TCGTCGTGCATGACGGCAAGGTGATTGCCGAACGCTATGCCGGCGGCATCGGCATCGACACGCCGCTGCTCGGCTTTTCCATGACCAAGTCGGTGATCAATGCGTTGATCGGCATCCTGACACAGCAAGGCCTGGTGACGCCGTCGATGCCGGCGCCGATCCCGGAATGGCGCGGCGACCTCAGGCGCGAGATCGAGGTCGAGCATCTGTTGCGCATGACCACCGGGCTGGCGCTCGACGAGACCAATAGCGGTTTCGATCCCTCCAGCCAGATGGTGTATTTGCACAACGACATGGCGGGCTTCGCGGTCAACGCCGCCGTCGTCGCTCCGCCGGGCTCGCGCTGGGCCTATTCCAGCCCGACGACGCAACTGCTGGCGCGGATCGTCCGCGATGCGGTGGGTGGCCCCGAACAGACGCTGGCATTTGCATGGCGCGAATTATTCAATCCGCTCGGGATGCGCCATGTCACGCTCGAGTTCGACGCCTCGGGCACGCTGCAGGGATCGACCTACATGCTGGCCAGCGCCAGGGACTGGGCGCGGTTCGGGTTGCTCTACCTGAATGACGGCATCGTCGGCGGCAAGCGCATTTTGCACGAGGACTGGGTGGATTTTTCGGCCGCCGCGACCCTCGACACCGACTACGGCGCCGGCTTCTGGACCAATCGCAGCGAACACCGCAATGCGAGGGCGCGCGTGCGGCTCGGCATTCCCCGCGATGCGTTCTTTGCGTCGGGCGATCTCGGCCAGCGCATCGTGATCATGCCGTCGCAGCACTTGGTCGTGGTGCGTCTCGGCGACAGTGTCGACCCGACCGGCGATATCAGGGGGCTGGCGCGGCTGGTGAAGGATGTGATCGCGGCGGTTCGGCCTTGATAGTTTTCGTCATTCCGGGATGGTCCGAAGGACCAGACCTCAGATGCGCAATTGCGCATCGGGGAATCTCGAGATTCTCAGATGTGCAATTGCACATCGTAGTTCGATGCTTCGCATCGCCCCGGAATGACGACCCAAGCTACCGTCCAATCACGTACGGCCCGCCTTTTTCCAATGCGCGGGCATAGGCCGGACGCGCATGAATGCGTTCGAGGAACGCCATCGCCTTGGGATGGCCCTGCTCCAGTCCGCCACGCGCGGCGGCGGCTTCCAGCGGAAAACTCATCTGGATATCGGCGCCGGTGAATTCAGAGCCGGCGAACCATTCGCTTTTCGCCAGTTCGCCTTCCCAATAGTCCATGTGCTGCTTGAGCTGCGGATTGACCAGCGTGGTCAGCGCGGTGTTGCAGACCTTGCGCACCAGCGGCCGCAGCAAGGCCGGCGCCCGCTTCGGCATCAGCGTGAACAGCAGCTTGAGCAGCAGCGGCGACATCGCGGAGCCTTCCGCGTAATGCAGCCAGTAAGTGTAGCGCAGCCGCTCCGGCGTGCTCACGGGCGGAATCAGGCGGCCATTGCCGTAGGTGCCGATCAGGTATTCGCAGATCGCGCCAGACTCGGCGATGGTGTTGCCGTTGTCGGTGATGACGGGGGACTTGCCGAGCGGATGGATGGCGCGCAGCTCCTTCGGCGCACGCATGTCCGGCTGCCGCTGATAGCGGACGATCTCGTAGGGCACACCGAGTTCCTCGAGCAACCACAGCACGCGCTGCGAGCGGGAATTGTTGAGATGATGCACCGTCAGCATGGCCGTCCCCCGGATTGATGGCGCTTTGGTGCCAGCCGGCCGCGTGAAAGTCGAGATGCGTCATCGCTGCCGATAACGCGGCCTTTGACAGAACTAATTTACCCGGATAATATACCTTAAACCTGAGGAACCCTATGACTCCCGCGCCTGACGCCGCCTATATCGCCTTTGACGGAGACCACCGCATCGGATCGGGAACTCTTCACGACGTCGCGCGCGCCGCGAGGGAGGCGCTCGACCGGCGCGAGGATACGTCGATCCTGGTCTTCGAAAGCCTGTCCAGCGCGCCTGTCGATATCGATCTTCGCGGCTCGGTCGACGACGTCCTGGCACGCATTCCGCCGGCCACCACGCCACCGGCGGACGAAGATGCCGTGATCGTTGCGCCACGGGGTCCGGGCCGGCCGAAACTCGGCGTGGTCGCGCGCGAGATTACGCTGCTGCCGCGGCATTGGGACTGGCTGGCACAGCAAAAGGGCGGCGCCTCGGTGGCGATCCGCAGGCTGGTCGACGAGGCGCGGCGCGTGAACGAGGGCGTCGATCGTATCCGCCTCGGTCAGGAAGCGACCTATCGCTTCATGTCCGTGATGGCCGGCAACCGGCCGCACTACGAGGAGGCGATCCGTGCGCTGTTCGCCGGCGACCCGCGCCGTTTCGAAAAATTGATCGCCGAATGGCCCACGGATGTCCGCGACCACGCCGCCAAACTGGCCGAGCGGGCATTTCCGAGCGAAATCTGAGGCAAGAAACTCAGGCAAGAAACTGAGGCAAGAAACTGAGTCACGTCCGGTTGATCCCGCCGAGCCGAGCCGCTAGGCTGCTTGGAATGATAGAGATCATATAAGAATCGCTTCAGGGAGACCGCCGTGAGCTCAAATCCGCAATTCATGTTCGATTTCGGCAGCCCCAATGCCTTTCTGAGCCACGAGGCGATCCCGGCGATCGAAAAGCGCACGAACGTGAAATTCGAATATGTCCCGATCCTGCTCGGCGGCATCTTCAAGGCGACCAACAACAAGTCTCCGGCGGAAACGCTCGCCGGCATCAAGAACAAGCGCGAATTTCACGCGCTGGAGACCGAGCGCTTCGTCAAGCGTTTTGGCGTCAAGCCCTACACCATGAACCCGTTCTTTCCGGTCAACACGCTGAACCTGATGCGGGCCGCGGTCGCAGCCCAGCTCGAGGGCGTGTTCGAAAAATACGTCGAGGCCGCGTTCCATCATATGTGGGTCGAGCCAAAGAAAATGGACGACCCGGAAGTCGCCGTGAAGGCCCTGACCGCCTCCGGCCTCGACGCGGCCAGACTGCTGGCCCGTTCGCAGGAGCCGGAGGTAAAGGCGAAGTTGATCGAGAATACGCAAGCCGCGGTCGAACGCGGCGCCTTCGGCTCGCCGACGTTCTTTGTCGGCAAGGAAATGTTCTTCGGCAAGGAGCAATTGCGCGAAGTCGAGGAAATGGTTTCGGGGAAGTGACGTAGTCATTCCGGGGCGATGCGAAGCATCGAACCCGGAATCTCGAGATTCCCCGATGCGCAATTGCGCATCTGAGGTCTGGTGCTTACGCACCATCCCGGAATGACGAAGCCGCAACGGAGTACCTCAATGCAAAAACGCAACGCCACCTGTGCCGTCATCGGCGCCGGCGACTACATCGGCGGCGAGATCGCCAAGAAATTCGCCGCCGAAGGATTCACCGTGTTTGCCGGTCGGCGCGACGGCGCCAAGCTGGAGCCGCTGGTCAAGGAGATCGAGGCGGCAGGCGGATCGATCGTGGCGCGCACGCTCGACGCGCGGAAGGAGGACGAGGTCGCGGCCTTCCTCAACGACGCCGACAAGCATGCGCCGCTCGAGGTCTGCATCTTCAATGTCGGTGCCAACGTCAATTTCCCGATTCTGGAAACCACCGACCGCGTGTTCCGAAAAGTCTGGGAAATGGCCTGCTGGGCCGGCTTCCTGGCGGGACGTGAATCGGCGCGGCTGATGCTGCCGCACGGCAAGGGCAATATCTTCTTCACCGGGGCGACCGCGAGCTTGCGCGGCGGCAGCGGCTTTGCCGCCTTTGCCAGCGCCAAATTCGGGCTTCGCGCGGTGGCGCAATCGATCGCGCGCGAGCTCGGGCCGAAAAACATCCATGTCGCCCATCTGATCATCGATTCCGGCGTCGACACCGCCTGGGTGCGCGAGCGCCGCGAGCAGCTCTGGGGCAAGGAAGCGCTCGATAATCCGGACCTGCTGATGCCGCCCGCCTCGGTGGCCGCATCCTATTGGCAACTCTACCAGCAGCCGCGCAGCGCCTGGACGTTCGAGCTGGAGATTCGCCCGTTCGGCGAGAAGTGGTAGAAGGGCGAATGGCGAGTAGCGAATGGCGAATGGGTCTTCCCTGTTCGCCACTCGCTATTCGCCCCCCAAGAACAACAACAAAAGGAATCCCATCATGCGCGTTCTCGTGGTCGGCGCCGGAGCCATCGGCGGATATTTCGGCGGCAGGCTGCTTGAGGCCGGCAACGACGTGACGTTCCTGGTGCGGCCGAAACGCGCTTCCGAGCTTGCCAACGCCGGCCTCGTCATCAAGAGCCCGAACGGTGACGTCACGCTGAAAAGTCCGCCGACCGTGCAGGCCGACAAACTCACCGAAAAATTCGACATCATCCTGCTGAGCTGCAAGGCCTTCGACCTCGAGGACGCCATCGCGTCCTTCGCGCCCGCGGTCGGGCCGCAGACCTCGATCATTCCGATGCTCAACGGCATGCTGCATCTGGACATTCTGGACCAGAAATTCGGCCGCGAACGCGTGCTCGGCGGCCTCTGTGCGATCGCAGCAACCCTCAATGAGAAGCGCGAGGTCGTGCAGCTCGCGCCGATGCAGTCGCTCAATTTCGGCGAACGCGACGGCAAGATGTCGGATCGCGTCCGCGCCATTGCAAAGGTCATGACCAACGGCATCACCGGCGCCGTTGCCAGCGAGAACATCGTGCAGGAGATGTGGGAGAAGTGGGTGTTCCTCTCCACGCTTGCGGCCTCCACCTGCCTGATGCGCACGTCGGTCGGCAATATCCTGGCCGCGCCGGGCGGCAGGGATTTCATGCTCGGCATGCTGGATGAGACCAGCGCGATCGCGAAAGCGGCCGGCTATGCCCCGACCGGGCCGTTCTTCGAGCGTACCCGCGGCTTGCTGACAACAGAAGGCTCGCAGATGACCGCGTCGATGTTCCGCGACGTCAAGGCGGGCGCGGCCGTCGAGGCGGATCACGTGATCGGCGATCTCGTCGCGCGCGGCGATGCCGCCAAGGTCCCGCTGGCAAAGCTGCGCACGGCCTACACGCATCTCAAGGCCTATGAGAAGCAGCGGGCGTAATTCCGGTCGCTTATCTATCCTTCGTCGTCCCCGCGAACGTAGGCCTGTGGTTATGGGTCTCCCGATGTGCAATTGCACATCTGAGATCGCGCTTCGCTTGTCCGGGACGACAGCTAGAGATTCGCCAGATAATGCGCCAGCGCCTCGATCTCTTCCTCGCTGAGGGGATAGGCGACATCGGCCATGACAGCCATGGCGCCGCCGGCCCGCACGCCCGACTTGTAGTCGCGCAAGGCCTTCACGAGATATTCCTCGCGCTGGCCGGCAATGCGGGGCACCGCCTTGGTGCCGGCGAAACTATCGGTATGGCATGAGGCGCAGCGCCGCCCGGCGGCGGCCTGGGCGCCCTTTTTCGACAGATCGGGATTGTCGTCGGGCCTGGACGGCTTCGGCGGTGCGAGCTGCGCGAAATAAGCGCCGAGGTTGCGGATATCGTCGTTGTTGAGCTGTTCGACGATCGGCTGCATCTGCTCGTTCTTGCGGGTGCCGGCACGGAAGAAAACCAGTTGCCACTGGATGAACTGATCGAGCTGGCCCGCCAGCGAGGGAGTGTTCTCGGTCTGCGAAATGCCGTTGTCGCCGTGACAACCGGCGCACAGTTCCGCCTTCTCCTTGCCGGCGGCGATATCGGCGGCATGGCCAAGCGAGCTGCAGGCCATCAGCGCCACGACAATCGCTCCGGCAAATTCCTTACGCATGGCAACTCCTCTGGCTGTCATTGCCGGGCATGACGATCGAACCAGGATCGCCAACACCTCAAATGAAAAAGGCTGCGGCGAGTTCCATTGCTGGAGCAGCCGCAGCCTCTCTTCGGCAAAACCCTACTTCTTGCTATAGCTGATGCGGTAGATCGCACCGGCCCAGTCGTCGGCAACGAGGATCGAGCCGTCCTTGGCCAGGATGATATCGGCGGGACGGCCGAGGTAGCCCTGGTCGCCTTCGAGGAAGCCGGACGCAAAGACCTCCTTCTTGGCGTTCTTGCCGTCCGGACCGACCGTGACGCGCGTGATGTTCGCGCCCTGGTACTTATGCCGATTCCATGAGCCATGTTCGGCGATCAAGATGTTGTTCTTGTACTCGGCGGGGAATTGATCGCCGGTATAGAACTTCATGCCGAGCGGAGCCACATGCGCGCCGAGATTCAGCACCGGCGGCGTGAATTCCGAGCACTTGTGACCCATCGCGAACTTCGGATCCGGCAAATCGCCCTGGTGGCAATAGGGGTAGCCGAAATGCTCGCCGATCTTGTTGATCATGTTGAGCTTGTCGCTCGGCAGATCGTCGCTGACCCAGTCGCGGGCATTCTCGGTGAACCAGTATTTGCCGGTGCGGGGATCGACGTCGCCGCCGACGCTGTTGCGGACGCCGAGCGCGTAGACCTCGGCATTGCCGGTCTTGGGATCGACGCGGCGGATCTGCGACACGCTGGTCGGCGGAATGCCGATGTTGAAGGGAGGTCCGAACGGAATGTAGAACCAGCCTTCCTTGTCGACCGCGATGTATTTCCAGCCATGGGCGGCGTAGGACGGCATGTCGTCATACACCACCTTGCCGCTGCCGAGGTTGTCGAGATTGGCCTCGGCGTTTTCGTACTTGATCAGCTTGTCGACGGCGATGACGTAGAGCGCGCCGTCGCGGAACGCGAGGCCGGTGGGCATGTTGAGGCCCTTGAGGATGGTCTTGACCTCTTTCTTGCCGCCGACGTCCTTGATCGCATAGACGTTGCCGAGGCCGAACGAGCCGACGAACAGCGTGCCCTTGTCGCCCCAGGCCATCTGCCGCGCCGCCAGCACGTTCGAGGCATAGACCTCGATCTTGAAGCCCGCGGGCAGCTTGATCTTCTTCATCAGCGTCGCCAACTCGGCGTCGGACGAGCCGGTCGGCGGACCGGATGGCGGCGCGAGGCCCTTCTGGGCTTCGGTCTCGTCGCCGAGGAACCAGTCGTCCGGCGGATGGGTCCAGAACTCCTTGGTGCCGGATTCGTATTTCTTCAGCGGCTTCTGCTGCGCGTTGGCCTGACTGGCCCCCGCGACAACGAGGATCGCCGTGAGCGCAAGAACAGATCGATTGAAAGCCGATTTCATCGCGTCACTCCCTATGCAGCCTGATAGCTGCGCCTGTTATTTTTTGGACATTCGAGAGACGAATTTGGTCTGGTGAGGTGGAACAGACGGCAAAATGGTAACACATCCAGTACGGGTGAGAAGCGCACGATACGCCGCCCCGTCAGACCGAAACAAATTGAGCGAAAATATCCTTGCCCGCGATTTCGTTTGGGACTTTTTTGCGGCCGTGCGTGTGCACCGCAATATTCATCCGAAGCGAACGCTCGCTGCACGTGGGGGAATGCGGTGCCCGCTGGGCGAGGCATCCAGACCCGGAGCACGGGATCGCAGCCGTTGCCGGCTGATCGCCCTACCTTCCCTTTAGCCGTTCGATGGTGAGTCGTGCCGTGCCGCTGTTGTTGCGGTAGAAGGCGCGATACAGGCCCGGAAGCCCGATCACGGCATCGTTGACGAAAACGAACAATTCGCCATCGCGGGTGGGCCTGAATGGAAACTCGATGACCGGGTCGGTGGGGTCCGGATCGTAAAATGTTTCTTCGCCGCCAATTTCGCCGAAGCGCAGCACGATCCGGAACCAGTCGTGGTTGAATTCGCGCCGAAATGGCAGAAACAGCGAGTAATAGAGTCGAATGTACCAGGGCGGCGGCGCGATGGTCGGAAACCCGCCGATAGGAAAATCGAACTTCGTGAGGCCGTTGCTCCACGTCTGGACCGGCTCGACCGGTACGACCGTTGCGCGGTAGTGCGCGCCGCGCGTGAGCAGGATGCCCGTCGCCACGCAAAGGTCTGATGGTCCGAAGTCGACCGGATCGCTCTTCTGACCGACCGCCTTCAGCTCAACCAGCGGAGTCTTGCTGCCTTCGCAGGTATAGCCGGCAACGTCGAGCACATCGAAAAGGAAATGGCTGGCAAGCCCGGCTGCCAGGTAGACGAACATGACCGCGAAAAATGCCGGCGCTATCTTCTTTTTCAGCCCCTCGTGAAACGCAATGTAGAGCCGGCTGCTGCGCAGACGATAGACGGAATTATCCGGCAGGCCCGTGGGCGCTTGCGGCGTTTTTCGCCAGATCGCGGCCATCAGATTTGCGGCGTGCGACGCAATCCTCGAGGACAGGGCAAGCAGACCTATGACGAGGCCGGCCAGGGCAAGGAACCACTCCGGCGCGCGCGCATAGCCTTCGACCCAGGTCGAGGCAAAGTCCGGCAGGAACGAGCCGAGGAAGCGGACGAAATCGGACACCATGCGAAACCGACTGGTGAGCTCATCGACCTTTTGCGCGCTGCTCAGGAGCGGAAACATCACCAGCCACAGCGTCGCGCCGACGGTGGCAAAGTAGGCGATGCGGCGTGCCCAGACCCAGTTCCAGACGTGTTCCTGCGCCAGCGCGCGTTTCGCCGCAGCCTCTCGCGTTTCGAAGGGTTCGCGGCCGGGCGCGATCCTGAAATCATCCGGCGATACAATCTCGCCGCTATCCTTGACGACGTCATAACAGGGCGGGAGGCCCAGCGGGGCGTAGGCCTGCGCGTGGTTTTCGATGCGCCGGAAAACACTCTCGTGAATCTTGGCGTGCTCGACCTCTATCTCGTCATCCTCCTCCTTCTTCGTCTCGGGATAGAAGACGGGCACAAGCTTGCGCGGCCCATAGCGGTAATAGCCGCCGAGGCCCTTGCGCGGATCGTAGAGCCTTCCGTCCTTGTCCCGCTTCGAAATGGCGTTCTTGAACGTGTCGGGATCGGCCCTCATCAAATCGGGACTGTCTGGCAGGTTTGCATAGTCCGACTTGAACCTGAGCCCGCAGCGCTGCGCTTCCGTGATCATCCAGACGAACGGAATATAGGCCAGCGCATCGTCGGGATAGCCGCCGCCGACATTGGTATGCACGCCGGCGAACCAGACCTGGCTGATGCGTTCATTCTTGATCAAACGCCGCCCTTCGGGATCGAGCGTTTTCTCATTGCCTCTTTCGTCCCAGAGCTGGGGGTGGAACGTCGTCCGTTCCTCGTCGAGCGCCAGCGCCTGACAGGCGCGCATGATATCGGGGTGCGGTCGCCGGTCGTCCGGAAGTTCAATCGGCCAGAGGTATTTGTGAATGCCGCTGGTCATTTCGCTGATCGGCATGCCGTAGGCGGCGACCGTGTCCCAGACCCCGACGAACCGGATCCTGACGTCCTTGCGCACCCCCTTCGGCGGATAATGCGGAGGAAACAGGTTGCGGATCGCCTGGTAGGGCCTCTCGAGCTTCAGGTGCTTGTAGCGAGCCCTGCGATAGGCGCGGTAGGCGGCCTTTGCCAGACTGTCGAGCTCGGCCTCGCTGTCGGCCTTGACGAGCCCCTGACTGACGATCAGCCCGATCACGATCCGGATCGTGAAGGCGCCGCGGCTGAAGCCGAAGCCGAACAGTTCGTCATCGGCGTCGCGGTAGTTGCGGCAGGCGAATTTGTAGAGCGCGATGACGTTGCGCCGGAGCCCGAGGCCGAACGCGCCGCCGAGGATCGCCATCGGCTTGAACGACGAGGTGCCGACGCCGTCGTCGTAGAGTGCGACTTGGTCGTTGCCGGAGAGATCGAGCGCCTCGAAGGTCCGCCAGACGTTGGTGCGCCATACCTTGGCGGCCGAATTACCGGTGCCGTCGGACAGCAGAACGATTTTTCGGCCCATGGCACGCTCCGCCGAGGTATAGCATGGATATGCAACCTCAGGTGTCGAAGCATCGCACGTTCCCAGCGGATTAAAAAGCGAGCTGGATCACACCTGCGGATCAAAAAACAACAAGGCCGCCAAAAGGCGCGAAAATCTCGAGCGGCGAAGGGGGCTCGAACCCTCGACCCCGACCTTGGCAAGGTCGGCTGGGGCCAAGGCCATCGCTACGCCTGGCGAAACAGCCGCTATGTGCCGAGCTTCATTGGCTTTCTACCGGCCCTCCCCCTATGCGACCACGATGACGGTCGCGGGTTCCACGTCCGCATTCGTTAACCAGGACAATTCTTCAGCGGGCAGCCATCGAATTGCGGAACGAACGTTTACTCAACTTTAAATCGATCACCTCAAAACGACGATGGTTTGCATCCGGCCATGCGGACCCAAAAGCATGCCGAGCCTGCCGGGGGCTCGCTTCGATCGTAAGGGGCTCATCGATGGACACGCTGGGGGCTTGGGGCGACTCTCAGCCTGATATCGGGCCGAAGACGATCAGTTCTTACTTCCAAAGCGCCGGAATCTATATCTTCCTGATTTCATTCGCGTGTGTGTACTACGTTTCGAACGCGCCGCTCCTGCTTAGCCACTATGATTTGGGATGGCACCTCGCCGCCGGAGACTTGATCCGAGACCGAGGCAACATCCCTTTCCAGGATCCGTGGTCCTTCACCCTGGGCGACAAGCAATGGTACAATCTCTCCTGGCTTTGGGACGTGATTGCCAGCGTCATATTTCAATATACGAAACTGAGTGGTCTCGTCGTCTTTGTCGCTGCATGTGGCGCAGTCATCGTCGGATATCTGACGTCGGTCTGCTTGAGCAGCGGCGCTTCGGCTGCTGCGGTTTGTATTTCCGTTTTCTCCGCGTGTTTGATCTACCCTTCCTTCGCCACGGCTCCGAATGTCTATCTCGGCGCTTCGCCAAACACTTCCACGATGCTGTTTTGCGTCATCTTCTACGTAGAATGCCTGAAAAGAACACGATGGTTTTTGTTGCCTGTGATGATGGTCCTTTGGGCCAATCTGCATGGCGGCTTTTTGCTCGGGTTCCTCATTATCGGCATTTTTGGCGGCACCGCTTTGCTCAAACGGGATTGGGCAAGTTTCAAAATCTACAGTTTCGCGGGAGCCGGTTGCCTCGTTGCAATTCTTATCAATCCTCTCGGCTGGCATATCTATGACGGCTTGACGGCTACGTTGGGCCACTTTGTGCAAGCCTACATCACCGAGTGGTGGTCTTATTATCGGAACGTCACCATGCCGGGGAGCATTCCTGGCATGGTATATATCCTGATATTTGTTGGGCTTGAGCTGCGCTTCAGAGGCTCTCATCCTATTCCTCTGGAGTCACGGCTGCTTTCCTGGCTCTTTCTGTTTTTGGGGCTCTATCAATTCAGATACTTGTCCTTCTTTTTCATATTCTCCACCGTTCCACTGGCTCTTCACCTTGATCGGCTGCTGCCCAAACGGCTGAATGATTTCGAAGTCCAGAAGTCGTTGCTGGCTGCCGGCATCGCCGGCGCGTGCGCTCTGCCATTGACTTTCATGCAGGCAAAACCGGCCTTCGAACTTCCGCAAATGATTTCAGAGCAGGACGCCCTCTATCTCAAGGAGCATTTTTCGCATGCTCGGCTTCTGAACAACTGGAACGTCGGTGGGCTTCTGATTTTGCTCACGCAAGGTGCCGTACCCGTGTTCGTCGACGGCCGGGCGGCTACCGCCTATCCCGATGATTTATTGCGTGACTATTTCAAACTGTCCGCCGACCTGGAGGTCGACGAGGCGGCTTGGGACACGGCGCTTGCGAAATACCGGATCGATACGGTGCTCTGGGTGAAGGCCCATGAACAGCTGAGGCGGTTTCTCGTCGATAAGCGAGGTTGGAAAGAGGAATACGCGGGATTGTTTGAGAGCATCTACGTCAAGCCATAGCGCAGCATGATGGGCGCGGCAGGAAATTGCGGAAACGATAGCATGCATTCTGAGGGCCACTCATCCGCCGCCTTGCCGCACATAGGCACGTCCATCATCACCGCTCGATGGGAATACGTGGGCATTGCTGCGGCGGCAACACTCGCCATCGGCATCCCCTTCGTGGCATTCGCAAACCTGGTGCTGTTCCACTTTTATGAAGGCGGCAGCTTCGTGCTGGACTCCGGCCTGCTTGCATCGCTGATGTGGCACGGCAATGCTGCGCTCACGCAACCGGCAAGCCTTGGCGGAGGCAGCTTCTTCGGCACGCACGTGTCGCTGCTGTTTCTGCCTGCCCTGGCGCTTAGCTGGTGTCTGCCGTTTTCAATGCCACAGTTTTTCGCGGGCTTTGTTGGATTCAGTCACGCGCTGCTGGCAGTCGCCGTGTTTTGGCTACTGGTGGAGGGCTTCGGCCTGCGGCGCGGCGCCGGACCGTGGATCGCGGCTCTCGCCGCGCTAGGCTTCGCCTTCAGCGGGCTGGCGATCGCGATTGCGCGCTACCCGCATTTCGAGACGCTGATCGCGGCCTTCTTCCTGCTGTTCGCCGTGGCACGGGTGCTCGGTCATCCACGCCTTGCCGTCGCCTTTTTCGTCCTGGGCCTGGCTGCCCGCGAGGATGCCGGGTTTCACTATGTGGCCATCCTCGGCTTACTGGTCACGCTGAATGTTGCCTATGGCGTACCGTTGCGGCAGCAGCGGACGGAATTGACCTTCGCGCTGGCGGCGCTGTTCTACGCCATCGCCGTGATGGCCATGCAGCGCCTCGTATTCCCGGAGACGTCCGCATTCGCGCGGGTATATCTCGGTGACCCGCCGCTCGCACATCTAAGTGCGGGGCTGATTGCAGATCGTATCCTCTCCTTCCTGGTTGGCCGTCCATACATCCTGTATCCCTCTCTTGGTGCCTGCATTTGGGCTCTGCGGGCACGGAGCCCCTACGTGGTGCTGGCGTTTGCCGCCGGTATTCCTTGGGTGCTGGTACATCTGTTGGCAAAAAGTCCGCTCGCCGGCATGCTCGTGAGTTACTACGCTTTTCCGTTTCTTATCGCTCTGGCTTGGCCGCTCATCGGCACGCTGCGGCGACGGACTGCGAGCGCAGGCGACCCGACTTCGGTCATCGTGGGTTTCGTTACATTGCTGGCGTTGAGCTTCTTGCCCGGCATTGGGATACACGATCCCGGACAACTGCCGCTTCCTCAGGCGTTCTGGGACCCGCCATCCCGCGCACAGCAGGCCGCGACCGATCGCGCCGCGGCGGCACTAAGCGCAGCACGTCCGATGCTCGGTCGGCTGCTGGTTGACAACAGTGTTGCCGCCCTCGCCCCAAATGGGTTTGCGCAAGGAGAAGTGCCGTTTCTACAGGGCAACGGAACGGCGGCAAGCGAGGCAATTGCCTCCCCAGACACAGTGGTCTTCTTCGCCGAGGGTTACGACGCGCAGCGGTTACGTGCGATAGCCGACGCTGCGGGCCTCACCAGGCGTTACTCCATGCCCGGCACGCAAATCCGCCTGGCAGCACGGCAGAGGCTTGAAGAAGTTTCATTGCTCGCCGACCTCGTGGCCGCCGAGCAAGGCGACGCCCGGAAATAAGTGAGTCCGGTGCGGCGGTTTCCGGAGAGCAGAGCGTCGCTTGTCCGCTAAATAACCCAGAGGCGAAGGCCGCTTTGATTTGCAGCTCTCGCGACGCGGGCGCGGCAGTCTGGCGCGCAACTGCGCGACATCGTTTGGGATTGTTGGGTTTTAGATTGTTGGAACGTGCCGCCGAGGGACAGGAGTATCCCCCAGGTGTTCCCGGGAACGGATCGTTCTGATGCGTCGTCCACGTAAGACCCCCGTCTTCAGGGGGTAAATTGGAGCGGGCGAAGGGGCTCGAACCCTCGACCCCGACCTTGGCAAGGTCGTGCTCTACCACTGAGCTACACCCGCATCCGAGATGGCGACGATCGCTCGCCGACAACGGCAGACCTATGCCAAATGCAGACCGCGAATGCAACAGTGCGAACGCAATCCGGTGACATCCGAATAATCCGGCTTTCTTAATAAATAAGGACGAATCGGGTCGAAACGACGCCTAAACGGACCTAAACCGACTTCCTTTACCGATCTCGGGAACCCGGGATCGAGGCTTGGGGGCGGCCGGGGGACGAATCGAGCCCGATTGCCACCGCGATCGGCTGCATCGCGGCCCAGTCCGCCGCGCCGGACGGACGTTCCGCGGAGCCCGGCGCGGATTGAATTTTGCGACCAAACCGCCATCTAGCTGACGAGAACTTGATCTCCGGCCGTGCTAGAAGCGGCCGGCCAGACAAATTCACCATCTTCTCGAGACATCAGGCGAGGATACCGTGACCATCATTGAGCAAGGCGGCGGCCCGGCGCCGCAGGCAGCACCCGATCTGATCAAAGAGACGACCACCCAGACGTTCGTAAAGGACGTCATCGAGGAATCGAAGCGCCAGCCGGTGCTGATCGACTTCTGGGCGCCGTGGTGCGGTCCCTGCCGTCAGCTCACGCCGATCATTGAAAAGGCGGTTCGCGCGGCCAAGGGCAAGGTGAAGCTGGTCAAGATGAACATTGACGAGCATCCCGCCATTCCCGGCCAGATGGGCATTCAGTCGATCCCGGCCGTGATCGCCTTCGTCAACGGCCAGCCCGCCGACGGTTTTATGGGCGCGCAGCCGGAGAGCCAGGTCAACGCTTTCATCGACAAGCTCACCAAGGGCGTGGCGGCGCCGGGCGAGCCGAACATCGCGGAAATCCTGCAGGAGGCGGAAGCGGTGCTGGCGGAAGGCGATGCCGCCGCCGCCGCGCAGATCTATGCCGAGGTGCTGGCCCTCGAAGCGACCAATATCGCAGCCATCGCCGGACTGGCGAAATGCTACGTGACGACGGGCGCGATCGAGCAGGCCAAGCAGACCATTGCGATGGTGCCGGATTCCAAGCGCAACGACGCCGCCGTCAAGGCGGTACAGGCGTCGATCGATCTTGCCGAACAGGCACAGGCCGTCGGTCCGGTGGCCGAGCTGGAACAGAAAGTCGCCGCAAACCCGCTCGATCATCAGGCGCGATTCGATCTGGCGACCGCGCTCAATGCCCAGGGCAACCGCGCTGAAGCGACCAACCAGTTGCTGGAAATCATCAGGCGCGATCGCAAATGGAACGAGGACGGCGCCCGCAAGCAGCTGGTGCAGTTCTTCGAGGCGTGGGGCGGCACCGACGAAGCCACCGTGGACGGACGCAAGCGGCTGTCGACGGTCCTGTTTTCATAAAAACACCGCGCGTATTCCACAAAAGTGGGCAGCGGTTTTGTGATCAGAATACGCGCAACCCTGTAACGCACGAACCCTGGGACCGCAGATGCCGATCAATGCCGAATACCGCGGACCCGGCGAGCTTCCCGAGACCATTCCGGTGTTCCCGTTGCCCGGCGCGCTGCTGCTGCCGCGCGGCCAGATGCCGCTCAACATCTTCGAGCCGCGCTATCTGGCGATGGTCGACGATTCCCTGCGCGACGGCCACCGGCTGATCGGGATGATCCAGCCGGATATTTCGCACAGCAGGGACGAGGCCCATCCCGTGCTGTTTCGCGTCGGCTGCGTCGGACGCATCACCCAGCTCGCCGAATCCGGCGACGGTCGCTACATCCTCGAACTGACCGGCATCTCGCGCTTCAAGGTGGTCGAGGAACTCACCGTGCTGACCGCGTACCGGCAATGCAAGGTGGATTTCTTTTCCTACGTCGACGATTTCGTCGCGCGCAAGGGCGAAGAAGAGGTCGACCGCACGGCGTTGCTCGATGTGCTGACGGATTTTCTCAAGGCCAACAATCTGAAGGTGGATTGGGAAGGCATCGAGAGCGCTCCGAACGAAGCGCTGGTCAACGCGCTGGCCATGATGTCGCCCTATGGGCCGGCGGAGAAGCAGGCGATGCTGGAAGCCGCCGACCTGAAGACGCGCGCGGAAATCCTGATCGCGGTGACCGAAATGGACCTCGCCAAGAAGCGCACCAGCGGCGACACCGGGCTGCAGTAATCGCGTCGGCGGCTTTATGCGGCGGCACTGATTCCCGGGATCTGCCGCTGCAGCCATTCCGCCCAGCGCAACTTTCCGCGCACGCCCTGGCTGACGACGAAGCCCATGCCGCGCGCTGACGTCTCCGACAGCGGCAGCGGCAGGATCGGACGCTGCAAGCCGCGTGCGCGCTGGTACTGACGGGCAAATTCGGTGCAGGAGAGATCTTCGGGACCGCCAATCTCGGCCCGCACGCCGCGCGGCCCTTCGCGCGCGCAGGTTGCCAGATAGTCGGCGACATCTGACGTATCGACCGGATTGAATGACGTTTTCGGCACCGGCCACACCGGCAACCAGGCGAGACCGGCCAGCATTCGCTCGAGCAGATAATAGAACGGCATCGCGCGCACCACCGACCACGGCAGGGACGACTCGCAAACCCGTTGCTCGCCGCGGAGCTTGACGCGGGCATAGGGCAGCGACGCCTCGTCGAGGCCGACGATCGAGACGTGGAGAAAATGCTGAATGCCTTCGTCGCGGGATAGCGCGAGCAGGCGCTCGGTACCTTCCACATCGACATCGGACGGGGATTTGAGGAAATCCACCGGCCTGATGCCGCCGCGCCGCACGATCGGCGAGAACGTCGCCGCGTTGATCACGGTGTGCACGCCCCTAAGCGCGGCTTGCAGGCCCTGCCCGGTCGCAAGATCTCCGACCGCCCATTCGACATCGCCGTCGCGCCGGGGTGACCGCGCCAGCACGCGAACCCGGTTGCCTTGCCGCAGCAGCGTGGGCACGAGGTCCTGTCCCAAATGGCCGGTGCCCCCGGTAACGAGAACAATAGTCATCTTGAAGGCTCCCTGGCTAAAGCGTTTTCGATGTCCGTTCGCCCGTCATGCGGTGCTCCAGACCGGTGCGCGCTGCTCGAGATTGGCCATGACCGCCTCGACATGGTTCGGCCGGCCGAGCAGAGCGCCCTGCTCGGCGGTCTCGGCCGCGAGGCCGGCATGGGGACTGCATTCGGCGGCGAGGTTGAGCAACCGCTTGGCGGCGCGGATCGCGTCGGGGCTGTGGGCCGCGATTTCTCGGGCGGTGTCCATGGCGGCGGCCAACGGATCCGGCGTCACGCGCGTGGCGAAACCGTAGGCGAGGGCCTCTTCGGCGGAGAAGATCCGGCCGGTGAAGGTGAGCTCGCGCACCACATCGTCGCGCGCCAGATGCCGCATCAACTGGGTTCCCGCCATGTCCGGCACCAGGCCCCATCTGGTCTCGATCACGGCCAGACGCGTGCCCGGCGCGACGTAACGCAGGTCGGCGCCGAGCGCGAGCTGGAAGCCGCCGCCGATGGCGGCACCATGAACCGCGGCGATGACCGGCACCGGAAGTTTTCGCCACAGCCAGACGATATGCTGGGCAAAATTGGCGACGCCGTGCGTGCGCCTTGTGAGATCGGCGAACGGCAGGATCGACTCGCCGCGGGTCGCTGCCATCATCCGCGCGACATCGAGACCGGCGCAGAAGGCGCGCCCCGTCCCGGACAACACCACGGCGCGCACGCTCGGATCGTCCTTGAGCCGTGCGCCGACGTCGGCAATGGCGCTGAACATGGCCGGATCGAGCGCGTTCATCTTGTCCGGCCGGTTCAGGCGAACGTCGGCCACACCGGCTTCGATGCTGATCTGGATTCGCTGTTCCATGGGTGCTCTCCTTTCACCGGCGGCCGACGAGGCGTGAGAGATCGATCGCCTAGTAGCCGGCCACCGCGAGCGCGACGACCACACCGAGCGCCTTCCAGCCGAAGCCACGGCCGCGCGACCACCAGGCATTGGCGGCGACCGCGAACGCGTAGACCGCGACGGTGGTGACGACGATCCAGTGCCGCGCGCTCTCCGATCCCAGCGAAGGCGCCGCCAACAGCAGCACGCCACCGCCGATCCAGGCCACCGTGCCGGCCTGCCACACCAGTCGGATCAGCGTGCGCAGGTGCTCCGGCTCGATTTTGGCGCGCGCGAACACCTTGGTTTCGCCGAGCACGCCGTGGATGACGGCGACCAGAATTGCGGCAACGCCGGCGCATTGCAGGATGATATCGCGCATCTGACGGCCCTCCATACAGTACTGTATGGAATATAGCCCGGCGCTGGCGGCTGTCAATACAGTAGTGTATGGTGGAATGTCGCAGGAACCCGCATGACCGATCAACTCTCCGCGAAGGACTGGCTCGACCAGGGCCTCGCAACCCTCACCAAAAACGGCTTCACGGCACTCAAGGCCGAGCCGCTGGCGAAGGCGATGGGGGTGTCGCGCGGCAGCTTCTATTGGCATTTCGCCGATATCGGTGCGTTCCACGCCGCCATCCTCAAACACTGGAGCGATGTCGCGACCGAGCAGGTCATCGCCGGGCTTGAGGCGACGCCCAGGGACCGCGACGCGCTGTCGGTGCTGTTGCGCGCGGCGTTTTCCAGCCGGCCGGCGCTGGAGAATGCGGTCCGCACCTGGGCCACCGTGGACGCCGATGCGCGCGCCGCGGTGCAGGCCATCGACATCAGGCGCATCGGCTATATCGAGGTGCTGTTGAAGCAGGCCGGATTGTCCGCCGAGATCGCGCGGGCCCGCGCCCAAATTCTCTATTGGACGTTTGTCGGCTATGCGTTGTCGGAGCAGCCCTTGCCGAAGGCGCGCCAGCAGGCTGTGATCGAGGAATTGCTGCGGATGGCCGTGTCATGAAGTGCGACGGCACGCGTCATGACATCGCGCCGCCAGATATGCTAAGGGATCAGGCCTAGCCGGAGACCATCATGAGCGCCTCGCCCGAACGCCTCGACAGCACCGTCGATCCAAAACTGCTTGAGATCCTGGTCTGCCCGGTGACCAAGGGACCGCTGGAATTCGATTCGACGCGGCAGGAGCTGATCTCGCGCTCGGCCAAGCTTGCCTATCCGATCCGCGACGGCATCCCGATCATGCTGCCGGAAGAGGCGCGGAAAATCGACTGACTCTCCTCGTCATTGCGAGCGAAGCGAAGCAATCCATACGCGCCGCGTAAAGGCAGAATGGATAGCTTCGTCGCGGAGCCTGTCATCGGGCGCGCATTCGCGCGACCCGTTGGCTCCTCGCAATGACGACCTTAGAGGCTGCGCCCTTACAGCGCCTCGCCCTTCAACAGCCGCGGCACTTCGCCTGACAACCCCGCGGCCTGGCGGATGAACAGGCTCTTCAACGGCGGCGCGCGATCGACCAGGCCGAGACCGATATCGCGCACGGTGCGCAGCAAGGTCGATTCGTTGGAGAACAGGAAGTTCAGCGAGTTGGTCGCAACGCCCATCGCCATGGTGTCGAAACGCCGCCAGCGCTGGTAGCGCTCGAGCACGTCGGCCTGGCCGAGATCCATGCCGAGCCGCGCCGCATCGACCACCACTTCGGCCAGCGCCGCGACATCCTTCAGGCCCATGTTGAGCCCCTGGCCTGCGATCGGATGGATGACATGCGCGGCGTCGCCGATAAGCGCCAGCCGCTCGGCGATGAACGACCGCGCGACGAAATAGCCGAGCGGAAACGCCCGCGGCTTGTCCAGCGCCTTGACCTCGCCGAGATGCAGCCCGAAGCGCTTTTCGAGTTCGGCGTGAAATTCTTCTTCGTTGAGTGCCGTGATCCGCGCAGCTTCAGTGCGGTTCTCGGTCCAGACCAGCGACGAGCGCTTTCCGGTCAAAGGCAGAATCGCGAACGGCCCTGCGGGGAGAAAATGCTCCTCGGCGCGGCCGTGATGATCCCGCTCATGACCGACGGTGACGACGATGCCGGATTGATTGTAGTCCCAGCCATGGGTGGCGATCCCGGCGCGTTCGCGCAGGCGTGAGCGCGCGCCGTCGGCGGCAACCAGCAGGCTTGCCTCGATGACGCTGCCATCGGCGAGCGTCACGTCGATGCCATCGGCGCGTGAATCATAGGTCGACACCGCTGTGGCGCGCAGCTCGACCCCCTCGGCCTCGGCACGCACCACCAGCGCATCGATCAGGCGGCGGTTTTCGACCATATGCGCAAAGGGTTCGCCCGGCTCGACGTCGCCGGCAAAGGTCAGGAACACCGGACGGGTGGCGTCTTCCAGCTTCGAATCCGTCACCACCATGTCGAGGATCGCTTGCGAATCCGCCGACACCTGATCCCAGACGCCGAGCACCTCGAACAGCCGCCGGCATGCGGCGACGATCGCGGTCGCGCGCGGATCGCGGCTCGGCCGCGTGGCAAGCGCCGGATCGGCGACGACAACCGGAATATCGGGCCCGAGGCCCTGACGGAGCGCCAGCGCCAGCGCCAGCCCCGCAAAGGCGCCGCCGCAGATGACAATGCTTCGCTGTGCCGCCATGAAATCCTTACCCGGTTACTTCAGCAGACTGGACTTGCTACCTGATATTAGCTGGGCGAAACAGGGTTTTGAAACAAGGGGCGTTAACTCTCCAATCGTCATTCCGGGATGGTCCGAAGGACCAGACCCGGAATCTCGAGATTCCCCGGGGGTGCAATTGCACCCCTGAGGTTCGACACTTCGTGTCGCCCCGGAATGACGGCAGTTGTTACCGGCGCTCCTACCGCAACTTCGAAAGCATTGCGATGTCCAAAGGCGTGATTGACCTGATCTCCATTCTCGATCTCGAACCGATCGAGGTGAACCTGTTCCGCGGCAACAGCCCGAAGACGAGCTGGCAGCGGGTATTCGGCGGACAGGTGATCGGACAGGCGATGGTGGCGGCATGCCGCACCGTCGAAGGGCGGCTGCCGCATTCGCTGCACTGCTACTTCATCCTGCCCGGCGATACGCAGATTCCGATCATCTACGAGGTGGAGCGGTTGCGCGACGGCAAGAGCTATTCGACCCGCCGGGTCACCGCGATCCAGCACGGCAACGCGATCTTCTCGATGATCGTGTCGTTTCATGTCGAGGAAGAAACCGCATTCGATCATCAGGACAAGATGCCGGATGTGCCGCCGCCGGAAAAGCTCACCGCCGAGGAAGTCTCCAAGCAACCGATGTTCAAGGAGATGCCGGAATTCATCCGCCGCTATTATGAATCGGACCGCCCGATCGAGTTGCGTCCGGTCGAACTCGGCCGCTATTTCGGCCAGAAGATTGACGACGGACGTATCCACGTCTGGATTCGCACCGCGGCCAAACTGCCTGACGATCCGGCGCTGCATATGTGCGCGCTCGCCTATGCGTCGGACTTTTCGCTGCTCGATGCAATCATGGCGCGCTACGGCCGCACCCTGTTCGACAAGCGCATGATGCCGGCCAGCCTCGACCACGCGATGTGGTTTCATCGCCCGTTCCGCGCCGACGAATGGCTGCTTTACGCGCAGGATTCGCCGAGCGCCCAGGGTGGCCGCGGGTTGACCCGCGGCTCGATCTTCAAGCCCGACGGCACGCTGGTGGCGTCGGTGGTTCAGGAAGGCTCGGTGCGCCAGCGCAGGTAGGCGCCGACGTCATCGAACTCTGCTGATCAGGCGCGTTCGACCAGCGCGAATTGCGCGACGTACCAGCGGTTAAGCCAGCGCAGCATCCACGGAATCGGGATGATGAAGATGCAGGCGATTGAGAACACGAACGTCCGCCACAGAATTTCCAGCCCGCTGCCGTTGAACACCAGTTCGCGCCGTGTCCCGCTGACGTTGCGGCATATCCAACGCATCATGGCCGCGACGACCCAGGCCCAGCCGATGATGGTGATGAACGAGGCGTACATGAACAATTGCCAACCCAGAAAGGTCCAGACACTGCCGGTGAAGGCGATCGGAAGCCGCTGGCCGTTCGAGCTGAGATTGCCGACGATCCATCGCAGCATGATCCAGCTCAGAAACGCCGAGACCGGAATGGTGATGAGCTGCAGGGTGTTGTCGTAGGCGCCAACGTAATACATCAGGCCTGTCGCGACGAAGACGTACCAGATATCGAGGGGCTGTCCCGCGAAGCCGAAATTTGGCCGGGCCGGCGCCGTCACGCGGGAGGCCATCCAGCGATAGAAGGCGGTTGCGGTCCAGGGCGCCGGGATCACCAACAAATATCCGATGATCAGCAGCAGGAAACGCCCGAGGAGAGGCAACAGCGGCAGGTCGATCGACAACGGACCGTCATCATGGCCACCGACGCTCATCGGCGGGCCACCAGGACGTGGAATGGGGGGAGCCGCCGATCCGCCATCGGACATCAGGCCCGGAATCTCGCCCGCCTTCTGCCAGCCCGCCATCCCTTCGGACCAGACCAGGGTATCCGCCCTGACCGTTCCGCGAGCAATGAGGTCACGCAGCTGGGCTTCGGGGTAAGGGCCCTGTTGCTGGCCGTTGGATGCATAAAACCACGATCGGTCCGACATTTTATTTCCTTGAGCCGTGGATTAAGGGCTGGCCGGCGAGCGGCCGGTGACGGAACCACATTCTGTCTGGTGATCCCAACCCCTGTACAGTGACCGAGATCACCCGCTCCAAATGTTTTCCCCTTAAACCTGCAAGTTTTTTGTGCCATTTGCCCAGAAAAATGCCAGATTTGAACGGGCAGCCGAACCACCGGATGGTCGGCCCGCCAACAGCGAACAGCCAAGGAAAATGAAGGCCTGACCATGAAACTCGTCGTCGCGATCATCAAACCTTTCAAACTCGACGAGGTGCGCCAGGCGCTGACGGCCATCGGGGTCCACGGCATGACCGTGACCGAGGTCAAGGGTTACGGCCGCCAGAAGGGCCATACCGAAATCTATCGCGGCGCCGAATATGTCGTGAACTTCCTGCCCAAGCTCCGAATCGAAATCGCGGTTGCTTCCGACATCGCCGACAAGGCGGTCGCCGTCATCACCTCGAACGCACGCACCGGACAGATTGGCGACGGCAAGATCTTCGTGACGCCGATCGATCACGCGCTGCGCATTCGCACCGGCGAGACCGACAGCGACGCGCTCTGACACGCATCCAATTCGAGGCGCGCCGGCAACGACGCCGGACGCGCGAGAAAAGACACCACAACACGCCGGGGAATTTCCATGGGGGCACTATCGGTTCGTGCAGCGAAGCTGGCTGCGCTCATCACGCTTGCGGCGGGCTGCCCGCTGGCAACGCCGGCCTTCGCTGAGACGTCGACCATCAGCCCCGCCGACACCGCATGGATGATCGTCGCCACCGCGCTGGTGCTGATGATGACGATCCCGGGTCTCGCGCTGTTCTATTCCGGCATGGTGCGCAAGAAGAACGTCCTCGCGACCATGGCGCAGAGTCTCGCGGCGGTCGCGATCATCTCGATCCTGTGGGTGACGTTCGGCTATTCGCTGGCCTTCGTCGGCGACGGGCCCTGGCTCGGCACGCTCGACCGCTGGCTGCTGATCGGGATGACGATGGACGGCGTCAACCCGGCGGCAAAGACCATTCCTGAAGCGCTTTTCATGCTCTACCAGATGACGTTTGCGATCATCACGGTAGCGCTGGTGGCGGGTTCGGTGGCCGACCGGATGCGGTTTTCGGCTTACCTTCTGTTCTCGATCGGCTGGTTCATGTTCGTCTATGTGCCGCTGGCGCATTGGGTATGGGGCGGCGGCTTCCTCGCCACCATGGGCGTGCTGGATTTCGCCGGCGGGCTGGTCGTGCATCTTTCCGCCGGCATCGGCGGACTGGTCGCGGCGAAAGTGATGGGCCGGCGCCACGGCTATGGCAGCGAGAACCTGTCGCCGTTCGACCTGTCGCTCGCGGTGATGGGCACCGGTCTGCTGTGGGTCGGCTGGTTCGGCTTCAATGGCGGATCGGCGCTGGCCGCCAATTCGCGCGCGGTGATGGCGATCATTGCGACGCATCTGGCGGCCTGCGCCGGCGCGCTGACCTGGGGTGCGATCGAATGGGTGACGCGGCGCAAGCCCTCGGTGCTCGGCATGATCTCCGGCGCGGTCGCCGGTCTCGGAACGATCACGCCGGCATCCGGCTTCGTAGCACCGTGGCATGGCGTCATCATCGGTGTCGTCGCGGGGATCGTGTGTTACTGGGCCTGCACCTGGCTCAAGCACCGTTTCAACTACGACGACTCGCTCGACGTGTTCGGCGTCCACGGCGTCGGCGGGCTGACCGGCACCCTGCTCGCCGGCGTCTTTGCGGTCAGCGCCATCGGCGGCACCGCCGGGCTGATCGAAGGCCATCCACAGCAGGTGCTGATTCAGCTCTACGGGATCGCGGTCACCTTGGTCTGGTCCGGGGGCGTGACCTTTGTGCTGCTCAAGCTGGTGAGCGTGTTCGTACCGCTCCGGGTGTCGCTGCAGCAGGAGCTCGAAGGCCTGGATATTTCGCAGCACGGCGAAGCGCTGCAATAAACCCCCCATCCAAATACCGTTCAACTGCCCTCCCGCTGGGCAGGATTATGTTCGTAGTCTGACGTGCTCATGTTTTGAGCATGCCTGGCTATGCTTTGGGCGCGACCGAATATCGCAGTGCACGCCTTTTCCCGCCAAGGGCGAAAAGGTCCGGATTCATAAACCGTTAGAGAATTCCGCCGATCTGGCACGGTATTTGACTCTAAGGGTCCTGGCTGTGCCCGCGTAGTGAACTTCTCCGCGTGGTGAACCTCAGTCGAGAACGCCCGGTGTCTGTCTGCACCGGGCCCAAGCGGGGATAGGACCCATGAAAATTGTTATGGCGATCATCAAGCCATTCAAGCTCGAAGAAGTCCGTGACGCCCTGACCGCCATTGGCGTTCATGGTCTCACGGTGACGGAAGTCAAAGGATATGGCCGACAGAAGGGTCATACCGAAATCTATCGCGGCGCCGAATACGCCGTGAGCTTCCTTCCCAAGATCAAGATCGAGGTCGCTGTCGCCTCGGATCAGGTCGACAAGACCATCGACGCCATCACCTCGGCTGCAAAAACCGGACAAATCGGCGACGGCAAGATCTTCGTCATCAACCTCGACCATGCGGTTCGCATCCGCACGGGTGAGGCGGATGCCGCGGCACTCTGATTTCGCGCTCAACCTTACCACTCAGGAGTACACAAATGACGTTCAAGCGTCCCTATAGCGCGGGATTGGCGGCCCTCGCAGTCGGCCTGTTCGCGGCGACCGCTGCCTACGCCGAACCAACTATCAACAAAGGCGACAACGCCTGGATGCTGACATCGACGGTGCTGGTGCTGTTGATGACGATCCCGGGCCTTGCGCTGTTCTATGGCGGCCTGGTCCGCTCCAAGAACATGCTCTCGGTGCTGATGCAGGTGTTCTACTGCGTCTGTATCGTTACGCTGATCTGGGCTCTCTACGGCTACAGCCTTGCCTTCACCGGCGGTTCCGACTTCATCGGCGGCTTCTCCAAGGCCTTCCTGATGGGCGTGACGACGGATTCGAAAGCGGCGACCTTCAGCGTCGACGCCAACATCTCGGAGCTGGTCTATGTCTGCTTCCAGATGACCTTCGCGGCGATCACCCCCGCCCTCATCGTCGGCGCCTTCGCCGAACGCATGAAGTTCGCGGCGATCGCATTGTTCATCCCGCTCTGGGTGACGCTGATCTACTTCCCGATCGCACACATGGTTTGGTACTGGGCCGGACCGGACGCGATCTCGGATGCGGCGAAGGCGCTTGCCGCGGCGGCTGACGGTGCGGCGAAGACCGCGGCGCAGGCCAAGCTCGACGAAGTGAACGCCGACGCCGGCTGGATCTTCAAGAAGGGCGCGATCGACTTCGCCGGCGGCACCGTGGTGCACATCAACGCCGGTATCGCCGGTCTCGTCGGTGCGCTCTTGATCGGCAAGCGGGTCGGCTACGGCAAGGAGCTGATGGCTCCGCACTCGCTGACCATGACCATGATCGGTGCTTCGCTGCTCTGGGTCGGCTGGTTCGGCTTCAACGCCGGATCGAACCTCGAAGCCAACGGCGGCGCCGCGCTCGCCATGACCAACTCCTTCGTTGCAACGGCAGCGGCGGCGATGGCCTGGATGTTCGCGGAATGGATCGTCAAGGGTCATCCCTCGGTGCTCGGCGCGTTGTCGGGTGCGGTGGCGGGCCTCGTCGCGGTTACGCCGGCGGCCGGTTATTCCGGTCCGATGGGCGCGATCGTGCTCGGTCTCGTGGTTGGCGTCGTCTGCCTGTTCTTCTGCACCGTGGTGAAGAATGCGCTGGGCTATGACGACTCGCTCGACGTGTTCGGTGTCCACTGCATCGGCGGCATCGTCGGCGCGCTCGGCACCGGCATCCTGGTGAATCCGGCCCTCGGCGGTACGGGCATCATGGACTACACCACCGGCAAGATCGCAGACTACGACTTCGTTGCCCAGATGACCTCGCAGAGCTGGGGCGTCTGCACCACGCTGGTGTGGTCGGGCATCGGTTCGGCGATCCTCTACAAGGTAGTCGACGTCATCGTCGGCCTGCGCGTCAACGTCGAGACCGAACGTGAAGGCCTCGATGTCACCGAGCACACGGAGCGCGCTTACAACATGTAAGTTCTCCCGGGGTGCGATCCCCCAAGGTTCGCACCCACAACTCCGGTTTGGGCACATACCCGGCAATGCCCCGACCGTTGAGGGGCTCCAGCGCAAGTTGGAGCCCCTTTCTTTTTCTTTTTGTCACCAATGCCAAGCATACGTTGAAGTGGACGCGGACTTCCGGAAGTGCCATCTAGGCACTTTCATCGAGGCTCCGTGATGAAGACCGATCTTCATTTCGTTTTTACGCCGTCGGGCGCGGGATGCCTGCTTCAGGCTCTGCGAAAGGCCGGGCGGTCCGACCCGGTGATCACGATCTACGACGACCTCAGCTTCGGACCCATCAATTCGTCTGACCCGCACGTGCGCTCGAAGTGGGTTGCGGATGAATTGGGCGCCCCCGACTGGATCGAGATCTGCACCGACTCCGAGCGAGTATCGGATGACGCTCGCGCACCCAACAAACGCAAGAACGTCTGGCTGACGCGACGATCCGCGATGGAGTACGCGGGTTTCCTCGATTGGCTATCGCGCCTCGGCGATGCGCCATGTGAGGTGGTCGACCTGAGCGAGGTCATGGTATCCAGCCCGTCAGAGCAGGAACCTCCTCGACCGCCATACTTGGCAATGAGCCTTGGCATGCTTCACCCCGACATCATTTGCCGTGAACGGCTCTGGGATTTAGCAGAGCCGCTGCAGGAACCAGCTCGAAAGCGTTATCAAGACCTTTGGCAAAAACTCCTCGTGGAGAATGCGCCATTGCGGGTCATCGACAGCGAAACGCTTGTTTCAGCTCCGATTTCCTTCTTTGATTTCCGAGTGATATCCCAGGTGAACGACAAATGGTAGAACGCCATGAGAGTCGTAGGGAAGGCTTTGGTTGGCGGGCCAAACGAGTGGATCATCGAGTTTGGCGATACGTTCGTCATGGGACGATTGATGGCATTGGTTAAAAGTGGTCATCTCGACTTTCAAGGCGAGCCCGGCGGCGAATTGCGTAACGGCAAGGTGAGACTTTCCGGAAAGCCACTATCCTGAAGCAACGATAAAATCGGGAGGACGTCATGAAACTCGAAGGCGGATGTTATTGCGGCGCGGTGCGCTATGTCGCCGAAGGCGAGCCGATGTTGCAGGCGCAATGTCATTGCCGCGAATGCCAGTACATCACGGGCGGCTCGCCCAACATGTTCGTGGCGATGCCGATCGACGGCTTCAAATACACCAAGGGTGCGCCGAAGCAGTTTTCGCGCAAGGACCTGGAGAAGCCGGTGACACGCGAATTCTGCGCCGAATGCGGCACGCATGTGGTGACGCGGCCACAGCGGCCGATCGTGGTCGTGAAGGTCGGAACGCTCGATAACCCCGCCCAGATCACGCCGCAGATCGCGATCTACACGGTCGACAAGCAGCCCTTCCACCATATTCCCGAGGGCATGCCGAGTTTCGAACGGCTGCCGCAGCGGTAGCGCCAAAACGAGCCGCCGTAGGATGGATTGAGCGCCTCCGCGAAACCGTTGCTGTCATGGCCGGGCATAGCCGGCCGAAGGACGGCGTCGCTTCCGCTCGCCTATGCCCGGCCATCCACGTCTTCACTGGCTGCGAGACTACTAAGACGTGGATGCCCGGGACAAGCCCGGGCATGATGGAGGGCAGCGTGCGGATGGCGTGAGTCGCCTGCGCTAGCAACAGCGAATTCTTCCGCCGTTCTGCTACAAGTCAACCCGACGGGCAAATCACCAAAGTCTGTCCAGACCTTCGTGCAAAAATATTTCCGTTGCCCCGTCGGGCAAATCAGGAGTTCAACTTCGCCCGTCTACCGCGACAAGAGGGGCGATCGCGATCGTCACGACCGTGCGGTGGGATGCGATGGACGCAAAGGCTGCGACTGACGAGCGCGGCATGAGCGTACGGTGAAGTCGTGTGGACCTGATGCCGCGACGCTGGCGTCAAGTTGCGCGGAGCAATCCGCGTAATGACGGTGACAATAAAGCCCGTTCACCGGGGTGAGCACGAAGTAAGCCGTAAAGCCGTTGCGTGGGGGAGGCCGGTGTGTTCACCGCTGAACCTGTATGCTCGTGAGCGCACTTTTCTGTGCATCATGCTCGCGAGACCGCGGGTGCAGCGCGCACCCGGTCTTCCCCGCGCCCTCTGTATTCCGAGGGCAAACGAAATGAAAAACTTCGGGCAGATCATGCCGCGAGAATGCGAAGTCGTATCTAGGCGTCATTGCGAGGAGCGGAAGCGACGAAGCAATCCATCCATCCGTTATTCCGCGAAATGGATTGCTTCGCTTCGCTCGCAATGACGTGGATATGGCGCAGCAACAACTATCCGTCGCTTTCCGGAGCAATCAACATCACCTTCGGAAAGTAACTTCGGTAACGCCTGACATCGCGTGTGAGCAGGGGCAGGTTTTCGATCTCAGCATGGGCGCCAATGAAAAAGTCCGGCAACACTCCGCTCCGCATACCGCCTGAGGCTCTGTATTTGACGGAAGCCTTGCCTGCCAGGAACAGCGCGGTCCGGGGAATCGGTGCAACGGTGATCCCGGCATCCGTCAAAGCCGCTTCGAACGTGTCGATGCTCGGAAAGCGGATCGACGTTTCGGCAAAGATGACGTCGTTGATCAGCAACGGACCATGCAGAGCGGCGTCCTCAAGCTGCATCAGCGACCATTCCCACCAGGCAGGAGTCTTGCCGAAGATATCGAGCAGGACATTCGAGTCCACCAGGGTCACGGAACTAGTCCCCGCGGGTGATGGCCATGATCTCGTCCGTGGAAAGACCGGGCCCTGCAATACCCACCAGCTTGGCAAATCGGCTCGGCCGCTGTGTACCGTCGGCTTTTTCGATCACGATGCTGCCGTCCGCGGCGCGCCGGAATTCCACCTCGCTGCCGGGCACGATTCCCAAATGGTCGCGGACCGGCTTTGGAATGGTGACCTGACCCTTGCTCGTGACCTTTGTCGCCATGGCGAATCCCTCGAAGTATTACCTGTTCAAAATATGGTATTACCGCTCAAATTGTCCAGCTTGGCCGATGGTTAATCGCGTCTTAACCTCGCCGTATCTATGGTGGTTTGATCGGTTTCCGGTGGTCACGCAGATCCTTCGACCGCCTTTGAAAGTGCTGGCGTATCAGACATGGCAATGACCGCCTCTTCCGGCGTGGCGCAGGGCGCCGGCAGCGTCTCTCCTGCCGGTCAGGCCGAGCGTTCGCCATTTGCGCGGACAGCCGAGCTGCTGGCCCCATATCAGCCCGCTAAGCCATTGATTACGCTGTCCTTAGGTGAGCCGCAGCATCCGGTGCCAGACTTCGTCGGCCCGGTGCTGTCAAAGCATACCGCCGATTTCGGCCGCTATCCGATCGCCAAGGGAATCGAGCCGTTCCGGCACGCCGCCGCCAACTGGCTTTCGACCCGCTTTCATTTGCCGCGGCCGGTCGATCCCGAGAGCGAAATCCTGGTCCTGAACGGCAGCCGCGAAGGGCTGTTTTTCGCGGCCATCACCGCGGCCCGCTATGTCGGCGCGCGCCGGGGCAAGCCCGCGATCCTGGTGCCCAATCCATTCTATCCGGCCTATGGCGCCGGCGCCCGTGCCGCCGGATGCGAGACCATCTATCTGCCGACCACGCTGGCCAACGGATTCCTGCCGGATCTCGATACGCTCGATGATGCGACGCTGGCGCGCACCGTTGCGATCTTCATTGCGTCGCCCGCGAATCCGCAGGGCTCGGTCGCCTCATCAGACTATTTCGCGAAGCTGAAAAAACTCGCGGACCGCTACGGCTTCATGATCCTGAGCGACGAGTGCTATTCGGAAATCTACACCAGGCAGGCGCCGGGCAGCGCGCTGGAATGTGCCGGGCCCGATTTTGCCAATGTGGTCGCGTTCCAGTCGCTGTCGAAGCGATCGAACCTGCCTGGCATGCGCGTCGGCTTCGCCGCCGGCGACAAGAGGTTTCTGAGCGCCTTCCACGAGCTGCGCAACGTCGCCGCACCGCAGGTGCCGGTACCGCTGCAGCATGTCGCGGTCGCGGCCTATAGCGACGAAGCCCATGTCGAGGAAAATCGCCGGCTCTACCGCATCAAGTTCGACCTCGCCGACCAGATCCTCGGCAATCGCTACGGATATGTCAGGCCGGCCGGCGGCTTCTGCGTCTGGCTCGATGTCTCCGAGCGTGGTGGCGACGAAGCCGCGGCCGTGAGGCTTTACCGCGATGCCGGCGTGCGCGTGATCCCCGGCAGCTATCTGTCGCGCCCGCAGGA
Organism: Bradyrhizobium sp. KBS0727; assembly: GCF_005937885.2. Classification (NCBI taxonomy): domain Bacteria; kingdom Pseudomonadati; phylum Pseudomonadota; class Alphaproteobacteria; order Hyphomicrobiales; family Nitrobacteraceae; genus Bradyrhizobium; species Bradyrhizobium sp. KBS0727. The sequence continues at coordinate 273,640 of NZ_CP042176.1, read as the reverse complement.
CGACGGCTTCAATCCCGGCGCGGGTTACATCCGGCTCGCGCTGGTCTCCGATAGTGAATCAACGGCCGAGGCATTGCACCGGCTGGTCGAAATTCTGGATTAATCGCAGGGCCCCATGAGCATGCCAGCGATCGAACGTGTCATTCCCCTGGTCGGCCACCTGCCGGCCTCGATCCGCGACGCTTTGGCGCGGCGCCTGCGCGAAGTCGCAGGTCTCAGCCTGATCGCATTGTCCGGCGTGGCGGCGGCGGCACTGATGACCTGGTCGGTGCAGGACCCGAGCCTGAGCCACGCGACCTCGCGCGCCATCCGCAACCTCGTCGGCTATCCCGGCGCGATCGGCGCCGACCTCCTGATGCAGATTCTCGGTCTCGGCGCGATCATGTTGATCCTGCCGGTCGCGGTGTGGGGCTGGCGCATGCTGACCCATCGCACCTTCGACCGCGAGGCGCTGCGGCTGGGATGCTGGATTCTCTGCACCGTGATCGCGGCGGGCTTTGCCAGTTGCTGGCCGCATGGCGGTGCATGGCCGTTGCCGACCGGACTTGGCGGCGTCGTCGGCGATGCGCTGGTGCGCGCGCCGGCCGTGGTATTCGGCCCCGCCGGTTTCACCTATCGGCTGGTGCTCGGAATCATTCTGTTCGCGGCGATGTGCGCGACGTTTCTGTTCGCGAGCGGCTGGGGTTCGCGCCCGCGCGACGAGGAGCTGACGCCGATCGAGGACGACGACACGCCGTTCGTGGAAGAGGACGATCGCAGCTCGGTTTCGCTCGGATGGGTGTTTCATGCGCTGATGAGCGCAAAGGCCCGGCTGGCCTGGCTGTTGGGCGCCGCCTATCGATCGCTGGTCGCCAGCGCGCCGCAGCCCCGCACGTCGTCGTTTGAGCGCCAGGAACCAAGCCTGAGCGGCCGCGCCGCGCCGTCCCTGGCCCCGCAGGAGGAAGGCTTCGAGGGCGAGGAAGAAGAGGACGAGGACGACGAGGAAGAGGAAGCCCCGGTCGCCCGCGCCCCGCGCAAGAAGGCCGCCCCGCGTGCCGCCGCGCGTAAATCCTCCGACAAGTTCGAGCTGCCCTCGGTCTCGGTCCTGACCGCGCCCAAGGCATCGGATCGCCAGCCGCTCAGCAAGGCTGAACTGGAAGCCAATTCGCGCGCGCTGGAAGGCGTGCTCGGGGATTTCGGCGTTCGCGGCGAGATCGTCAAGGCCAACCCCGGACCTGTGGTGACGCTGTACGAACTCGAGCCCGCGCCCGGCATCAAGTCATCGCGCGTGATCGGTCTTGCCGACGATATTGCCCGCTCGATGAGCGCGCTTTCGGCGCGCGTCGCCGTGGTCGCCGGCCGCAACGCCATCGGCATCGAATTGCCGAACGCCCACCGCGAAAAGGTTTACTTGCGCGAATTGCTGACCGCGAAGGACGAGTCGTCTGCGAAGCTGCCGCTCTGCCTCGGCAAGAACATCGGCGGCGAATCCATCATCATCGATCTCGCGCGTACGCCGCACATGCTGATCGCCGGCACCACCGGCTCCGGCAAGTCGGTCGCCATCAACACCATGATCCTCAGCCTGGTCTACCGGCTGCGGCCGGACCAGTGCCGCCTGATCATGGTCGATCCCAAGATGCTCGAACTCTCCGTCTATGACGGCATCCCGCACCTGCTGACGCCGGTCGTGACCGATCCGAAGAAGGCGGTGGTCGCGTTGAAATGGGCCGTGCGCGAGATGGAAGAGCGCTACAAGAAAATGTCCAAGCTCGGTGTGCGCAACATCGACGGCTACAATCAGCGGCTGGTCGAGGCCAAGGGCAAGGGCGAGGAGCTGACGCGCACGGTGCATACCGGCTTCGACAAGGAGACCGGCAAGGCGATCTACGAGGAAGAAAAGCTCGACCTCGAGCCGCTGCCCTACATCGTCATCATCGTCGACGAAATGGCCGACCTGATGATGGTTGCCGGCAAGGACATCGAAGGCGCGGTGCAGCGTCTGGCGCAGATGGCGCGCGCCGCCGGCCTGCACGTCATTCTCGCGACCCAGCGTCCGTCGGTCGACGTCATCACCGGCACGATCAAGGCGAACTTCCCGACCCGCATCTCATTTCAGGTCACTTCGAAAATCGACAGCCGCACCATCCTGGGCGAGATGGGCGCCGAACAACTGCTCGGACAGGGCGACATGCTCTATATGGCGGGCGGCGGACGCATCAGCCGCGTGCACGGACCCTTCGTGTCGGACGAGGAAGTCGAGAAAGTTGTGCGCCATCTCAAGACGCAGGGACAGCCGGAATATCTCGAGGCGGTTACGGCGGAAGAGCCGACCGACGAGGACGGCGCGGTATTCGACGCCACCGGCATGGGCGGCGATGGCGGCGGCGACCTGTTCTCGCAGGCCGTTGCGATCGTCAAACGCGACCGCAAGGCCTCGACCTCCTACATTCAGCGCCGGCTGCAAATCGGCTACAACCGCGCCGCCTCACTGATGGAGCGGATGGAACTCGAAGGCATCGTCGGGCAGGCGAATCACGCCGGCAAGCGTGAAATTCTGGTCGAGGAAGAAGAGGGCCAGGGCCGGTTCTAGGAGGCCGCTTCTAGATGCGGCAAACCAGGTCAAGTGAAACGATTTTCACGGAAAAACGATACCTCCTTTGGTCGAAAGCGCGATAAAATGACCGGAAGCGGCGAAACTGGTAAGATCAAGACTGGTGAGATCAAGACTCGTCAGACCGGGCCGCGTCGCATAGAGATCCGAAATATCTGATGACACAACTATCCACCTATCGCGGCTTCCGTTGCGGACTCGCGCTGCTGATCGCGACGTCCATCGCGGGCGCAGCAGCACCCGTGTTCGCGCAGACCGTTCCAGTGCCGAAACCCGCGCCCAAGGCGCGCGACGGCGGCGTGCAGATGAGCGCGCAGGACAAGGCTGCGATCACGACCGGGACCACTCAGGCGCCGCCCAATCCGGTGATCCCAGATCCGCACCGCAATGTGCCTGCCAATATTTTCGCGAGCTTCGATGCCAACCAGAAGGCACAAGCCGCCAAAGTCAGCACCTATCTGTCGTCGCTGCAGACGCTGGTCGGGAATTTCGTCCAGGTCGGACCCGACGGCAGCAAGACCAAGGGCGACTTCTACATCCAGAAGCCGGGCAAGGTGCGCTTCGAATATGACTCGAGCCCGATCGCCATCATCGCCGACGGATCGTCGCTGGCGGTACGCGACAAGAAGCTCGCGACCCAGGACATCTATCCGCTGTCGCAAACGCCGCTGCGCTTCCTGCTGTCGGACCGGATCGATCTGCTGAAAGACACCAATGTCGTCAGCGTTACCGCCGACGACGTCTTCATCAGCGTCACGATCGAGGAGAAGCAGGCGCTGATCGGCACCAGTCGCCTGATGCTGATGGTCGGCGCCAAGGACGGCCAGCTCAAGCAATGGACGGTGACCGACCCGCAGGGCTACGACACCACGGTTGCGGTCTACAATCTGGATAGTTCCAAGAAGGTCGATCCCGGCTTGTTCAAGATCGATTTCACCAATTATTCGACCCCGCCGGGCTGACATCGCCGCGGCAGAAAGACGTGGATGGCCGCGACAAGTCCGGCCATGACAGCGGCAAAAAGCTGCTACATCACCTTCATGCGTTTCTCCCTGACAACCTGGAATATCAACTCGGTGCGCCTGCGCATCGACATCGTCGCCAAATTCCTCAAATCGGTGCGGCCGGACGTGCTGTGCCTGCAGGAAACCAAATGCATCGACGATGCATTCCCGCTGAAACGCTTCAAGCGTCTCGGCTATGAGCACGTCGCGCTGAACGGGCAGAAGGGCTATCACGGCGTCGCCATCGTCTCGAAGCTGCCGTTCGACACCCAGGATATCCGCACCTTCTGCGACAAGCTCGATTCACGTCATATCTCAGTGGCGTTCGGCGAGAAGGCGCAACTGACGAAGCCGCTGGTGCTGCATAATTTCTACGTTCCGGCCGGCGGCGACATTCCCGATCCCGTGCTCAATCCGAAGTTCGATCACAAGCTGAAATTCCTCGACGAGATGAAAGCCTGCGAGCCGCTGCATCCGCGCGGCGACGACCGGCACATCCTGGTCGGCGATCTCAACGTGGCGCCGCACGAGAACGACGTGTGGTCGCACAAGCAGCTCCTGAAGATCGTGTCGCATACGCCGATCGAAACCGAGAAACTGCTGGCGGCGCAGACCCACGGCGAATGGTTCGACGTCGCGCGCGAGCGCATTCCGATGTCGGAAAAGGTCTATACGTGGTGGAGCTACCGCGCCGCCGACTGGACCGTGGGCGACCGCGGCCGAAGGCTCGACCACATCTGGGTCTCGCGCGCGCTCAAGGACGGCATCAGCGATTTCCGCATCACCCGCGACGCGCGCGGCTGGGAACGGCCATCCGACCACGTGCCGGTCACGGTGACGCTGGAGGTGTGAGGTCGATCAGGAGCTCAGCTTGGCGCCGGCCATCAAGATGTCGCTGGCGAGCTGGCTGGTGCGGGTGGCGAGTTCGTCGCGCAGCCGGCGCGCCGCGGCGGGGTCGCTTTCGAGCACGCGCTGGAACAGGCTGCGCGCAACCCGGATCACCGAGGAATGTTCGATGGCAACGGCGCTGGACGGCCGCCGCATCGCGACGATCAGCGCCAGCTCGCCGATCAAGGCGCCAGGTCCGGCAATGATTTCGGCGCCGCCGTCCTCGACCCGGAACGCGCCACGCTGAACCACATAGCCGGCATCGGCCTCGTCGCCGGCGTTGAACAACTGGTCGCCACGCGCGAAATCGCGCTGCTCGGAGCCGATCGCCAGCATGCGCAGAGCCGTGTTTCCCAACAGCCGCAATGTCGGGACCTGCTCGAGCAGGGCTACATCATCTTCGATTGACATACGAACCGGGCACCGGGATGCGCAAAAATCTACGAATCGCAGGTGCTAAACGTATCACGGCACCAGCTTGTAGCCACCGGCTTCCGTCACCAGGATTTCCGGATTGGCTGCATCTTTTTCGATCTTCTGGCGCAGGCGGTAGATATGGGTTTCCAGGGTGTGGGTGGTGACGCCGGAATTGTAACCCCAGACTTCCTGCAGCAGCGTTTCGCGCGATACCGGCATTTGGCCGGCGCGATACAGGAACCGCAGAATCGCGGTCTCCTTCTCGGTCAGCCGCACCTTCCGGGCATTGGCGCCGGTCAGCATCTTGGAGCCGGGGCGGAAGCTGTAGGGACCGACGGAAAACACCGCGTCCTCGCTGGCCTCATGCTGGCGAAGCTGGGCCCTGATCCGCGCCAGCAGCACCGCGAACCGGAACGGCTTGGCCACATAGTCGTTGGCGCCGGACTCCAGCCCGAGAATAGTATCCGAATCGGTGTCGTGGCCGGTCAACATGATGATCGGGGCCTTGAAGCCGCCCTTGCGCAGGGACCGCACCACTTCGCGGCCGTCGGTGTCAGGTAGGCCGACATCCATCAGCACCAGATCAGGGGAATTGGCCTTCGCGGCACTGGCACCTTTGGCGCCGGTATCGACTGCGGAAGCTTCGAACTCTTCATGCAGTGATAATTGCTCGACCAGCGTATCGCGCAGATCGGTATCGTCTTCCACGATCAGGATCTTGCGGGCATTGGCCATAGGTACGATCCTCTTGAGGCAGGCGGCGGACACAAGGGAAGCGTCTCAAGCCGGGTCTTGGTCGGTGATGAACCTGTTAGCGAGCAAACCGGGTTACCGGTACCCATTCGCCTTCAGGTAAGAGATTGTTACAGTTTCACAAGGCGAACCGCAGTCTATCCCAGATTCGGAGGGCATTTGGATGAATGTCCTGTAATGGCGCCAAATAGAGCAATTGCGGCCGGGCAGGCAACCCCAGATTTGGGCATGGGCATGGGAAGCACTACCTTTTCAATCACTTATGAGACAGTTGTGCGTGATCGGCCGGTCTCGATGATCCGGGTCCACCGCGCCGCCGGCGACCCCCGCCGGGGCTGGCTGACCGCGGACGGCTGGACCGTCCCGGTGGCACTTGGCCGCGGCGGCATCCTGGCCAACAAGCGCGAGGGCGATGGCGGCACCCCCAAAGGCAGCTTCCGCCCCCTGCAATTATGGTGGCGGGCCGACCGGCATCCGCGGCCGCAGACCTATCTGCCGGCGCGGCCGATCCGGCCCGAGGACGCTTGGTGCGAAGACCCGAACGACCGCCACTACAACCAGCCGGTGCGGCTGTTCCGCGACCAGGCCGGAGACCGGCTGACGCGCCAGGATCACCTCTACGACTTCATCGTCGAGATCGACCACAACGCCGGCCCGCGCATCGCCGGCCGCGGCAGCGCCGTGTTCCTGCATCTGGCGCGACTCGATTTTTCACCGACGGCGGGATGCGTTTCGATGACGAAATCCGCCATGCTGCGGCTGTTGCGACGGATGGGCCCGCAGACCAAGATCATCATCGGCTGACCGGGGATCCAATCCATGCTCGACAAGAACCAGATCGCCGCCGCGTCGAAGACTCTGCACGACCATTGGCGCGCCGGTACCAAGCTCACGGGCATCGACGCCGATCAGCGGCCGCGCGACCGCGCCGAAGGCTATGCCATTCAGGCGGCGATCGAAAAATATTCTTCGGAACATTTGTTCGGCTGGAAGATCGCAGCGACCAGCGAGGCCGGACAGAAGCACATCAACGTCGACGGTCCGATGGCCGGACGCATCCTGGCCGAGACGGTGATTCCCGACGGCGGCACGGCTTCCATGGCCGGCAACGAAATGCGCGTCGCTGAACCGGAATTCGCCTTTCGCATGCGCGTGGATCTGCCGGCGCGCTCGACCCCTTACACGCTGCAGCAGGTTCTCGATGCGGTCGACACGCTGCATCCCGCAATCGAGATTCCGGATTCGCGATTTGCAGACTTCGTCAGCGCCGGCGCCGCGCAGATCATCGCGGACAATGCCTGCGCGCATTTGTTCGTGCTCGGCCCGCCGACAACGACCGATTGGCGCGCGCTCGATCTCGTCGAGGAGAAACCTGTCATCGCGCTGCGCGGTCAGCAATTCACCGGACACGGCAAGAACGTGCTCGGCGATCCCCGGGTGGCGCTGACATGGCTTGCCAATGAATTGCGTCAGCTCGGCGTAACGCTGAAGGCCGGCCGCGTCGTTACGACCGGCACCTGTCACCCGCCGCTGCCGATCCAATCGGGCGATTTCTGTGCGGTTGATTTCGGTTCGCTCGGAAAGGTGTCGGCGGGATTCAAGTAGACTCTCTCGGCATCATTCCGGGATGGTGCGTTAGCACCAGACCTCAGGGGTGCAATTGCACCCCGAGGAATCTCGAGATTCCGGGTTCGATGCTCCGCATCGCCCCGGAATGACGCGAGACGCTACCGATGCCCGAAGATCGCCGACCCTACGCGCACATGGGTGGCGCCGAACTGGATCGCGACCGCGAAATCGGCGCTCATGCCCATCGACAAGTTCTTCAGCCCGTTGCGCGCGGCGATCTTGGCGGTCAGCGCGAAATGCGGCGCCGGCGCCTCGTTGACCGGCGGGATGCACATCAGCCCGGAAACGGCCAGGCCGTATTTGTCGCGACAGCTCGCAATGAACGCATCCGCCTCGCCGGGCGCGACGCCGGCCTTCTGAGGCTCCTCGCCGGTGTTGAGCTGGACGAACAATTCCGGCTGCTTTTTCTGAGAATCGATTTCCTTGGCTAACGCTTCGCAAATGCTGGGACGGTCGACGGAATGGATGGCATCGAACAGCGCAACCGCCTCCTTGGCCTTGTTGGATTGCAGCGGCCCGATCAGATGCAGGGCAATGCCGGAGGTGCCGGAAATTAACGCTGGCCACTTCGACTTTGCCTCCTGCACGCGATTTTCGCCGAATACACGTTGTCCGGCGCCGATAATCGGCGAAATCGCCGCCGCATCGAACGTCTTCGACACGGCGATCAGCGTCACCGACGCGCGCTCGCGGCGCGCTTCCTTGCAGGCGCGCGCGATCTCCTGCTCCACCGTGGCGAGACCGTTTGGTAAAGGCTTGGTTAGCGGTGCTGTCATCTCTCGCGTTATCTCGTATGCGGCTCGTAGATTTACGGGATTTCCTCGAATTTTACCAAGTTCGGGAAAGGCTTTTTGAACCCTTCGCTCTACCTTGCCACGCGGGGTAGGGGACAAAGATGTCTGGCGTCAGTTTCAACCGCAACAGGGTCAAACTCAAGAAGCTTCTGGGAATCCGCGCGCGGCTGGCGCTGCTCGCCGTGATCCTGGTGGCACCCTTGATGCTGGAACGCGCCCGTTCGCTCGAAGACACCCGCGCCCGGCAGATCGCACAGGCCTCCGAAGATTTCGCCAACCTCGCCCGGCACAGCGCCGACGCCCAGCGCGAGGTCATTTCCTCGGTCGAGACCATCCTGAAGTCCGCCGCCTATATCCGCGCCTCGGCGGGCGGCATCGCCCGCAGTTGCGACATGATGCGCGCCAGCCTCCCCGCCAACCTGCCCTGGATTCGCACGCTGTTGATCGTCGGCGGCAATGGGCGGGTGCAGTGCTCAACCACCAACACCCTTGTCGGCCTCGATCTCAGCGACCGGGCCTATCTGAAGAAGACGCGCGAAACCCGCGACTTCGTCCTCAGCGACTTCTTGTTCGCGAAGCCGACCAACTCACCCATCGTGATGGCCGCCTACCCGGTGTCGGCCATCAACGACGAGTCCGATTCCGTCATTCTCGCTGCCGTCAGCCTCGACTGGATGTCGAAGATCCTCGGCAATCTCGGCGGCCGCCCCGGTGTCATGGCAGCGCTGATCGACAGCACCGGCACCATCATGGCGGCACCGGCCGACCAGGCCAGCATGATCGGCCGGTCGCTCGACAATGTGCCGCTGCTGTCGGCGATCGCCGACAAGGCGCTGAGTTCCGACGCGACCGACGGCTCCATGGCGTTTTCGGCGACCGACGGCTTCAAGCGCGCCCTCAGCTTTATCCGTATTGCCGGTACCCAATCGCGGCTGATCGTCAGCATCGACGAAGCCAAGGTCACCGCGGCAATCAACCGCGAGATCCGCACCGCCTATCTCCAGCTTTGCTTCGTCTGCCTGTTCGTGCTGCTCGGCGCGTTGATCGCGGCGGAGAAGCTCATCATCAACCCGATCGAAGTCATGACCGGAATGGCCAGGCGCTTCGGCGAGGGCGACTCGTCGGCGCGCGTCACGCGCAGCCGCCTGCCGTCCGAGTTCATGCCGCTGGCCCGCGCCTTCAACGCGATGGCGGCCCAGCTCAGCCAGCGCGAGCGCGAACTGGTCGCCACCAATGACCGGCTCACCGTAATGGCCTCGATCGACATGCTGTCGGGTCTCGCCAACCGGCGCGGCTTCCAGAGCCGCCTCGATTTCGAATGGATGAAGGCGCAGCAATACAACTGCGAACTGTCGCTATTGATGATCGATGTCGATCACTTCAAGCTCTACAACGACACCTACGGCCATCCCGAAGGTGATGCCTGCCTGACCAGGCTCGGCGAAACGCTGGCAGGTATCGCCGCCGACACCATGGGCTTTGCCGGACGCTATGGCGGCGAGGAATTCTGCCTGCTGCTGCCGAATACCGGCCCGGTCAAGGCGCTCGAGGTCGGCGAGACGGTGCGCGCGGCGATCCTGGATATGGGCTTGCCCCATGCGACTTCCTGCCACCAGACCGTCACGGTCAGCATCGGCGTGGCCGCAACGCTGCCCAACGACAGCCAGCGCCCCGGCGACCTGATCGAGGCCGCGGATGCCGCCCTCTACGCCGCCAAACACCGCGGCCGCAACACCGTGGTCGAACACGGCTTTGCCAAGCTGGTCGACGAGGCCGGGATGGCGATGGCGGGGTAACCGCGATCGTTGCGGCCCCGGCCAACGTCCGCTCCCACCCTCCCCAACCCGTTGACCCCGCTGCCGCTTTTGTGGCCTAGTCCGCCGTCCCCAAACCGGACCCCGAATCCACAAAAAGCCCTGCGATTTCATGACCTCCGAACGCTATAACGCCCGTGATTCCGAGCCGCGCTGGCAACGCCAGTGGGACCAGAAGGCGATCTTCGCCTCCAAAAACGACGATCCGCGGCCGAAATATTATGTGCTCGAGATGTTCCCCTACCCGTCCGGGCGCATCCATATCGGGCATGTCCGCAATTACACGCTGGGCGACGTGCTGGCGCGGTTCATGCGCGCCAAGGGTTTCAACGTGCTGCATCCGATGGGCTGGGACGCGTTCGGCCTGCCGGCGGAGAACGCCGCGATCGAGCGCAAGGTGGCGCCGAAGGCCTGGACCTACGACAACATCGCGGCGATGAAAAAGCAGCTGCAGTCGATCGGGCTGTCGCTCGACTGGTCACGCGAATTCGCGACCTGCGACCCCAGCTACTACAAGCATCAGCAGAAGATGTTCCTGGATTTTCTGCGCGCAGGGTTGGCCGAACGCGAGAAGCGCAAGATCAACTGGGATCCGGTCGACATGACCGTGCTCGCCAACGAGCAGGTGATCGACGGCCGCGGCTGGCGCTCCGGCGCCGTGGTCGAGCAGCGCGAGATGAACCAGTGGGTCTTCAAGATCACGAAGTACTCGCAGGAACTGCTGGACGCTTTGGATGGCCTCGATCGCTGGCCCGACAAGGTGCGTCTGATGCAGCGCAACTGGATCGGCCGCTCCGAAGGCCTGCTGGTGCGTTTCGCGCTCGATCCGGCCACGACGCCGGCCGGCGAGTCTGAGCTGAAGATTTTCACGACGCGGCCCGACACGCTGTTCGGCGCCAGGTTCATGGCGATCGCGGCCGATCATCCGCTGGCGCAGGCGGCGGCTTCGAAGAACCCGAAGCTCGCGGAATTCATCGCCGAGGTAAAGAAGATCGGCACCGCGCAGGAAATCATCGACACCGCGGAGAAGCAGGGTTTCGACACCGGCATCCGCGCCGTGCATCCGTTTGACCCGAGCTGGAAGCTGCCGGTCTATGTCGCCAACTTCGTGCTGATGGAATACGGCACCGGCGCGATCTTCGGCTGCCCGGCACACGACCAGCGCGACCTCGATTTCGTCAACAAATATAACCTCGGCAATACACCGGTTGTTTGCCCGCCGGATATCGATCCGAACAGCTTCGTCATCACCGACACCGCCTATGACGGCGACGGCCGGATGATCAATTCCCGCTTCCTCGACGGCATGACCATCGAGCAGGCCAAGGAAGAAGTGGCAAAGCGGCTGGAGGCGGAGCCGCGCGGCAACCTGCCGGTCGGCGAGCGGCAGGTGAATTTTCGCCTGCGCGACTGGGGCATCTCACGGCAGCGCTATTGGGGCTGTCCGATCCCTGTCATCCATTGCCCGAAATGCGATGTGGTGCCGGTGCCGGATGCGGATTTGCCGGTCGTGCTGCCCGAGGATGTCTCCTTCGACAAGCCCGGCAACGCGCTCGACCATCATCCGACCTGGAAGCACGTCGCCTGCCCGAAATGCGGCGGCAAAGCGCTGCGCGAAACCGACACCATGGACACCTTCGTGGATTCGTCCTGGTATTTCGCGCGCTTCACCGATCCATGGAACGCCAACGCGCCGACCACGCCAGATGTCGCCAACCGGATGATGCCGGTCGATCAATATATCGGCGGCGTCGAGCACGCGATCCTGCATCTGCTGTACAGCCGCTTCTTCACCCGCGCGATGAAGGCGACCGGGCATATCGGCATGGACGAGCCGTTCGCCGGCATGTTCACGCAGGGCATGGTGGTGCACGAGACCTATCAGAAGGCCGATGGCTCCTACGTAACGCCGGCGGAAGTGAAGATCGAAACCGGCCCCAACGGCAAGCGCGCGACGCTGCTCACCTCAGGCGAAGACATCCATATCGGCGCCATCGAGAAGATGTCGAAGTCGAAGAAGAACACCGTCGACCCCGACGACATCATCGCGACCTATGGCGCCGACGTCGCGCGCTGGTTCATGCTGTCGGACTCGCCGCCCGATCGCGACGTGATCTGGAGCGACGAGCGCGTGCAGGGCGCCTCGCGCTTCGTGCAGCGGCTGTGGCGGCTGGTGAACGAGTCCGCCGAACTGGCCAAGGCCGCCCCGGCGGTCGGGCCGGCGGCGTTCGGCCCGGACGCCTTGGCGCTGCGCAAGGCGGCCCATGGCGCACTCGACAAGGTCTCCTCGGGGATCGAGCGGCTGCATTTCAACGTCTGCCTTGCCCATATCCGGGAATTCGCCAACGCGCTGGCCGAGGTGCTGGCCCGGGAAGGAACCCCGTCCCCCGACCTGGCCTGGGCCATCCGCGAGGCCTCCGTCATCCTTGTTCAACTGTTTGCGCCCATGATGCCGCATCTGGCCGAGGAGTGCTGGATGGTATTGGGGCAATCCGGACTGATTTCGGAGGCCAACTGGCCCCAAATCGAACGCGATTTGCTGGTTGAAGACACGGTGACCTTGGTGGTCCAGGTCAACGGCAAGAAACGGGGTGATGTTAACGTGCCACGGGGCGCCCAAAATCCGGAAATTGAGGCTGCCGTTCTGGGCCTTGATGCGGTAAAACTGGCCCTCGGCGGCAAGCCCGTCCGCAAGGTGATTGTCGTTCCGATGAGGATTGTGAATGTCGTTGGCTAACACCCGGATCGTCGCTCGGCTGCTCGCCGTAGCCGCTCTGGCGGCGCTGACAGGCGGCTGCTTCCAGCCGATGTATGCCGAGCATGCCGACGGCACGCCCGACCTGCGCGAAAAGCTGATGGGCGTCGAAGTCCCGCCGGTCGACAAGAACAATGCGTCGCGCGAAGCCCGTATCCAGGTCGAGATCCGCAACGCGCTGGCGTTCAAGCTGTACGGCAACGCCACCGGCATGCCGCCGACCCATCGGCTGGTGCTTCGCTTCAACTCCAGCCGCTCTTCGCTGATGATCGATCAGGCCACGGGACTGCCGACCAGCGAGAACTACGGCATCGATGCGCAATACAATCTGATCGAGCTTGCCACCAACAAATCGGTTATGACCGGCACCACCTTCGCGCGCGTGTCCTATGATATGCCGGGCACTCTGCAGCGCTTCGCCCGCTCGCGCGCCTTCCGCGACGCCGAAGATCGCGCGGCCAACGAAATCGCGGAAAATATCCAGACCCGGCTGGCGTCGTTCTTCGTCGCCGGCACCTGATCCTTGGTCGCGCTCCGCGGAAAAGAGATCGACGCTTTTCTCGCCCGGCCCGATGCCGGCCGCCCCATTATCCTGCTCTACGGTCCGGATGCCGGCTTGGTGCGCGAGCGCGCCGACGCCTTGATGGCGTCTGCCGTCGACGATCCCAACGATCCCTTTTCGCTGGTCCGGCTCGATGGCGACGAACTGGCCGCCGAACCTTCGCGGTTGGTCGACGAAGCGATGACGGTGCCGCTGTTCGGCGGCCGCCGCGCCATTCGGGTGCGCGCCGGCTCGCGCAGTTTCGCCGGCGGAATCGACACGCTGGCGGACATGCCGCTGAAGGATTGCCGCATCGTGATCGAGGCCGGCGAGCTGCGGCCGGAATCGCCACTGCGCAAGGCCTGCGAACGCGCCAAGACCGCCGTCGCCATCGCCTGCTATCCGGACACCGAGCGCGACCTCGCCAAGTTGATCGACGACGAACTGCGCGTCTCCGATTTGCGCATCGCGCCTGACGCGCGTGCGGTGTTGACGGCGCTGCTCGGCGGCGACCGGCAGGCCTCGCGCAACGAACTTCGCAAGCTCGCGCTCTACGCCCATGGCCAAGGCGAGGTGACGCTCGACGACGTCATGACCGTGGTTTCCGACGCGTCCGAGCTAAAACTCGACCCGATCGTCGACAGCGCGTTTGCGGGCAAGCCGGATCTGGTCGAGAGCGAGTTTGCGAAAGCGATGGTCGCCGGCACTTATCCCGGCGTGATCATCTCCGCCGCGCAGCGCCAGGCGGCATGGCTGCACAAATCGGCGCTGGCGGTGGCCGAGGGTACGCCGACGTCGACCTTGCTGGAGAGCGGATTTCCGCGGCTGCATTTCTCGCGCAAGGCCAATGTCGAAATCGCGCTGCGCAATTTCAGCCCGACCAAGCTGGCCGCAATCATCGAGCAGCTCGCCACCGCTGCGCTCGACATGCGCAAGCAGGCGTCGTTGGCGGCAGCGATCGCGCAACGCACCCTGCTCGCGATCGCCGCCAATGCGCGGCGACGGGGGTAGACACGGTGTCGTGCGGGTCGTCATTGCGAGCCAACGGGTCGGCGCGAAGCGCCGCCCGATGACAGGCTCCGCGAAGCAATCCATCTCCCCGCATGGAAAGTATGGATTGCTTCGTCGCTAACGCTCCTCGCAATGACGAGGAGAAGTTTCGGGAAATCAACCGCCCTTCGCCAACCGCCGCATCACCTCGTCGAGCTGTTCGAGGTTGCGGTAGCTGATCTGCACACTGCCGCCGGGATCGCGGTGATTGACCGTCACGGCCAGACCGAGCGCGTCGCTGACACGCTTTTCCAGCGCGATCGTGTCCGGATCCTTGACCTTGCCGCCGCCACTACTACGCGCCTTCTGCGGCTTGCGTTCCGGCACGCCTTCCTCATGCGCCAGCGCTTCAGCCTGGCGGACGTTGAGGCCTTCGGCGACGATGCGTTGCGCGGCGGTCAGCGGATCGGGCACGCTGATCAGGGCGCGGGCATGGCCGGCCGACAATTCGCCCTTGGCGATATAGGCCTGCACTTCCGGCGGCAGTTTGGTCAGCCGCATCATGTTGGCGACGTGGCTGCGGCTCTTGCCGACAATCTTGGCGATGTCTTCCTGGCTGCGTTTGAATTCGTCTGCCAGCGCGTGATAGCCCTGCGCCTCTTCCATCGCGTTGAGGTCTTCGCGCTGCACGTTTTCGATGATCGCGATTTCGAGCGCATCGGCGTCGCTGACGTCGATGGGGACAATCGGCACTTCGTGCAGGCTGGCGAGCTGGGCGGCGCGCCAGCGGCGTTCGCCGGCGATGATCTCAAAGCGATCCTGCGCGCCCTTGACCGGGCGCACCACGATCGGCTGGATCACGCCGTGCTGCTTGACGGAGGCGGCGAGCTCGCCGAGTTCGGAATCGGAAAATGTCCGGCGCGGGTTGCGCGGATTCGGTTTCAGGAATTCGATCGGAACCTTGCGCTGGTTGCGCGGCCGGTCGACATGCGCGGCCTCGCCGCCGACATCTCCGATCAGACTTGCAAGACCGCGGCCCAGTCGCGAACGCGCTTCGTCGGCCATCGCCAACTCCCTTGGATTCACTTAGGTCACTCCGGAATTAGAAATCTCTGATTGCGGTAGGATGTGTTGAGCGTAGATCGTAGGGTGGGCAAAGGCGCCTCTTGCGCCGTGCCCACCATCTCTCGGTCGCGAAACAAGTTGGTGGGCGCGCTCCGCTTTGCCCACCCTACGGCGTCCTCTATCAATGCGTCCTCAGCTCGCGCTCGCGCTGGATCACTTCGGTCGCGAGCTTCAGATACGCATCGCTGCCGACGCATTTGAGATCGTAGACCAGCACCGGCTTGCCGTAGGATGGCGCCTCGGAGATGCGCACGTTACGCGGGATCATGGTGTTGTAGACCTTGGAGCCCATGAACTGCCGGACGTCGGCAACGACCTGGTTCGACAGGTTGTTGCGCGAGTCGAACATCGTCAGCACGATGCCGTGAATCGACAGGGTCGGATTGAGTGTCGAGCGCACCTGCTCCACCGTCTGCAGCAATTGCGACAAACCTTCGAGCGCGAAAAACTCGCATTGCAGGGGCACCAGGATCGCATCCGACGCCGCCATCGCGTTGACGGTGAGGAGGTTGAGCGACGGCGGGCAATCGATCAGCACATAGGTGTAATCGGATTCGGGCGCGGCGTTTTCGTTCAGCGCGGCGATCGCATCGCGCAGGCGGAACGCGCGGCCGGGCGTCGATCCCAGTTCAAGCTCGAGACCCGACAGATCCATGGTCGAGGCCGCGATGTGCAGCCGCGGCACCGCGGTGGCGACCACCGCCTCGCGCAGCGGCGCTTCGCCGATCAGAACGTCATAGGTCGAGCAGCTGCGGCTGCGGCGATCGATGCCGAGACCGGTCGAGGCATTGCCCTGCGGATCGAGATCGACGATCAGGACGCGCTCACCAATCGCAGCGAGTGCGGTGCCGAGATTGATCGCTGTGGTGGTCTTGCCGACGCCGCCCTTCTGGTTGGCGAGCGACAGGATACGCGGATGGGGTGGCGGCGTTGGTACCCTATCCTCTTGATATAGCTGATCAAATTCGGTCATGCCCGGTCGCCATTCGCCTTTGCGGAGGGGTTGTACCGCTCGATTCGGTCGAGTTCGACGATCCAGCCGTTTCCGCTGGTGCGGCTGGAATGGAGTCGCGGGTTAATATTCCAATATTTAGTGGCGTCGGTCAATTCAGCCTCTACATCTTGGCCCTTGAGAAACAGCGCTTTTGCGCCTTTTCTCACCACCGGTTCCGCGAAACCGATCAGCTGATGTAACGGAGCCAGCGCCCGCGCAGTGACGCAATCGATCGGGCCGGCGATTCTATCCACACTATCCCCGATGTCAGCCAGGTGCACGGTTCCCGCCGCCGATGTGACGCGGATCGCCTCGCGCAGGAAGGCGGCCTTCTTGGCGTTGCGCTCGATCAAATGAATATTGGCGCCCGGCGTCTCCGCCAATGCACAAGCCAGCACCACGCCCGGAAAGCCGCCGCCGCTGCCGAGATCGACCCAGGTCTTCGCCGACGGCGCCAGGCTCAATAACTGCAGCGAGTCCGAGACATGTCGGGTCCATAAATTCGGCAGCGTCGACGGCGCCACCAGGTTGGTTTTCGCCTGCCACGCCACCAGGAGGTCGACATAGCGGTCCAGCCGCGCCTCTGTTTCACGTGAAACGGGGGTGAGGGCCAGGGCTGCGGCCTTGTCGGACGGCAGGATGGGCGAGGCGGAAGCTTTGGTCATTGGGGATCTGCCGATCAATGATTTGAAACTGTCATTGCGAGGAGCGCACGCAACGACTTGTCCGCCGTAGCTCAACGAGCGAAGGCGGAAGCAATCCATACTTCCTCGCGGTCGGCTGGATTGCTTCGCTTCGCTCGCAATGACAACCGAGGAAGCGAGCCCCGCGCCTGTTTCACGTGAAACAACCCTATGCGCTGATCTTCGACGTTTTCCGTCGCGCTTCGCGTCGCAGATAGGCCGCTAGAATTCCCAGTGCCGCCGGCGTCAAACCATCGAGCCGACCCGCCTGCCCTACGGTGCGCGGCCGCGCCGCTTCAAGCTTTGCGCGCGCTTCATTGGAGAGCCCGGGCACCTCGGCGTAGTCGATATCGGTCAGAACCAACCCTTCGTCGCGCCGGAAGGCGTCGACATCAGCGGTCTGGCGCTTCAGGTAGACATCGTACTTGGCATCGATCTCGAGATGAACCGCGATGGATGGGTCAATGGCCGATAGCTCCGGCCAGATCCCACGCAGCATGCTCCACTCAACCTCCGGATAGGCCAATAGCTCGAACGCTGAGCGGCGATGGCCGTCTTTGTTCAGCGCCAGGCCGTGCCTGGCGGCCTCATTGGGAGTGATCGCCAGCGACTTCGCCAGCGACTTCGCGGCATGGAGCGCGGCCATCTTTGCGGCATGGCGCTCCGAACGCGCCTGCCCGACGCAGCCCAAGGCAATTCCCTTGTCGGTTAGGCGCTGGTCGGCATTGTCGGCCCGCAGGGTCAGGCGATATTCGGCCCGCGAGGTGAACATCCGATACGGCTCGGTGATCCCCCGGGTCACGAGGTCGTCGATCATCACCCCGAGGTAGCCATCGGCGCGGTCGAACACGATCGGATCGGCACTCCCGGCCATCAAGGCGGCATTCAAACCGGCGACAATCCCCTGCGCCGCGGCTTCTTCATATCCCGTGGTGCCGTTGATCTGCCCGGCCAGGAACAGGCCCGGCAGACGCTTGGTCTGCAAGGTTGGGTCAAGCTCACGGGGATCGACATGGTCGTATTCGATCGCATAGCCCGGCCGAACCATCTTGACCCGCTCAAGACCGGGAATGGTCGCCAGGATCGCCAACTGAACCTCTTCCGGCAGCGAGGTCGAGATGCCGTTGGGATAGACCGTGGAGTCGTCGAGACCTTCCGGCTCCAGAAAAATCTGGTGGCCGTCGCGGTCGCCGAAGCGGACGATCTTGTCCTCGATCGAGGGGCAATAGCGCGGCCCGCTGCTCTTGATCTGACCGGAATACATCGGCGAGCGATGCACGTTGGCCCGGATCACCTCATGGGTCGCCGGCGTCGTCCGGGTAATGCCGCACTGGATCTGGGGCGTCGTGATCCGGTCGGTCATCACCGAGAATGGCTCTGGCGGATCGTCGCCGGGCTGCATCTCGACCACGGACCAGTCGATGGTGGTCCCATCGAGCCGCGGCGGCGTGCCGGTCTTTAATCGGCCAAGGGTAAAGCCGGCGCGCTCGAACGAGGCGGAGAGCCCCATCGCCGGAGCTTCGTCGACCCGTCCGGCCGGCCAGTTCCGTTCGCCGAGATGGATCAGCCCGCGCAGGAAGGTGCCGGTGGTAATGACCACGGCGCCGCAAGCGAGCTCGCGGCCATCGCCCAAGCGGATGCCGGTGACCCGGCCGCTGGAGACGATCAGTTCATCGGCCTCGCCTTCGATGACGCTGAGATTGGCGGTCTCCGTAATCGCGGCCTGCATCGCGGCGGCGTAAAGCTTCCGGTCGGCCTGGGCCCTTGGCCCACGGACGGCCGGACCCTTGCGGCGGTTCAGCATTCGGAACTGGATGCCACCGGCATCGGCGACCCGCCCCATCAGGCCGTCCAGGGCATCGACCTCGCGAACCAGATGGCCCTTGCCGAGACCGCCGATCGCGGGGTTGCAGGACATGGCGCCGACGGTCGCGAAGCGGTGCGTCACCAGGGCCGTCTTTGCCCCCATCCGCGCAGCCGCGCTCGCGGCTTCGCAGCCGGCATGGCCGCCGCCGATGACGATGACGTCGAATGAACCCGCTTGGGAAATCATGCCGCGACTTCTATCCCGAAGTCGTAAAACCGGAAAGCTGGAAATGCCGGTGGAACGGCCGATTGTTTCACGTGAAACATCGGGCTCGCGAACCTGTTTCACGTGAAACAGCGTAGCTATAAAATGAACAAAGAAATATTACTTGCCAACACAGAATTCCCGGAAGATCACATCCAGAATATCCTCGACATCGACCCTGCCCAATAACCTTCCCAAGGAATGAGCCGCGGTTCGGAGTTCCTCGGCCGCCAGCTCCTCGCCCGCGTCGACAACGTCGAGGCAGCGTCGCAGTGCAGCCGCCGTTTCTTGCAGCAGTTTTCGCTGCCGGGTCCGGCCGATCAATCCGCCCTCGCTCCCGCCAAAGTAATCCTGCGCGAAACCGACCAGCGCAGCAATCAGCGCCGGCAACCCGTCACCGCGGCTGGCCGAGATCTCGAACCCGACTTCCGCTTCTGGATGGGCCAATGGCCGACCACCGGCCGCGAGATCGATCTTGTTCCGCACCAGCCAAACCGGCGCCGTGCCCTGGGGCTCGCTCTCGGCTCCCGGCGAATCAGCCAGCCACAACACCAGGTCGGCATCCGCCGCGCGCGCCCTCGCCCGGCGCACGCCCTCCTGCTCGACCGGATCGTCGGTCTCGCGAATGCCGGCGGTGTCGATGAACGTCACCGGATAACCATCGAGATCGAGCTGCACCTCGATGACGTCGCGGGTGGTGCCGGCGTGCGGCGACACGATCGCAACCTCGCGCCGCACCAGCTGATTCATCAGCGTCGACTTTCCGACATTCGGCGGGCCTGTTATCGCGACCACCAGCCCGTCGCGCAGGCGCTCACTTTGTCCCTGTGCCGCAAGGACTTCTTCAATCTCTCTCAGCAGTGTTTGGATCTTCGCCATCGCAGGCGCGATCAATTCCGCCGGCACGTCGCCCTCGTCCGAAAAATCGATGCCGGCCTCGATCAGTGCCGACGCTTCAATGATCCGCGCGCGCCAGTCCCGCGCTCTGTCGCCGAGCAATCCCTTGAGCTGTCGCAGCGCCTGGCGGCGCTGGCGATCGGTGTCGGCGTGGATGAGATCGTCGAGGCCCTCGGCTTCGGTCAGGTCGAGCTTGCCGTTCTCAAAGGCCCGCCGGGTAAATTCGCCAGGCTCGGCAGCGCGAACATTTTCGAAACCCGCCAGTGCCGCAAACAAGGCGGCCAACACCGCTCGGCCGCCATGGACGTGGAACTCGGCGACATCCTCGCCGGTCGCACTGGCCGGACCTGGAAACCACAGCATGATCGCATCGTCGATCGGCTGCTGGCCGGCATCGCGGAGCAGCGCCCGAGTTGCCGCCCGCGCGGGTGGGGTTTTGCCACCCAGGGCGTTCAACAACGGCCCGGCCTGCGGCCCCGAGACCCGCACCATGGCGATGGCGCTGGGCGGCCGGCCTGACGACAACGCAAAAATGGTCTGGTCCCGCGGATGCATCGCCTATTTGTGCGGGAGGCTTTGAAAAGGCAACGCAATTTCAGCCCAAGCGCCCGCACCCAATCTGCGAGAAACGGTGCTGCCCATGCGGTTTCATGCGGCAGCAGTGATGTGGCAATCATGCCGCGGAATTTCCGGGCAATCGCCCTCCCCGCGGCCTCGCTCCAAGCAAAGGCCATAAATATCAAATACTTATGGGAATAGCTCGTCGCACAGGAGTTCGTCCTCATGCTGTAGTTTTGCTGCAGCAATGCCTGCAACATGAAAAAGGCGCCCCGCTTTCACGAGGCGCCCCCAATCAAACCCAGCCTCGCGGCTCAGGTATTCATGGAATCGAAGAATTCCGAGTTGTTCTTGGTGTTGCGGAGCTTGTCGAGCAGGAAGTCGATCGCATCCATGGTGCCCATCGGATTGAGGATCCGGCGCAGCACGTACATTTTCTTCAGCAGCTGCGGATCGGTGATCAGCTCTTCCTTGCGGGTGCCGGAGCGCGAGATGTCGATCGCCGGGAAGGTCCGCTTGTCCGAGACCTTGCGGTCCAGAATCAGTTCGGAGTTGCCGGTGCCCTTGAACTCTTCGAAGATGACTTCGTCCATGCGGCTGCCGGTATCGACCAGCGCGGTCGCGATGATCGTGAGCGAACCGCCCTCCTCGATGTTGCGCGCGGCGCCGAAGAACCGTTTTGGCCGCTGCAGCGCGTTGGCATCGACGCCGCCGGTCAACACCTTGCCGGATGACGGCACCACGGTGTTGTAGGCGCGGCCCAGACGCGTAATCGAGTCGAGCAGGATCACGACGTCGCGGCCATGCTCGACGAGACGCTTGGCCTTCTCGATCACCATCTCGGCGACCTGAACGTGACGCACCGCAGGTTCGTCGAAGGTCGATGACACCACCTCGCCCTTCACCGAACGCTGCATGTCCGTGACTTCCTCCGGACGTTCGTCGATCAGAAGCACGATCAGATAGCATTCCGGATGATTGGCCGTGATCGAGTGCGCGATGTTCTGCATCAGCACCGTCTTGCCGGTGCGCGGCGGCGCCACGATCAAAGCGCGCTGGCCTTTGCCGATCGGGGCCACGATGTCGATAACCCTTGCAGAAAGGTCTTTCCGCGTCGGGTCTTCGAGTTCGAGCCGGAAGCGCTGATCCGGGAACAGCGGTGTCAGATTGTCGAAATTGACCTTGTGCTTCGACTTTTCCGGATCTTCGAAATTGAGCGTGTTGACTTTCAGCAGCGCGAAATAGCGTTCGCCCTCCTTCGGGCTGCGGATGTGGCCTTCGATGGTGTCGCCGGTACGAAGACCGAAGCGGCGGATCTGCGAGGGCGAAACGTAGATGTCGTCCGGACCCGGCAAATAATTCGCGTCGGGCGAGCGCAAGAATCCGAAGCCGTCGGAGAGAACCTCAACAACGCCCTCGCCGATGATGTCAGTCTCGGCAATCGCAAGCTGCTTGAGAATGGCAAACATCAGCTCCTGCTTGCGCATGGTGCTGGCATTTTCGACCCCGTTATCTTCCGCAAACGAGACGAGCTCGGCCGGCGTTTTCGATTTGAGGTCCTGGAGTTTCATTTCCCGCATTGGGATGGTCCTGTGGAGTGTCTTAAGGGAGGGATGCGAGGTGGCTTTAGAAAAAGGCGGACACGAAAAGGGGAAGGTCCGCAGGTCTAAGCAAGGAAAGCGCCGGTGAGGCTTCAAACCTGATGCGGCGGCCGGTCCAATGAAGAAACCGGAACGCGACCACATCCGCCTGCGTGGGGTGGGATTTCGATAATATAGAAAATCGCCTGACACTCCGCAAGCAGGTGAGGGGGCGGGACAACCAACGAATTCGCCGGCTAGAACGGCTTCACCACTACCAGGATAACGATGAAGATCATCAGGAGCGTGGGTACCTCATTGATAATTCGATAGAATTTCTGACTTCTGACATTCCGGTCGGCGGCAAAATCTTTCACACAGCGCGAAAAAAAGCCGTGGATGCCCGACAGCAGCAGCACCAGCGCAAATTTGCCGTGGAACCAGCCGGAAGTGTACCAGTGGCCGCTCCAAGCCAGATACAACCCGGCCAGCCAGGTGATGATCATGGCGGGATTGATGATCGCTTTCAGCAGCCGCCGTTCCATGATTTTGAACGTCTCGGATTGCTTCGAGCCGACCTCCGCCTCGCAATGGTAGACGAACAACCGCGGCAGGTAGAGCATCCCGGCCATCCACGCGATGACCGCGATCACATGCAGCGCCTTGATCCACTCGTACATCGCGATCGCCCTTGCCCCAAAACCTTCCGGCCACGCTGGTGTCGCAGAGAGCCTTCGCCAGCGTGGGAGCGAGACATATCCTCAAAGCACCGCTTCTCTAAACTAATAATTCTAGAATCTTAGGTTTGAGTCTAAGTAGCGGTGAATTGGACTCACACAAATCTGTCCCATATTTCTGCTGGACTTGTTCACATTCATCACCCATTCCGTCCGTGAATACGCTGTTGCGAATAATGCTACGGGCTTCAAGCGCTTGCACCGCTCTGTGGTCAGGTTATGAAGAGACAAATCCACATCTTCCCACTACCGTCGGGACCTGCGATTTGAGTTGTCCTCGCGGACGGCCCTGTGAAGAAAAGTCCGGGTTATCCCTGACCTGGCGATCCGGGGCCGATTATCTCGGCTAAGCTCCACAGGGATTCACAGATTACACAGGGGTTTTGGTGCCCACGACCGGCAACTATTTTCATCTTCATCTGGTCTCCGATTCGACCGGTGAGACGCTGATCACGGTGGCGCGCGCGGTGGCTGCGCAATACGCCAACGTGTCGGCGGTTGAACATGTCTATCCCTTGGTGCGCAGCCAGAAGCAGCTCGATCGCGTACTCGACGAGATCGAGGAGGCGCCGGGCATCGTGCTCTTCACGCTCTTGGAAAAAGATCTGGTCAGTCGCCTCGAATCCAAATGCAGGGATATCAACGTCCCGAGCCTGTCGATCATCGGCCCCGTGATGCAATTGTTCGAAGCCTATCTCGGCGCCGCCACCACCGGGCGCGTCGGCGCCCAGCACGTCCTGAACGCGGAATATTTCAAGCGCATCGACGCCTTGAACTACACGATGATCCATGATGACGGGCAGCACGTCGAAGGCCTCGAAGATGCCGACGTGGTTCTGGTCGGCGTGTCCCGCACCTCGAAGACGCCAACCTCGATCTATCTCGCCAATCGCGGGATTCGCACCGCGAACGTGCCGCTGGTGCCGGGCATTCCGCCGCCGCATCAACTGGAGACGTTGAAAAAGCCGCTGGTCGTCAGCCTCCATGCGACGCCGGAACGGCTGATCCAGGTCCGGCAGAACCGGCTCTTGAGCATGGGCGCCGAATCCGGCAACGACGATTACATCGATCGCCAGTCCGTCGCCGATGAAGTGGCCTATGCACGAAAGCTCAGCGCCAGATTTGGCTGGGCGCAGCTCGATGTGACGCGACGATCGATCGAGGAAACGGCTGCTGCTGTCATGAAGCTGTTTACCGACCGCCAGCGCCAGCGGCTTCCGGAATAGTGACGTCGCGATGACCATCTGGCGTGGAAACGATCCCCTGATACTGGCCTCGCAAAGCCGCGCGCGGCAGATGCTGCTCGGCAACGCCGGGATCAGCTTCGAAGCCGTTGCTGCCGATATCGACGAACGCGCGGTGCAAAAGAATTCCGGCCTGACGTCGCCCGGCGAGATTGCCGGCCTTCTGGCGCGCGAGAAGGCGCTGTTCGTGTCGTCGAGAAATCCCGGCCGCTACGTGATCGGCGCGGACCAGACGCTGGCGCTGGGCGAACGGCAGTTCAGCAAGCCGTCGGGCAGGGCGCAGGCTGCCGAGCAGTTGCGCCTGCTGGCTGGCAACAGCCACGCGCTGCATTCCGCCGTTGCGGTCGCCCGCGACGGCAAGATAGTGTTCGCCGATGTCAGCATCGCCAGAATGACCATGCGGCAGTTGAGCGAAAACGAGATATCAGCCTATCTCGATGCGGCCGGCGATGCGGTGACCACCAGCGTCGGCGCCTATCAACTGGAAGGTTTTGGCGTGCATCTGTTCGAGCGTATCGAGGGCGACCATTTCACCATCCTCGGCCTGCCGCTGCTGCCCCTGCTTAAGTTTCTGCGCCGCGAGCGGCTGCTCGGTATCTGAAAATCTCCTTTAGGAAAACGGCGACCTTGATGCTGATCCTTGGACTGACCGGCTCGATCGGAATGGGAAAATCCACCACCGCGAAGCTGTTTGTGGAAGCGGGCGTCCCGGTCTACGACGCGGATGCGGCGGTTCACAAAATCTATGAAGGCGAGGCGGCGCCGGCGATCGAAGCCGCGTTTCCCGGCACCACCGTCGACGGCAAGGTCGATCGCGCCAAACTTTCCGCCAAGGTGGTGCACAATCCGGCCGCGATCAAGCAGCTCGAGCAGATCGTTCACCCGATGCTCGGCGCCTCCCGCCAGAAATTCTTGGAAGCCGCCGAACAGTCAGGCGTTCCCGTCGTGGTGATGGATATTCCGTTATTGTTCGAGACCGGCGGCGAGAAGCGTGTCGATGCCGTGGTTGTGGTCACGACCAGCCCGGAAAGCCAGCGTGAGCGGATTCTCGCGCGCGGCACCATGACGAATGAGGCGCTCGACGCCATTCTGGCGCGGCAGTTGCCCGACGCCGAAAAACGCAAGCGCGCGGATTTCGTGGTGGATACCTCGCACGGACTGGACCCGGTGCGGGCGCGGATCCGCGACATTCTGGCCGAGGTCGTTAAGATGCCGCAGCGGCGGACCTGATTCGCCGACGGCTCCAGTTTTTTATTTGACGCGTTTTCTTCACGCGAACCGGTTTCCACTTCGCTTGAAAACGCTATAGGCCCAAGGAATCCATGCGCGAAATCGTTCTCGATACCGAAACCACAGGGCTCGATCCGCTGCGCGGCGACCGGCTGGTCGAAATCGGCTGCATCGAGATCTACAACCGCATGCCGACGGGGCAAACCTTCCACCGCTACATCAATCCCGAGCGCGACATGCCGGCGGAAGCGTTCGCCGTGCATGGCCTGTCCGCCGAGTTCCTGTCCAGCAAGCCGCTGTTTACCGAAGTGGTCGAGGAGTTCGTGGAATTTATCGCGGACGCGCCACTGGTGATCCACAACGCGTCGTTCGACATCAGCTTCATCAATGCCGAACTCGACCGCATCAAGCGGCAGCCGATCCCGCGCGACCGGCTGGTCGACACGCTGCTGCTGGCGCGCCGAAAGCATCCGGGCGTGTCGAACCGGCTGGATGATCTCTGCTCGCGCTATGCGATCGACAATTCCCGCCGCACCAAGCACGGCGCGCTGCTCGACGCCGAACTGCTGGCGGAAGTCTATATCGACCTGATCGGGGCGCGGCAGTCGCAGTTGATTCTGGCGTCGGAAACCCGGGCGAGCCAGACCAACGGCATTGGCGAAACCCCGCGACGGCAGCGCGAGGTTGCCCTGGCGCCGCGCATCACCGACGCCGACCGCGAGGCGCATCGCGCCTTCGTGGCCACGTTGGGCGACAAGCCGATCTGGAACGAGTTTCTCGCAGGTTAGAGCCATATCGGTTCTGATTGCATCAGAACCGGGCTCTACACTTTTATTTTGACGCGTTTTCTTTGCGCGAACCGGCGACCACCCCCGGATCAAGTCCGAGGGCATGCTTCGCTCGAAAACGCTATGTCTGCGGCTAACCGCTGCCGCCGCTTCTTCAGCTCGGCTTGGCGCCGGAAGCGGCCTGCTCGGCGGCCTGTCGCTCGATATTCTGGCGGTACAGACCGACGAAATCGACGGGATCCAGCATCAGCGGGGGGAAGCCGCCGTCGCGCACCGCGGTGGCGATGATTTCGCGCGCGAACGGGAACAGCAGCCGCGGGCATTCGATCATGACCAGCGGATGCAGGTTTTCCTTCGGGACATTGACGATCCGGAACACGCCGGCATAGGCGAGCTCGAAACTGAACATCACCTTGCCGCCGTTTTCGGCCTTGCCCTCGATCGAAAGCGTTACTTCGAACTCGTTTTCGGCGAGGTTGTTGGCGCCGACATTGATCTGGATGTTGATCGCCGGCTGCTGCTGCTGCGGCGCCAGCGAGGCGGGGGCGTTCGGATTTTCGAACGACAGGTCCTTGGTATACTGCGCCAGCACGTTGAGCTGGGGAGGGGCCTGCTCGGGAGGCGCGCCGTTACCGTTGGTCATGAAACTCTCTCCTGAAGCGCTGGCGAGCGGAGACCGGATTTTCGTCTGAATTCGCTCGAAGGGCGGGAATGCCTTTGCCGGGCGAGTGGCTATCATAGCCCCGCCTCATTCCACAAGGACGACGGGCCGGCGGCGAAGCGGGCCGGCGGTAATTTGTGGCGGATATGGCTAATCCCGCTCGGCCGACCGCTCCAGCAGCACCTAAATAGTTGAATATACGTGATTTCCAGGCACGTATCGGGTTTCCCCTCGCGGTCAAAACGCGCTACACTTCACCCGCGCCAAAACGCGCCATTGGCTGGGCAAAGTTTCATGCCTACATGCTGCAGACTCAATTGAAGATGTAATCTCTGCCGTTCCCCGAGGTAAACTCTTAAGGAAGACGTGTAAGAGGGCCCCCTAGAGCGTTTTCGAGTGAGGTGGTCACCGGTTCACGTCAAGAAAGCGCGTCAAGACTGAAGACCAGAGCCGGGTTTTGATTGAATCCGAACCGGGCTCTACGGAACACTCGACCGCCGGGCCCGTTACCGGCGTTAGAACCAGAAAGCGAATAAGACGTGTTCGATATTTACACCATCATCTTCCTGGCGTTGGCGGTCTTTATTTTCCTGCGCCTGCGCAGCGTGCTCGGACAGCGCACCGGGAGCGAACGGCCCCCCTATGATCGCGCCGCTCCCAACGTGGTGCAGCGTAGCCAGGACAACAACGTCGTTCCGATGCCGGGCGCGGTGATCGATCAGGCGCCATTGGCGCCGACCGCGGATGTCGTGCCGCCGACCGACCGCTGGAAAGGCATTGCCGAGCCGGGCACGCCGCTGGCGCAGGGCCTCGATGGCATTGTCGCCCAGGACTCCTCGTTCGATCCCAAGCATTTCATTTCCGGCGCGCGCAGCGCCTATGAAATGATCGTGCTGGCCTTTGCCAACGGCGATCGCCGCGCGTTGAAGGACCTGTTGTCGTCGGAGGTCTTTGAGAGCTTCGATGCCGTGATCAAGGATCGCGAGAAGCACGAGCAGAAAACCGAAACCCGGTTCGTTTCGATCGACAAGGCCGAACTCGTGGGCGCCGAAGCCCGCGACCGGGCGGCGCAACTGACGGTTCGCTTCGTGTCGCAGATGATCTCGGTTACCCGCGACAAGGCCGGCACCATTGTCGATGGCAACCCGGATAAGGTCGCCGATATCACCGATGTCTGGACATTCGCCCGCGATACCACTTCTCGCGATCCGAACTGGAAGCTGGTTGGCACGGGAAGCGCGGGCTAAAGCGCACAGCCTTGCAGGGCTTGCGATTGGCGTGATTGCTTTGGCGTTGTCGATTGCTGCCTCGGATGCGTTTGCCGCCCGCCATTTGCGCGCGCATTCCCGATCGCATCCGCCAGCGCCGGCCCCCCGTCAACTGCCATACCCGCAGCTCGACTTGCCGTTCCAGATCAATGGCGGCCAATATTCCCCGCTGGCCTGGTCCGATATCGCAGGCTGGAGCGAGGACGACCATCTCGCCGCCTACAAAGCCTTTCGCGCCAGCTGCAAGCCGATCGCGGCACAGACCGGCGCACCGTCTGATTCGAAAGCGCTGGGCACGTCGCTGCGCGATCCCTGCCGCACCGCAAAGGGCCTCGATCTTACCGACAGCGCCGCGGCAAAAACCTTCTTCGAGCAAAACTTTCTGCCGCTGCGGATCTCGCGGCTCGGCGAAGGCGAGGGCTTTGTTACCGGCTACTACGAGCCCGTGATCGACGGCTCGAAGACCCAGAACGAAGTCTACAATGTGCCGGTCTATCGCCGTCCCTCCAACCTGTTCGTCCGGGGCACCAACCAGAATTCGGCCGGATTGCCCAACAAGGGACAGGTGTTCCGCAAGATCGGTCGCCGCAAGCTGGTGCCCTATTACGATCGTGCCGAGATCGAGGATGGCGCGATCGAGGGACGCGGTCTCGAAATCTGCTGGCTGAGGAACCAGACCGATTTGCTGTTCTCGCAGATCCAGGGCTCCGCCCGTGTAAACCTCGACGACGGTTCGACCATCCGCATCAATTACGATGCGCATAACGGCTATCCCTATACGCCGGTCGGCCGCATCCTGATTGACCGCGGCATCATCCCCAAGGATCAGATGTCGATGCAGAAGATCCGGGAGTGGATGGAGCAGAACCCTGAAGGCGCCGACGAACTGCGGCGGCAGAACCGGTCCTACATCTTCTTCCGCGAGGTGCAATTGTCAGACAAGGACGAGGCCGTCGGCGCCCAGGGCGTGCCGCTGACGCCGGGCCGCTCGATCGCGGTCGACAAGTCGCTGCACGTCTATGGCACGCCGTTCTTCATTGAAGGCCAACTGCCGATCGAATCCGAACAGTCGAAGACGCCGTTTCACCGGCTGATGATCGCACAGGACACCGGCTCGGCCATCGTCGGCCCCGCGCGCGCCGATCTCTATTTCGGCGCCGGCGTTGATGCCGGAAAGATCGCCGGCCGCCTCAAGAATAATATGCGTTTCGTCATGCTGGTCCCGAAGAGCCTCGATCCTTCGGCGCGCGGCCGCCTGCTGCCGGTGCCGGACGCGCGACCGTCGGAAAAGATCGCAAAGCTGTTTCCGCAAACCGATCCGCTGAAGGACCAGAAAAAAATTGTAGCTCCGGCGGTGACGCCATCGGCGGCAGGCTCGACGCAAAAGCCGGCCACTCCAACCGCCCAGGCCCCGGTCGCAAAAGCCACGGTCGCAAAACCGGTGCCGCTGCCGGAAGCGCGCCCGAGTACTGCGCCGGCTCCCGAAAAGTCCCGCCGTCGTCACCGCCGATACCGCCGATGAAACGCCGGTCTTCGAGCTTGATCCCGGACCTGCCGTTGCCGCCGCGACGCAAGCGCGGCCTCAGCGAGGAGGAGCGCTCGCTGTGGGAAAGCGTGGCCAAGCAGGTCAAGCCGCTGCGCAAGCGACACCGTGCTCCGAAGCCGCCGGTCGCTTCGCCGGAAACCGAGGTCAAGGTCACGCCCAAACCGGTTGCCTCGCCAAAGCCGCCGGCACCGCCGATCATTTCCCCATCAAGACCGGAACCGCCGCCGCTGGCGCCGATCGGCCGCCGCGAGCGGTCGCACCTGTCCCGCGGCCGCAAGGAGATCGATGCCAGGCTCGACCTCCATGGCATGACCCAGACCCGCGCGCACCGCGCGCTGTTCGGGTTTCTGCAGCGCGCGCATCATGACGGGCTGACCTTCGTGCTGGTCATCACCGGCAAGGGCAAGATGGGGTCCGAATCCGAGCGCGGCGTGTTGCGCCGCCAGGTACCGCAATGGCTCGGCCTGCCGGAATTCCGTTCGCTGGTGGTCGGCTTCGAGGAAGCCCATATCGGCCATGGCGGCGAGGGCGCGCTGTATGTCCGGGTAAGGCGGTCGCGGTCGTAGCCAATCAGAACGGCCGCACGATCCCGACGCGCGGGATCAGCGTTACGATCCAGCCAAAGACCGTCGTCGTTCGATCGTCCGTTGAAATCAGCGGCACCTCCTGTGAAGCCGGCAACATCTTCACCGCGTGCAGGATCAGGAACAGGCATACCGCCCAGTTCGAAATCCACCGGGAATAATCGAACACCATCGCGAACATCACGAGATAGCCGAGGCTGATCGCAGCGATCGCCGAGGTGACGATGCGGCGGTGGGCGTCGACGCGGAGGGCTACGATCAGTCCGCGAAAATAGCGCCACAGCGGCGTGTGTAGCCAGATCAGCAGCGCAAACACGGGAATGCCGAGGAGATTGTGTGGCAGCCGTTGCCAGGTGTCCGAAACTTCCTTCGCCAGCGGCTGGTACCAGATATAGGCAAAGCTGAGCAGGTCGGTCCGCGACGGGTCGGCCATCCGGCTCCGCAGATAGGCCGTAAATTCCGGCTCCGGCACCGCCATCGTGCCGGTGAATTGCGCGGCAACGAACAGCACGCCGACGGTCGCGAGCAGGGCGATGCCGACGGCTACGTTTTGCCGGCTTGCGCCCTGCACAAGGTAATAACGCAGCGCCACGATGGCGGCGATGGTCGGCACATACATCAGGAGATGGATGTGATGGATCAAAATAAGAATGGCCGAGAACAGCGCCGCGAGCAGTACATAGGCCAGCGAGCGCGCCGGAATCAGCAGCAGGCATATCGCGAACAGGCAGCCATAAATGTCGAAATGGCCGAGCGTGTGCATAAAATTCTTCAGGAAGAACGGCGAGCCGGCGATGAAAACGAAAAGCGGCCAGTGCTTCGCATCAAGGCCGAACGTCCTGCGGAACAGCTGGATGAACAGGCCCGTCGTGAGCAGCCACACCGCGCCGCCGAGCGCGAATACCAGCCACACCGGCACCTTCGCTGCGAACACGCTCACAATCGCGCCGATCAGCGCGCGCTTGGTGAAGCCGAAGTGATACTCGACCAAAAGATGGATGTAGGGGACGAAAGGCGGCAGCGTGATCTTGTGCCAGAAAACCCCGATCAGCACGGCGGCATTGACGGCCAGCATCAAGCGCCAGGGATTTTCCCAGACACGGAAGTTCATTTGGCACCCGAAATAGAAGTTATCGGGCAACTATCACACGGCGAACGTGTGAGGCGCAATTATTCCAGGCGTCGTCCCGGCCTTGAGCCGGGACGCATAGCCACTGTTGCTGATTATCGCGCACTGGGCGGGGACGACGACAGATGGTTACCGCAGCAGGGCTTCGCTACAAAATAAACCGGCTCAGATCGGCGTTCTTGGCGAGGTCGCCGACGTGCTTCTGCACATAGTCGGCGTCGACCTTGATGGTCTCGCCGCCGCGATCTGGCGCGGCAAACGAGATTTCGTCGAGCACGCGCTCCATCACCGTCTGCAGCCGCCGCGCCCCGATATTTTCCACGGTCGAATTGACGGCGACCGCGACGTCGGCCAGCGCGTCGATCGCGCTGTCGGTGATGTCGAGCGTCACACCCTCGGTCTTCAGCAGCGCGACATATTGCTTGATCAGCGAGGCTTCCGGCTCGGTCAGGATGCGGCGCATGTCGTCGCGGCTCAGCGCCGAAAGCTCGACGCGGATCGGCAGCCGTCCCTGCAGCTCGGGCAACAGGTCCGAGGGTTTGGCGATGTGGAACGCGCCGGACGCGATGAACAGGATATGATCGGTCTTCACTGAACCGTGCTTGGTCGAGACGGTGGTGCCTTCGATCAGCGGCAACAGGTCGCGCTGCACGCCCTCACGCGAGACGTCACCGCCGGTGCGGCCGTCGCGCACGCAGATCTTGTCGATCTCGTCGAGAAACACGATGCCGTTGTTCTCGACCGCGTTGATCGCTTCCTGCACCAGTTGTTCGCTGTCCAGGAGCTTGTCGGATTCCTCGTTGATGAGAATTTCGTGCGAGTTCTCGACCGTGAGGCGGCGGGTCTTGCTGCGTCCGCCCATCTTGCCGAAGATATCGCCGAGCGAGATCGCGCCCATCTGCGCGCCCGGCATGCCCGGGATTTCGAACATCGGCATGCCGCTGCCGGAAGATTGCGTCTCGATCTCGATTTCCTTGTCGTTGAGCTCGCCGGCGCGCAGTTTCTTGCGAAATGAATCCCGCGTTGCCGGGCTGGAACCGGGACCTACCAGCGCATCGAGGACGCGCTCCTCGGCCGCCTGTTGTGCGCGGGCCTGGACGTCCTTGCGCTTGCGTTCGCGCACCTGCGAGATCGCGACTTCGACCAGATCGCGGATGATCTGCTCGACGTCGCGGCCGACATAGCCGACCTCGGTGAATTTGGTGGCTTCGACCTTGATGAATGGCGCGCCGGCGAGTTTCGCCAGCCGCCGCGCGATTTCGGTTTTGCCGACGCCGGTCGGCCCGATCATCAGGATGTTTTTCGGCAGCACTTCTTCGCGCAGGCTGCCGGTCAGCTGCAACCGCCGCCAGCGGTTGCGCAGCGCGATCGATACCGCGCGTTTGGCGTCGGACTGGCCGACGATATAGCGGTCAAGTTCGGAGACGATTTCGCGGGGGGAAAATTCGGTCATATTTCCTAGCTAGGGCTCGAATGTCGTGAGAACAAGTCACATTTCGTGGCATCAAATGATCGGCGGTCCGGCCTGCCACTGTTTGATGGCCTCGAAAGGGTGGATCAGCATGATAATGTTCAGCGTCAGATTGTCGCGAATATGGAGCGCCAGCACGAGCTCGAACAGCAGCGCCAGCGCCACGGTGAATGCTACGGGAAGCCTCCGCGCGAGCAGGAAACCGCCGATCATCGCCAGATTATCGGAGACCGAGTTGACAATGGAGTCGCCGAAATAATCCAGCGAAATGGTCCCGGCGCGATAGCGTTCGATAATCCAGTTGGAATTCTCGACCAGTTCCCAGCCGCCCTCCACCAGCATCGCGAGGATCAAGCGGCCCTGCCAGGCGAGGCGCGGGAAGGCGAGGAAGGCCGCGCCGTAGAACAGAAAGCCGTGCAGGATATGCGACAGCGTGTACCAGTCGGTGAGGTGCTGCGAATTCTCCGAACTCTGCACCACGCCGTGCCACAGCTTGACATACCCGCAGGCGCAGATCGGCAGCCGTCCCATCGCGTAGAGGATCGAGGCCTGAGCCGCGAGGATGACAGCCGCAACCGCCAGCCAGTGCCATGGCGAAATATGGCCGGCGACGGGAGGTTTCCCGGTCGTGTTGCCGGCGGTCATGGGTTGCTGACCATCAGAGGCCCCCGCGCTTGCTACAGCGTTTCGATGGTCACGTTTCGATTGGTGTAGACACAGATGTCGGCGGCGATATCGAGCGCACGGCGCACGATGGTCTCGGCGTCCTTGTCGCTGTCGACCAGTGCGCGGGCGGCGGCCAGGGCGTAATTGCCGCCGGAGCCGATCGCCATCACCCCGGCTTCCGGCTCGAGCACGTCGCCGGTGCCGGTCAGGACCAGCGACACGTCCTTGTCGGCCACGATCATCATCGCTTCCAGCCGGCGCAGATAGCGGTCGGTCCGCCAGTCCTTGGCGAGCTCGACCGCCGCCCGGGTCAATTGCCCCGGATATTGCTCGAGCTTGCTCTCCAGCCGCTCGAACAGGGTGAAAGCGTCGGCGGTCGCCCCGGCAAAGCCGCCGATGACGTCGCCCTTGCCGAGTTTGCGGACCTTTTTGGCGTTGGATTTGATCACGGTCTGGCCGATCGAGACCTGGCCGTCGCCGCCGATCACGACCTTGCCGCCCTTGCGGACCGTCAAAATCGTGGTGCCGTGCCAGACCGCCGGCTCATTCTGGGATGCTTGCATAAATTACCCTCTTGTCCGGCCAGATTTAGGGGTTTGCGCCGAGGGTTACAATCGCGGCTTTCCCGTCCAATGAATCCGGTCACCATAGGCGGAAGTCGGTCATTTAGGCGTCATCCCGCAGTAGCGAAGGCCACACCGGCCTGTTAAAAGGGCCGCGTTTTCGGCCCAGGAATAGTTGAGAATAGCCAAAGTCAGTCAAGACCAGCCTAGATCGGCCCAAGGGAAGCACTTTCCATGCGCACAGCGTCCATCAAGCGCAAGACCAAGGAAACCGACATCGAGGTGGCGGTAAACCTCGATGGCACGGGCGTGTCCAAGGTTTCGACCGGTATTGGCTTCTTCGACCACATGCTCGACCTGCTGGCCCGGCATTCGCGCATCGACATCACGGTCAAGGCCGATGGCGATCTCCATGTCGACCACCACCACACCACCGAGGACGTCGGGATCGCGCTCGGGCAGGCCGTGAAACAGGCGCTCGGTACCATGGCCGGCATCACCCGCTATGCCTCGATCCATATGCCGATGGACGAGACGCTGAGCCGCGTCGTGATCGATATTTCGGGCCGCCCGGTGCTGGTGTTCAAGGTCGATTTTCCGCGCGACAAGGTCGGCGAGTTCGACACCGAGCTGGTGCGCGAATGGTTCAACGCCTTCACCATCAACGCGGGCGTGACTTTGCACGTCGAGACCCTATATGGCGAGAACAGCCATCATATCGCCGAATCCTGCTTCAAGGGTCTGGCCAGGGCGCTGCGTGCGGCGGTTGCGATCGATCCGCGCGCCGCGGGCGAAGTGCCTTCCACCAAGGGTCAGCTCGGCGGCTGACCTCGTTCTTCACGGCGGAGAGTTTCGATGCCGGTCTACACAGTGCATGCCCCCGTGGCCAACGGTGCCGATCTCGCGGCGACCGACAAATTCGTCTTCGTGCGTGACGGCTTTCATTTCTGGGCCGCGGTCGCGAGCGTGATCTGGCTGGTCTGGAACCGGCTGTGGCTGGCGCTGATCGGCTGGATCGCGCTGACGCTTGCGATCGACGTTGGAATGACGGCGCTCGGCGCCGGTCGTGGCGCGATCCTGTTCGTCGATCTCCTGCTCGCCTTCCTGATGGGACTGGAAGCGGCGACGCTGCAGCGCTGGACGCTGTCGCGTCGCAACTGGCGTCAGCTCGATATCGTGGTGGCCGACGACGCGGAATCGGCCGAGCGCCGTTTCTTCGATCGCTGGACCGCCAGGCAACGCGGCCTCACCAACGACCAATGGTCGGTCGATCGCGGCGGGCCGCCGCCGACGCGCAATATTCCGGGGCAGCCGTTCTCGAAGCCACCACCGTTGCCGCAGGGCGGGATCATCGGATTGTTTCCAGAGCCGGGAGGGTCGCGATGAGCGTCGCTATCGTCGATTACGGTTCCGGCAACCTGCACTCGGCCGCGAAAGCATTCGAGCGCGCCTCGCGGACCATGCAGGATCCGCAGAAGATCGTGGTGACGCGCGACCCTGAAGTCGTGTTTCGCGCCGATCGTATCGTGCTGCCCGGCGTCGGCGCCTTCGCCGACTGCCGACGCGGCCTCGACGCCGTCGACGGCATGCTGGAAGCGATGACCGAAGCGGTGCGCGTCAAGGCGCGGCCATTCTTCGGCATCTGCGTCGGCATGCAGTTGATGGCGACGCGCGGCAAGGAGCATGTCACCACCGACGGCTTCAACTGGATTTCCGGCGACGTCGAGAAGATCTCGCCGCGCGAGGAGAACCTGAAGATTCCGCACATGGGCTGGAACACGCTCGACATGGTCCGGGAGCATCCGGTGCTGGAGCGGCTGCCGCTCGGGCCGAAGGGCCGTCACGCCTATTTCGTGCACTCCTATCACCTCAATGCGGCCAACGAGGCCGACGTGCTGGCGCGCGCCGATTACGGCGGGCCGGTCACGGCGATGGTGGGCAAGGACACCGCGATCGGTACCCAGTTCCATCCCGAGAAGAGCCAGCGCTTCGGACTGGCGCTGATCTCGAACTTTTTGAAGTGGAAGCCGTGATTCTCTTTCCCGCCGTCGACCTGAAAAATGGCCAGTGCGTGCGCCTCGAACAGGGCGACATGTCGCGCGCGACCGTGTTCAACCTCGATCCTGCCGCGCAGGCGCGTTCCTTTGCCGCGCAAGGGTTCGAGTATCTGCACGTCGTCGATCTCGACGGCGCCTTTGCCGGCAAGCCGATGAACGCGCTGGCTGTCGAGGCGATGCTGAAGGCGGTCACTATGCCGGTGCAGCTCGGCGGCGGCATCCGTGATCTCAAGACGGTGGAAGCCTGGCTCGACAAGGGTATCGCGCGGGTCATCATCGGCACCGCGGCGGTACGCGATCCGGAGCTGGTGAAGAGTGCCGCGCGAAAATTTCCCGGCCGCGTCGCGGTCGGGCTCGATGCGCGTGACGGCAAGGTCGCGGTCGAAGGCTGGGCGGAGACCTCGCAGGTGACCGCGCTCGAAATCGCGCAACGTTTCGAGGATGCCGGCGTTGCCGCGATCATCTTCACCGACATCGCGCGCGACGGCCTGCTCAAGGGCCTCAACCTCGATGCGACCATCGCGCTGGCCGAGGCGATCTCGATTCCCGTCATCGCGTCCGGTGGTTTTGCCTCGATCGAGGACGTCAAAGCGCTGCTGCAGCCGCGCGCCGCAAAGCTCGCCGGCGCCATCGCCGGTCGCGCGCTCTATGACGGCCGGCTCGATCCGACGGCGGCGCTGACGCTGATCCGCAACGCGCGCGCCGCGGCGTAGGAGTTTTTCGCCATGTTCAAGGTTCGCGTGATCCCCTGTCTCGATGTGAAAGATGGGCGCGTGGTCAAGGGCGTCAACTTCGTCGATCTGCGCGACGCCGGCGATCCCGTCGAGGCGGCGATTGCCTATGACGCGGCCGGCGCCGACGAGCTTTGTTTCCTCGACATTACTGCCACTCATGAAAATCGCGGCACCATGCTCGACGTGGTGCGGCGTACCGCGGAGGCGTGCTTCATGCCGCTGACGGTCGGCGGCGGGGTGCGCACCGTCGACGATATCAAGGTCCTGCTGCGCTCCGGCGCCGACAAGGTCTCGATCAACTCGGCCGCCGTCAGCAACCGCGAATTCGTCAGGCAGGGCGCGGAAAAGTTCGGCGAGCAGTGCATCGTGGTCGCGATCGACGCCAAGCGGGTCAAGCGCGCCGGCGGCTCCGACCGCTGGGAGATTTTCACCCATGGCGGGCGCAATTCCACCGGGATCGACGCCATCGAATACGCCCAGGAGGTGGTTTCGCTCGGCGCCGGCGAAATCCTGCTGACCTCGATGGACCGCGACGGCACGCGGCAGGGGTTTGACCTGCCGCTGACGCAGGCGATTGCCGACAGTGTTCCTGTACCGGTAATCGCGTCCGGCGGCGTCGGCAATCTCGACCACCTCGTCGACGGCATCCGCCAGGGCCACGCCACCGCGGTGCTGGCGGCCTCGATATTCCATTTCGGCGAATTTACCATACGCGAAGCCAAGGAGCACATGGTGCGGGCCGGGTTGCCGATGCGGCTCGATCCCTGACGACTCGCTGTCACAAAAGTGCTAAGTCCTTCCGGGGATGGCGCCATCGGCCTGTTGCCGGGCGCGTGAGTTGAGTTTTGTTGATGTCGCGTTTCACGGTCCACGATCTGGCCGCCACCATCGATGCAAGGGCTGCATCGGGCGGAGAGGCGTCCTACACCCGCAAGCTGCTCGACAAGGGCGCGGAGCACTGCGCCAAGAAGCTGGGCGAGGAAGCGGTCGAGACCGTGATCGCGGCCGTCGAGAACGATCGCGATCACCTGATCGCCGAAAGTGCCGATCTGCTGTTTCACCTGCTGGTGCTGTTGAAGTCGCGTGGCGTGACGCTCGAAGAGGTCGAAGCCACGCTGGGCCAGCGTCAGAATATGTCTGGACTCGAAGAGAAAGCTTCGCGCAAGCGCGACTAATTCAAGAGATTCACCATGGATATTCGCGCCCCCGACCAAGAGTACAATCCTTACCGGCTGTTCTCGCGCGAACAGTGGGCGCGGCTGCGCGACGACACGCCGATGACGCTGGAGCCCGGCGAGTTCGAGCGGCTGCGCTCGATGCACGACCGGCTCGATCTGCGCGAGGTCGAGGACATCTATCTTCCGCTGTCGCGGCTGCTGTCGATCTATGTCGATTCGACGCTGCGGCTGTACCAGGCGCAGCGCCAGTTCCTCGGCATCCGCGATCGCAAGGTGCCCTATATCATCGGCGTCGCCGGTTCGGTGGCGGTCGGCAAGTCGACCACCGCGCGCGTGCTGCAGGCGCTGCTGGCGCGCTGGTCGCCGCGGCCCAAGGTCGAACTCGTCACTACCGACGGTTTTCTGTTTCCCAATGTCGTGCTCGAGCGGCAGGGCCTGATGCAGAAAAAGGGCTTTCCCGAGAGTTACGATCTGCCGACGCTGCTGTCGTTCCTCTCCGACATCAAGGCCGGGCGGCGGACGGTGCGGGCGCCGGTCTATTCGCATCTGAGCTACGACATCATTCCGAACGAGTGGCTGGAGATCGACCGGCCGGACATCCTGATCGTCGAGGGCGTCAATGTGCTGCAGACCGGCCGGCTGCCGCGCGACGGCAAGGCGGTGCCTGTCGTCTCCGACTTCTTCGACTTCTCGGTCTATATCGACGCCGAGGAGCCGGTGCTGCGCAACTGGTATATCCGGCGCTTCCTCGCGCTGCGCGATACCGCGTTCCACGATCCGCGGTCGTATTTCAATCGCTACGCGCTGCTCTCGGACGAGGAGGCGACCGCGACCGCCATCGCGATCTGGGAACGTACCAACCTCGCCAATCTCGAGGACAATATCCTGCCGACCCGGCCGCGTGCGACGCTGATCCTGAAGAAGCGCGCCGATCATCTGGTCGAAACCGTCGCGCTGCGGCGGCTGTAGTTTTTATAGTCGCCTCACGCTTTTATAGTCGCCTCACGCGGCGATGTGCCGTGACGCCGCCAGCCCCGCCAGCGCCTCGGCAAGCTTGTCGCGATCGAGCGGCTTGATCAGGAATCCGTCCATGCCGGCCTCGAAGCAGGCGTAGCGATCCTCCACCAGCGTATTGGCGGTGAGCGCGAGGATCGGCGTCCGGCGTCCGGACTGGCCGGCTTCCAGCTGACGGATCCGTTGGGTGGCGTCGATGCCGTTGAGCTGCGGCATCTGGATGTCCATCAGCACCAGGTCATACGGGCTGCCGGCGGATTTCGCCGATAGCCAGGATTCCAGCGCCTCTTCGCCGTTGGTGGTGATGACCGCGTGATGCCCGAGCCGGCCGAGCAGCGAGCGCATCAAGAGCGCGTTGATCTCATTGTCCTCGGCGACCAGGATCGACAGGCCCGTGCGCGACGGCGCGGCCGGTATCTCGATCGGCGCATCGCCGGCAATACCCGGCGCCATGACATCGGGTGCTGCGGTCAGGCGGGCGGCGAGCGAGGCCGCGCGCAGCGGCTTGACCAGGTAGCCGGTGCAGGCGGAGTTGGCGGAGGGCTGCAGCTCCTGCCGCGTCGCCGGCGTGAACATCACGATTCGCTGGGTGGCATGGAGGCGCGCGGCCTCGGCCAAGGCTTCGATATCGGCGGTTCCGAGCGCATGGTCGATCAGGATCGCGTGCCACGACCGCTCCGGCAACAGCGCCTGCGCGACGTCGGAGTCCGACACCATGCAGGTCTGGGCGCCCCAGCGCTGCAGCCGCCGCGCGGTCAGCGAGGCCTCGATGCCGTGCTGCGAAACCAGCATGATCGACTGGCCGGAGAGATCCGGCGCCGCAAAGGTCTTCGCGACGCCGTCGGCGGTTGCGAGCGGGATCGACACCTCGAAGGTCGAACCGGTCCCCGCTTTGCTCTCCAGCGTGATACGGCCGCCCATCCGCTTGACGATGCGGTCGCTGATGCTGAGACCGAGACCGGTGCCACCATAGCTGCGGGCGATGCGGTCGTCGGCCTGCTCGAACTCGCGGAAAATCCGCTGCTGCGCCTCGGGCGCGATGCCGATGCCGGTATCACGCACCAGGAAACTGATTTCGTTCGGCCAGATGCCGGGCTCGACGATCAGCGCGACGCCGCCGCTCGACGTGAACTTGATCGCATTGCCGGCGAGGTTGAGCAGCACCTGCCGCAGCCGCGCCGCGTCGCCGACCACTTCCATCGGCAGCCGTTCGTCGACATAGGCCGCGATCTCGATCTTGCGGGCCTGCGCGCGCGGCGCCAGCAATTCGGTGATGTCCTCGATCATGCCCGACAGCGCGAAGGCGCGATGTTCGAGATCGATCTTGCCGGCCTCGATCTTGGAGTAGTCCAGCAGTTCTTCGATCAGCGACAGCAGCGCGTCGCCCGAGCTCTTGACCGCCTTGACGTAGGTCGCCTGTTCCGGCGTCAGCGGCGTATCCA
The DNA here is from genome assembly GCF_005937885.2 of Bradyrhizobium sp. KBS0727. Classification (NCBI taxonomy): domain Bacteria; kingdom Pseudomonadati; phylum Pseudomonadota; class Alphaproteobacteria; order Hyphomicrobiales; family Nitrobacteraceae; genus Bradyrhizobium; species Bradyrhizobium sp. KBS0727. The sequence continues at coordinate 233,242 of NZ_CP042176.1, read as the reverse complement.
TCAACAGCCCGCTCATGCCGATGATGCCGTTCAGCGGCGTGCGGATCTCGTGGCTCGCCATCGCGAGGAAGCGCGACTTGGCGCGGCTCGCCGCATCGGCCTGGTCGCGGGCTTCGGTCAGCGCACGTTCGCTTTCGGTGCGGTCGGTGACGTCGCGGCCGACGCATTGCAGCTCCGCAGGTTCGCCGGCATCGTTGCGGACCAGCCCTTCGCGCCAGGCGATCCAGCGCGGCCCGAGCGGACCTGCGATCTTCTGGTCGTGGATGCGGGTGCCGTTCGGTTCGAGCGCGGTGTCGCCTTGTTCGAGCACGCTGAGCCTGGCGGTACTGCCGATCAGGGCGTCGCGATCCATCTGCGCCAGTTCGCAATAGGCGTCGTTGGCGAAGGTGATGCGGTCATTGGCGTCGCGCAGCACGATCAGGTCGCCCTGCGATTCGAACAGGCGGCGGGTGCGCTGCTCGGCCTCCTGCAACTCCCAGTTCCGGTCCGCCATCGCTTCATTGTGCATGGCGATCTTGCGCATCTTCTTGCGCAGCATGCGGAAGCGGAAGCTCATGGTGGCGAGCCCGACGCAGGCCAGCGCGAACAGGAAGGCGATGCCGATCGCAAACGTGTTCGGGTCATAGCCCGAATTCTCCGACCGGGCGCCGGCGATGAATCCGTAGGCGCCGCCGAAGGTGGCGGAGAAGACCATGAAGGAGCGGACGGCGAGGACAAGCCAGGGATGACGGCGGGCGAAGCGGCGAAGATGCAGTTTGATCCGGAACGTCCGCCCCATCATCAATGATCCTGAATTCTGTGCCCGAACCGGGACGATTCAACTGCGCGACGCGCTTGACCGAGACGATGCGTCGCCGACACTTGCGAAGTGTTTGAGACCGCGCGCGGTTGCGGCCCGCGATGAGAACATGGTTGACGAAAGGTTAACCGGGCATGGTTCGGATCATGTCCCGGATTCAGAGCGACGCCGCTTGGAGCCGATGGTGGCTGCCACGGGCGCCGACGATCAAAGCGGCGGCATCGCGCACCGAAAAGCTCTTCGATTGCACGAAGATCCGGTAATCGGCCGGACCGTCGGCGGAAAGATAGATCACCGGTTCCGACGGTTGCGGCCTGGTCGAGATCGCCACCAGTTCGGCCGCCGGGTTGGCCGCGCAGGCGCCCGCCTCGGCATTGTCGATGTCGTCGATCACGGTGAAGTCGGCCGCTTCGGCGCTGTCGGAGATCTGCACCCGCACGCTCGCGCGGGAGGGATCGCTGGTGAAGCTGACATGGCGCTGCGCCTGCCACGACAGCGCGGCGATCTGGACCGTCGTGCCGGCCACTTCGATGCAGGGGCGGGACCCCGAAGAGAACTCGCCGCGCGCAAACACGGCGGCAACCGCCAACGGCACGACCGAGGCCAGAACATTGAAACGCAACATGACACGCTACTCGCCAGGCACAAGCCCGCGGAGCGCGGCTTATGGTTGGTGAAGCGTAAACGAAAGTCGTTACTACCGGGTTTATGGCGGGGGCGCTCTCAAGCGATGCGGAGGTGGTCATTGTTGTCGCTTGTAGCCCGGATGAGCGAAGCGATATCCGGGGCGGTGTTGGAGTTGTCCCGGATGTCGCTTCGCTCATTCGGGCTACGAAAATGAATACGATTCTGCATTCTCGCGGCGCGACGCGCCCGAAGTTTTCCATCTCGTTGGCCCTCCAAAATACAGAGGGCGCAGGGAAGACCGGGTGCGCGCCGCACCCGCGGTCTCGCGTGCAATGTGCATCAAGAAATGCGCACACGAGCATACAGGTTTGGCGGAGGCATCCGGCCTTCCCTGCGCAATGGCTTTACGGCTTATACGGGATCGTCCTGGTGACCGGCTTTCTTGCCACCATCATCTGCAAGAAGCGTTAGCTCCTCGCCGACTTGACGCCAGCACCGGGGCGTCGGACCCAAACGATTTCGCCGTACGCTTTTGCCGCGCTCGTCAGTCGCAGCCTTTGCGTCCATCGCATCCCACCGCGCGGTCGTGACGATCGCGATCGCCCCTCTTGTCGCGGTAGACGGGCGGAGTTGAACCACTGATTTGCCCGACGGGTTAAGCGATATTTTGCCCGACGGGCTAATTTGTCGCAGGTGGGTGATTTGTCCGTCCCGGCAAGCGTCGCTTGTTTTGACACGTCTTCCTCTACGCCGCCCGGCGCAGATCCTCGGCCAGCGCGCGATACGACAGCGCTTCCGCCAGATGCAGCCGGCCGATTTTTTCGGCGCCGTCGAGGTCGGCAAGCGTGCGCGCGACGCGCAGCACGCGGTGATAGCCGCGCGCGGTCAGCTTCATGGTCTCAGCCGCGTCGCGCAGCAGCTTCTGGCCCTGCGGATCCGGCTGCGCGATGGTCTCCAGCAGCGAGGCCGGCGCTTCGGCATTGGTGCGTACATGCGGCATGCCGGCCGCCGCGTAACGCTTAAGCTGGATGTTGCGCGCGGCGGCGACACGTGCGGCGACTTCGGCCGAGCCTTCGGAAGGCGGCGGCAGGATCAGGTCGGCGGCGGTCACCGCCGGCACTTCAATGCGCAGATCGATGCGATCCATCAGCGGACCCGAGATGCGCATCTGATAGTCCGCGGTGCAGCGGTCGACGCGCCCGCGCTTGCAGGAATAACCGGGCTCGTAGGCGTGGCCGCAGCGGCACGGGTTCATCGCCGCGACCAGCATGAAGCGCGCCGGATAGGTGACGCGGTGATTGGCTCTGCTCACCGCGACCTCGCCGTTCTCCAGCGGCTGGCGCAGCGAGTCCAAAACGCGCGGGTCGAACTCCGGCAGTTCGTCGAGGAACAGCACGCCCTGATGCGCCAGCGAGATTTCACCGGGCTTGGCGCGCATGCCGCCGCCGGTGAGCGCCGCCATGCTGGCGGAATGATGGGGCGCGCGGAACGGCCGCCGCGCCGTCAACGCGCCATCGCGGATCTCGCCGGCGACGGAAGCGATCATCGAGACTTCCAATAATTCCGACGGCGACAGCGGCGGCAGGATCGAGGGCAGCCGCGCCGCCAGCATCGACTTGCCGGCGCCGGGCGAGCCGATCATCAGGATGTCGTGCCCAATTAACCCCGGTTAATTGGACATGACATCAAAATAATGTGTACAATTAACCGGTTCTGGAGTAGCTCCCCCAAGGCATGAAACCCAAGGCCTACTCTTACCTCCGAATGTCGACCGACCTCCAACTTAAGGGGGATAGCCGGCGACGCCAGCTGGAATCGTCCCAAAAATATGCCGACGATTTCGAGTTGGACCTCGCAAGCGACGACCAGCTCGAGGATATCGGTATCTCGGCGTATAAAGGAGCAAACGCCAAAGATGGCGCCCTGGGCCGGTTCTTGAGTGCGGTGAAAGCCGGCTCCGTCGCCAAGGGCTCCTACCTGATCGTCGAGTCACTTGATCGGCTTAGCCGGGAGGAAATCCTCCCGGCCCACACGCTGTTCCTCAGCATCGTCCAGTCTGGGATCAACCTTGTGACCCTGACGGATCGGCGCGTTTACAGCGCGAAGACGACCAACCTCGTCGACATGATAACCTCGCTTGTAATCATGGAGCGCGCCCACGAAGAATCCAAGACAAAGGGCCTGCGAGTAGGAGCTGCGTGGAAGCAAAAACGTGTGAGGGCTTCGCAAGGTCAGCCGATGACCGCTCGCTGCCCCGCATGGATGCGTTTGGCGGCCGATCGACGAACTTACGAGCTAATTCCCGATCGCGCAGAGATCGTCCGGCAGATATTCGCCGATTCAGCGGCGGGCCTAGGCATGTATTCCATTGCAACGCGACTCAACAAAGCCGGTGTACCGGCGTTCATTGGAAAAAATGGATGGCATAGATCCTATATTGCCAAGACGCTCGCCAACCGCGCCGTACTGGGTGAATTTCAGCCTCATGTGAAGCTAGACGGAAGCCGCGTCGCCGAGGGAGACCCGATCGTCGACTATTTTCCGGCGATCGTTTCCGAGGAGTTATTTTTCCAAGCGAAGCACGGGCGATCTCAACGCAAGGCAGGCGGGGCGGGATCTGGTCGAAAAGGACCAGGTTACACCAACCTGTTCACCGGCTTGGCCCGGTGCGCGTATTGCAAATCGACAATAGCATTCGAAAACAAGGGCTCGGGTAGTCGAGGCGGTAGTTATCTCATTTGCGGTGACGCACAGCGCGGCCTCGGCTGTGAAGCGACACGGTGGCGCTATCGCGATTTCGAGACCTCTTTCTTGGCATTCGTTGAGGAGCTCGATCTCGATAGCATCGTAAACTCGAACGAAGATGCAGAAAAGCGAAAGCGCCTTGAGAGTGAACGAGCCGCAATTTCGGGCGAACTGTCGTCAGTGAAACAACTGATGGAAAAGACCTACGAACTGTTGAGCACTGGCGGATCGACCGAGTTCGTTGCCGGCAAACTGAAGGAGCTGACAGATCGGCAGGCGGACTTAACAGAGCGGCTAACGGCCAAAGAGGCTGACCAGCTGGAGTTTAACGCGCGAGATTCACGCTTCTATTCCAGCCGGGAAGATATCAGGGACCTGGTGGTAGAGTTACAGAAGCCAGCTTCTGATGAGACTTATAAGGTGCGTGCTCAGATAGCCGCCCGGCTGAAGGTGCTCGTCGAAACGTTACTCGTTGCTCCCCAAGGTGATCTGCCCAAGATGAAGCGCAACATAGAGCAATTGCTCGAACTCAATGACAGCAGCGTTGCCGACGTGATCGCCCACATGCAGCAAGTTGCTGCCCATCCTGATCAATCTCGGCGCTATTTCGCGGTAGGATTTAGGGACGCTGCCGTTCGAGCTGTCTTTCCGGCCTACAACGATCCCCTCGTATTCGAACAACAAGTCGTGGCACCCCCGAACTCCGAAGCGGGCAGGGCCTACTTCGAGGTGATCAGTCAAAGCCCGTCTGACGCAACTCTCACTGAGAACTGAGTTGTTCAACGCCCGCGGATACTCAAGACCACTGTGTCACCTTCGCGATGGTTTGAAAGATGCTTACAGCCCCGGCGCTGAAAGGATTGAGAGCTTCCGCCTTCGCCTTTGCCCACTCCACCCATTCCGCCAATGTACGGTCGGAGACCGTGGCCTCGGCTTCATTTTCAAGTCGAGCCTCTATCTCCGCGAGAAAGGTCAGCAATGTCTGCTGCTCATCCCAATTGACGGCGTACTCGCGAAACTTGTTCCAGCGCTTTTCATCGATCTCCCGCAATCGCCGGGCTTCATAGCGGCGCGCTTCCTCGTCACGGTATCGCTTCTGCTGTTCTTCCCGCTCGCGCTTCATTTCCTCTAGGATTGGTCCGGCCGCTACTACGGCGCCGACAAAAATTGGTATGAGCTGGCCGACTTTGATCTTTTGAGTTTCTACCCACTCGGGCCGTCGACCTTGCAAATAGGTCGTGACGCTAAGTCGCAAGAAACCCGAAGAATCCAATCCTGACTTGCAATATTCGGTGAACGCGGTCCATTTGCGCTGTTCCTCCCATTGCTTGAGGGATTGCACCATCTTTTCAACAATCGAGCACTCGACCTGGTGTCCGTTTATCAAGAACGTGACCTTGCCTGAAGCCGACTCTTTCTCGATTTTACCGCCGGCCTTTTCGACGGCGTGGAAGATCGCGCTGGTGGCCCTGAAACGATAGAGGTCGCGTTCAGTCAAATCGGGAATTAAGGGTGGTGCCCAACCGATGTCTCGACGACGACCCCTATTTTCCTGCTCGCGCTCTTTTTGTCGTTTTTTATGGCCCGCGATCCAAGCCTTTATACGGGGATGAAGATTATCGTTGCTGTCGGATAACGCGACATCACGAGCAAGATTGGCCGCAGTTGCCGCTGCCCGTTCGGCTGCCGCGAGAGGCACGGTTTTCGGGGGTGTAGGGAAAATATCTTCCGCGTTTGGGATCCCATCTCGCCGAGGAGGCAGCTTCAGCGTGACTACTGGTTTTCCAGCTTCCTTCTTTGCCCAGTAACCTCGAGGAGGATAGGGCACGTCCAGCCTGTGACAGATCTTGGCAAGACCATTCCCGGTAATACCGAATTCCTTAGCAAGCCGAATCATCGGCTTTTCCCAGACCATCTGGTAGAGTTCATCGCGCGTAACACGCCGCGCATGCGAAGGCGTCAGGATTTCCACTGTTGTTTGCTCCGGTTACGCTTTAGGAAACCGTCGCTCAGTTTGCTCCAGACAAGCCTTGGGCCGCAAGTCTGATCGATATGATCACTTCGCTCGTGACCATGGAGCGCACGCAGGATGGGCACAAAACGAAGGAGCCACGAGTGCTTCGAGGCAATCACTCCGAAGCCTGTCTAACGCCATCTGTCGCGATCGACTGATATCATTTTGGCGGGAGGGGCACAAAACATCACCAGTTGCCAACGGGCCGGATCCGCCCCCTCGCAATAACCCAACTCGTCCAACCGCTTGTCAAAACTGATTATAGAAGAGATCAAAAATCATCAGTCCGGGCTCCTGCTTAAAAGGTAATCCAGCGTTTATGTTTGACGACACCATGTAGTTCTTGAAATCGTCGCTCCCCGATCTCCGTCTGCTTACTGACCATGGAGGTTCTCTAGCTAGGCCGTGTAATGCGACAAAGGCTACGTCCACTTTGCCCCTATAGCGACTAAATTCGTGCAGAAGCGCAATTTGTCGCGATGGGCTAGAAGTGGCAGGCATGCATCAGAGCTCCTCGTGTGGACCTTTGAAGAGCCGTTGCCGGACTATCCGTTAACTTCCTGTCTTTTGCTGCTCTATCGCCCAGGCAGCAACCTTTGCAACTAGTGACCAGACCGACGAGCGCCGATCATGGTTGAGAATCTGTCCTACTGCCTCCCACTCGGGGGTACCCGCCAGCGGATTGACTCCCTCCGTCGCACGGACGTGATAGCGACTCAGCTTGGCACAATTGCTCTCACTCACGTTGGCGATATCGGCGGTTGCAACGGTCCACGCATCGATCTCACTTCCACCGGGCCAAATCTCGACGGTTACGTGCAGCATTTCCGCCATCCCTTATCGTTAGAGCAAAGATAATCGAGTGCGGGCAGCCCGTCGTGCGACCGGCATCCGATCTGACATGCGCCAGTGAGGATCTACTCGGAAGTAGCCGAGGCACAACGGTAGAGCTCCATCTTCCACGACTCGCGGCCGGCAGCTACTTTCGCGGCGGCGGGCCAAATCGCACGGGCCTTGTGTTCAAACGGATCAGGCCAGCCAATTTGTACGCCTCGCAAAGCGAACCAAAATGACGAATAACGCAATCCGATGATGGCAAAGCAGCATCTTCGTCTATTAGTTGGGCGGAGATTGCGCCCTCCCGTTGCGCCAGCCGCTTTAGCCCAAGCAAAATGCGATCCGAACGATAGTGCAGACCGATGCGTTGTGCCGAATGACGCGGCTGCCGTCCAATTGTCTTGCCCTCTCTTTTCGCTTGCAAGCGGCGAGCGTGATCTGCGAGTGAGTCTGGACAGGCAGTCCTGCAAAACTCTTCGCCTTGGTGAGCGATCCAAACCGTTTGGCAAAGTAGCCGACGCTGGGCGTTTCTTCACTCCTGTCGACCAAATTCGCTGAAACGTACCCGTATCGCTTTTGCAGTCGACGTAGCACCTGGGCAAGCTTCTCGTCCGTCCAGCGAACACCCTGATAAATCTCATCGCATCCGGCTGCCTTTCGTCGCCGCCACGCGCGGCGTTGCGTTTCGCTATGGGAAACGGCAGGCAAACCTGCCTGTCTCATCGCCTCGCGTATAGAGCCGAAGCAGCGTCGGATGTGAGCCTGAGCAGGCAGGCCGGCAAAACCGTCTATGAGGCGGTTCGAAATCCATCCATGCGCGTTGTGAAGCTTCTGCAACCCTTTCAAGACGGCGTTCGTGCTCCAATATCTTCCGTTCATGCCAAAAGGAAGTCTGCGTTCCGGCTTATAGCCGATAGCAGCATAAGCAGCGTCCAGCGAACCAAAATGATTGACTACTGTCTCCGAGCACGGACCGTCTTCCGCTTCATTGATCAGTATCTGTGTAAGGCGCCCTTTCTCTGAGAGCAGTCTCTGCATGGAATTGATTATCGCTTGTTGGTCCCAACGTCGATTTACCAGCGAAAGGCGCTCCTGGGCTCTTCTAAATTGTCTTACCGACACTATTGGGGCAAAGGCCGAAAACCTTGTCCATGTGTGTTCCGGGTTCTTTATGGTGCGGCCCTGCAGCCTGCTTGACGTTACGTTGTACGTCATCTGCCCGATACAGAGTTCGCAAGAAAGAATGTGCCGGATAGACCGCGCTCCCAGAGGCCTGTCTCCGTAACCGCGTATACCTTCATTCGCGAGACGCTTGGCAATCTTGGGAATGGGCAATTGATGGCATACATACAGCCGAAATATACGCCTAATCACTGCGAGTTCTTCTGGTGGTCCGGGCACAACGATCACTTTATCGGAGCTTAGGGCTTTACCCTCTCCGCTGTTCAAGATCTGTCTAGGAATGCGCGCAGGATTCACGAGAAGCCTTCGAAACCCGTAGGTTAGGCTTCCGCCTTGACGAAACCCCAATTCCGCCTGTTGACGGTGAGCACGACACAACTTGGCAGAGAGTTCGCGACTATATTCCCCGGCCATCACCCGCTTCAAATGCTTGACGATTGTCGTAATAGGAGCCACGTCTTCCCCAAACGGCTCCGCGCAATAGACAACGCGTACCCCCGCCTGTCGGCATAAGAACTCGTAGTGTGCGGCTTGATCAGGATTTTGAAAGCGACCCCACCGACTGACATCAAGAACCAGAATGGCGTCAAAAACGCGCTGGGCGGAAAGTGCGTCGCTGAGCAGTTGCCTAAGCGCATCCCTGCCTTTTAATGAAAGGCCGCTTTTCCCAGCATCTCTGTAAGAGGCGACGATTTCGTACCCATGCTGCTGGGCATACTCAACGATCGCATTCTGCTGATTTTCCGTAGAATAGCGTTGCACGTCTGATGACATGCGCAAGTATTGGGCCGCGCGTATGAGGTGCTCGACGTGTGGTGCGGGTGCGGGATGGTGGGACATGTTCCTCTCCCTGCTCGATCTGCGCAAAGCCGAGAAATACAGGACCGCTGTCGATCACCCATATTACCCGTACTCGCCCCCGGGTACCTGCGATCAGAGTTCCTTTGGGCTGGGCTCTTTCATCTATTACAACCCGCTCCAGCCCATAACAAACCGGGCCGCCCATTTTGAAGCCGAGCCGCGCCAAGCGACACTCGCCCGCGTATACTTTCGCTGAAAGCTCTCGGCTAAACTCCGCCGCCATCACTCTCTTGATATTTTTTACGATGCTCAGAAGAAGGCTTCCATCGTTGTCGAATTGCTCGGCGCAATAGAAAACTTTGATCCCCGCTTGTTTACAGATAAACTCATAGTGCGCGCTTTCATCGATACCCTGAAATCGACCCCAACGGCTGACGTCAAAAACTAAGATATGATCGAAATCAGCGCAGTCATCCAGCAATTTGGTCAAGGCCCTTCTGTTCTTGATTCTTAGGCCGCTCTCGCGTTCGTCGCGATAGGTGCGGACAATCGAGAGTTGGTGCACTTGTGCATATGCGGCGATCACCACAGCCTGGTTTTTGATGGAATATCGTTGGTAGGCGGTCGACTTGCGGACGTATTGCGCCGCGCGAAGGATCTTTTGGGATTGAGGCAGGCGATCCTTGTGAACAACAAGAGCGTTTGCCATAGTGCCCCTCCTGCGCCGCGATGAGCTCGCCGAGCTCTCGTTCCAGGGCAATAAGCAATAATAAGTCCTACATGGTGGTCAGCGCCACGGTAGATGCACATCAAAGTTATGGTCAGGCGCGCTGCCGTATCGGCTTAATTATCGCTCGCGCCACCGACATGACTGGCCAGTCGGCGGTGCCGGCAACCTAATCCCCCACGCTGACAAGTTGTGCACACGTGCCCGCACAGTAGAGGCCTCGACAATGACTTCTAAGGCCAGCACGGAATGCTTCGTCAACATTACGCTTCCTGGTGAAACTGAGCCCGTCGCGGCGGGCAAGTTTGAGTTGACGAAAGAGCCTTGCGGTACCGCAGTCGGACACTTCGTCTACGATAGATCCTATCTTGAGCGTGGCAACGCTGTCGCAGTTGATCCAATAGAGCTAAAATTGTCGGATGAGACTTACGAAACTGTACGTCTGGACGGCGTATTCGGTGCGCTGCGCGATTCGAGTCCTGATTTTTGGGGGCGCAGCGTGATTGAAAAACTGGCGGGCGTCACGCAGCTCGGTGAGGTCGACTACCTGCTGCATTCAGCCGATGATCGTGCCGGCGCGCTTGGCTTCGGCCTTAACCGGCAGCCATCATCCCTCCGGTGTAAATTAAGCCGAATCATCGAACTCGCGAGACTCCAGGAAATTGCTGAAGCGCTAATGCGCGAGGAGGAAGTCACAACCGAGGATCTGCTGCTGATCAGCACATCGATGGGCGGTGCGCGTCCGAAAGTCGTTGTCGAGGACGATGAAGGCCTTTGGATAGCAAAATTCAACCACCCGAACGATCGATGGAACAACACGCGTGTCGAGCGTGCGATGCTTGAGCTTGCAAGAATGTGCGGCGTCACCGTTGCAACAAGCCGCATTGAAACCGTTGCCGGAAAGGATGTTCTACTTGTAAAGCGCTTCGACCGAGAACAAACAGAAAAGGGCTACACGAAAGCGCGACTGATCAGTGGCCTCACGCTGCTTCGCGCAGAAGAATTTCCCGAGTCGAGAGACCGTTGGTCCTATGTCTTGATGGCGGAAGAATTGCGGCGGGTCGCAGCCGAAGCAAAGAAGGATACCCTCGAACTATTCCGCCGCATGCTCTTCAATGCGCTGATATCGAACATTGACGACCATCCGCGCAATCACGCCATCATCGCAATGGAACACGAATGGAAGCTCTCGCCCACCTATGACCTTACTCCGTCTCCCCTGATCTCACAGGGTCACCGTGACCTTGCTATGATAATCGGAGACCAGGGCCGCTTTGCCAACGCAAAAAACCTTCTGTCTCAACACGCTCGCTTTCTGCTCGACGAAGCGGAAGCGAGGGCCGTTGTCTCTGACATGACCATGAAAGTGCGGGCTACTTGGTACGATATCGTCCGCGCGCAGGGCGTGACTGAAAAGGATGCCGAAACGATCAGAGGCGCCTTTGTCTATGAGGGCTTTTCGTCCTGAGGCGGTGGGGTGAAGCGACTTGGGGTACCCGGACGAGAGAGATGAGCCTAACGGTTAGGGAACGTCGGAATTCCTTCGGCCAACGCTCTGCGGTCGCTCGAAGAAAATAGTTACGGTTGCCGGTGGCAGCTTCCGCAGCGGATCGAAATCGTCCAGCTAGAGAATATCGACGCGCGATTGATCTGAGGGCAGTTGACAGGAATAGCTCGTCATAGTTGAGTCCGACCCATTGCTTATTAAAGGGGCACACGATGAAACGTCGTGATTTTTTGGGCCTGCTTGGTGCAACGCTAGTCTCCCCGCCTAACGTTTCGTTCGGCCAAACACCAGCGCCCAAGATAAGCGGGAAACCGCTGCGAATAGTCATTGTCGCCAACACATATTATGAGGGCGACGGCCTGATGGCCGTCCTCTGCAACAGGTGGGCGCGCAACCCGAAACTTGGCGTGCCGGGTGACATGATCTGGCCGCGCCCTGTGGCCGACATCAAGGCTACCCCGCCTGTTCAAGTCGATCCGCGTCCGCGCTGCCGGATCGTTACGCAGCCGCAGACGGGCGATACGACGGCTTTGGTCGAAGTCTGGTGCCTCGATGATCTGATGGACAAGAACATCAATCACGGTTTCAGCGACAACAAGGAAAAGGCGATGGATGCTATCAAGAACTACGCGCCTTCTGGCCAGGTTCTTGACCCGCCTGACGGCGTTGTCGCATTTGGGACAGCCGCATTCCCGGATATCGTTCCCTACGATGGCTGTGCCACGGTCGGCAGCGCAATCTATGTTCGCGATGCCCAGAAGGACGGGCCCGGAGAGCACAGCAACTGGTCATGGAAAGATTTTGACAAGCTCATTCCCGGTAAGACGCCCGATACATTCTTCAAAAGCGTTCTGGCCGACGCACCGGCCCTACTGAAGATCAACTCCGAAATGCTCACTGTGCCGATCAATCCAGCGCAAAAGGCCCGCCTCATCATTGCAGCAGACGGCGTCGCCGTCAGCTCGGTCAATATCCCGCACGATACGCCCTATGCGTTGGTCGATCAAAAGACGGTCACTGCCGCACAGCAAGCCGGCGCAACCAACGTGACTTCGGTTGAGACAACCCACGGCGTTATTCGGGCTCAATGGGATACGAAGCCGTTTATCTATGTCACTGCCATTCCGAACAGGATCACTCACTTCCCGGACGAAGCCCAGGGTAACTATGCGCAGGAGTTCGCCTCGGTCCACAACGCGGGAATCGCGCTCAACCACATCATGCCGTACTTCGTCGCGGCGCTGGGTTCGGCTTAATGGGACTAGGCGAGGGGCCGGTTCGCCGGACAATTAAGGGACGTCAGAGTTCCTGCGGCTCCCGCCAATGCTTTGGGGCCTGTTCCAGAAAAATTCTCGATTGCCGGTGGCAGCTTCGGCGTACTGGTCGATCGCCAGCATGATTGCTTGGACGTGGTGGTAACACCACCCCCTCGTGCACTCCGATACGCCGAACCTCCGCAAGGGCTTTCAGGAAGGGCGGCTGTTCTTGATTATCCGAGAAGTATTTGACGGCCGGCACTACCATTTCCGGCCTCCAAGGACCCTGTGCTTTGGCTCCTTCGGCTGTTGAGCCTTCAGGCGGTCCCGCTCGGCACAGAGTCCGTCAATCTTATCCAGCATGCGCTGCAGCAAGGCGTCGGCGGCCTCAGTAGGTATACCGGCTCGCTGGAGCTGAAGGATCTCCTTTCGGTGCCGTCCGACCTGGACGCGCATGTGTTCGATCTCAGCCCTGATGTAATCGAGGTCCGGCATCCGTTCCGCCCAAAAATCACGATAGGTGAGCATAAGAACAAAAGCGGAACGAAGAGTCTAGTGCGACGTTGGGATGAAAAGTAGATTTCGATGGCAGACAACACCCAAAAGGACCCGAAGGACTGGGTCTCGGCAACAACCCGGTCATGGGAGCGTAGGAGCAGTATCTCGAGAGACACTGAGCGAGCAGGCTTATAAGCCCGTCCCGAATCCCAACACCAAGGCATCTGAGCGTATCGAATAGACGAAAGACAAGGCTAGGCTGTAGGTGCCTATCGTGAGCCTTCGGCTTGTAATCGGTTTGAACGCCGATCGCCTACATCGACTGTCCTGGACTCGGCCTACTATTGGTTCCCGCCGCTCCACACGCCTTTATCGGTGACGATCTTTACGCTTACGGGCTCACAACTCATTCCGACACCGTAAGCGTCGCCTGTCTTAATGGTTTTGTTGGTCACGTTGATGACCCGAGTTGCAATCAGCAAGACAAGACCGTTGGTCGACGTGCATTCTGGCCGGCCATTAACAAGAACTTGTTCAATTGTGACTGGCTGATCGCTCAACGAGACGATCCTCAAGTGGTCCCAACACTGCGTGGCCGTTGGGTCCAAGTATCTGCACTCACGTGTCACCCTAAGCGATGGCCCGGCCGGCGGGACATAGCCCGTGACGACGTCGATAGCATGTGCAAGCGCGGGCTTGAGCGCCGGAAACCACGAGTAGAGAGTCTGAATATTGGCGACGGCGAGCGGGACCCCGAGCACCAGCAGCAAGGTGAGCGTCGCAACGAACTTCTTCATAAAAATATCCCTTCAATGCCAGCCGGTCGTGTCGATCTGATTGAGGCTTTAAAGCCGTGGGCTAATAAACCACAGGTTGGTTGGCTGGGTACATGGACCTGCGCCAACTTTTTGCGACCAATCTTCGACGTCTCCGGAATGACCGGAGGGTGTCACAGGAGCAGTTGGCCAATGACGCCGGGGTGGACCGGGCCTACTTGAGCCGGGTCGAGCGGGCCGTGACCTATGTGGGCTTGGAGATCATCGAGAAGCTGGCGGCCGTCCTAGAGGTGGACCCGGCGGAATTCTTCCGGCAGCCAACCCGGCCCCGCAAGAAGGGCGGCTAGCCCGTCTGCCGAGCGCGTTCGTCTGCCGGATTGGGTCTGACCCACATGTCCCCGGTCCAGATTTCAGTTTATGGCCGACCTTCCCAGGATGGAAGCGAGGTATGGCAATGCACAGGCGGGATTTCTTGAAGCTCGGAGCAGGCTCGGCCCTAATGGGCTTGGTCGGACCCCAAGGCAAAACGGCTTCGGCGAACAGCATGCAGTCCCGACCCGACCTCGGTTGGCACCCGCTTACCTGGTCCCTCATTTGGCGGGCCGAAGCCGCAAGTTCTGGTCCTCGAAATGTCGATACCTCACAAATCGAACGGATCATCGCCGAAACGTCTGAGGCTCAAGGCTGCGCCAGACCTCCCGTTATAAAATGGCTCCCCGATCCGTTTTCCGCCTACGCGCACCTGAGTCACCACGGCCTCGACGAGCTGCTGAAAATGGCTCCCGCCACGCTCTGGAGCTGTGCAGCGCTACTGCAGCGCGCTGACGATCGATCGCTCAAAAACAAGCGGTGCGTCCGGTTTGAATTCGTTTGGGACATCGTAGGTGTCGAGGAACATGACCGGGCTCTGATGGCGCCAAAGCTGCGTGCAAAGTCCGCAGCGATGACAGGTGGAATATCGGCCGAGGGCGTCTTTGAGGCCCGAGCCATCGCGGCCCAGATCGGATGGCTGGAAACCAGCTTGCCAGTAGCTGCGTGTCATGCCGTCGACGAAATTGATTTCTTCTTAACCTCCGGGATGTCGGAGAACGATGAGGTGATACGACACCACTTGAGAGCATTCAGGGCATACGAACTCGGTCTGCTCGGCACATGGGAAACGCCCGAGGCTGTCATCTGCGTTCCACGATCAGCTAACACGACAAAGCCGGGCGATGGGGACCGGTCCCCATCGCCCGGCTCTGTATGATCAAGCAGTCTTTTTCGCCTTGCCAATGGTGCCGTTCTTGGCGGCTTGGCTGAACAGATCGTCCAGTTCACCGGCACGCACGGCCGCGATCAGGGTATCGATCACGGTCGGGAGCTTGTCCTTGGACGGGACAGCGATGCCCGCCTTGCCCTTCTCGAACTCGATGGGCTTGGCCCCGAACTTGATGGACATCACGACTTGGCCGGACGGGTCGATCTTCCACCAGGGCCGGACGGCCTGCTGCTTCGTGGTGGCCTGCCGCTCCCCGTTGACCTTGGTCCAGCGCTGGACGGTCCGGACGTGGTTGGAATCGTTCAGGAGCAGCTTCTGCTCTTCCAGTTTAGCGATGAATTTGGTCCGGCGATGTTGCACGGGGTCATTCGGGGACTTGGGCAGTGCGGTGAACGAGAGTGACTTGAGGACTGGCATTGAGGTTCTCCGTTGATGGATAAAACCTCGCTGATCCTATTCAGGTGCATGACACTGTACATGCCGGGTTCACAGAGTACGTCGCGTACAGTCGGTGGAATAATAGTTACAGTCTCGTCTAAGTGGAAAGACATAGCTCGGGCTGGCATGCAGCTTGGGAATGAGTTTGCGGCTGCGTCTTTTCGATAGCTTATATCGGAAAGCAGTTTCGAAGCTTGCCGCAGGAAGAATAGGGCTTTCATCCCATCCTGGCCTATGCGAATCTCACGTCAGCGCGGGGGCAATGAGTCAAATCCGATCACCCGCAGGGGTCATCAACCGGGCATTAACCATATTTGGCCCTATAGTTATGGATGTATGAATCTAGGCAAAACCGATTCTTGCGTTTGTCCGACGACGCCCAGGCGGCGTTGGTAGTTGGCGCGCGCGACGCAGCCCCGGTGCGCGGGCTAACGCACGGTTTTTACAAATACCCTGCCAGATTTTCACCGGTCTTTGCCAGCGCGGCCATCAACGCTTTCACTCGGCCCGGTGACCTCGTGCTTGATCCGCATGTCGGCGGGGGCACCACGCTCGTCGAAGCCATCGCCGCCGGCCGGGAAGCCGTGGGTGTGGACATCAGCACGCTTTCCGAATTCGTCGCCGGCATCAAGTGCACGGTTTTCTCTGAAGCCGAGCTCGAAACGCTTGAACGCTGGGCGGGTCGTGTCGCCGCGTCGGTCGATATTCACAAGCCATCCACGGCGCTCGCCGACTATGAGAAGCTCGGGTACTACAAGCATCTCGATCATCCATCGCGCTGGCGGCTCCGGAAGGCGATCGAGCAATCGCTCGCGAGCGCCATCAGGCTCGGCACGCCGCGCCTCGAAGCGTTCGGCCGCTGCGTCGTCCTGCGAACTGCACAGTGGGCGCTCGACGGCCGGAGCAAACGCGCGACGATCGAAGATTTCCGCCGTATCCTGCAAGACACCGCAACCGACATGGTGCGCGGCGCTCGTGATCTGCGGACCGCTGCGAAAGCACATAAGCGTCACCCCGTCACGATCGTCCGGCGTAGTGCCGCCGGTATCGAGGAAGATGCCATTCTTCAGGGATTGCGCGCGCCACGGTTGGTCGTGACTTCTCCGCCGTATCCCGGCGTGCACGTGCTCTATCATCGTTGGCAGGTGGACGGGCGCAAAGAAGCGCCGTTGCCGTTCATGATCGCCAACAAGCTCGATGGCTCGGGCAGCAGCTATTACACGATGGGCGATCGGAAAAATCCTGGTCTCGCATCATACTTCGAGAACATCACTGCTACGATGTCATCGGTCGCCGCGCTCGCCGACGCGGAAACCGTGGTGGTGCAAATGCTCGCGTTCTCAGACGCGAGCTGGCAGCTCCCGCAATATATCGAGTGCATGGAAGCGGCCGGTCTCACTGAAGTCTTCCTGCCGATCTTGAAAGGTCAAGCTGACGGTCGCTTATGGCGTAGCGTGCCGGGCCGTCGCTGGTACAGCGAACAGCGCGGCACAACGCCGGGCAGCAAAGAAGTCGTCCTGCTTCACCGTAAGGCCGATATCAGGCTGCCTCGCCAGCAATTGCGGACAGAGCTTCGACCTTCCCCGTAATCCGCGAAAGACTATCGACGAGCGGCAACAAGAACGGCGCGATCGCGCTCGTCACCTCGGCAACCGTATCCGTCACATCCTGATGCTTCGGTTTTTCATCGTCGTCGTCATCGACGGCGGTCTCCCGTTTCCGCTTCTCGATGTCGTGGCGGATGAGCGCGAGGGTAATCAGGGTCATGCCGAACTTATAGCGGTCGCGGAACTCGTGAACGCGCCGCGGCTTCTCCTTGATCGCCTGATCGATGAAGACGTTGTTCATGTTGATGATGTAGTCGAACACCGACGAGTCTTCCGGCGCACCGGGCGGCTGCTTGATCCGCATCGCGGTGAACTTGTCGAACTGCGGGTTCTGCGCGCCCCAGTCCTTCTCCCAGACCTCGGCCGGGTTCGGCACGTTGAGCTTCGTGTCCTGCTGCGCATCCTTGCCGGTCTCGGTGCCGGGCTTATCCGGCTTCGGCGTCGGCGGCTTCGGATTGGGCGGCGGCGCTTCGCGCTCCGCCTTCACCGACAACGAGAACCGATTGATGAACGGCTCCAGGCGGCTGTGATCGGTGACATGGGCTTCATAGACCACGATGTCGCCGACACCGGCTTCGGCCGGCAGCGCCAGCGACAGCGTGACGTTACCTTCGAACAAGGTCGGGCTCCGCCAATTCTTCGCCGGCACGAGCTCATTGCCGACAACCTGATACAGCGTCATCGTGCCCGGCTGCTCGTCGCGCTTGAAGTAATCGTTCTCCGCATCGGTGACAAAACTGATTCGCGTTTGCGAATTCAGGTGCGCATCGCGCTGCAGGCTCTTGCCGGGTTCGCGATCCTTGAAATGGAATTTGGTGGGGAAGCGGACACCCTCCCAGTCCTTTTCAACCGCCTCAACGGCGTGCGGCTTGAACGGATTGGCGATGCGGAAGCCGGGTCCGAGCACCTGTTCGAGTAGCGGGTGTTTCTTCACCATGTCCTCGATGAACTTCTCGAACGATTCAGAGACCTCCGGGTTCTCGGACAGCTCGCCCTTGCGCCGCGCCATGGCGATCTGCTCCAGCTCGGCGTGATGCCGGAGCTTTTCCTCGATTTCCTTTTCGAGACGGAACTTCAGATCACCGTGCCGCAAGTTCTCGCGGTTCGGCATGAACAGCTTCTCGTGCGCACGCACGCCGATCGCGCTGCAGTCGATGAAGACGAGCAGTGAATCCCACAGGTAATCCTGCCGCACCGCTTTTCGGCGGAAGAAATCCTTGCTGAAGAACGCCTGGCACTGGCCGTTGTAGGTGAAGACGATGCCCTCGTCTTTCCGGTACGTGTCGGCCGGGTTCTTCTTCTCGTCCTTGCCGCGCTTCCGGAACAGATAGATGCGGCCGGAGAACTTCTCGCCGTCGAGATCGATGTCGAACTTATCGAACCACTCGACGTTCTGCCGCTTCGGGTTCTTCCGATCCTCTTCGAGCGTGTAGATCAGGCCCCCCATCGGGGTATTGTACGAACCGGAATGCCCGGCGTAGTCGCGGCACTCATGGAAATGAATCGGCAGCGCCGGTTCCGGCAACAGGATACGCACGCGGCCCATCAATCCGCCTTCGAGCATCATGTTGGTGGTGGCGCGGATCGCATACTCATACATCTTGAACAGTGTGCCCCACTCGGCATCACGCGCATACGGGGAGTTCTTGATGGGAAAGATCGGGAAGGTCGGCGCGGCGAATGACAGCAGCGCGCGGTTGCCCTTCTCGTCGGCCGTGCCCGGCGCAAGGTAGGTGAACCGGCTCGCGCGAGGTGATGCCGGACCGGGATCTTCGCGGCGGATGATCGTGAAGCTCCATTCCTTGTCTGCAGCGGACGCGTCTTTCGGCAGCAGCTTCGGGTTCCGCCTGCTGATGACGAGCTCGACGTTGTGATCGACGCCGCAGAATTCCAGCACGCCGCTGCCGCCCATGTTGAACTTGCCCTGGACGAACGGGATGGCGTTTTTGTTTCCCTTGTGCAGCGACAGGATCGTGCCGGGCATGCCGCTCGGGGTCTGGCCCTCGCCGTCGTCGGCGATTGTTATCGAGGGGCGGGTGCGCTTGCCGGTCGCCGCGATCGTGATGGACCGCGACAGCTTCTCCATATCCTTCAGCTCCTCCTGGAACAGGAGCTTCCGGGCGTCGAAAACCGACTGCGGCGCCTCGGGACCGTTCAACGGGATGCCCTTGATGCGCGCCGCGGCGAGCAGCTTGGTGTCGATCGAGTTCATGGCCTTCTCGATCAGCGCCTGCTCAGCCCGGCTCTGCTGGTTCCCGACCGTCGCCCAGTTCTCGGGTTGGTCGCCGTAGTAGCGCCATGCCGCCGGGTCGTCCCAATACCCCGCTTTCTTCAAGAGGGAGATCACATCGGCCTCGGTGTCGGCCTGAAGCAACGCAAAGCACAGTTTAGGGTTCTCGCTACTCGACATGTCCCCTCCCCAAGATGTTTCAGTTACCCAGCTTGAAATCCACGGACTCTTTCCCGCCTGACGTAGACATACGGGCCTTCAGGGCATCGACCTCTTTGGTAAGCGCCCGCACGATCTTCTGCACGTCGGAATCGTCGAATTGATAGGCGTTCTTGTTGCCCAGCTTACCGATTACACGGATCGCCTTGATGGCGTTGACCGTCCGATTCTCCGCCAATTCGACGAATTTCTCGCGTTTTCCGACCTTTGCAGGGGCAGTTTTCTCGCTCGATTTATCCAGCATTTACGCCCTCCAATTGGCTTGTAATTTTATTAATCGATTTCTCGATAATTTCTCTTCTAAATTACACGAATATTGGAGTCTAGAAGATTCTGCAGACTCGACAATTTAGCGTTGGAGAGCCGGCGGGGTTCATGGAACCGCAATGACAAAATTCTTATTGCAGCAGTAAACGGTTTCCGATAACGCTCAAATAACGGAGACCGACATGACGAAAGAAGAATTCCGAAATTGGCGCGAGCTGTGCGGGCTGAGCCAGAGTGACGTTGCCGCCCGCTTCAACCTGAGCCGTAACACCATCCAGAACTGGGAGTCCGGCGCATCGCCGCTCCCCTCAACACTCGAAGGAGCCTGCACCGTGTGGGAAGACAGATTGAAAAAGGAGATGGCGGAGATCGGACCGCTGACGTTGTTCTATACCGATGCACCGATGTTCGTTGATCCGTACCGGCCTCGCGGTCGCACCGCGATGCTGCGGCAAGAGCCGTTCCCGACAAACGCCGCGGCGTTAGCGCGTGTGCAGCATCTATGGGGCCGCGAAGGCTTCCATGATCCGTTCATCATCGAGAAGTCGGGCGCGCCACTGTGGAATCAGGTCGAGCTGATGCGCGTAGTGGATGGCAGCGACAAGGGCGCGCCGACGTTCACGAACACCATCAGGAAGGTCGCGGAGTATGTGCGGACCAATTCGCAGTTCCATGTCCGAAGCGGCCCGAAGATGGCGACCGCAAAGGAGATGCAGAAGACCAAGGCGATGATCGAGGCTGTCGCTGACGAGATGGATGCTCTGGCGGTGAGGATTCCGGAAGGCGGCGTCGGATACCCTGATTTTGATGCACTGCTCTCACGCCTTCATAATTTCGGCTTCTACCCGACGAACAAGCTGGTCGGCGATGTCGCTCATGCCGCGCACGGCATCGAGCTCGCGGCGGCTTAATAACGAGCTGCGGTCAGTCGTCCCGGAGAAAAGAGTGGTTCTTTCGGGCCGTGATAGTCATGACCTTATCTACGGAGAGCCGCCGCATGATATCGGTCAATGACTCCGGGTCGCGGAGGGTTAAATCGCGGCCGATGGTCTCGTCGCCCTGGGTGCACTTAATCCCGTCGGCGATCTGCTTGCCCACGGTGTGGGGACTCTCCGAGAAGGAGCTTTCTTGCGGAGGGTTGAGTACGTCTTCCGCCTGTACGCTCTCAACGCCATGCGGACCGAATTTCCAGACGTAAGACGACTTCGAAAGCTCGAGCATTTTCTCGCACTGTTCGCGGAAATCCTTGTTGTTCGGTTTGAACGTGTGGTCCCATTTGGATTGGACCAACATGCCCTTGTTGACGGTACCCTTTTCGTCGTCGTGGATCACGAGTGAGATATACAGGTCCGCGCCGCTCTCCTTCTCCCACGATCCTTTTCCCTTGTCCGGGAAGTCCTGCACCTTCACGGTGATCTCGAACGGCAGATCGAACAGGCTACGGAGCTCCCGCTCAAACGCATCGGCGAGCTTCGCAGAGAGCTGGTGCTCCTGTGTAGGCGCGTCGTAGTGCCGCTCGCACACCTCCTCGGCCACGAGGTCCACGAGACCGGCGATGAGTTCGTACGGATTCTCCCGGTGCTTCTCCTCCTCGATCAATGTCATGGTCGGCTCCCGGTCGTGTCATCCGGCGTTTTCCGGCTTATCCGCGCCCAAATAAGCAGGGCCGTGACGATACCGCAGGGGATGATCGCCCATCCGGTGAGCTGGCCTCCGTTGAAGTAGACGAGCACCAACCACATCGGCAAGCCCATGACGGGTATGAGGATCGAGCCGAAACACCCGAGCGACATGATCGCGCCCATCTTGTCTTCGGTCTGCCTCGAAATACTGCCCGCAAACATGAAAATGATGATGGCCATGACCGCAGCGATGCCGATCGCCATAGGGAAAGTGATTTTATACCCGATGATCGCGGACCCGATGATGGGCCAGATGGCCAGGTTGCCCAGGAGCGTCGCGACCATCGCGATGACCATCGCCAAGAATACAAGCCCGCAGACTACGATGGCGATGGCCATGACAATGTACAGCAAGCCTAACTGCATGAACTTTTTCATGGCGGTTTCCCCCGACCACAACCTAGCCGATTTATTGCGGGGGGTGCAGCCGTTAGGCGGCTCACGTGACGGCCAACCTAGTTTTCTGAACTGATGATGGAATTACCCCTCTATAATCAGTCACTGCGATGCTAGACCTCTAACGGTACGAGGAAAACAGGCCGCGTGGTAACGCTGCACCGCGGCCCGCCAGGAACACCCGTCGTCTAAAGATGCTTTGATATCCAGAGGTAACTCAGACGTTTGAAACCCTCCTTGATGGGAGCGAAGGCAACCTGCCGGAGCCTTCCAAGCTGCTAGGGGTCGTTGGCAACCTTCAAAATGTAGTAGCAATCAAGACCTTTCCGATTATACAATCAGTGATTGTAGGGGGGGGGCGCAGCCATGCTGATTTCAAAGGTAACGGGGCTAGGTCTGTGCGTACTTGCGACATCAGCATGCACACAGGTCCCTGCACTTCGCGAAGACGGAATTGCAATTTCGAGCATCGTGCAGCGCGTGAAGTGTGAATTGGCGTTCGCGATCCCGGAGCCGGAGCCGCCGTGGCCAACGGGCCGATATCAATGGATGCGCAGTTGGACTGCAAAAGCTGACCTAACATTAATGGTCAATGAGCAATCATCTGTGTCGCCATCCGCGATTTTCACACGATTGTTGCCATCAGTATCCGTTCCGAATGTCGGCAATGTCGGTCGATCGATTACGCTTTCCGTCGGAGCTGGATTAAGCACGACCGCTGTTCGAACAGATATTTTGAGTTTCACGGTAGCATTGTCTGAGTTACACAAGTTCAAGCGACAAGGGTTGTGTAATTTGTCGGAAGGGAATGACTTGTATGGCAACCTCCGTCTTGCCGAATGGATTAGCTCAGCGCTGGCTCCGGTAGACCTGCATCAGTTGAAAGTTGGTCGACATCCCGCCCCCGGCTCGAAATCTCCGCCTGCCCCTCCAGTTTTAGCTCCCCCCAAGACTGAGTTGTTTGATCCTCTTACGGCCCTTCGAACTGCAGTCAAATCTGCTGGATATTATGCCAATATCGCGAACGATTCCCTTAGCGATGCTAGAAGAAATGCCAATCGAGACGACACCCAGGCCACATATGATGACGCAGCAAAAATCTATGGCGCGGTCAAAGCGGTCGATCAGCAATATCAAATCGCAAACGCAGAGGCGAAAAAGTTCGAAAATGATAGCGCGCAGAAAACTGAGGTTACTGCACTAATGACGGAGCTTGGAAGATCAGTAACTGCTGCGAAAACGGCGAAGACTACTGTGGATACATTGATCGATGGACTCCCTCACGATCCGCCAATCGATTCTCTCTCGCAGAGTGTGCAGTTCATCGTTGCCATTAACGGAAATGCGACACCGAATTGGACATTAGTGAATTTCAAGGGACCGGGAGCGAACGGCAATCTTTTGGCCGGTTCGCAAACGGTTACTCACACTCTAAACATCGTAATGGGCTCTCCCGCTGCTCTCGCCACCGAACAGAATAGACAATTAAACAACCTCGTCATACTGCAAACCTTAACTCAACAACAGCACTAGAGAACCTTGATCTTCCTTTGGTTGATAATTGAGAGTCCGACTGGACGTTGCTCCTGAATTAAGCGCGCAGATGAGATGACAAGTGCGGATATCTCAGGGTGAGCAAAAAAAGCGTTCTATTAATTATCAAGCGAAAACATCAGGTCTCTTTTTCCAATCTGACCACAGGATCGAGGGATCGTTTGGATAAATTTTTAGGATCCTTTTTTCGCCATTTGCCTTTAACGTCGCGTTATCATTCCAGGCGCCGCTACCGAAGGTTCTGACTGCAGAGTAGATCTCAGCCACGGAATTTCGATCGACGCGAAGATCTTGCATATCGCGCTTCAGGATTTGGTCTGCCACGTTGCGCGGTCGGGATTGGGTCCAGTAAAGATAGTCATGGATCACCGCAGCATGAGCATAGTCACCGTCGGGGCGAAAAATGGACCAGAAGATTCTTGGAATGCTGGCGAAATCTGTGACAAAGCCGGCGGGCACTTCGATCGGCGCCAAGTCGCCATCCTGTCCGGAATTTGGGTGCCATGAGATCGGCGATGTCAAGAAATACATCGGGTCGCGAAAGCGTCCAACGAACAGCACACCGACCGCGGCCTCGGACCGCGATGAATGCTGCTGACTGATCAATTGATCCATCCAGCGCTCCGCTGAGCCGGAACGCTTTGGTTTGGCGTCGACACTGCATGGCAGCAAAGTCGCCGCGCCACCGGCGCAGAGGGCTGCACCGAAGTTGGATGAAATGTTGAGGAAGTGCCTTCTAGTGAAACTTTGCATATTGAGCCTGCCTTATAGCCGCTGAGTAACCCAATCGATCAGCCGCTCCATTCGAACGGCGCGATTTTCCGCGCGCCAGCGGTCGGCGGCGGCGTCGAAACCAAAATGATGAAGGCCGATTACCGTGAAATCACTTCCCAGCATTGGCGACCCTGAACTACCCTGCAGGGTATCGCATTTGTGTCCAAAGTCGGTCCCGGTGGCATTGCCGTCGGCCAGCACAGTTGTCACCGAGCAATCCTTTCGGGAAATCTGCTTCGGCTCGCCTTGCGGGTGCTGTATCATGTAGACTTGCTCATCTTTAACGATCTTTCGCTGGTTGAGCACGAGCGAGCCCCATTTAGTGCCGGGCTTATCAGCGAGCTGAATCATAGCAACATCGAGTTCGCTGCTTGATCCCAAGAATTTCACGCAGCGGTGCTGTTCGCCGACTTTGACCGCGTTGCGCTCATCCAATTCGTAGCCGAAGATAGCGACCAAGCTATTGCAGACCGCCGCCTGGTTAATGCAGTGCTCGTTCGTCAGCATCCGATCTTCACTGATCAGAAAGCCGGTACACATCGCTGAGCTCAGGCCTGCGATGAAGGTTAGCTTTGCAATGGAGCGAGCGCGTCCGTAAATGTCTGGAATATCCTTGTAACGTACAATCGGCTCGCGATCATCGGGTAGCGTGATCGAAAACGCCGCGCCCATGTTCTTCTGGTAGGCCAGATCGGTCAGCCTGAACCTCAGACCGGCCGGCTTCTGCGCTGCGACTAGCTTTATCCGCGCATAGTCGCCGTCGATCACACCGCTCCAGTACTCGCTCTTGCCGGCAAGCTCTGCCTTGCTGATCGTCAGCACCTCATTGTTATTGCGATCGACGATCTTGAGTTCGTAATCGACGCTAGATGCATCAGCGATGTCGCTCAGATGAAACCGCAGATATTTTGACCCGACGCGCTCTTCGCGATGACTCCAGATCACCGACGCTTCGCCACCGCCAGCGTCAAGATCTAACGGGACATTCAGTGGTTCGACATTACCCTCTGGTAGTGGGATCTGTGCGCTGACACTCAACGGCCAGCCCGTCACAAGAGCAATGAATAAAAGACGACCCAGCATTGATGACCCGTACTATTTCATTGAAGAGACAAATTTACCAATCTGACCGACATTGATCGAAGCGACGTGGCCCCCCGCGGGAGTGAATGCGATCGACTTGTTGGGATCCTTGAATGTCAAGCCGGACAAGCGAAACAGCGTCGAATCCCGGTTGTTCCTCGCGTTGTAGAATACCGTGTAGGAGTCATTCCACGCGTTATAATGCAACGCCCGCAGCGTCTGCACCGGGATATTGACGTCGCTGTTGTCCGCGTCGGTCAGGTTAAGGATCGCGCGAAGGTCCAGCTTGCCTTTTTGCAGTACACCTCCAACCTTGAGCGTTAACCTCCCTGCATCGCCATCAAGCGCGCAATCAGCGTTGATTCGGCCGCCGCTGAACAGCTTTTCTTCTAGCGACTGCATCATGTCTGAGCAGTAGATCAGCCGATTTTTCACCTCGATCGGCATCACGCCACTGTATTTAGCGAACATCAGCGATGCGAGCGCGCTGACTTGCGGCGCAGCCTGCGACGTGCCGGTGAGATAACCGAGTCGACCGTTTGCGAGCGTACTGAACACGGCCTGGCCGATCGCCGCCACATGGATCCGGTTGCCAAAATTGGAATGCGGTCTCTGGTCCGAATCTAGGAAAGATGGTTCGATGGCGTTGCGATCGAGCCCTGCTACGGCGATCACATTTGGTAGATCAAAACAGGCCGGTCGGATGTCGCAGAGATATGATTTGTTGATCCCGGCATTGCCAGCCGCCGCGACGAACAGGGTCGCATTGCTCAACGCCGCGATCGGGGATTCAAGCGCGTCAGTTAGTTGCAGGTCGGGGTTTTGCGCCGTCATCAAGTATCCGAAACTCATATTGATGACCTTCAGTAGTCGTTCCTGAACCATGAGTTTCATATCGCTAGCGATTTGATCGCTACTTGGATGAACGAAATCGATCTCCATGGTTGCGATTTGCGCGTAGGGATTCAGCCCAATCGGCAGCCTCGATCCGGGTTGCGGGTAGAACCCGCCGATGATCCCGACGACATGCGTTCCATGGTCGACTTCCTCGGTCCCTGGCACTTGCAGATTGCAGTTCGCGCGCGCGCCGAGAATGGGTGCGGGCGAACGATTGCTGATCGTGACCTTGCTGTAGTCCAGGCCGCAATGCTGGTCGTCGACCCGAGAGTCCAGCACCCCAACGCCCACCCCGCCTTGAAATTCGGCCGGATAGGGCAACTGGGACAAAAGCGTAGGCCACGAGATTAGCTGATTCAGCTGCGTCCGCGAGTTCTGTACATCCATTGGCAAAACTGCGGCGCCAGGCTGAACATCAAAAATCTTGATGGAGATTCCTGGCAGAATATTGCGCTGCAATTCCTTGACGACTTGATCGGGTAGAGGCGGCTGAGGCGGCAGCGGTAAGGGTGTAGGAACCTGCTTGGAAATCACGTCGTTATAGATGACCTTATAGCTATCGCGCCCGGCGGGGGCATCGATTTTCTGCAATTCAAGTGAGTTTGATTTTATGGTGGGCTCAAGCGAATCCGGCTTTATGGCTTCCGACGCATTCGCGACATTCGTCGAAACCTTGATCGTCAGCACAGGCAGCACCAGCCGGCCCTTAGATGACGTCTGGAAGACCCTTCCGCCAAGCGACGGATTGTAAAAAATGATCAGCTTCTGACAGGTTTCGTCGAACTTTTCGCAACCGCCGAGTTCGTCGATGACCAACGGCGCCAGCTGTGTTTTTGGCATCACGTCGTAAGGAAGCCATCCCGTGTCTTTGACCAGCACGACATCTGGTACCCAGAGCTTGTTGACTGGTGGTTCGAGCCTCCATCTCGTCTCGCTTGGCAGGAAGCCTGAGACATTTGAGGTTAGCGACTGACGCTGCTCTCCGGTCGCTTCCGTCCGCTCGCGGTTACAGATGTCGCTATTGAGATCGCAGATCATGCTGTCGATCTCTGTCGGGAAGAATTTCCCGTAGAACAGGCGTTCCTTGCGTAGGACGGCTTCGACTGTGTGTTCGCTAGTCTCGACCGACTTCACCGAGAGACGCTTTGAGTTATATAACGTCAAATAGATTCGGCTGAGCTCAAGCGCCAGTTCCTTCAGATTGTGGTTGCGAGTCACGAGCGAAACGTCGCCCGCCTTCTGCCCAGGGGAGGATTGGGCGATTTCATTGAGAGTATCAGGGATCGTTCCCTTCACAATTCGCCCGGAGGCCTCTTGGGCAAGGGCGATCGGCGGGGGCAGAAGAAGGCTCGCCGCAACCGCGGCTCCGATCAGCCATAGCGAATTCCGGACTTTTCGCCCGAACGGTGCGAGACTTGAGTCGGCGTGGCATTCGTAAGCCATAGTGATGCTCCCAGCCAGCCTTCGCGCGCCAGCCTAAGCTTGTATTTTCTAACAAACCCGCTTCCTGGTTGCAATACGAATTCTAATCTAGATTAGCCCCGGCTTCCTGAATCTAAGCGCCACTCGCTGAACGGGGTGTTAGCCGCTGGGCTGGAATTGGACCAAGCTATATGCTGAGAAGATATGACGACTGATGATAGAATGTCCCTTCCGTAATCAGTTGCTCCAAGCCCCTGTCTGCCAAAGACTATTTTCCGGTCGGCATGTACGACCCTTCCAGACTGATTACAGTCTAGCGTCCTGATGCCGATAAATAATCGGTTTGGAGGGCTGCATGGGCTTAGGGAAACAGGCTAAGACGTTGACTAAGGGGCAGACCGAGGCCGTCCTCGGTTACCTAGCAAAGACCCGGTGGCCAACCCGAAACCGAGTGATCTTCCTTCTGTCAGTCAAGGCCGGCCTCCGGGCCAAGGAAATTGCGAAGCTGACTTGGAGGATGGTTACGGACGCTAGGGGACAAATCGGTGACGCGATCTCCTTGGAGAATGCGGCCAGCAAGGGTCAGTCGGGACGCGTCGTTCCCATCAGCGAAGAACTTCGAGCCGCATTGGTCGCTTACGCCCCAACCGTCGGGATCGTCAGTGGGCGATTCATGATCGAGAGCGAACGATCCAGAAGCATGTCCGCACAGGCCATCGTGAACCTATTCTGGCGATGGTATCGATACGTGGGGTTTAATGGCTGTTCGAGCCATAGCGGCAGACGCACTTTTATCACCAGCGCCGCGCGGAAGATCTCGACCGTCGGTGGATCGCTGCGAGACGTCCAGATGTTGGCTGGTCACTCGAACCTCCGGACGACGCAGAGATACATCGAGCCTAATCCGGAAGCTCAAGTCCGAATCGTCGAGCTGGTTTAACCTCTGGTATCTAGCGAGATACCGAGGAGAGAAGCTTTCACCGTCGTGGCAGCAACCGTCCGCTTCAACGCGCGCGCGATTTTATCGACACCCGTCTTTTGCTTAGCGAGACCCTTGAGCTTGTGGATTTCAGTCGCAGTCCACTCGCGGCGTGCTGTCGTTTTTTTCTTTGTCTTGTTCGTCATTTTTACTCCAATTCAGGAGCGGCGTTCTAACATCTCGTACCGGTTTCGCAAACCGAAGGCGCAGACAAGCGGACATTATGAGGCGCGCGCATGGTGTAACGGGTAGACGATGGCTGTCCCTCCGTCACCTATTCAGCGAGCCGGATACGACAGCAGAAAATTGCTTCTTGAAATCGGTCTGCCTACCATGGCTTGGAAAATAGATGGCCCTGCCGCCGTTGAGCACAGTGAACCCGTCTTTTGATAGTTGTGGCTCCAACACCCGGCAGACGTTGGCTTTGATCAGGACCAACGGGACGGATCGATCAGGCGTCAGGCCCATGAGGTCGCCCAGAAGCAGAGGATAATCCCTGACGATCACTGCATCACGATCAAGGCTTGCGTCCTTAGCGAGTTTGTCGACCGGCTGATATGTGGCATCGATCAAGATCCAGCCCTTCTTTTGGAGTTCGAGCAGGCCATCCACCTTTGTGGTGGGGGCGATGTCGAGTTGCAGCATCAGCGCCGCAAACAACGGCTCCTTTGGCGAGCCCGTCGTGTCGTAAAAGTATTTTCCGGACGCCGGCGGCGACTCTGCAACAATGACCAGCTTGATGTCTGCTGGCTGGCGCTCTCGCCTTAGATGAAGATAATAATCACGGTTGTACAATGACGGCTCCCAGCTTGGCAGGCCATCGATCATATCAAACCCTTCCGGCACGCAGCAGCCTCTTGGCGGTCTCGACCCCCTCCCAAAATGCAACACTAAGTGATTATTGTCCGTGTCCGCTAAGGAGCGAACGGACGTCGAGAAGTAAACAACTTCAGCCCTAGCCCGGGCGGGGCTGGGGGTAGCTGAATTAGGGTTCCCCGACAAGGAGAACGCCAACGACCCCGACTTTTCGTTCGATTACCGAAAAGGAATGCTCTTGTTTTCCTATCCGGAAGTGAATCGATCCGCAGTATCTCTTGGATATGAAGCGACCATAAATACCCAACATCTCAGTATCGGCGCACTCATGTTAGCGCCCCGCACCCTTCCGAATAGGTGAGTACGTGCGGAAACCCCGGTGGACTGAGACACCGGTCGGAGCATCCGGGCTACCCTGCCTGATGTGTCCTGGGAGTAAACGACCAAAGCAAGCACGGTCGCTAAACTAAGCCTGACGAGAGACGGGAATGCTTTATACCGTCAAAGGGTGACGAGATCGTCGGATCGGTCTCGTCGTCGACTTCGCGCAGATAAGCGGAAGGTAACAGGGGCTCACCGCACTGCCGGTCCCGACCACGAGAATGGTTCTTCTGATCCCGATGATACCGACAGCCGTAGTACGCACGGATCATTTTGCTGAGGAGCAAAGTGATGTCCTCAGCCGTAACCGCACGCATGGGAGTTAGTGGAGGATGATGCTTGGTCGAGTAGGATTTATCAAGATCCTGAACACGCCCGAAGGGCGCTCACCCGAACGAAGTGAGGGTGAGAAGGCGATTATTCCTCCCCTTTGGCAGTCCGATGAGGATCGATTTCGCGTAATTCGTCTGCTATTCTCCGGCTTTATTTTGTGGAAGCAAACCATGCGCTGAAACGGTCTTTCTGCGATATTGCTTGTCTTATTTTTCGTTTCACCGGCTTCGGCTGAAAAGCGCATCGCTCTGATCATAGGCAATTCGGCGTATCAGAGCGTGTCCCGGCTGGAAAATCCCAAAAGTGACGCGCTACTAGTAGCGGATACGCTTAGCAAGCTCGGCTTCACCTTGGTGGGTGGAGGAGCGCAGGTCGACCTCGACAAATCAAGCTTTGATAACGTGGTCCAGCGTTTTGGAAACCAGTTGATCGGTGCCGACGTTGCGCTTTTTTATTACGCCGGACACGGCCTGCAAGTTCGGGGCACGAATTACCTTGTTCCCGTCACGGCCAATCCGACGCGCGAAACGGATGTCGATTTTCAGATGGTCGACGTCTCGCTCGTGCTTCGCCAGATGGAAGGTGCCGGAACTAAGCTGAACATCGTCATCTTAGATGCGTGCAGGAACAATCCGTTCGGTGGACGGGGACTGCGCGCTTCCGATGGGGGGGCTAGCTCAAATCCGCGCTCCGGAAGGGACCCTACTCTCCTATGCGACTCAGCCTGGGAACGTGGCGTTGGATGGTGACGATGGCCACAGCCCATTTACGAGGGCTCTCGTCGAAACGATGCAGAAGCCGGGACTGGACGTGCTTCAGGCATTCAATCAAGTGGGATTGATAGTTAAACGCGCGACGGGAAGTTCGCAACAGCCATGGGTCTCCACGTCACCGATCGATGGCTCATTTTACTTTTCGGGCACTTCCGCCAATCAAGTCGCCACAGCGGGTCCTGCAACAAGTATTTTGCCACCAGCGCCGAGTCCTGTCCCAACGGCACCAATAACCGCGAGGACACCATCCGATTTTATATTTCCAGATTCAGACAGCCGAATGCTCTCACCCGAAGAGCTGAGGCGTCTTTCAAAGGACGAACTTCGCGTCGCCCGAAACGAGATCTTTGCCCGGAAGGGGCGCTATTTCAATTCACCCGATTTGACGGCGCGATTTAGCAGGTTCGCCTGGTACTCGCCGAACACATGGGATCCCCAGCTCAACGACATCGAGAAGGCAAACGTCGCTTTGATTGAGCGCATAGAGCCCAGCAACGTGCCTCAAAGCGAATTTATTATTCCTGATTCTGACAGACGTATGCTCACCGCCGGAGAGCTGATGACCCTCTCCAAGGAACAGTTACGGATCGCCCGCAACGAGATTTTCGCGCGAAGAGGACGTTATTTTGAAGCTGCAGATCTCAAGGCCCGATTTGGACGCTTCTCATGGTATTCGCCAAATACTTGGAATCCGAGGCTCAACTCAATCGAGCAAGCGAACATTGCGCTCATGGATCGGATCGAGAAGCGGTAATGGCTTCTTCTTTCGCGGTCAAAGCCATGCTGATTGCACTCGTTTTGATGCCTGGAATTGTGAGAGCTGAGAGCAAAACGGAAAGTCTCGATCGGCTCGTTCGTGCCTATCCTGATGCCCTGTCTGGCCACGATGAAAAACATATCTTCTGGCGTGATGGGACGGTTATGTTGGCTGACGACGGCGTTGGTCAGAAGTCCTTTGATGATCTGTTACGCAAAGCGTCCATCATGGATCAGCTTAGTTTGTCATATCCCAGAGGTAACTCCTCCCCACCTGCGCCAAACGCCGATCCAGGCAGGTTTCGCAATGAAGCGTTTTTCAAAAAGATGTACGGCGACTGCAATGCTGGTGAAGTGAAAAAGAATCTCGTCACGATAACTTGGCTGCCGCGATCGTGGGGAAAGCCGGTGCAAGTGACGCAGGTCAACGGAATTGCAGATCGCCTAAGGGAGGTCTCCGGCGAGATTGACGAACTCAAACCCGAGATAAAGGCAGCCGCGTATCCCATAGCTGGCGTTCTGTCGTGCCGCCCTGTGGCTGATACGGGCAAGATGAGCATGCATGGGTACGCTGCGGCGATAGACCTGAATTTGA
Source organism: Bradyrhizobium sp. KBS0727 (assembly GCF_005937885.2). NCBI lineage: Bacteria > Pseudomonadati > Pseudomonadota > Alphaproteobacteria > Hyphomicrobiales > Nitrobacteraceae > Bradyrhizobium > Bradyrhizobium sp. KBS0727. Next base: position 201,010 of record NZ_CP042176.1, on the reverse strand, counting down.
AATATTCAGACTACTGGCTGTGGTCTGGTAAAGCCAAAACGATCCCCTACAAGAACAGGATGCCTCAGGAGATCGTCGATATCTTTGAGCGTCACGGGTTCATCTGGGGCGGTAAATGGTATCACTACGACACGATGCACTTCGAATACCGACCCGAACTGCTCAGTGAGTGAGGCTTGGCTGCGAAATGGCCATCTCAGTTCATTCGTCGAACTGATCAAACCGAGCGCGAGTTCTGTGGCTCGGCCGTTCGATGTCCTCGATGCTCATCGGACCGGTCGCGATTTGATCTTGTAAGGACCTCGGCAGATCCGGCATCGGCACGCTTCGCCGAGCGTCCTCGAATATCTCGTTCATGCCGATGGTATCGTCCCTATCCAAGAAAGTCAGCGTCTTGCTTCGCCGATCGAGCTTCTGCGGCTTGAGCGTACCCAACCCGACAAAATGCAGGACGTCGCCTCGCCATTGGTTGCAGTAGGTGGCGTCGGTGTTGTTTGAACTAAGGACGATCAGGTTGCCATTTGTTGACGCGAATGCCGCCCATGTTCGCGACGCCGAACAAGTCGCAGATGGTTCGGTTATCGATGGGGCTGCCGAGCCTCTACTTGGCGGGCCTTTATCTTCTCCTTCGGCCGCAATTTACGTCGGGTTTTTCGTTCTCCGCGGAGCTGAAGAGCGAACTGACTTTTGGATAGATCGCTTCGCTTCAATTTTTCGGCGAATTTCCTGCGTCAAATCAAAGCGCGTAATTTGTGCTTGTAAATTTTCGGGCACTTGCAGCCATTCCTTGGGCTTGCGCCGTTTCATCTCTTGGCAAATTGCGAATATCGACATGCCGCGGCTGCCGGCCGCGACGGCATCCTTTACCAATTGTTTCTTCCTCTTCTCGGTCCATAGTCGCCTCTTCGGACGCTTGGAGTGAACAGAGCAGAATGCGTGCAGCAATTCCCACCAATGAAACGGATCGTTGTAGTTAAGTTGGGTCTTACGGAAGGCGTCTAAGACAGGCTTATCTTCATCGTCACCACAATCGATAATCGCAGCGACCAAGCTGAATGACCTGGCGAGGCGGCGACGATCGATTGCCTTGTAATCGCTGACTAGTCCTTGCCTCGCGATCCATTTGAATCGCTCATTTAATAGCTTCGGATACTCTTTCGACATCGAATCAAAGCCCCGCTCGATAGCTGGTTATCGCCTCGAAGCTACACGCGAGCAAAGTGCGGCGCAATTGCAGCGAAGAAGGCCTTCGTCTTTGCAATGGAAAAACTATTGGCGATTTGGTCCATCTCGGGAGTCTGCAATAGGGCAGGCGCCAAAATGAAACCAACGCCATGAATAAACCGCATCATAACATTGAACCAGAAGCTAGAGTAACAAACCCATTCCCTTGCGCTGATGGGCTACTGAATTGCGTCCAGTCAAACCTCGCTTCCATCGATGCCAATGCCGTAGGATGCTTCAGCAGGCTTAAAGCCTGGAAAGCGGCCTGCGATCGCATGACCTCAACGCAATGGGACACTATCACAGAACATCTCGTGAGCATCCAAGAGCACGTTCTTGGGGTCCAGGATGAGCTTGTCGATGTCCATCACTTGGCCGCCGAATCTCGGGAGATGCCCGACGCGGGTAAGTGTGTCGGTGCCGAGCCCGGCGACTGGTCGGTGGAGGACAAGCTGCTTCGTGTCGAAGAACGAACGGTCTACGACGCCTTCCAGTTTGAAACGGAGTTGCGCGAGCTGTTCGGCTTCAATTTTATTGATGGCGAGCTGGACTCGGCACTGCTGCCGGCAATGGAAGTTGTTGTCGAGAAAGCTGATGCGGCCACCAAACAAGGGCTGGCCATCGCCGCGTTGCATAAGTTCATCAACAGCCATCCGCGGGGCTTCCGACGTTATTTCGAAGGTGGCGACCGCCCCTACCCGCGGCCGTCGAAGGAGGTGCAGGCAGAGATAGACGCCAAACTGCCGACGTATATTGCGTACCTGCAAACTGAGCTGGCAGAGGCCATCGAGGAAGAAACGAAGAGCCGACCCGACGGTATCACACCGTAGGCAGCCTTACGGGGCCATTAACTGCAATTCGCCGCCCAAGGGGCGGCGAATTTCTTTGTGAGTCGTTCGCGAGACACGCGCGATTTCTAACTGAATGGTGATGTTCATGGACCGGAAATATCCCCTCAGCGTGCATGCCGGCATCGTCGACAAACCCGACGAAGCTGGCCGTCGGCGTTCTGGAAGAGGTTGGGACGCCGTCGAGCTCTCCAAGACCGAGATTGTCGAAGCCATTCGCGAGGGGTGGGCCATGGCGCCGCAGTATCGCGGCGGCCATCGTAAGACTGGCAACTTCATCGGCGTCGGCTTCTTGGCGGCTGACGTAGACGCAGGCATGACGCTGGACGAAGCCAATGACCATCCCTTTGTTCGGCACCACGCTGGACTTGTTCACACCACGGTGTCGCATACCGCCGAGCGCCATCGTCTTCGAATCATATTCCTTCTCGACGAGCCGATTCAAAGCGCCCGTGACTGGGCCGACGCTCAATTGGGTATCGCGCTCAAATTCAATAGCGACGCCTCCGTCTCTGACGGTGCGCGGATGTTCTTCGGCAACACCAAGGCGGCGATCTATCACATAGGTCGAACTTTGCCGGCAGCAGTTGTTGCCGGCCTGATTGCTCGTGGTCGCGACGCTCGCGCAGCTCGAAAGCCCGGCGGCGGCGTGTTGCCGGTGGTTTCGGTGCGGCAGATAGCTGGTCCGGAGTTGGTGAAGATTGCTGGTGGTGATATGGTCAGGCTCGATGAGCTCGGCGTCGGAACCCGGGTGCACTGCCCCCATCACGATGATACTGATCCGAGTGCGTTCGCGGTCATGTCAAGGACACGACAGATCGGCCTGCGTTGCTCAGCGTGCAGGGTCACGTTTTGGTCAAGTGACGAACAAGACGGTTACGATTTTGGGGCGTTCGACCGGCTTTTTGAGCAACGGTTCGCCGGCCAGCATGAAGTCGATCCAGAGGCAACCGGCCTTGATCGCTTTTTCCCACCCGCGCCGCGCTTCGAGAGGCAGCAGGAGCGGTTTTTGCCGCCGGTCGCCTACGAGCCGGGCATTACGCTGGTGAAAAGCCCTAAGGGATCTGGAAAGACCGAAGCCCTGCTATCGATGATCCGTGCCATTCGCGCCGGACAATTTCGAGGCGACATTCTCCATGGTGAGCGTCCGAAATCGATCTTGTTGATTGGCCATCGGCAGTCGCTTCTCAGGGAAGCGGCGAGGAAATTGGGCCTTCGCTGTTATCTCGACGACGAAGAGGAGCCGGACGGAGCCATCCGGACGCTGGCGGTCACCCTGGACAGCCTGCCGAAATACAACGAGTCCGGTGGCGAATTGGCGGCGTCAAAACGCCGGGCATTCGACTTAGTGATTATTGACGAGAGCGAGCAAGTGCTCGGGCATCTCTTCGGCGAAACCATAAGCAAAAATCGAGGTGTTGAACGTTGCTTCGACGCACTGAACTTTGAAGTTGCGAACGCCAAAGCTGTAATTGCGCTCGACGCGGACTTGGGGCTCGTCACTGCGCACGCCCTGCGCACGATGCGTCCGCAGGATTGGGCATCCCGGTGTCGCATTGTCTACAACGCGCCGGTGACGCCGGAGAACAGGCGGGTGATGAAGCTTCACAAGAGCAGACCGTTCTTGGAGAGCCAGGTGATCGATGCGATTAAGCGAGGCGAGCGGTGCTTCGTCACCAGCAACTCGAAAAGATTTATTGATACGCTGCACAGGATGATTGTGAACGAATGCGGCGACGGTATCGTCATAAGGGTCATCACCAGCGACAACTCGCGTGACGAAGCCATCGTCCGCTTCCTCGCCGAGATCAAGACGAAGATACTGCTGGTTCAAGCGGTCTTAGGCACGCCGTCAATTGGCACCGGTATCGACATCACGTTTCCCGATGGCGAATGCCGGGTCGATCGAGTGTTCGGATTTTTCTATCCTTTTGTAAACACCCATACTGACATTGACCAGCAGCTTGCCCGGGTTCGCAATCCCGGCGCGATCGATGTTTGGATCAGCCCTGCCACGTTTAATTTCACCTGCCATCCTGACATTATCAAAGACGATTTGGCACGCGCTTACGTCGTCAAGCGAGCCGTCATAGGTCGGCGAGAGGACGGTATGGTGGAGTATAACCATGACGATCCCCTTCTAATGATCTGCGCCCATGTCACTGCCCTCCAGCGCGCTTCCAAGAATCGGCTGGTGGAACTCTTTTGCGCGCTCCGAGAAGCCAACGGCTGGTCGATCGAGTGGGTTTCGGACAAGGCTTCGGCCATCCCTCACCAACTCGCCAGAGATGCGCTTGATGCGGAGCGCCTGGAAGCGCTGCTGTCAGCACCGACGATCGGCGATGCCGATTTTATGGACCTGGATATAAAAGTATCCAAGGGAATTGCCCTCACAAGGGAAGAGCGGGTTACATACGAGCGCAATCACTTCGAGCGGGTAGTTGGAGTTCCGCTGGATGAAGCGCTCGTCGGAATGAATGCCGACGGTAAGCTTCTCGACAGGGTTGGAAATTTCGCTCGAATTATCATGATCTGGTCGCAGGATCGCAGTGACGGATTGGTAGACATTCTACTAGCACCGACAGAAAAACCGAAAGGACGACTGCAAGGGACCAAACCCGAAATTCTCACCGCGGTGCTGATGAGGGCCGCCGGATTGACTACCGTCGACGGACTCAAGACGACCGAATTGATTTCCGACGACATGCTGCATCGATTCGTCGGCATTTGTCGCGACAATCGAACCGTGATCGAGGAGATCCTTGGTGAACCGTTCAGGAGTGACTTCGAGAAGAAGCCAATGCGTCAACTCAACATGTTCCTCAAGCGTGTCGGGCTCAAGCTGAGCGTGGCAAATATCGAGAAAGTAGCCGGCCGCAAAATACGGTATTACGGGATTCCGTCAGACCCACTCGGAACGATGACGCACCTTGCCCGGTCCTATTTGGCGATCGAACCGCAACGAGAAGCCGCGAAAAAAGAAGCCTGGGTTCAAGCGAGGAAACGCTCCAGAAACGCGCCTTTGGAAATGCACGCGCCGCCACCAGCGGAAACGGAGACCGGTCTTCTATCATCTTCGATCCTCAGTGATCGAGACCGGACCCCAGAACAGGGGACAATAGATTCAAGCCATCTTTGATCACAGATACCGGCCTATTGTCCCCACAGCTAGGTTAATTGTTCACAACATCAGCAAATGATGCCCGCCGGCCGCCGCGATCTCGAGCGCGCGTTTTGCACTTTCCTGGCCCTTGATGTCGCGCAGGTCGAGCAGCGTGGCTTCCTGCTCGTGTACTCTTGGTGAAGGGCGCGACAGCACCTGCGTGCCCTTGAAATGGTTGGCAATCTGGATCAGCGACTTCGCCGCGATGATCTGGATATCGGGGCTCGCCCACGCGGCTTCCGAGCCGCAGGCCGCCGGGCAGATCAGCCCCTCGTCGCGCGAATTCGCTCCGATCGCCGCCGGCAGCACGCCCGCGACCGGCGCGATCGAGCCATCGAGGCCGAGTTCGCCGAGCACGGTGTAGCCGTTCAATGCATCCGGCGGGATCGCGCCGATGGCGGCCATCAGGCCGAGCGCGATCGGCAGATCGTAATGGCTGCCTTCCTTCGGGAGATCCGCGGGTGCCAGATTGACCGTGATCCGGCGCGCCGGCAGCGCCAGCCCGGAGGTGATCAGAGCCGAGCGCACCCGCTCGCGGGCCTCGGACACCGCCTTGTCCCCCAGCCCGACGACGGCGAACGCCGGCAGACCAGGTGCTACCTGCACCTGCACGTCGACCGCGCGAGCCTCGATCCCCTCAAAGGCTACGGTGGAAACCCGCTGAACCATGCCGCCCTCATTGCGCAATCGAAGGTAGCGGAACCCGGTGGCAAGTCAAGAACATTACAGGAACATAGGGTGTGCACTTCGGCAGCGCCGCCGATTGGTGCGCAGGCAATCCCCCGGCAAAGGTAGGCTAGGCGGCCGAATTCGCGCGTTCAAGGACCGGTCCCGCCGCGATTCCCACATGCGCATCCAGCGCCGGCACCAGACTCACCCCCTCCACACCCGGCGCGTGGATCACGAACCCGCCTTTGCCGCGGCGTTTGGCTTCGTACATGGCGCGGTCGGCGGCGCTGAGGAGTTCGTCGGCGGTGTTGCCGTCGCGGGTTGCGGCGGCGATGCCGATGCTGACGCCGATTTTTGCGGCGGGCGCGAATTCGAACGGAGCTGACACCGCGGCGATGATCCGCTGTGCGATCGAGACGGCTGCGTCGTCGGCGATATCCGGCAGCAGGACGACGAATTCGTCGCCGCCGAGGCGGCATACCGCATCGATCTCGCGAACGCTGGCGCGCAAGCGGCGGGACACCGCGACCAGAACGGCGTCGCCGGTCGCATGTCCCAGTCCGTCATTGACGGCCTTGAAGCCGTCGAGGTCGAGACAGAACACGGTGAGTTTCGAATGGGGAGAGACAGGCTCCGGTCCGGCGAGCAGTTCGGCGAACAGTTTTTGGTTCATGGCGCGGTTGGGCAGACCGGTGAGCAGGTCGTGATGCGCCATCTGGCGATTGCGGTGCTCGGAACGGTGCAGCTTGAGCAAGCTCCTTTGGTTCTCGAGCAGCAGGAAAATCATTCCGGCGATGTAGAACGGCGTCTGCAAACCGATCAGGAACAGGTACGGGATCGGCGAGAGGATCGTCGCCAGCCCGAACGGCAGCGTCAGGATGCAGATCATGACCGCGCCATAACGCGGCGTGCCGGCGTTGCGCGAGGAAACGCCACTGACCCGGTTGGCGAGGCCGATGCCGGCCATCAGGATCAGCGGCAGAGAGCCCGATCCCACGCATTGATAACTGCCGACGGTAAGCAGGAAGACGGAGGCGAGCCCGGCCCAGATCGGCGCCATGGACGTTCCGATTCGTTGCGCGGCCTTCGTCTTCGCGACGTCCTTCAGCATCAGGTAAACCCGGATGCCGCCGAGCACGATCTCGGCCGCCATCCAGGCATAAGCCCACGCGGCGCCGGTCAGGGCTGCGGCGATCACAGCCGTCATCAGCGACATGAAGATCGCGACCACCAGCGTCGTCGTCTTGCCGGCGCGGGGATGCAGCAACTCGCTGCGGGTATCGTCGGGCTCCGGATGCATGCCGGCGAGCAGCCAGGCGATACCGACGCGAAAGCGCGATTTCGTCTGCTGCGGTTTCGCGGCAATCGTGGAATGGGGGACCGGTGCGACGGTGGCTGTCATGGCCGCAATGTCGGCCGGCAGGCATTGAGAGGTGCTTAAGCCCGGTTCCAAAGTTCCCCAAAGCGTAAATATTTAGCTTCTTTGGAGATTTGCCGGTGCGATAACCATGGTTTTTCCGCGTGGCGAAAACCGGCGCGCGGCGTTCAATTCAGCTTAGAGGCTGCGATCGCCATCGTCTTGGCGTCCGGCTGCTCCAACATCTTCAACGCCGCATCGAGGCCGTTGCGCAAGTTGGTCGCGGCATTCGCGGTGCAGCGCAGCCGGCCGGACGAGATGAACTTCACCTCGGTGGTACCGTCGGTCTTCGGAACGAGAATGCGGGTCGCCAGCTCCAGCTCGATCGAACCGTTCATGGTGCCGTAGGCGCCGACGATGTCGAAATAGACCACAGGCGCCGCAGCGCCGGTGTCTTCATAGATCAAGGGCGGCGGCGGCTTGGTGGTCGGTTGGTCGGCCAATGGGGACTCTCCGAATCGCGTTCAGGTCAGGCGTCAGGCGTGCTGATCCCTGCTTACGCGATCTGGGGGGCTACCCATAGGGGTAGGTCGGGTGGCCTGGTGAGAGAAACCAAATTCGAACGCCCGTGGAGTTGCATGGCCGCGAACGCAACCGGTGTATTTCGTCGCACGGCCGACGTGATCTGTTTGAGAAATGCGAGTTTTCAGAAATAGTACCCAACAGCCGAGCCTGGCTTTGCTGCTGCCTCCGGCATCGCGAGGCTCGCTTCTCTCGAGGAGAACTTACTTGAAAATAGCGCAGGCATTTATCGTCACCATCGCAACGCTGACTGCGGGAAGCGCCATCGCGTCTCCTTCCGCAAGCTGCGCATCGAAATTCATCGGCGTTTGGCGCCATTATGGTCCGTTCGGCATCACCAACAAGGCGACACTCACCGCTGATGGACAGGCAAAATGTGATGAGAACGTCGCCTGTCGAACCGAGGGAAGCTGGACCTGCAACGGCAACGTGATGACCTACACCACCAGCGCGGGCCCGTTCACCTACACCAGCAAATCGGCGACGGAGATCGATGGGCCAAACAGCTCAATCAGGATGGTGCGGATTGGTGCGGCGCCAGGCGCGCCTGCGAAAGATGCTTCGCAGGGGCCCACGGTTTGTGCCGCTCAGAAAACCCATATGGACAAGGTGAGCAACGGCGAGATGCCATGCATAGATTTCTCAAACACCTGCACGCGGCCGGTGGTGTTCACGTACGTCTACAATCCTCCGGCCGTGCGGTCGATGACGATGCGCACGACGGTGGCGCCGGGAAAAAAAGGTCAATTTTGCGGGTCGCCTGGCGGCAATGTTGTTTTCTCCGGGGCTCAAATGAAATAGCCGCAGTCGGTGGACTTGCGGCTCAATCCGGCGCTCCGGCATTCGGGGCCGGCCAGCGGCCAGCCCCCTGGGTCGCGCACGTTGGTTCAGAGCAGCATGTTCATCGGCTCCGGATAATACCGAAAGCCCTCGCCGTTCTTGGCGACGTGGCCATAGCCCGGCCAGGCGAAGTGATAGGACATGACAGGGATCTTGTTGGCGGCCAGCATGGTCAGCATCTTGACCCGTGACTGCGCCGACTGCTTCGGATCGGTGTCATAGGAGAATTCCATCAACGGCCGTTCCAGCAGCAGCACCGCATGGTGGGTGAGGTCGCCGAGGAACGCGAAGGATTTTCCTTTCGACGTCACCATGAACATGTGATGGCCCACGGTGTGGCCGGGGGCCGCCATCGCCTGCACGCCGGGCACGAATTCCTGGCCGTCCTTGAAGAACACGATGCGGTCGCGCACCGGCAGCAGGTTCTTGCGGGCGTGAATCACGAAGTCCTTCAGCGGGCTGCCGAGCTTGCCTTCGTCGGTCCAGTAATCGAAATCCGCCTGCGAGATATAGTACTGCGCGTTCGGGAACAGCGGCTTGTCGTCGGCGCCGACGATGCCGCCGATATGGTCGATATGGGCGTGCGACAGCACCACCGCGTCGATATCACTGGCCTTGATGCCGGCCTCCGCCATGCTCTTCTGCTGGCGGCCGGTGGTCGGGCCGAAGGCCTTCGAGGTGCCCATGCCGGTGTCGAACAGGATCAGTTTGTCGCCGGTATTCACGATCGGCGAGTTCTGCTCCAGCACGACATTGTCGGGGTTGAGGAAATTGTCCGTGAGCATCTTCTTTACTTCTTCCTTCGGCACGCCGGTGAAGGTGCCGGAGGGATCGCCGAGCGGCAGCGGGCCGTCGGAAACAACCGTCACCTCGGCGTCGCCGAGTTCGAAGCGGTGCCAGTAGGGCGTCTGGGTGCCGAGCTTGGGCGCGCGCGCCAGCGCGCTGCCGCCGAGCATGGTCGAGGCGCCAAGACCCACGCCAAGACCCGCACCAAGCGAAAGCAGTGACCGTCGCGAAAGATTCGTCGTCATGCGTCTTCCTCCACTGATTTTGATTTGTCGCTTTTGATTAGTCGCGCGTTTCTTGCGGACAGATTCATCCGCAGCTACAGGCTGCGCCCGCTTCCGGAAATTGGCAAGTGGGATAAGGTGACACAGTAGAAATAGACTGACAGCACAACCCGGCGCGGAAAATTATTTTCCGCGCTGCTTTATTTGCTGCGACGCTCCATCAGCCGCGGCGCTTTATTTGCCGCCGCACTCATTTCACCTGGCGCGTTACTTGGCGTGCTTGGCCTCGATGGTATCCCAGATCATCGCGGCCACATCCGGGCCATTGAGCCGCGCGATCGCGCGGATTCCCGTGGGGGACGTGACGTTGATCTCGGTGAGGTTGCCGTCGATCACGTCGATGCCGACGAACAAAAGCCCGAGTTCGCGCAGCACCGGACCGACAGTGGCGCAAATCTCGCGCTCGCGGTCGGAGAGGTCGGTGGCGTGGGCGGCCCCGCCGCGCACCATGTTGGAACGCAGGTCGTCCGGCGCCGGCACGCGGTTGACGGCGCCGGCGAACTCGCCGTCGACCAGGATGATGCGCTTGTCGCCATGCTTCACTTCGGGCAGGAAGCGCTGGATCACCCAGGGTTCGCGGAAGGTGACCGAGAACATGTCGAACAGCGAGCCGAAATTCATGTCCTGCGGCATGACGCGAAACACCGCGGCGCCGCCATGGCCGTGCAGCGGTTTCATGACGACGGCGCCGTGCTCGTCGCGGAACGAATTGATCTCGTCGAGATCGCGCGAGATCAGCGTCGGCGGCATCAGGTGCGGAAAGTTCATCACCATGATCTTTTCCGGCGCGTTGCGCACCGAGGCCGGGTTGTTGACGACCAGCGTCTTGGGATGGATGCGCTCGAGGAGATGCGTCGAGGTGATGTAGGCGAGGTCGAACGGCGGGTCCTGGCGCAGCAGCACGACGTCGAAGGCGGCAAGCGGCGTACGCTTCGGCTCGCCGAGGGTGAAGTGATCGCCGGCTTCGTCGCGCACGGTCAGCATCTGCACCGGCGCCACCAGCTCCTCGCCACGCAGCGAGAGTTTGTCCGGGGTGTAATAGGAAAGGCCGTGACCGCGCTTTTGCGCTTCCAGCAATAACGCAAAGGTCGAATCGCCGCGGACGTTGATACGCGCGATGGGGTCCATCTGGACGGCGACATTCAATTTCATAGGGGGGTCCGGGTCTCTGGAGGGAAGTGAGTTTCTATAGCGTTTTCAAGCGAAGTGGGTACCGGTTCGCGTCAAGAAAACGCGTCGGAAAATTAACTGCTGGCGTCGAATGCCGCTAACAGATGGCGCGGCAGGTGCCGCGGCGCAATCAGGATGGCGTCAAATCGCAGGTCAAATTCCGCATGCTCGGGATGCGCCATCAGCCACCCCTGCGCGGCGTCGATGATGCGCGCCTGCTGCCGCGGCGTCACCGCATAGGCCGCGTCATCCAGGCTGGCGCGGGCCTTGACCTCGACGAAAACCAGCAGATTGCGTTTCTTCGCCACCAGGTCGATCTCGCCATGGGGCGTTTTGAAGCGTTTTGCCAGAATGCGGTAGCCCTTGGCCATCAGCAGCGCGGCGGCGCGGCTTTCGGCGGATAATCCGGTGCGGAAGGCCGCGACCCGCGCCGGGGAAGCGGATTTGGCGGCAGGATCCACTTTAGAAGGTTCGGATGGCGCGGCGCCGTCAGTCTTCGCCATCGCCGCCTCGAATCTCTTTGGCCAGCTCGAGCGCGCGGGCATAGACCTCACGGCGCGGCCGGCCGGATAATTCGACCGCATGCGCGACGCTGTCCTTGACGCTGTCGCGCACAAGCTGCGATCGCAGGAGGTCGTCGAGGTCGCTGTCGGTCATGATGAGCGAGTCGGGACGCGGCGGGCCAACCACGAGCACGAATTCGCCGCGCGTTTCCAGCGTATCGGCCGCTTTCGCCAATTCCGCGATGGGTGCACGGGTAATCTGCTCGTGCATCTTCGTCAGCTCGCGGCAGATCGCGGCATCGCGATCGCCCATGACATGGGCCAAATCCGCCAGCGTGTCCTGCACGCGGTTGCCGGAATCGAACATGACTAACGTGGCGTCGATCTTCGATAGCTCGGCGAGCCGCGCGCGCCGCGCGCCCTGCTTGGGCGGCAAGAAACCCTCGAAGTAAAACCGGTCGGTGGGCAGGGCGGCGACCGAGAGCGCGGTCAACACCGAGGACGCGCCGGGCACCGCGATCACGGCGTGGCCGGCGGCGCAGACCTCGCGCACCAGCTTGAAGCCGGGGTCCGATATCAAGGGCGTGCCGGCGTCCGACACCAGCGCGATCGAGGCGCCCTGTGCCAGCTTCTCCAGGATCTTTGGCCGCGCCAGTGCGGCATTGTGCTCGTGATAGGGTTTGAGCTGCGCCGAGATCGCGTAGCGCTCGGTCAGGCGGCGGGTGATGCGGGTGTCCTCGCAGGCGATGATGTCGACGCCGGCCAGCGTCTCCAGCGCACGCAGCGTGATATCGCCGAGATGGCCGATCGGGGTAGCCACCAGATAGAGGCCGGGAACCGGCTTTGGGGCGTTCAGAACATGCCCGCTGACCGAATATGTCCTGATGGTCGAACCCGGTTCGCCTTCAGTCTCGTAGTTAGAGCTGGTTTTTGCGCGCATAATACCAATCTAAAGGGGACGCGGCTTCGGCGCCACAGCGCGGTGGGGTTGAACGAACGCCATGGCTGCGGAAAGAGGGAGGAGGGCAGGTTCCTGCAACCGGCAGCGCCGCCGTGGGGCCATAATCCTTTTGATTTAGTTAACCATTCGCCGACAATATGGCTAAATCCACGTCTGACTTCAGGGGTGGAGTCCTGGCCGATCCTGGTCGGTCAAGAGAAGAGACACGATGGTAGGCCCGCTCAATCGCAAGCCTGGATCTCCGGGTCCCAAGCCTTCGGATCCCAAGTCTTCGGATCCCAAGTCTTCGGATCCTAAGCCTTCGGATCCTAAGCCGTCAGGTGCGACGCGGCGGACGGCGGTCGGGCTTATTCTCGGCGCGCCGCTGCTCGGCGCCTGCGCCGGCGTGCAGCAATCGCTCGGCCAGTTTTCCAACCCGTTCAGCTCGTCGCAACCGGATGCCGGACCCGCCGGCCCGCAGCAGCAGCCGTTGTCGGTCGGCAACGGCCAGGTCAAGGTCGGCCTGATCCTGCCGCTGTCGGCGGCCGGCAACGCCGGCGTCGCCGCGCAATCGATGAAGAACGCGGCCGAGATGGCGCTGGCCGAGTTTCAGAACCCGAACGTCCAGCTCCTGATCAAGGATGACGGCGGCAGCCCGCAAGGCGCGCAGCAAGGCACCCAGCAGGCGCTCGGCGAGGGCGCGGAAATCATTCTCGGTCCGCTGTTCGCGGCCTCGGTGCCTGCGACCGCGCAACTAACGCGCACGCGCGGCACCTCCGTGATCGCGTTCTCGACCGATTCCAGCGTCGCCGGGCGCGGCGTCTATCTGCTGAGTTTTCTCCCGGAGTCCGACGTCAACCGGATCATCGATTACGCCGCCGGCACCGGAAAGCGCTCGTTCGCCGCACTGGTGCCCGACAACGCCTATGGCAATGTGGTGGAAGCCGCCTTCAAGCAGGCGGTCGGCCGCAAAGGTGGCCGCGTCATTGCGTTCGAGAAATACACCGCCGATCGCTCGGCCGCGGTGCGGACGGTGGCGGCAGCCCTCGGCTCGGCCGATGCGCTGATGATCGCCGACGACGGTGAATCCGTGGTGGCGACGGCGGATGCGCTGACGGCGGCGGGCGTGAACTTGCGCAACATCCAGTTGCTCGGCACCGGGCTGTGGGACAATCCGCGGGTGTTCGCGAGCGCAGCACTGCAGGGCGGGCTTTACGCCGCGCCGGACCCGTCGGGCTTTCGCAGTTTCGCCGGCCGCTACCGCAGCAAATATGGCGCCGAGCCGGTTCGCACCGCAACCCTCACCTACGACGCGGTCGCGCTGGTCGCAGCTCTCGCGCGCACCCAAGGCGCGCAACGCTTTGCGGCAGAAACGCTGACCAATCCGTCGGGTTTTGCCGGCATCGACGGGTTGTTTCGATTCCGCTCCGATGGCACCAACGAACGCGGGCTGGCGGTGATGAAGGTTGCGACCGGCGGCGGCGTCGCGGTCGCCGGTTCGCCGAAGAGTTTCGGGGCGTAGAAACTTTACGCCGCGAGATCCGCGACCACCGCATCCAGCACCGGAAATCCAGACTGCGTTACGCGCAGGCGGCCGTCGGCGTCGACGGTGATGGCGCCTTCGTCGCGAAGGATGGCGATCCGTGCCGGATCGAGCGCGCGGCCTGACAGCGCCGCGTAGCGCTTGGGATCGATGCCTTCCGCGAGCCGCAATCCCATCAGCAAAAATTCGTCGGCGCGCTCCTCGCTGTTGAGGAGATCGTCGGTGGTGACGCCGTTGCCGTTGGCCTCGACGCGCATCAGCCAGGCCTCGGGGCGCTTTTCGGTCGCGATCGCGTGCCTGGTGCCGTTGATGTCGAGGCGGCCATGGGCGCCGGGGCCGACGCCGGCATATTCCTCGCCGCGCCAATAGACCAGGTTGTGCTTGCACTCGGCACCCGGCCGGGCGTGGTTGGAAATCTCATACGAAGGCAGGCCGTTGATGGCGCAGACCTCCTGCGTCACGTCATACAGGGCGCGGGCGACCGCTTCGTCCGGCGTCTTCAGCTTGCCGGCGGCGTGCAGGCCGAAGAACGGCGTGCCTTCCTCGATCGTGAGTTGATAGAGCGACAGATGTTCGGCGGCTTCCGAAATCGCCAGCTTCAATTCGTCGGCCCACATCTGCGGCGTCTGGTCGGGGCGGGCGTAGATCAGGTCGAACGAATAACGGTCGAACACGGTGCGCGCGATCGCAACCGCATCCAGCGCTTCGCGCGCCGTATGCAGCCGGCCCAACGCTTTCAACGAGGCGTCATCCAGCGCCTGCACGCCGAGCGAGACGCGGTTGACGCCGGCGGCACGATAGCCGCGAAACCGCGTCGCCTCCACGCTGGTCGGATTGGCTTCGAGCGTTACTTCGACGTCATCGGCGACCTGCCAGTGCTTGCCGATCGCGTCGAGCACGGCGCCGACGGTGTGCGGCTGCATCAGCGACGGCGTGCCGCCACCGAGAAAGATCGAGGACACCTGCCGCCCCGGCACCCGCGCGGCCGTGGATTCGATCTCGCGCGCAAAGGCGCTGGCAAAGCGCGCTTCGTCGATCGGTGCGTGGCGAACGTGGCTGTTGAAATCGCAATAGGGGCATTTCGACAGGCAGAACGGCCAGTGCACATAAACGCCGAACGCTTGCTTGTTTCCCGCTCCCGCTTGCGGGCCGAGACGAGCAGAGCTCGCTCTTGGAGGGCCAGGGTGAGGGCGGTTGCCGTTAGTCAAGGCAGATCTCCGCCAGTTTGACGAAGGCGCGGGCGCGGTGTGACAGGCCCAAACCCAAAGGAGGCAGGCCGTGCTTCTCGATCGAGGTCATCTCGCCGAACGTACGCGCATGTCCGTCGGGCTGGAACGCCGGATCGTAGCCGAAGCCGGCCGTGCCGCGCGGCGGCCACACCAGAACTCCGTCGGCGCGCGCCTCGACCTCTTCGAGATGATCGTCGGGCCAGGCGACGCACAAGGCCGAGACGAAATGCGCTCTTCGTTTCTCGGACGTGGTGGCGCCGCGCTCCTGCAGCAGGCGTTCGATCCGCGTCATCGCCGCGGTGAAATCCTTGGTCTCGCCGGCCCAGCGCGCCGAGTGGATCCCGGGCGCGCCGTCCAGCGCCTCGACCACCAGTCCGGAATCATCGGCGAAGGACGGAAGCCCCGAGGCCTTCGCTGCCGCCATCGCCTTGATCGCAGCGTTGGCGCGAAACGTATCGCCGGTCTCTTCGGGTTCGCCGAGCCCGAGCTCGCCCGCGGAAATCGCCTCGACGCCATGCGGTGTCAGCAGTTCCCGCATCTCGGCGAGCTTGCCGGGATTATGGGTTGCGATCACGAGCCGGCCGGTGATTCGACGGTGCAT
Organism: Bradyrhizobium sp. KBS0727; assembly: GCF_005937885.2. NCBI lineage: Bacteria > Pseudomonadati > Pseudomonadota > Alphaproteobacteria > Hyphomicrobiales > Nitrobacteraceae > Bradyrhizobium > Bradyrhizobium sp. KBS0727. The sequence continues at coordinate 185,271 of NZ_CP042176.1, read as the reverse complement.
GATCGATCAGACTACGCGACGGCCAGTTTCTGCAAGTCCACCAGACGCGCGACACCGTTGCGCGCCAGTTCCATCAGCGCCAGGAACTCGTCCTGCGAGAACGGCGTCTTCTCGGCGGTGCCCTGCACCTCGATGATGCGGCCGTCGCCGGTCATGACGAAATTGGCGTCGGTGTCGGCCTCGGAGTCCTCGGCATAGTCGAGATCGAGCACCGGGGTGCCCTGATAGATGCCGCAGGAGATCGCCGCGACATTGTCGCGCAGCACGTTGTTGGCCTTGATCATGTTGCGGTTCTTCATCCAGGCGATGCAATCGGCCAGCGCCACCCAGGCGCCGGTGATCGAGGCCGTTCTGGTGCCGCCATCGGCCTGGATGACGTCGCAGTCGACCGTGATCTGGCGCTCGCCGAGCGCTTCGAGGTCGACGGCGGCGCGCAGCGAGCGGCCGATCAGGCGCTGGATTTCGACGGTGCGGCCGCCCTGCTTGCCGGCGGCGGCTTCGCGGCGGGTACGTTCCAGCGTGGCGCGCGGCAGCATGCCGTATTCGGCCGTGACCCAGCCGCGCCCCTGACCCTTGAGCCAGGGCGGCAGCCGCTCTTCCAGCGTCGCGGTGACCAGCACATGGGTGTCGCCAAACTTCACCATGCAGGAACCTTCGGCATATTTGACCACGCCGCGTTCCAGCGACACGGGACGCAGCTGATCGGGCGCACGGCGGCTTGGCCGCATGGGAGAATCCTTTCGAAAAATCAGGCAAAAACCGGTTGCGGTGCTTGTAGGAGGGGGAATGGGCAGCGGCAAGGGTTTTTGCCCCTGTTTTGCGGGAATGCGCGCTTGTCATCGGCCCCCCGGATGGACAGATTAGAGGGGCTGGGAGGAATAAATATTGGCCCACCACGATCCGATTGGTCTGATCGCGCCGAATGCGGGGCTCGCCCAGCTCAACGAGCGTTCGCGCGACATTTTTCGTCAAATCGTCGAGAGTTATCTCGCGACCGGCGAACCCGTCGGCTCGCGCAATATCTCGCGCCTGATCGCGATGCCGCTCTCACCGGCCTCGGTGCGCAATGTGATGTCCGACCTCGAGCAGCTCGGCCTGATCTACGCGCCGCATACCTCGGCCGGCCGGCTTCCAACCGAGCTTGGTCTGCGGTTCTTCGTCGATGCCCTGATGCAGGTCGGCGATCTCACCGAAGCCGAGCAGTCATCGATTCAGACCCAGCTCGCCGCCGTCGGCCGCGCGCAGTCGGTCGAGGCAGCCCTTGGCGAAGCCCTGACGCGGCTGTCGGGACTGACCCGGGCCGCCGCCGTGGTGCTGACCGCCAAATCCAATTCGCGGCTGAAACACATTGAATTCGTGCGGCTGGAGCCGGAGCGCGCGCTGGTGGTGCTGGTCGGCGAGGACGGCCAGGTCGAAAACCGCGTCCTGACCTTGCCGCCTGGCGTTCCCCCTTCGGCGCTGACGGAAGCGACCAATTTCCTCAACTCGCGGATTCGCGGGCGAACGCTCGCCGAAGCCCGGCTGGAACTCGAAACCGCGCTCACGGCTAGCCGCGCCGAACTCGATCAACTGACGCAGAAGGTGATCGCGGCCGGCATCGCCGGCTGGTCCGGCGGCGAAACCGAGGACCGGCAGTTGATCGTGCGCGGCCACGCCAATCTGCTCGAAGATCTGCATGCGCTGGACGATCTTGAGCGGGTCAAATCGCTGTTCGACGATCTCGAGACCAAGCGCGGCGTCATCGACCTGCTCGGCCGGGCGGAGCGCGCCGAAGGCGTGCGAATTTTCATCGGATCGGAGAACAAGCTGTTCTCGTTGTCCGGTTCCTCCACCATCATCGCGCCCTATAGCGACGCCTCGGGCCGCATTGTCGGCGTTCTCGGCGTGATCGGGCCGACGCGGCTGAACTATGCACGGGTGATTCCGACGGTGGACTATGCGGCCCGGATCGTCAGCCGGATGCTGGGCGGCTAATCCGAGCCCCGCTGCCCCCAAAAGCGGTTATGAACGCTTGATTTTCGTCGCCTAAAGCACGATATCCCCCGCAGCAAATCCCCATTTGACCAGATGCGTTTTTTGAGAAGGCAGCCTTATGACCGATCCCAACCGGCCGAATGAAGACCCGGCGAACGCGGCCCAGAGCGGCGAGCCCGTGGTCTCCAAGCCCTACATCATGCCCGACGATCCCGAGGAAGGATCAGCCGAGGCGCTGACCAAGGAACTGGCTGACGCGCGCGACAAGACGCTGCGTACGCTGGCGGAAATGGAAAACCTGCGCCAGCGCACGCGGCGCGAGGTCGCCGATTCCAAGACCTATGGGATCACTGGTTTCGCGCGCGACATTCTCGATATCGCCGACAATCTGCAGCGCGCGCTCGATGCGATCCCGGCCGAGGCCAGGGAAACCGCCGATCCCGGCATCAAGGCCTTCATCGAGGGCGTCGAGCTGACCGAACGCTCGCTGCTCAACACGTTGGAGAAGAACGGCGTCAAGAAGTTCGATCCGTCGGGCCAGAAGTTCGACCCGAACTTCCAGCAGGCGATGTACGAAGTGCCCGATCCCTCGGTTCCATCAGGGACGGTGGTTCAGGTGGTGCAGGCCGGCTTCATGATCGGCGATCGCGTGCTGCGTCCGGCGCTGGTCGGCGTCTCCAAGGGCGGCGCCAAGGCAGCCGCGGCGGCGAGCGAACAGAACTAAGATTAGATCGAGCTGCATCCGTGAAGGTACTGCACTCCCTCTCCCGCTTGCGGGGGAGGGTTGGGGTGGGGGTGTCGCCGCGAGTCAAACTGTTCGTGTGGAGAGAGCTTCCCCCACCCGGATCGCATCTCTCGATGCGATCCGACCTCCCCCGCAAGCGGGAGAGGTAAGGCGAAGCTAAGCCGCGATATCCGCGGACTGGATGCGCTTGACGCCGGCCTTGGCCATATCGGCCCAGGCTTTGGCCATCGAGCCCTGGGTGTCGATGCCGCGGCAGGCATCTTCGACCACATAGGTCTCGAAGCCGGCCTTGCGCGCATCGAGCGCGGTCCATGCCACGCAGAAATCGGTGGCGAGGCCGGCCACGAACAGGCGCTTGATCTGGCGCGCCTCCAGGTAGGCGGCGAGGCCGGTCGTGGTCTTGCCGTCGGCCTCGGTGAACGCTGAATAGCTGTCGACGTCCTTGTGAAAACCCTTGCGGATGATCAGCTCGGCCTGCGGGATCGAGAGGTCCTTCGACAGCGACGCGCCGTCGGTTCCCTGCACGCAGTGATCGGGCCACAGCACCTGTTTGCCGTAAGGAAGATCGACGGTTTCGAACGGCTTCTTGCCGGCATGGGATGAGGCGAACGAGATATGGCCCGCGGTGTGCCAGTCCTGCGTCATCACCACATTGGCAAAGTTTTTGGCGATGCGGTTGATGACGGGCACGACCTGATCGCCGTCCTTCACCGCGAGGCTGCCGCCCGGCAGGAAACAGTTCTGGACGTCGATCACCAACAGCGCCGATGCGTCATCAGGCTTGATCGCAGCAGCCTGCAGCGCGCGCGGGAAAACCGTCGCCATCGCGGCCGTGCCGGCGATGGTGCCTAGTCCCGCGAGAATTTGCCAGCGATCCAACATTCGGTCGAACATGATGCATCTCCCTGTCAAAGACCGGAGCCAGCAAATCAGGTCGGGCTCAGAGCGTAAAGCAGCTTACAGCGTTTTCGAGCGAAGTGGTTGCCGGTTCGCGTAAAGACAACGCGTCAAAACAAAAAAGCAGCGCCCGCGTCTGATTCAATCAGAACCGGGCTCTAAACGGCGGCGCGCGATTGAATCTTCGGCACGATCGGCGATACGCCGATCAGCTGCGTGGCTGAATGCCGTCGCGCACCGCGCGGAAGCGCGGAAACGCCTTGCTCCAGTCGTCGCGCGGCGAGCTGCCGATGATGCGCATCGAGGTCTGGGCGCCGAACCGCAGCCACTGCACGACGGTAACAGGCGTATTGTCCTTGCCGCTGGTGGCATCGATCCGCGTCTCGTAGCCGGGCTGGCCATCGATGCGTACCGGCTCCGACATCGTGATCTTGGCGTCGCGCACGCCGGGTATCGTGGTCGCGATCTGCTGGGCAAAACGGCCGCGATCATCGGGCGAGGTCGGGGCGGAGCCGATCAGGCCGACGATCATGAAGGGCGCGATTTCGAAGCCGGTCTTTTCGTCGCCGTCGGCGAGAATGACGGCGGCCCCGGGCGCCAGCGTGCGGACATTCTTGAAATTGCTGAGCTCGTTCATATTGAACGGCATCGTCCCAAGCTGCTCCTCGACAGGAACCTCGTTGCGGATCACGGCGGACGCAAACATCTGGCGCACGGCTTCGTCGGTATAAATCTTCCAGGCGTTTTCCGGGACCTGCACGGCGACATAACCCGAGAAGGTTGGGCCCGGCAGGATCATCGAATAGCGCCGCACATTGGTGGCGCCTTCCTTGGCGTTTTCGGCGGTGTAGTAGGCAAGCCCCGTCGCGGTCTCGATGCTCTCCGGCTTGACGCCGCCGGTGCCGCCGGGATTGGCCTTGAAGGCACTGGCAACCTCGCCATAGGCCTCGACGGGCAGGTCCGCCATCAGCACCTTGACCCCGTGATCCTCGGTCTCGAACCCGACAAAGGACTTTGCTTTGACGAGGCCGACCAGCGGCACCAGGCCGACCCTGGCGCCCGGCGCGAACACCGGGTCCGCCGCGTAGGCGGAACAGGTGGCAGCAACAGCGAGGGCAACCGCAGCGAAGTATCGAAGTGGCTTCATGAAGGATCTACCGGGTTTGCATTGAGGCCGTTCAATGGTCGGCCGGTGCAGTAAGGTGGTGCACCAAGGCTTGGCGGCCTCGGTTCAGTCGGCCCGCTTTTAGCGGTTTTGATGTCCGTGGAACAGGGCGGCACGGGCGCGCGTCACGGGGTCGCGGCCAAGACGCGGCCAAGACGCAGCTTGCGATCAGCCCCGGACACCCACATGAACAGACCGAACGGCAGAAAATCAGCCCGGCACAGACGGTCCGGAGAAAGTTTTTGCGGCGTTCCCAATTGTTCCAATTTCGATAGTTTGCTCAGTGTGTTATCGCCTGCGCGGCGCGATCCGCGAAGGACCCTTTCTCTTTCTCATGCGCCTTCTTGCCGCCATACTGGAACCCAAAAACGCGTAACGAGATCTGGACCGAGAGATGAGCCGATTCTGGAGCAGTTTGACGCATGGCCTGACGCCCTATGTGCCGGGCGAACAGCCGCGCATGACCGAGCTGGTCAAGCTCAACACCAATGAAAATCCGATCGGTCCTTCGCCGCGCGCGCTGGAAGCGATTCGCAACGAGGCGGCCGATACGTTGCGGCTGTATCCGGATCCGCAGGCCAACGCCTTGCGGATGGCGCTGGCCATCTACCACGGGGTGCGGCCCGAACAGGTGTTTGTCGGCAACGGTTCGGACGAGGTGCTGGCGCACGCCTTCGCCGCGCTGCTGAAACACGACGCGCCGTTATTGTTCCCGGATATCACCTACAGTTTCTACCCGGTCTATTGCCGCCTGTTCGGGATCGCCTACGAGGCGGTGCCGCTCGACGAGGCGATGCAAATCCGCATCGCCGATTATCAGAGGCCAGCCGGCGCGCTGATACTGCCCAATCCGAACGCGCCGACAGGAATCGCGTTGTCGCGGGCCGAGATCGCGACGTTGCTGGAGCAACATCCCGACGCCCCTGTGGTGATCGACGAGGCCTACGTCGATTTCGGCGCCGAGACCGCGATTCCGCTGGTCGCCTCCCATCCCAATCTTCTGGTCGTCCAAACCATGTCGAAGTCCCGGGCGCTGGCCGGACTTCGCATCGGCTACGCGATCGGCGATGCCGACCTGATCGAGGCGCTCAATCGCGTCAAAGACAGCTTCAATTCCTATCCGCTTGGCCGGCCCGCGCAGGCCGGCGCCATCGCCTCGCTGGGCGACGAGGCCTATTTTCAACAGGCCCGCGCGCGCGTCATCGAAGGCCGGGAGCGGCTGAATCGTGGCTTGGTCCGGCTTGGCTTCGACGTGCTGCCGTCCTCCGCCAACTTCGTGTTCGCGCGTCATCCGGCGCATGCAGGCGCGGCGCTGGCCGCGGCACTGCGCCAGCGGGCGGTGATCGTCCGCCATTTTTCGGCGCCACGCATCGCCGACTACCTGCGGATCACGGTGGGCACCGACGGGCAGACCGACCGGCTGTTGTCGGCGCTGTCGGAGATCCTGGGCAGCGAGCCGGCCGCGGCGTGATTACGCAGTCTCGCCGTTCGTGGTCCGTTCGGCCAGCAAATGTCGCTGCTATCAGCGGGTTCCGAAACCGGGAGTTTTTCGGCGGATTTCGCAGCATTTTGCGATTTTCCGGCGACTCCCGGGACGATCCACGGTGCGGACGAATCCGCGCTGGGGATGACCGCCCGTTCGGGTTGCGCGACCTCATCGTGGCCCAGGCGGCGGCCGCGTGGCCGCAATCATTGCCGATCTCTTAACGCGGCTCAGGTCATGAACCTGCCGGCATCCCGAGCTGACACAATCTTTCAAACCTCAGTCTTTTCAGGCCCCAAGGTTGCGTTCAGTCCTTGCAGGCCCAACCCCCCCTCCTATATGAGGCTCACCGTCGCAATATCGCGAGTATTTGATAGTTGGGGGTTCGGTTAGGTGCGCCGCTCAGGGCCCAGCCAACCTGCCGCAAAAAGAAGGATATGAGGACCATGGGAAAGGTCATTGGGATCGATCTCGGCACCACGAATTCGTGCGTCGCCGTAATGGATGGCAAGACTGCGAAAGTCATCGAGAACGCCGAGGGCATGCGCACGACGCCGTCGATTGTTGCTTTCACTGACGATGGCGAGCGCCTCGTCGGCCAGCCGGCCAAGCGCCAGGCGGTGACCAATCCCGAGCGCACCTTCTTTGCGGTCAAGCGCCTCGTCGGCCGCCGCTATGACGACCCGATGGTCGAGAAGGACAAGAAGCTCGTCCCCTACAAGATCGTCAAGGCATCGAACGGCGACGCCTGGGTCGAAGCCGACGGCAAGACCTATTCGCCCTCGCAGGTCTCCGCTTTCATCCTGCAGAAAATGAAAGAGACCGCCGAAGCCCATCTCGGCCAGAAGGTCGAGCAGGCCGTCATCACGGTTCCCGCTTATTTCAACGACGCCCAGCGTCAGGCCACCAAGGACGCCGGCAAGATCGCCGGTCTCGAGGTGTTGCGCATCATCAACGAGCCGACCGCGGCCGCGCTCGCCTATGGTCTCGACAAGACGAAGGCCGGCACCATCGCGGTGTACGATCTCGGCGGCGGCACCTTCGACGTTTCGGTTCTGGAAATCGGCGACGGCGTGTTCGAGGTGAAGTCCACCAACGGCGATACGTTTTTGGGCGGTGAAGACTTCGACATGCGTCTGGTCGGTTATCTGGCCGACGAGTTCCAGAAGGAGCAGGGCATCAACCTGCGCAACGACAAGCTTGCCTTGCAGCGCCTGAAGGAGGCCGCGGAAAAGGCCAAGATCGAACTGTCCTCGACCACGCAGACCGAAATCAACCTACCGTTCATCACGGCCGACCAGACCGGTCCGAAGCATCTGACGATGAAGCTGACCCGCTCCAAGTTCGAAGCGCTGGTCGACGATCTGATCCAGAAGACCATCGAGCCGTGCCGCAAGGCGCTGAAGGATGCAGGCCTCACCGCCGCCGAGATCGGCGAAGTGGTGCTGGTCGGCGGCATGACCCGCATGCCGAAGGTCCAGGAAGTGGTGAAGCAGTTGTTCGGCAAGGAGCCGCACAAGGGCGTCAACCCGGATGAAGTCGTTGCCATCGGTGCGGCGATCCAGGCCGGCGTGCTGCAGGGCGACGTCAAGGACGTGCTGCTGCTCGACGTGACCCCGCTCTCGCTCGGCATCGAAACGCTGGGCGGCGTGTTCACCCGCATCATCGATCGCAACACCACGATCCCGACCAAGAAGAGCCAGGTGTTCTCGACCGCCGAGGACAACCAGAACGCCGTCACCATCCGCGTCTTCCAGGGCGAGCGTGAAATGGCGGCCGACAACAAGGTGCTCGGCCAGTTCGATCTGATGGGTATTCCGCCGTCGCCGCGCGGCATGCCGCAGATCGAGGTGACGTTCGACATCGACGCCAACGGCATCGTCAACGTCTCGGCCAAGGACAAGGCGACCGGCAAGGAACAGCAGATCCGGATCCAGGCATCCGGCGGTCTGTCCGACGCCGACATCCAGAAGATGGTCAAGGACGCCGAGGCCAATGCGGCCGAGGACAAGAAGCGCCGCGAGGCTGTCGACGCCAAGAACCATGCCGACGCGCTGGTGCACTCCACCGAGAAGGCGCTGGCCGAACATGGTTCGAAGGTCGAGGAGAGCGAGCGTCGCGCCATCGAGGACGCTGTCAGCGATCTGAAGGAAGCGCTGAAGGGCGACGATGCCGAGGCCATCAAGGCCAAGACCAACACGCTGGCGCAGGCTTCGATGAAGCTCGGCGAGGCGATGTACAAGCAGCAGGCCGAGGCCGACGCGGCCAAGGACGCTGCCAAGGATGACGTGGTCGACGCGGAGTTCACCGAGGTCGACGACGACAAGAACAACAAGAAGTCGGCGTAAGCGGGCTATCGATCATGACCCCTGCTCCAAAGAGCGCGAAGCAGCGTCTCAATGGGTGGGGGTCATTTTTCTTTAAGCCGAAGGCTGCATCTTTCTTTTGAGTGTTGCTTCGGCATGAAGAAGAACTTCGGGCGGGTTTGACTGATGTCCACCACCAAGCGCTGCTACTACGAGACCCTGGAAGTCGAACGGACCGCCGACGAGTCCAAGCTGAAGGCGGCCTTCCGCAAGCTCGCGATGAAATGGCATCCGGACAAGAATCCGGGCGACGCCTCGAGCGAAGTGAAGTTCAAGGAAATCAACGAAGCCTACGAGGTCCTCAAGGACGGCGACAAGCGCGCCGCCTATGACCGCTATGGCCATGCCGCGTTCGAGCAGGGCATGGGCGGTGGCGGCCCCGGCTTCGGCGCCGGCTTCGCGTCGTCGTTCTCGGATATTTTCGAAGACCTGTTCGGCATGGCCGGCCAACGCGGTGGCCGCGGCGGCGGTCGCGAGCGCGGCGCCGACCTGCGCTACAACATGGAAATCACGCTGGAAGAGGCCTTCCAGGGCAAGACCGCGCAGATCGAGATTCCGGTCTCGGTCACCTGCGAGCCCTGCTCGGGCACCGGCGCCAAGGCTGGTACCAAGCCGAAGACCTGCTCGACCTGCGGCGGCCAGGGCCGCGTCCGCCAGGCCCAGGGCTTCTTCACGCTGGAGCGGACCTGCCCGACGTGCCAGGGCCGCGGCCAGATGATCGAGGATGCCTGCCCGGGCTGTTCGGGTTCGGGCCGGGTGACGCGCGACCGCACGCTGTCGGTCAACATCCCGCAGGGCGTCGAGGACGGCACCCGCATTCGGCTGGCCGGCGAAGGCGAGGCCGGCGTCCGCGGCGGGCCGCCCGGCGACCTCTACATTTTCCTGTCGCTGTCGACCCATGAATTCTTCCAGCGCGACGGCGCCGACCTGCATTGCCGGGTTCCGATCTCGATGGTGGCGGCAGCACTTGGCGGCGAATTCGAGGTCCCGACCATCGAGAAGGGCAAGACCAAGGTCAAAGTACCGCCGGGGACGCAGTCCGGCCGCCGTTTCCGCATCGCCTCGAAGGGCATGCCGGTGCTGCGGTCGCGCCAGACCGGTGACATGTACGTCCAGGTCATGGTCGAAACGCCGCAGAATCTGACCAAGAAGCAGCAGGAATTGCTGTCCGAGTTCGAAAAACTGTCGTCGGGCGCAACCCAGCCGGAAGCCGCAGGCTTCTTCACCAAGGTCAAGGACTTCTTCGGCACCCGCGCCGGCACGTAAGCTTTCGCGCCGGCGTCACTGATGGTTACGATACGGCGCCCGATCGCGCCGAATAATCTCGGCGGCACAGGGCTTTATTCAGGAAACGCGGACAGTTTGCCCGATCCGACGCGTTACCGTCTGGCTTGACCATATCGGCTTCGCCCTATACGTGTTTATGACTGTTTTCTGACATTCCCCCGCGCTGTTGCGGGCCCCGCCTGGTAGCGACATGCCTTTGCAATCGTCCGTGCGTGCGTTGAAGTTGAAGAAGCCTCTCCGTCTCGACGACGAGGTTCGCTTCCTCCGTTCATGGATCGAGAAGCCGCTTCACATGGGCGCGGTGATGCCGTCGAGCCGGGTGCTGGCCCGGACCATGGCGCAATATGTCGATGTCAACTCCACCGGACCGGTCGTCGAACTCGGACCCGGTACCGGTGCGATCACCAATGCGCTGATCGAACATGGCGTCGATCAAAAGCGGCTGGTGCTGGTCGAATACAATCCGGGCTTCTGCGCATTGCTGCGCGATCGCTATCCGCAGGCCAAGGTGGTGCAGGGCGATGCCTATGCGCTGCGCGCCTCGCTCAGTGGCGCGCTGGATGCGCCGGCCTCCGCGGTGGTCTCCGGCCTGCCGCTGGTCACCAAACCGATGCTGATGCGCCTGAAGCTGATCCGCGACGCCTTTGCGGCGCTGGCGCCGGGCGCGCCGTTCGTGCAGTTCACCTATTCGGTCGCGCCGCCGATTCCGAAATCGCTGCCTGGCGTGTCCACAGAAGCTTCCGAGCGGATCTGGATGAACCTTCCGCCCGCCCGCGTCTGGGTGTATCGCAAGCGTTAAGCTGCCGCGTATTCGCGTGGCAGGATCTGCCCCCGAGTACGATTTCTGAAAATGTCCGCACTGAAAATCCTCGTGATCCCGGGATCGCTGCGATCCGGCTCGCTCAATGCGAAGCTGGCCGCTGTGGCTGCCCATGAACTCGCGCAGATGGGCGCCGAGGTGACCCGGATCTCGCTGTCGGATTTTCCGCTGCCGATCTATGACGGCGACCTGCAGGCGAAGTCCGGGGTCCCGAAGCACGCCGTCAATCTGAAGCGGATGATCGGCGCGCATCACGGCGTGCTGATCGTGACGCCGGAATATAATTCCTCGGTGCCGGCGCTGGTCAAGAATACCATCGACTGGGTCAGCCGGGTGCAGGACGCGCATGAGAGTCGCGGCGACGTCTTCAAGGGCCGCGTGTTTGCGATCGCGTCCGCCTCGGGCGGGCGGCTCGGCGGCAGCCGCGCGCTGGCGGCGCTGCGGCTGATCCTGACGGCCTGCCACGCGACAGTTGTCCCGAACCAGCTCGCGCTGTCGTTTGCGGACCAGGCCTATGACGAGATGGACCACCTGAAGCACGCTGCCGACAGCGAGGCGCTGAAAGCGCTGGCGCGGCAGTTGATCGACATTTCCCAACGCATGATGTGAGGTGACATGCAGCCAGCCAAGATCGCTCCCCGCGACCGCCTGATTGTGCCGCTCGATCTGCCCGGTGTTGCCGAGGCAGAAGCGATGGTGGCACGGCTCGGCGACAGCGTGACCTTCTACAAGATCGGCTACCAGCTCGCTTACGCCGGCGGATTGCCGCTGGTCGGCCGGCTGACGGACGCCGGCAAGAAGGTGTTCGTCGATCTCAAGCTGCACGACATCGGCAATACCGTCGCCCGCGGCGTCGAGAGCGTGGCGAAACTTGGCGCGACGTTCCTCACCGTGCACGCCTATCCGCAGACCATGAAGGCCGCGGTCGAAGGGCGTGCGGGATCGAGCCTGAAGATTCTCGCGGTCACCGTGCTGACCTCCTACGACGACGGCGATCTCCACGCCGCCGGCTACCGGCTCAATGTCGCCGACCTGGTCGAGGCGCGCGCGCAGCAGGCGCAGGTGCTCGGCATCGACGGATTGGTCTGCTCGCCCGAGGAAGCGGCTGGCGTGCGCAAGATCGTCGGCCACCAGATGCATCTGGTGACGCCGGGGATCCGGCCCGCGGGCGCCGATGTCGGCGACCAGAAGCGGATCATGACCCCGGCGCGCGCAATCGCGGCCGGCGCGGATTATCTGGTGGTGGGCCGCCCGATCTCGGCCGCCGCCGATCCCCGGGCTGCGGCGGAGGCCATCCAGGCCGAAATCGCGCAGGCGTTGGCCTGAGTTGAAAAAGGAGAACGGGAAATGGCAAAGGGCTACTGGATCGCGCGTATCGATGTTCACAACATGGACGGGTACAAGGAATACATCGCGCAGAACGGCGCGGTGTTTCACAAATTCGGCGCCAAATTCCTGGTGCGCGGCGGCCCGCATGAAGTCAGGGAAGGCACGGCACGTTCGCGCAATGTGGTGCTCGAATTCAAGGACTACGAAACCGCGCTCGCCTGCTACAATTCGCCGGAATACACCCATCTGGTGAAAGTCCGTTCGCCGCATTCCGAAGGCGATCTAGTAATTATCGAAGGTTATGACGGCCCGCAGCCCTGAAATACCGGGCCTTTGGTTGCCGGAACGGCCTCGCCCCGCTATAGGGCGTGAAGAGGTGAAGCCATGGCCGACATGCGTTTGATCGTTGCGGGAGCCGGAGGCCGGATGGGCCGCGCGCTGGTGCGGGTTATTTCGGAAACCCCGGGCGCGGTCGTGACCGGCGCGCTGGAAGCGCCGGGCTCGGCCCTGCTGGGCAAGGATGCCGGCGTGCTGGCCGGCCTTCCGGCCAACGGCGTCGAACTGTCGGCCGACTTGTGGAAGCTGTCGGCCAACGCCGACGCCATCCTCGATTTCACCGTGCCCGGCGCCACCATCGCCAATGTCGCGATCGCAGCCGAGCGCGGCCTGGTGCACATCATCGGCACCACAGGGCTTTCCGCGTCCGACATGGCCGTCATCAAGAGCGTGACCTCGCGCGCGGTGGTCGTACAGTCCGGCAATATGAGCCTCGGCGTCAACCTGCTCGCGGCGCTGGTCAAGCGGGTCGCGGCGTCGCTCGACGAGAGCTTCGACATCGAGATCGTCGAGATGCACCACAAGGCCAAGATCGATGCCCCGTCGGGCACCGCCTTCCTGCTCGGCGAGGCCGCCGCGGCGGGCCGCGGCATCGACCTGCATGCGCACTCCGCGCGTGGCCGCGACGGCCAAACCGGGGCGCGGCGATCCGGCGATATCGGCTTTGCGTCGCTGCGCGGCGGCACTGTCACCGGCGATCACAGCGTGGTCTTTGCGGGCCCGATGGAACGCATCGAGCTGACGCACCGGGCCGAGGACCGCACCATGTTCGCGCAGGGCGCGGTCAAGGCCGCGCTGTGGGCGCATGGCAAGAAGCCTGGCTTCTACACCATGACCGACGTGCTCGGGCTCACGGACTTCTAGACCTCAAAAAAACTCGTCGGAATCGAAAACGGAATTTTTTTAAATGAGCGATCGCCTTCTTGTGCTGGTGCGTCATGGCCAGAGCGACTGGAATTTGAAGAACCTGTTCACCGGCTGGAAAGACCCTGACCTGACCGAAAAGGGCGTGGCCGAGGCCAAGGAAGCCGGCCGCAAGTTAAAGGCACAGGGACTGTCGTTCGACACAGCCTTCACGTCGGTGCTGACGCGCGCGCAGCACACGCTGGATCTGATGCTGGTGGAGATCGGCCAGACCGGACTCCCGACCACGCGCGATCTTGCGCTCAACGAACGCGATTACGGCGATCTCTCCGGTCTCAACAAGGACGACGCCCGCAAGAAATGGGGCGAGGACCAGGTCCTGATCTGGCGCCGTTCCTACGACGTGCCGCCGCCCGGCGGCGAGAGCCTGAAAGATACGCTGGCGCGTACGCTGCCGTATTACGTGCAGGAAATCCTGCCGGGCGTGCTGCGCGGCGAGCGCACGCTGGTCGCCGCCCACGGCAACTCGTTGCGCGCGCTGATCATGGTGCTGGAGAAGCTGACGCCGGAGCAGATCCTGAAGCGTGAACTCGCGACCGGCGCGCCGGTGATCTACCGGCTGAATGCGGATTCCACCGTGGCGTCGAAGGTCGATCTGGCGGGGTAGGTGTCAGACCTCATCCTGAGGAGCGGCGCCTGCGCCGCGTCTCGAAGGATGAATGGCACCGGCGGGGCCTCATGGTTCGAGACGGCGCTATGCGCCTCCTCACCATGAGGGTTTGACGGTCAAATGCGGGCCTTACTCAATGCACCCCGACCTGCCCGGCTTCCCAGCCCAGCATCGCCTGCTTGCGGGTGATGCCCCAGTGATAGCCGGTTAGCGCGCCGCCTTTGCCGAGCGCGCGATGGCAGGGCACCACGAACGACACCGGATTGCGTCCGACCGCCGCGCCGACGGCGCGTGAGGCCTTCGGGTTCTTGATCTTGGTGGCGATGTCGGAATAGCAGACCGCGCGGCCCATCGGGATCTTCAGCAGCGTCTCCCACACCCGCACCTCGAAGTCGGTGCCGATCAGCACCACGCGCAGCGGCTGGTCGGCCCGCCACAACCGGGTGTCGAAGATGCGTTGCGCCAGGCCTGCGGTGCCGTCGCGGTCTTCGACATAGATCGCATTGGGCCAGCGCCGCTTCATGTCGGCGAACGCGGCCTGCTCTCCACCGGGATCGGCAAAGGCCAGCCCGGCCAGACCACGGCCGCTCGCGATCACGATCGCAGTGCCGAACGGGGAGGGGTGGAATCCATAGCGCAGCGTCATGCCGGCGCCGCCGTTCTTCCATTCGCCCGGCGACATCGCCTCATGGGTGACGAACAGATCGTGCAGCCGGCCCGGGCCGGACAGCCCGGAGTCGAGTGCGGCGTCGAGCACGCTGGCGGAATCGCGCAGCAGGCCCTTGGCGTGGTCGAGCGTCAGCGCCTGCATGAACGCCTTTGGCGTCAGCCCGGCCCAGCGCCGGAACAGGTGGTGCAATTCATCCGGCGTCACCGCGGCGGCATCCGCCATCGCTTCGATGGTCGGTTGCGCGCGCCAGTGGTCCGAGATGAAGGCGATCGCGCGCCGCACCGAGTCGTAGTCGCGCAACGCGGCGTTCTGGGGTCCCGGTTTGGTGAGGCGGTGCTCATTCATGGCAAGGTTCATCATGCTGATCGATGTAGGCCGGACGCGGCTTTAGAACCACCCGATTCCCGACAACTATCTCACGACACCGGGTTATAGGTGATGCCCCGCTTGGCGGCCTGCAATGCGGCCAATAAGGCCTTGGCAAAACTGGCCTTTTCGTCGGCTCCCAAAAAACTGCCGATCGAGACGCGGCGGCCGCGGGAGACCAGATAAAGCCGCTCGATGCCGAATTCGGCGTGGATCTTCTGGTCGAGCTGCACCCAGAGCGGATTGAGCACCCATTCGACGACATGGCCGCGATGGCTGACCCGGCGCACCCGCAATTCCAAGGGTGTGACGGTGATCTCCTCGGTGGCGGCGGCGCGGCGGAAATTGACCCGGAACGCCCAGTAGATCACCAGCACGTCGAGCCCGAGAAAGCCGAACACCGGCCACGCGCCCATCAAGAGAAACGCGATGCCGGTGGTAAAGCTGACGGTACTGATGAACGTCATCAGTACCAGAAAGCCGGTGCGGCTCAGCGAGCGATGCGGCGTCAGCAGCGCCGAAAACAGCTCGGGCTGGTCAAGTGCCGGATCAAAATCGTTGCTTGCGGTCATCGCGTATCAGTATACCCGGATCATGGCTAAAAGCATCCGTTCCCAACGCGCAAAAACACCGTCCGTTCAATCCGCGCCGAAGCAGTCGGCGAAAAAATCGGTCAGGCTGCCGCCCAAACCGGCGGCAAAAAAATCAGCCAAAAAAACGATCAAGCCGAAACCCTGGACGGCGGCCGAGGTCTACGAGGCCTTCAGCCGTTTCCGCGCCGCCAATCCGGAGCCGAAGGGCGAGCTCGAACATCTCAATCCCTTTACGCTGCTGGTGGCCGTGGTGCTGTCGGCACAGGCCACCGACGCCGGCGTCAACCGGGCGACGCGGGCGCTATTCGCGGCCGCCGACACGCCGCAGAAGATGCTGGCGCTCGGCGAGGAGACGGTGCGCGATTACATCAAGACCATCGGGCTCTATCGCAACAAGGCGAAAAACGTCATCGCGCTGTCGGAAAAGCTGATCGCCGAGTTCGGCGGCGAGGTGCCGCGTACCCGCGCCGAGATCGAGAGCCTGCCCGGCGCCGGGCGCAAGACCGCCAATGTCGTGCTCAACATGGCCTTCGGCGAACACACCATGGCGGTGGATACCCACGTGTTTCGCGTCGGCAACCGCACCGGGATGGCGCCGGGCTATACGCCGCTTGCGGTCGAGCTCGGGCTGGAAAAGATCATTCCGCCCGAGTTCATGCTGCATGCCCATCACTGGCTGATCCTGCACGGGCGCTATACCTGTCTGGCCCGCAAGCCCCGCTGCGAAGTATGCCTGATCAACGATCTTTGCCGCTGGCCGGAAAAGACGGTCTGAGGCATGCTCATGATTATGTCTTGAAGTATCGTCATCTTTACGCGGATGATGCGGGAAGACTGATTTGAGGGGGACAGCTTGAGTCAGCAGGATCAGATCAGCCCGGCACCATCGGCTTCGACCGGCACCGCGCCTTCGCAAACCGCAGCCGCGGTCGCCGCGGCCCGCGCGGCGGCACTTCAGCGCGGCGCGTGGAGCCGGTTTGCGTTTCCGCTGTTCGCGGTACTGGTGGCCTTCCTGTTCATCGCGCTGGCGACGCTGCGCTGGGATGCGTGGGTCGGCAACGCCACGACCCAGACCACCAACGACGCCTATGTTCGCGCCGAGCTGACGCGGCTGAGCAGCCGGGTTGCCGGCGAGGTTTTGACGGTTGCCGCCAATGATTTCCAGCGCGTCAAGGCCGGCGATCTCTTGATCCAGATCGATCCCGCCGACTACCAGGCCCAGGTCGCCCAGGCCGATGCCGCCGTGGCGGCCGCGCAGGCCGCCCTCGACAATCTGAGCAACCAGGTCGAGTTGCAATACGCCACCATCGCGCAGGCTGAAGCGGCGCAGGTCTCCGCCGCCGCCGAGGAGGTTCAGGCCCGCCAGGAGCAGGAACGCCAGCAGTCGCTGTCGCAGACCGAAGCCGGCACCCGACAGAAATTCGAACAGGCAACAGCAGCCTATGCCAAAGCGCAGGCCGACGTGCGCGCCAGCCGCGCCGTCATCGCCGCGCAAAAGCACCAGATGGAAGTGCTGGCCGGAACCAAGAAGCAGCGCGCCGCCGACGTGCTGGGCGCGCAGGCCGCGCTGGCGGCGGCGAAACTCAAGCTCGGCTACACCAAGATCATAGCGCCGTTCGATGGGGTCGTCGGCGAACGCCAGGTTCAGCCGGGCGACTACGTCAATGTCGGCAGCAATCTCATCAACGTCGTGCCGCTGCCGAATGTCTATGTGATCGCCAATTACAAGGAGACCCAGTTGACGCGGGTCAGGCCGGGCCAGCCCGTCGACATCACCGTCGACAGTTTCCCCGACGAGAAACTGCACGGCCGCGTCGAGCGGGTGTCGCCGGCCTCCGGGTCGCAATTCGCGCTGCTGCCGCCGGACAACGCCACCGGCAATTTCACCAAGGTGGTGCAGCGCATCCCGGTCCGGATCGTCCTCGACAAGAACCAGCCGTTGCTCGAGCGCCTGCTGCCGGGCATGTCGGTCGTGACCAATATCCATACCGGGGATGCGGGGACGGATGGCAGAAAATGACGGCGCCGATCGCGGGCCGCTGTCGCGCGGCGGCATTGCCCCTCAACCGCTATTTGCGGTCGGCGCCGTGCTGCTCGGTTCGTTTCTGGCCAATTTCGACAGCCGCCTGACCTCGGTCGGGTTGGCGGACCTGCGCGGCGCGTTTTCACTGGGGTTTGACGAAGGCGCCTGGCTCTCGACCGCCGGCATCGGCTCGCAGATCTTCATCGCGCCGGCGGTGGCGTGGCTCGCGACTGTGTTCGGCCTGCGCCGCGTGCTCGGCATTCCCAGTCTGGTCTATGCGCTGGTCTCGCTGACGATCCCGTTCGTCCACGATTATCCCACGCTGATCGCGCTCAGCATCGTGCATGGAATGCTGCTCGGCACCTTCGTGCCGGCGACGCTGATGATTGTGTTTCGTAACCTGCCGATGCGCTGGTGGCTGCCGGCGATTGCGATCTATTCCATCCGCGTCGGCTTCGCGCTCGACACTTCAACCTCGCTGGTCGGTTTCTATGTCGATCATTGGGGCTGGCAGTGGCTGTACTGGCAGGGCGTCGTCATCGCGCCGCTGATGGGCCTGATGGTCTATCTCGGCACGCCCTCCGAGCCGGTCAATCGCGCGTTGCTGCGCGATGCCGACTGGGGCGGCATGCTGCTGCTCGGCACCGCCGTGTCGATGATCTATGCCGGGCTCGATCAGGGCAACCGGCTGGACTGGCTGGAATCCGGCACCGTCATGGCGCTGCTGCTCGGCGGCGGCGCGTTGTTCATTCTGTTCCTGATCAACGAGATGCTGGTCCCGCAACCCTGGGCGCATTTCAACGTGCTGTTCTCGCGCAACATCGGGCTCTCGCTGGTCGTCATCCTGCTCTACACCCTGACCAGCCTGTGCAACTCGTCGCTGGTGCCGAATTTTCTCTCGGTGGTAGGAGGGCTCCGGCCCGAGCAGACCGGCGTGCTGTTGTTCATCTACGGCGCGCTGCCGATGTTCGTGCTGACGCCGTTCGCGATCTATCTGCTGCGCCATTTTGATGCCCGCACCGTGGTGGTGCTGGGATTTTCGGCGTTCGCCGCGGCCAATCTCTGGGGCACGCAGCTCAGTCACGACTGGGCGCGGGAGGATTTCGTCGGGATCGTGATGCTGACGTCGATCGGGCAGGCGCTCACGCTGCTGCCGATCATCATCATGGCGTTGTCCAATTCCGATCCGGCCCGCGCCACCTCGTTCGCGGCCTATATCCAGATCATGCGGCTCGGCGGCGCCGAGATCGGTGTCGCCCTGATGGGCACCTGGCTGCGGGTACGCGAGCAGATTCATTCCAATTATCTCGGGCAGCATATCGAGAACGGCAGCGGCAACGTCACCCGCATGCTGCAGAAGCTTTCGAATTTCTTTGCCAGCCACGGTGTTGGGACCGCGCCCGCGCGTGCGGTGGGAACGCTGTCCGCGACAGTGGCGCGCGAAGCCAACACGCTCGCTTATATCGACGGCTTCTGGCTGTGCTTCTGGCTGGCGATGGCCGCGCTCGGCTTTACCGCCCTGATCACCCGCGCACCGCCCGGCCCGTTCACGCCGGCGCCGTTCGGCTTTGCCAAGGGCTTGTTGCGGAAGTGCGGCGTGTCGGTGTCGTAACGGCGGACGGACCGTCATCACCGCGCCGCCATTCTGCCTGCGATGGGTCGAGACCTCGACCGGCGGCATTCAACTTATCTTGAATGCTCAGGGCGCTCGATATTCACTGCCGCCGAAATATTCGTCCCACCAAACGGTTCATGTACCGGGGCCATAGGCAGGGACAGTGATATGGGCGACACGGCCGCGTTGATTTCTTTGGCGACCTCGGTTCCGCCATATCAATTTCACCAGAAGCAGATCCTGGCCGCCGCGCGTGACGTGCTGACCGATCGCTACCCGGAGTTCGAGCAGTTTTCGAGCTTGTTTGCCAATACCGGCATCCGACACCGCTACGGCGTCAAGCCGATCGAATGGTATCTTGAGCAACGCGGCTGGCCGGAGCGGACACAGGCTTTCCTGGAAGGTGCAGAAAAGCTGTTCATCGATGTCGCGGGCAAGGCGCTCGCGGGTGCCGGCCTCTCGGCCGGCGATATCGATACCGTCGTGACGGTGAGTTCGACGGGGATTGCAACGCCGACGCTGGAGGCGCGCGTCGCCGGCAAACTCGGCTTTCGCCCCGATGTTTCGCGCGTTCCGGTGTTCGGTCTGGGCTGCGCCGGCGGCGTGTCGGGGCTGTCGATCGCCGCACGGCTGGCGCAGGCGAGGCCCGGCACCAATGTGTTGCTGGTCGCGCTTGAGCTTTGCACGCTGGCGGTACGTCATGACGAATTGACCAAGGCCAACGTCGTCGCCGCCAGCCTGTTCGGCGATGGCGCCGCGGCGGTCGTGCTGCGCGCGGGCGATGGTGGCGCAACCCGGATCGAGGCGACCGGGGAAAAGCTGTGGCCGGATACGCTCGACATCATGGGCTGGAGTGTCGACGCGGAAGGATTTGGCGTCATCTTCCAGCGGACGATTCCAGGCTTCGTCGCCGAACACATGCGGCCCGCCGTGGCCGAGATGCTGTCGCGGATGGAGCTTTCGATCGATGACATCGATCGCTTCATTTGCCATCCCGGCGGGTCCAAGGTGATCCGTGCGCTGGAGCAGGCATTCGCGCTTCATCAGGGTGCGCTCGACCACGAGCGCGAGGTCATCGCCGATTACGGCAACATGTCGTCGCCGACCGTTCTGTTCGTGCTGGAACGCGCGCGCGCGCAGGGCTTGCCGCCGCGGTCGCTGCTGACGGCGCTCGGGCCCGGTTTCACCGCAAGCTGTGTCGCGCTGCGGCACGTATCGTGAGCTTCGCGTCCATCATTCTCGCCGTGGTCACGCTGCAGCGCCTGGGCGAACTCGCGCTGGCGCACCACAACACCGCAAAATTGCTGGCGCGCGGCGGGATCGAGGTCGGCGCACGGCATTATCCGCTGCTGGTGTCGGTCCATGCGGCGTGGCTGATCGCCTTGTGGCTGTGGGGACGCGACCAGGCCGTCGATCTCACAGCCCTTGCGGGCTTCGTCGTACTGCAGGGCTTGCGGCTATGGATCCTGGCGACGCTGGGGTCGCGGTGGACCACGCGCATCATCGTGCTGCCGGGCGAGCCGTTGGTGGTGTCCGGACCCTACCGATATTTTTCGCATCCCAACTACGCCGTCGTCGCCGGCGAGATCGCGCTTCTTCCCATCGCATTGCATCTGCCGGTCCTGGCGCTGGTCTTTACGGCGCTGAACGCTGCCGTGCTCTGGATCCGGATACGTGCCGAGGTACGCGCGCTATCTGCCGTTCGCGGACAGCTCGCACGCGCCGCTTCATGAGCGGCCAGCAGGAGTCTTGGACCCATACGCCGGATACCACGCCGTCAACTCGGACTTGGGCCGGCTTTCTGTTGATGTGCCTCGGCATGTTCATGGCCATTCTCGACGTCCAGGTGGTTGCGACGTCGTTGCCGACGATCCAGCTTGAGCTCGCCATCTCCCCGGACGCCATGAGCTGGATCCAGACCGCCTATTTGATCGCAGAGGTCATCGCGATACCTCTCACCGGCCTGTTCACGCGCGCGCTCACCTTGCGGGGGCTGTTCGCCGTGGCGGTCGCGTCGTTCACGCTGGCATCGGTCGGATGCGCCTTCTCAGGCACGCTGGCCGAGCTGCTGGCTTGCCGGGTGGCGCAGGGTTTTTCCGGAGGCGTGCTGATCCCTGCGGTGTTTTCAGCGGTGTTCCTGCTGTTTCCGGCGCGGCTTCACGCGGTTGCCACCACCATCGGCGGCGTCGTCGCGGTGATGGCGCCCACGGTCGGTCCCGTCGTCGGCGGCTGGATCACGGACAACTGGTCATGGCCGTGGCTGTTCCTGATCAATGTCGTTCCGGGATTGATCGCCGCCATCGTGACGCCGTTGCTGTTGCCGCGGCAGCAGACCAATTTTGGCGAGCTCGCCACACTGGACGGCCTCTCGCTGGTGCTGCTGGCGGCGGCGCTGGGCGCGCTCCAGATCGGGTTAAAGGAAGCGCCGCAACGCGGCTGGCTGTCGCCCACTTGCATTTCCCTGCTGCTCGGGAGTGCGGCCGGCATCGCCTGGTTCGTGCGCCGCTCGCTGCATACAGGCCATCCGGTGGTGCAGTTGGCGACGCTGCGGCGGCGCTCGTTTGCGATCGGCTGCGGCCTGAGCTTCTGTCTCGGCGTCGGGCTGTTCGGCTCGGTCTATTTGATGCCGGTGTTTCTCGCCTTCGTGCGCCGCCATGACGCGTTCGAAATCGGCACCATCATGCTGGTGACCGGCGTCGCGCAGCTCGTCGCGACACCCGTCGCCGCGTTGCTGGAAAGCCGGCTCGGCGCGCGCTGGCTGACCGGCGCCGGCTTTGCCCTGTTCGCGGTCGGGCTTGGGCTGAGTGCATTTCAGCCGCGCACGGCCGATTTCGACGAAATGCTCTGGCCGCAAATCCTGCGCGGTGTCGCCATCATGTTTTGCCTGCTGCCGCCGACCCGGATCGCGCTCGGCGCACTGCCGCCAGCGGAAGTCGCGGATGCCAGCGGATTGTTCAACCTGATGCGCAATCTCGGCGGCGCCATCGGCATCGCGCTGATCGACACCATCCTGTATGGCCGAAGCCCCATCCATGCCGAGGATTTTCGCATTCGCCTGCTGGCGGGCGACCTCACTGCGGCAACCGCCATCGGGCTCGATCCGGCGCTGCTCCTCAACCGGCCGCCGGGACCGCCTGACGAAGCCGCCGTGGCGTTCGTCCGGCCGCTGGTCGAGAAGGCGTCGCTGGCGCTCTGCGTCAACGAGGCCTGGGCGATGCTCGCCTGCGTGGCGGTGGTCGGTGTGCTGCTGGTGCCATTCGTGCGCGATGCGGATGCGCAAGACTAGAGCCGTAAAGCGCTCTCTCAAGCGCGCAAACCGGATGCTCAATCCTGTTGAGGCTGACTTCCGTTTCTGACCCCATTGCGGGCATTCCGGTCCAGAGTTTAAGTTTAACCGGTGGGTGCCGATCAGCTCTCTGCCTTTGCTGCGCCTGTAGCAGCGGCCGCCCGCGTGCGGGGCATAGCAAAGGAGGCTCGGACAAAGTTACTTCCTGCTAGGCCTAATTGCGCCAACCGAAGGTTTGCAGGAACGACGGCGCCTGGACATTTTGCACAACCTGGCCCCGTTCCTGTGCTCGGGCCTCTTGTGCGGGCGGGTCCTGTACCCGTGAATTTTGCTCCCGCCGGACTTTCTTTCGGGGATTGTGCTCGGGCCGCATCTCTGCCCGTGCATTAAGGGTGTGCCGGACGTGTCGGTGCTTTTGCATGGGCCGGAGAGATGCTCGGGTATCTTCCGCAACCTGTGGTCGGGCATTTTGCAGAACCTGTGCCGGGGCATCCTGAACAGACTGTACGGGGCCGACCTGCGCATCTTTCTCGGCCGCCCAAGCTTGGAATTGCCTAAACAGGCCTTCAGATGCTGGCTCACTATTTTCCGTCTGACTCTGATCGGCGGGTTCAGAGGCGGCAGCAATTTCTTCGCGGGGTGGCGCGTCATTTGCGGTCGGCGACAAAGCCTGAACATCGGCGGTAGATTGAATTGTTGGCGCTGACTGATCGGTGCCAGGCTGGAGCGCCGATTTGTCGACCAGCGAAGCCTTGACGTCCGCTATGGAAGCCGTGACGTCCGCAAAGAGCGTCACTGGATTTCCCATCGATAGAATCGCAATACCCAGCGCTGTCGCCGCTGCAGCCCAAATACTCGCATTGAGGACGCGGGACGAGATAACAGCTCTGTCCCAACCTTTCCCCATAACCTGCTGCTCAGGTTCATCGGCGAGAAAGCGAGGCAAACGATGGTCCGGATTAAAACCGTCTTTGATCCGCATTGGGAGATGCCTCCTCTTAGTGGTCTTGTCGGGAGTACCCTCTATCGAGGTCCAAAAGGCGGAGAAACCTTGACTTTACTCGGGCCGGGGAACCACGAGATTCACCGGCCGTACCCTCGGGTTTCGGGAACTCGCCTTGTTCGCCGATGGATAGAGCTAGTCGCCACCGCCCCACGCAGCGCAAAATCGTGAAGCGCCGCGGTGACTCGCGCAAAGACACGTCGCCTATTGGACCCACAGCGGCCATAGCCTTCGGTCGGATGCTGGATAACATCGTCCTGACCAATTATAGTGCCGGTCTCTGATTGCGGGGAAGGACTAAAATGAACCGCCGCACGTTTCTGGCTTCGAGCGCTGTTATCGCATTCGCAGCGGGCTACCGCGGCGCGCACGCTGCGGCCAAGGTCTTCCGCATCGGATGGCTCACCGCTCAGCGAGAACCGAGCCTTACTCCGTTTCTTGAAGCATTTCGAGGTGGCCTTCGCGAATTTGGGTATCGTGAAAACGACAACCTTGAAATCGACTATCGCTATGGCGACGATAATCTGTTGCGCGTAGCGCCACTAGCGGCCGAATTAGCTCGCAAGCCGGTTGATCTGTTGGTTGTCCAAGGCGCTGCGGTCCCCTTGGTATACGAACTGAAACTATCCACACCCACTGTGTTCGTTTTTAGTGGGGATCCCGTTGTTGCTGGCTTCGCCGACAGCCTCGCGCATCCGCGTGACAACATGACGGGTCTAACGTTTATGGCGGCTGAATTGAATGCCAAACGCTTGGAAATATTGCGGGATACGATTCCAGGTTTGCAGCGTGTTGCCATCATCGCCAACCCCGAACATCCAGGTTCCCAGGTCGAGCGCACCTACTCAGAGGAGACAGCCCGGAAACTTGGCCTAACAACGGAATTTTTTGGGACTGCGACCGAGGGACAACTAGCCTCCGCATTCGCCGCCATGGACCCGATCCCTCCGCAAGCGATTTCTCTTTTTGCCGACGGCTTTGCCATTCAGTATCGGCAGCGGATCATTGATTACGGAATGAAACATCGTGCACCCGTCATTTCCGGTTGGCCGGTGTTCGCAAGAAGTGGCGCCATCTGTAGTTATGGACCTAAGCTCTCCGAGTCGTATCGTCGTTTGGCTTACTATGTAGATCGTGTCCTTAAAGGAACCCCACCATCGGAATTGCCGATTGAGCGGCCAACGAAATTCGAAACTGTAGTCAATTTGAAGACCGCCAAGGCCCTCGGTTTGAACATGCCCGATTCGATTATCGCATCCGCCGACGAGTTGATTGAATGACCGGTTCTGGCAGATATTGTTGCAAAAGTCTTTTTGGGGTGGCGAACAAAAATTCTTAGAGCCACTGAGGCGTTTTACCCGCCGCGGCGTGAGGGACCATATCGTTTCATCCAGAATCGATCACGGGTCTCAGTAGTGGCGCTGAAGACCGATGCAGCAGCAGAGAAGTCCAAAGATCAGCTCTTGCGAGATTTTTGCGGTCATTCGATTTTCGACTTTTGCAACAAAATCGGCACTTAGCGGACGTGCCAGCGGCGGGGGTCCTGTCCGCATTCGGAGATGAAGCGGTCAGAGCTGAAGCGACAGCTTTATGAATACATGCCTAGACCGTAGGAACGCCGCTCTGCCGTCTCGGTTCGATCAGTTCCGGCCGCGGGCCGCTCAATCGCTTGTGCATGTGAACCATCAAGGCCATGCCGAACAAAGGCGTCGCCAGGTTGACGATCGGGATCGACACGAAGGCTGCGATAATCAGCCCGGCGGTGAATACGGTGGCGGCATTGTCCTTGCGCATCGCCTTGGCTTCCGCCGGCGAGCGGAACCGCATGGCCGCGAGTTCGAAATATTCGCGCCCCAACAGCCAAGCGGTGGCGATGAAGAAGATCAGAAAGCCGGCGCCGGCGAACAGCACGAACGGCAGTGCGATCAGATAGACCAGGATCGTCAGCAGCGCGGTCTTGACGCCCTCGGGGATAGCCACGCCGAGCGGCAGCGCGGCGCCCGGCCGCTCCGCCGGATAATGCTCACGCTCGACATGGTCGGCGACGTCGTCGACGAACACGCTGGCGACCAGCGAGGTGATCGCCGGCATTAAAAAGATACCTCCGAGCACGACGCCAAGGCCTGCCGCGATCGAGACGATCCAGGCCAGCACGTTGAGCGAGGTGTGAAAGCCCGGGCCCAGCATCGCTTCCGCCCAGCCTTCGCCATATTCGGCAAACCAGCTCAGCAGCCGCTGCAATCCGATCGCCAGCACCGTGACCAGCACCAGCGCCAGCCCGATCGAGCGCCACAGAATGGAACGCATCGGCGGCGACAGGATCTGCGATAGCGCCTTGACGGCGGCGTCCAACATGACGGTGCTACCTCTCGTTAAAACCCTCGCGAGAGGTAGACATAGCAAAGGGTCACGGCAAGGGGTCAGGCGTCCAGCGGCTTGCCGCGCACGTTGGGGCCGAAGGTCGCGATCACGATGATGACCAGGATCATGGCCGAGGTGATCAGCCCGAATACGCCGCCGACGCCGCCCACCTTGAGCATGTAGGCGACAATGAAGCCGGAGAACATCGCGCTGACCCGGCTCATCGAATAGACGATCCCGGATGCCCGCGCGCGGATCGCGGTCGGAAACACTTCGGTCTGATAGGCATGATAGGCGTAGGACATCGTCATGTTTGCAGCCGTCAGCAGCACGCCGCTCAGGATCAGGAGCGCCGGCGCCGTCAGTTGCGAGAACGCCGCGCCGAACAGGATGATCGCGACGCAGGCGCCGCAGATGATCCATTTGCGCTCGAGCCGGTCGGCGAAGCTCGCGGCTAGCAGCGGCGCGATCGGATAGGCGAACGCCACGATGAAGGAATATTCCAGGCTCTTGGTGACGGTGATGCCCTTTTCAACCAGCAGCGTCGGCACCCAGTTGGCAAAGCCGTAGAAGCCGAAGGCCTGGCAGAAATTGAACACCATGAACATCACGACCAGCGGCAAATAGGGCGGTTTGAACAGGTCGCTGAAGCCGACCTTCATGGGCGCGCTGGTAGGCGCCACGCGCGGCGCCGCGTTCGGACGCGCCGCGGCGGGGCCTGCGGAAGCTTCCAGTCTTGCCAGGATTCTGAGGGCCTCGTCGGTCCGGCCGTGGCGCGCCAGCCAGAGCGGGCTTTCCGGCACCAATAGCCGCAGCACCCAGATCACCATGCTGCCGGCGGCGCCGATTAGCACCACCCAGCGCCAGCCATCGAGGCCATAGGGTTTGAGCGGCACCAGCCACCAGGAGAGAAAGGCCACGATCGGCACCGCGATGAACATGACGGACTGGTTGACCGCAAACGCACGGCCGCGCATCCGGCTCGGCACCAGTTCGGTGATGTAGGCGTCGATGGTGATGATCTCGACGCCGATACCGATGCCGGCGATGAAGCGCCACAGCAAGAGCCCTTCGGGCGTCGCTTGGAAGGCCATGATCACCGACGCCGCCGAATAGAACAGCAGCGCGTAGGTGAAGATCGCGCGCCGCCCGAAGCGGTCGGCGAGAAACCCAAGGAAGAACGTGCCGGCGAACAGCCCGGCAAAGGTCGCGGCGACGAAGGCGCCGATCCCGGAAAAGCCGAAAAAGGCTTGGGTCGTCGTGGTCAAGAGGCCACTGCGGGTCAGGCCGGGCGCGATATAGCCGGTGAAGAACAGGTCGTAGATCTCAAAGCAGCCGCCGAGCGACAGCAGGATTACGAGTTTCCAGACGAGGGGCGAGGCCGGCAGGGCTTCGAGCCGCCGCGATATCGCGTCCGCGCTGCCGCTATTGGCCGAGCTCACATCGGTTCCAGCGCCGATCTCGATCGCGCTCATCGTATCCTCCCCTTAATCCGGCGACCCGCTTGCTGCGAGGTCTGTTTTCCGGCCGCTTCTTTGGAAGCCTAGAGCCTTTTCCGTTCCGATGAAATCGGAACGGGGCTCTAGATTTTTGATTTGACGCGTTTTCTTGACGCGAACCGGTTTCCACTTCGCTCGAAAACGCTCTACCGCAGCATTGGCCGCCGGCCTCCATGCATTTGCGTTATGCAAGAGTGAATGCACCGTTCGGCAGATTATGTTTTCCCGAAAGCTCCCGAAAGCCTAGTCTGGGGCCTAACACCAGACGCGCACGGGAGAAGACGATGACCGGGACGGGACTACCGCTTGAGGGCGTAAGGGTCGTCGAGATGACCCACATGGTGATGGGCCCGACCTGCGGCATGGTTCTGGCCCAGCTGGGCGCCGAGATCATCAAGGTCGAGCCGCCGGCCGGTGACAAGACCCGCTCGCTCGGCGGCATGGGCACCGCGTTCTTCCCGCTGTTCAACCGCGGCAAACGCAGCATCGTGCTCGATTTCGACAAGGCCGAAGATCGCGAGACCATGGACCGGCTGCTCGCCAGTGCCGACGTGTTCCTGGAAAACTTTCGCGATGGCCAGCTCGACAAGCAGGGGCTCGGCCCGGAGGAGCTGCGCCGCAAGCATCCGCATCTGATCGTCGCCGGCCACAAGGGCTTTCTGTCAGGCCCCTATGAGCATCGCCCGGCACTCGACGAAGTCGTGCAGATGATGTCGGGTCTCGCCGCCATGACCGGCACGCGCGACAAGCCGCAGCGTGTGGGCTCATCCGCCAACGACATCATGGGCGGCATGTTCGGCGCGATTTCGATTCTGGCCGCGCTCTACCAGAAGCGCGGCGGCAAAAAGGACGGTGCCGATATCCGCATCGGGCTGTTCGAGAACTGCCTGTTCCTGGTTGCCCAACACATGGTCGAATATGAGATGACCGGCAACAAGCCGCGCTCGATGCCGGAGCGTGAGCATGCGTGGCCGATCTACGATATTTTCGAGACCGCCGAAGGCGACCGTATTTTCATCGGCGTGGTCACCGAGGGTCACTGGTGGACCTTCTGCAAGGAATTCGGGCTGAAGGAGTTTTCTGAAGATCCGACCTTGCGCAACACCACGGACCGGATCCTGGCGCGCGGACGGATCATTCCGCGTGTCGCCGAGGTGGTCAAGCAATGGAAGATGGCCGATCTCTCCGCCAAGCTCGATGCGCTCAATATCTGTTTCTCGCCGATCAACCGCCCCGAGGATCTGCTGACGGATCCGCACGTGCTGCGGCCCGGCGGGCTGGTGCAGAATTTCAACGCCGATGGCGCGCCGTTCCGTGTTCCCGCGTTGCCGATCGAATGGAACGGCGGCAATATCGGCGAAGGGCTGAAAGTGCCGGTGCTGGGCGCCGATACCGAGGCCGTTCGCGCCGAACTCGACAAGCTTTCCTCAACCGACAACGCTGCGTGAGGCCATCATGACCCGCCCTCAAGACGTCTATCCCGACAACAAGATAATCCTGCGCGAAGTGGGCCTGCGCGACGGCCTGCAACTGGTCAAAACGTTTCCGTCCACCGCTGCCAAGCAGCGCTGGATCCGGGAGGAGTATGCCGCGGGCGTGCGACATTTCGAGGTCGGCTCGTTCCTGCCCGCAAAAACCTTTCCGCAATTCGTCGATATCAGCGACATCATCCAGACCGTCGGCGCGTTGCCCGGCGCCTACGGCATCGCGCTGACCTTGAACGAGCGCGGCGTCAACGAGGCGCTGGCCTCTGGTGTTGCCGAAGTGGCGACCGTGGTGTCGGCCACCGAGGAGCACAGCCAGGCCAACGCCAACCGCAGCCGCGAATCGGCGATCGCCAACGTCAAGCGGCTGTGCGAACTGCGCGATGCGACCGCCCACAAGCCGATTGTCAACGCCGCGATCTCGATGGCGCTGGGCTGTTCGATCGTCGGCGCTGTTGACCCTGCGGAAGTGCTGCGGATCACCGAAAAACTGTTCGAGGCGGGCGTCGACATGGTCGCGATTGCCGACACCGTCGGCTATGCCGGGCCGAAACAGGTCGGCGAATTGACCGCGGGTGCGGTGAAGATCGCAGGCAACAAGCCGATCTGCATTCACCTGCACGACACCCGCGGCATGGGCATTGCGAATGCGTCGGCAGCATTGGACGCCGGCGCCCGCGTGCTCGACGGCTCGCTCGGCGGTCTCGGCGGCTGCCCATTCGCGCCGGGCGCGACCGGCAATGTCGTGTTCGAGGACCTGGTGTTCCTGTGCGAGAGCAAGGGTTTTCCGACCGGTATCGATATCGAGAAACTGGTCGCGGTGCGCTCAATCCTGAAATCGGAAATGCCCGGTGAGGCGCTCTACGGTGGCATGGCGCGCGCGGGACTGCCGCGGGGGGCGGCGGCCAAGGCGGCTTGAGACCTACAGCCGCGTCACCCGCAACCGCAACGCATTCCCGACCACGCTGACCGAGGACAGCGCCATCGCGCCGGCCGCGATGATCGGCGACAGCAGCAGGCCCAAAGACGGATAGAGGATGCCCGCGGCGATCGGGATTCCGGCCGCGTTGTAGATGAACGCGAAGAACAGGTTCTGGCGGATATTGCGCATCGTCGCCTGCGACAGTTTTCGCGCGCGGACGATACCGCCGAGATCACCGCTGAGCAGTGTGATCCCCGCACTTTCCATCGCGACATCAGTACCGGTTCCCATGGCAATGCCGACTTCGGCGGCGGCCAGCGCCGGCGCGTCGTTGACGCCGTCGCCGGCCATTGCGACGATCCGCCCGCTGTTTTGCAGTTTTGTCACCACCGCGCTCTTTTGATCGGGCAGAACCTCCGCCTCGACATCGGCAATGCCAAGCGTCCGCGCGACGGCGTTGGCGGTGGTCTTGTTGTCGCCGGTCAGCATGATGACCTTGATGCCTTCGGCGGCCAGCGCCTTCAGCGCCTCCGGCGTCGATGCCTTGACCGGATCGGCGATCGCGAATAGCCCGGCCAGCCTGCCGTCGATCGCAATGTTGATGACGGTGGCGCCATTGCCGCGCAGCCGCTCGCCGTGCTCGTGCAGCGAACCAGCGTCGATGCCGAGAGAGGCGAGGAAGTTCGCATTGCCGAGGACAACCGCCTTGCCGTCGACCTTGCCGGTGACGCCCTTGCCGGTCGGCGAGTCGAATTCTTCGACCTTGCCGAGTTCGAGATTGCGCTCCGTGGCGGCGCGCACGATCGCGTCGGCCAGCGGATGCTCGCTGGCACGTTCCACGCTGGCCGCGAGCCGCAGAATATCCGCCTCCTCGAACCCGGCGGCGGCAACGATGGTGACGACCTTCGGCTTGCCCTCGGTCAGCGTGCCCGTCTTGTCGACCACCAGCGTGTCGATCTTCTCCATCCGCTCGAGCGACTCGGCGTTCTTGATCAGTACGCCGGCCTGTGCGCCGCGGCCGACGCCGACCATGATCGACATCGGGGTGGCGAGACCGAGCGCGCACGGACAGGCGATGATCAGAACGCTGACGGCCGCGACCAGCCCGAACGCCATCCGCGGCTCCGGCCCGAAATAACTCCAGGTGGCAAACGCCAGCAGCGCCACGGCAATTACCGTCGGCACGAACCAGCCGGCGACCTGGTCGGCGAGCCGCTGTATCGGTGCGCGCGAGCGCTGCGCGTCCGCCACCATCTGCACGATCTGCGACAACAGCGTGTCGCGCCCGACCTTGTCGGCGCGCATCACGAAGCCGCCGGACTGGTTGAGCGTGCCTGCGATAACCTTGTCACCGGTCTCCTTGGTGACCGGCATGGATTCGCCCGTCACCAGCGATTCATCGAGCGCGGAGCGGCCTTCGAGGATGACGCCGTCCACCGGCACCTTTTCGCCGGGACGCACGCGCAGGCGATCGCCGACCGCGAGGCTGTCGATCTCGACCTCGTGGTCGGTGCCGTCGTCAGCGATGCGGCGAGCGGTCTTCGGCGCCAGCTGCAGCAAGGCCTTGATGGCGCCAGAGGTGGCCTCGCGGGCGCGCAATTCGAGCACCTGGCCCAGCAGCACCAGCACGGTGATGACCGCGGCCGATTCGAAATAGACCGCGACCGCGCCGCCATGGCCGCGAAAGGCTTCCGGAAAAATCCCCGGCGCGACCGTCGCCACGACGCTGTAGAGATACGCCACGCCGGTGCCGATCGCGATCAGCGTGAACATGTTGAGATTTCGCGTCACCAGCGATTGCCAGCCGCGCACGAAGAATGGCCAGCCGGCCCACACCACCACCGGGGTCGCGAAGGCGAACTGGATCCAGTTCGACAACGTCGGATCGATCAGGCCATGCCCGCCGACGAGATGGCCGCCCATTTCCAGAACCACTGCCGGCACAGCGAGCGCGAGGCCGATCCAGAACCGGCGCGTCATGTCCGCGAGTTCGGGATTGGGCGCATCGTCGAGGCTCGCGACCTCCGGCTCCAGCGCCATGCCGCAGATCGGGCAGCTTCCGGGCCCGACCTGGCGGATCTCCGGATGCATCGGGCAGGTATAGATCGCGCCTTCGGGCACGGCGGCCTTCGGCCTGCTCTCTTTCTCCAGATAGCTGACGGGATCGGCCGCAAACTTGGTGCGGCAACTGGCCGAGCAGAAATGGAAGGTCTCGCCGCGATAGTCGAAGCGGTGCTTGCTGGTCGCAGGGTTGACCTTCATGCCGCAGACCGGGTCGAGCACGCGGACGGTATCGTCGGCCTTGTGGCTGCTGGCGGCATGGACGTGGCCTGAGTGATCATGGCCGCCGCAGCAGGCGGACTTTGCTGCGCGGTCGCCTTGGTCGGCGTGTTTGGCCTCGGTCATCGCATTCTCCGGCTCTTGAAACTTATACCCTATGGGGGTATATAGGCCGCATGCGAAAAGACATCAAGGCATCCTGTCAGAAACGTCTCAGCCGGATCGAGGGCCAGGTCCGCGGACTTGCGAAGATGGTCGATGAGGACCGCTACTGCATCGACATCGTCACCCAGATTTCAGCGGTGCGGGCGGCGCTGCGGCGCGTCGAGGAGGAAGTGTTGCGGGATCACGTGTCGCATTGCGTCGAACACGCCATCACCAGCGGCAGCAAGGCCGATCAGCGGGAAAAGATCGCGGAGCTGATGGCCGTGATCGGCCGCTCCGACCGGTGAATTCTACGGGTCGCATTGATTGCCGCGTGAGCCCGCTCTCAACCATGTTGTCCGCGACGCGGGCCGTGACACAAGATGCCGGGTTTACGCCGCCTCCGACACCTTGCTTCGTGGGCGGGCGGGGAAATCTCCCGACACGGTCACGCTTTCAACCGTGGTCGGTTCAGCGGCGGCCGGGGTCACTTCCGCAGCCGGAAGCGGCGCTTCTTGGTCAATCTTCTCAGGAACAAGCGGCGGCGACCCGACATCTGGAAACACACCGAATTCGCCCGCTACCTCCGGGAGCGGCTTTTGCTTGTCGGCCCAATGCAGGGCGGTGTAGTCGAAGCCGTGCACGATGGTGGGTTTGACGACTTCGAAATAGGGCGAGATGTCGAAGTCGCGCGGCATGTAGAGCGAGGAATCGCGGATATGCAGGATCTCGCGCCGGGCCTTGCGGGAGGCCGCGCGGGTAATCTTGGGCAGGATCGGATAACGCACGGCGTCGAACGCCTGCGCGATCAGTGCCGAGCAGATGATCTTGGTCGGATCGCCGGAGCCGAACGCGATCATGCGGCGCCGCCAGCGCTGCGGCACCGGCAGCGGGATCAGATAGCGCATCAGGTCGACGATGTTCTTGGTGTCGTAGCCGAAGCCGATCCGGTTGATGGCGTAACGGCACACCGTGGTGCGATCCTCGTAGGACAGGCCGACCGGACGGCAGACGCGGGTGTGATAGGGAAAATATTTCGACAGCGGCGCCGAGGTCACGCCTTCGCCGACATTGGCCTCGATCAGGACATGCGGCTCGCCGTCGGGCTCGGTCGCGCCGTCCACCGCGCCGACATAGAGTGCGGCATGCGACCAGGTCGATTGCGTGAGGTATTTGATGATGCCGGAAATCCGGTTGTTGCCTTCGACCAGCAGCACGTCGCCGGGCTCGATGACCCCACGCAGATGGTCGGGATCGCTGGGCGTGAACGGCTCATAGCCCGGAACTTCCTTCTGCAGGTAGCTCGCGATCAACTGGCCGATGGTATCGAGCACTACGCCCATCAAACTCTCCCCAGAGCGGCTTGTTCGTCCGCTTTTTTCTGTTCCCTTAGCATGGTCGCAAGCCGTTTCAATTTAGTTCATGCGTGAATTGGATCAATCATGATTGATTTACCATGAGTGTTGCTGCGCACCGTGAGATGCGGCACAGTTCGCTAGCTGTTCTCTTTCCTGCAAGACCCCGGAAACCATGCCATGACAATGACCCGCCGCGATTTCCTGTCGGCGTCCGCGGCACTGGCGGTGACCCCGGTTTTTGCGGGGCGGGTAACGGCGGCGCCGTTGCCGCGCGAGGCCGACATCGTCGTGATCGGCGCCGGCGCGGCCGGTATCGCTGCGGCGCGGCGGATCATGGCGGCAAACCGCAAGGTGATCGTGGTGGAGGCGGCAAGCCAGATCGGCGGCCGCTGCCAGACCGATGTCACGAGCTTCGACGTGCCGTTCGACCGCGGCGCTCGCTGGATGCATAACCCTGACACCAATCCGATGATCAAGCTGGCGCGCGCGGCCGGCCTCGAGATCACGACCGCGCCGCAGGGCCAGAAAATCCGCATCGGCCGCCGCAACGCCCGCCCGGGCGAGACCGAGGAATTTCTGGCGGCTTTGGTGCGCGCCAACCGCGCCATCGATGAGGCCTCGCGCAAGAACGACGTTTCCTGCGCCTCGGTGCTGCCGAAGGATCTCGGCGACTGGGCCGGCACCGCGGAGTTCGTGCTCGGCGCCAATTTTTCGGGCAAGGACCTCAAGGACGTTTCGGTCGGCGACAAGGCCCGCGCGCAGGATCGCAATACCGCGATCGGCTGCCGCCAGGGGCTCGGCACGCTGGTCGCCAGGCTCGGCGAGCAGGTGCCGTTGTCGCTGTCGACGCCGGCCAACCGCATCGCTTGGGGCAGCCGCGACGTCACGGTGGAGACGCCGTCCGGCAAGATCGCCGCGCGCGCCGCCATCATCACCGTGTCGAGCAACGTGCTGGCCGCGGGCAACATCAAGTTCACCCCTGAAATTCCCAAGCGCACGCTCGATGCCGCGGCACGACTGAGCCTCGGCAGCTACGACCGGATCGCGCTGCAGATGCCGGGTAATCCGCTCGGCCTCTCGCGCGACGACATCATTATCGAGCAAAGCAATTCGACCCGGACCGCACTGATGTTCGCCAATATGGGCGGCTCGTCGCTGTGTTCGATCGATGTCGCCGGATCGTTCGGCCGCGATCTCTCCGCCCAAGGCGAAGCGGCGATGGTGGCGTTTGCGGTCGAGTGGCTCGGCAAACTGTTCGGCAGCGACGCCGCGGCCGCGGTGAAGAAATCGAGCGCGACGCGCTGGAATGCCGCGCCGTTCGCGCTCGGCGCGATGTCGGCGGCGGGACCCGGTGGACAGGCGTCGCGAAAGGTCCTGACCGAGCCGATCGGCTGCATGTATCTCGCCGGCGAAGCTACCCACGAGACGCTGTGGGGAACGATCGACGGCGCCTGGGAAAGCGGCGAGCGCGCCGCCGAAGCCGCATTGCGCCGGATCGGCGCGTTGAAGGCTCTTGAACCGGAAGCCCCGGTGCGGGCGCCGAAGCCGCAGCGGCGCGCGCCGCGGCATGCGGCACCGTTTTCGCCAATCAATTGATGATCGGTTGGCTCACTTCGCCTCTCCCGCTTGCGGGGGAGGCCGACGCGCTCGAAGAGCGTGGCGGGTGGGGGCTCTCTCCACGCGGGGAATCCCGATGTGGAAGCACCCCCACCCCAGCCCTCCCCCGCAAGCGGGAGAGGGAGCGCAGTGCCGATGTCGCCGCATCTTGGACCTCATATGCGATTGCCCTCCAAGGGAAGGCAATCAGCGCAGCACGCCGTCCAGCGCCGGCAGGCCGATGAGGACGGCGGCGGCGATCAGGGCGTAACATATGGCGCGGAACAGGGTCTCGCTGGCGCGGCCGAACAGGGAAGCGCCGAACCAGACGCCGATCCCGTAGACCGGACCGACCACCAATGAGAACCGGATCGCATCCGTCGTGATCAGCCCGGTCAGCGCGTAGCTGACGAGGGAAAAGAAATCCGACGCGGCGAAGAACAGCACGATATTGGCGCGCTGGATCACCGAAGCAATCGGGCGGCCGAGCCAGTAGCCGACGATCGGCGGCCCGCCGGTCTGGGCGAGGCCGCTGCAAAATCCGGATAGGCCGCCGATCCCGATCGAAATCGTCGTGTGATCCTTGCCGCGGTAGCGCCAGCCGGACAGCAGCAATAGCAACAAGGCGAGGACGAAGGCGGAGATGATCCAGCGCGTGGTCACCGGCTCGAGCCGGCTGAGAAACCAGGTTCCGATGGGAACGCCGACCAGCGCGCCGAGCGCCATGATCGCGGTCGCCTTGCGGTCGGCCTTTCTCCACGCGTTCGGGACCAGCGGTGCCGCGCCGATGAAATCGATGATCAACAGCAGCGCCGCGACCAGCCGTGGTGCGGCGATCGAACTCGCCAGCGGCATGAAAATCAGCGCCGAGCCGAAACCTGAAAACCCGCGCGCAGTGCCCGAGATGAGTGCGATCGCGCAGATCGCGATCGCTATGTTGAGGCTGTCAGCCGGCAGGAGACCGGTCAGGATCATGCCGACGTGATGCGGCCGACACTTTTCACAGTGTCAGCCAGCGCCTTTTTTGGGATACGAGTTTTCTTCGATATTCGTCGAACAAATTCTCTAATGAAGCTCGAGTCGGATCGCGCCCAGTTTTCGTACCTCGCGATATTTCTTGTTCGAACTAAATGGCGAGCCCAGGAGACGCGGCTTTTGAACGGAGAGTCATCGATGCAGACCGGAATTATGATCTCACCTTTCTTTCTTCGTTCCAACTCCAAGGCAGTCTCGACTTCAAATTGAACCCATTGGCTCTGAAGGGATGACTTTGACAAGACGACGATGAGTCGATCGTGTGATCGAATTTGTGCTTCGATCACGTCACGAGTTGATGCGCCGAACGAGAGGTCTCTCGGAGCAAACCATGTCCGAATACCGTTGTTTGATAGTTCGTTTCTGAACCGTTCGATAAATTTATGGTCGTGAGCCGAATAGCTGATGAAGCAACTCGGATGTTTCGCAGAGTTTTTTGAAATCGCATCAATGTAAGGTATGTGAAAAGCGGCCACGCCGCATGCTGCTAGCAGCGGCGGTGGCACGCTCTGGGAAAGCTTAATGGTTTGATAGTCGATGCGGCTATCGCCATGATATGAGGCCAAATTCAGGTTGTCGGCCGCTGAAAGGTCCATACCGAAGAAGCTTGAGGCAAAGATGTAGCTGTCTTTAAAGTCGGCACCTTTTATGTCGGTGCTATCGAATTCGGCCGCAATGAGCGTCTTTGCGAATTTAGCATTTTGTAGCTGGCAATGGTCGAGGGTTACTCCGTTAAACTCAGCATGACTGAAGTCTGCATTATTTGCTCTAACGTAGTGAAGCCTTGAAGGTGCCCATTTTGACCGAGTGAGGTTGCAGCCCGTGAGGTCGGTGTAGCCGGTAAACGTTCCGTTGATGTCTCTCGAGTCCAGCCTGCTCCGAGAGAAATCGACTTTACTGAGGTTTGAACCGCTGAAGTCGACGTTTGATAAGTCTCGATCCGTTAGGTCGGCATTACGAAGATCAACGTCTCGAAGATTGATTAGATAACCTGGTAGCCAATAATGGTTCGCATCGTCACCGTACCAGACGATTGAATGTTTTTGTTGCCGTTTGAAATCATTCCACGCTCTAGCGCTAGAAGTAAGTAGCTTAATAAGCTGGTGTTTAGTTAGCTTGTCACCGGAGAAGTTATGAAAGCGGTAGCGATTCTGGTCGGGAGCACGCTCTTGCATTTCGTGCACAAGATCACGCCAAGCGGCTTTCGTTTTCGTGATCCGAAATGACATGTTACTATGCCCGCAGCACGCCGCCGGTCTTCTTCGTCACCTCGGCGACGATCTTCGCCGCCACCGCATCGATCCCCTGATCGGTCAGCGTCTTCTCGCGCGGTTGGATCGTGACTGATATCGCGATCGACTTCTTGGCCTCCTCGATGCCCTTGCCTTCATAGACGTCGAACACGGTCACGTCGGTAATCAGCTTCTTGTCGACGCCCTGCGCCGACCGCACGACATCGCCGGCCTTGACGCTGCGATCGACGATGAACGCGAAGTCGCGCGACACCGGCTGGAACGCGGAGAGTTCGAGCGCCGGCTTGGCGCGGGTCGGCCTCTGCTTGGCGTCGGGGATGCGGTTGAGGATCACTTCGAAGGCGATCAGCGGGCCGTCGGCGCCGAGTGCCTCCAGGGCGCGCGGATGCAGTTCGCCGAAATAGCCGAGCACGTTTTGCGGGCCGATCTGGATGGTGCCGGAACGGCCGGGATGCAGCCATCCAAGCCCACCCGACACGATCTGCAGCGCCTGCATCGGCGCGCCGGCCGCCGCCAGCACCGCGAAGGCATCGGCCTTGGCGTCGAGCGCGTCGGCCATGACCGAGCCGGACCAGTGCCGTCCCATGCCTTTCGAGGAAGCAAAGCCGTGGCGCACGCCGGACGCCGCGACCATCTGGTCTTCGGGCTTGTCGCCCTTGAACACCTGTCCGACTTCGAACAGCGCCACATCGGCGAAGCCGCGGTTGACGTTGGCCTGCGCGGCGGCCACGAGGCCCGGCAGCAGGCTCGGCCGCATGTCGGAGAGGTCGGAGGCGATCGGATTGGCGACCGCGAGCTCGGCCTGTCCGCCGCCGAACAATTCGGCCGCGGGCCTTGAAATGAACGACCAGGTCACGGCTTCCACCATGCCGCGCGCGGCGAGCGCGCGCTTGGCGCGGCGGGTGCGGAGCTGGATCTGGGTCAGCACCGGCTTGCGCGGCGCGTCGCCGCGGTCGAACGGCGTCATCGGCACCTTGTCGACGCCGACAATGCGGACGATTTCCTCGACGATGTCGGCTTTGCCATGCACGTCGGTGCGCCACGACGGCACCGCGATCTTCACCACCGGACCGCTGCCGGCCACCATGAAACCGAGACGGCCGAGGATGAGTTTCACTTCCGGGAACGGCACGTCGATGCCGGCGAGCCGCTTGACCTCGGTCAGCGGAAACTCGATCACCCGGTCTTCGCCAAAGGCCTTGCCGACGACGATGTTTTCCGACGGCGTGCCGCCGCACAATTCCATCACGAGTCTGGTGGCCATTTCGAGCCCCGGCACCATGAAGGCCGGATCGACGCCGCGCTCGAAGCGATAGCGCGCGTCCGAATTGATGCCGAGCTTGCGGCCACTCTGCGCGATGTTGATCTCGTTCCACAGCGCGGATTCGATCAGCACGTCAGTGGTGTTCTCGTCGCAGCCGGAGGCTTCACCGCCCATGATGCCGGCGAGCGATTCGACGCCGTGGTCGTCGGCGATGACGCAGACGCCGCTGTCGAGCGTGTAGGTGCGGCCGTCGAGCGCCAGCAACGTCTCGCCGTCCCTGGCGCGGCGCACGGTGAGATTGCCCTTCACCTTTTTGGCGTCGAACACATGCAGCGGCCGGGCGCGGTCGTAGGTCATGAAGTTGGTGATATCGACCAGCGCGTTGATCGGCCGCAGCCCGATCGAGGTCAGGCGCTTCTGCAACCACTCCGGAGAAGGACCGTTCTTGACGCCGCGCACCAGCCGCAGCGCAAAGCCCGGACACAGCGTGGCGTCCTCCACCGTCACCTGCACCGGGCAGGGGAATTCACCCTTGATCGGCTTGACGGCGTGGTCCTTGAACTTGCCCATGTCGGCGGCGGAGAGATCGCGCGCGATGCCGTGCACGCCGGTGCAGTCCTGACGATTGGGCGTCAGGTTGATTTCGAGCATGGGATCGCCGAGCCCCGCCCATTCGGCGTAGGCGGCGCCAACAGGCGCATCGGCCGGCAGCTCCATGATGCCGTCATGGTCTTCGGAAATCTGCAGCTCGGCGGCCGAGCACAGCATGCCGCGGCTTTCGACGCCGCGGATAGTGCCGACGCCGAGCGTGATGTTCTTGCCGGGAATAAACGTGCCGGGCGGCGAGAACACGCTGACGAGGCCGGCGCGCGCGTTCGGCGCGCCGCACACCACCTGCACCGGCGCACCGCCGTCGCCGGTATCGACCATGCAGACGCGCAAGCGGTCCGCATTCGGATGCTGCTCGGCCGAAATCACCCGCGCGATCGAAAACGGCGAAAGCGCCTTCGCCTTGTCCTCGATATGCTCGACCTCGAGCCCGATCATGGTGAGCTTGTCGGCAAGCTTTTCCAGCGGCTCGTCGGTCTCGAGATGTTCCTTCAGCCAGGAGAGCGTGAATTTCATGGTCTTTGCTTCTCTTGTCCCCTCTCCCGCTTGCGGGGGAGGGTCAGGGTGGGGGCTCTCTCCGCGACGGCAGCGGCTATTGTTTCAAGGACACCGTCGCGGTTTGTCGTCACGTCGTGGTTGGCAAAGCGAAGAACTTGAAACCCTTTTGCCTCGATCACGGCCGAACGGGCGGCGTCCTTCTGCTCTGCTTGATCGGAAAAATGCTGCCCGCCGTCCAGTTCGATCACAAGCAAGGCCGCGTGACACACGAAGTCGGCGATATAGTTTTCGATCGGGACCTGACGACGGAAGGAAGCCCCGTTCAATCGATGGCCGCGTAGAGCGGCCCAGAGCAGGCGTTCCGCATCGGTGGAGTTTTTCCTGAGCGCGCGTGCGTTGGATCGAAGTCTGGAGGAAACTTTCCAGGTCGAATTGTTCTCGTCAGCCATCGAGACCTCCGATGCGGCGGCACCCCCACCCCAACCCTCCCCCGCAAGCGGGAGAGGGAGTCTGACCACTTGCTCGGATCGAGCATACGTATCCACGTGACGAAAATTCGTTGCCCCAAATACAGTCCGTTCCCTCTCCCGCTTGCGGGGGAGGGTTAGGGTGGGGGCTCTCTCCGCGATGGCGGTGGCGAGATGGGGGACAGCCGAGCCGCTCACGACGCCTGCTCCGCTTTCGCAAAAACCTCGACCAGACGGAAGCGTTCGCACATCAGCATCATGTCTTCGCTGAAGCGGCCCATCCGTCCGAAATAGTTGCGATGGGCTTCGCGCCAGTAACGCAGGCTGCGGTCGCCTTCGCCCTCTTCATAGGCAAAGCCGGCGTCGACGTCGTTGTAGCGGCGGTAGGTCACCTCGAGGGTCTCGATCACGCAGGCGGGCACGCCACGGCCGTCGAGCACGATCCAGCGTTCGCCCGGGGTCGACGTGTTGGGCTCGTCCTCGGTGGAGCAGGTCGCGGTCTTTACTTCGCGAATGACAAGGTCGAGCAACTCGTCGGCCAACGCCGGCCCGTCGCCGAATGCGAACGACCGCAGACCCTGATATTTCGCAGGGACAGCACTCACGTGCTCAGTCCCCCCGCAAGCGTCGGAAGGTCGAGCGGCTTGAAGCCGTAATGCGAGAGCCAGCGCACGTCGTTTTCGAAGAACTGCCTCAGATCGGATATGCCGTATTTCAGCATCGCGATGCGATCGATGCCCATGCCCCAGGCAAAGCCCTGATAGACGTCAGGATCGATGCCGCAGGCGCGCAGCACGTTCGGATGCACCATGCCGCAGCCGAGAATCTCCAGCCAGTCCTCGCCTTCGCCGAAGCGGATTTCGCCCTTGTCGCGGCGGCACTGGATGTCGACCTCGAGCGAGGGCTCGGTGAACGGGAAGAACGACGGCCGGAACCGCATGTTGATGTGGTCGACCTCGAAGAACGCCTTGCAGAACTCCTGCAGGATCCATTTGAGATGGCCGAGATGCGAGCCCTTGTCGATGACGAGGCCTTCGACCTGGTGGAACTGTGGGGTGTGCGTCGCGTCGGAATCGATGCGATAGGTGCGGCCCGGGCAGATCACGCGGATCGGCGGCTTCTGCGTCAGCATCGTGCGCACCTGCACCGGCGAGGTGTGGGTACGCAACAGCATGCGCGAGCCGTCCTCCTTCGGATTGAAGAAGAAGGTGTCGTGCATCTCCCGCGCCGGATGGCCTTCGGGAAAATTCAGCTTGGTGAAATTGTAGTCGTCGGTCTCGATATCCGGGCCTTCGGCGATCGCAAAACCCATGTCGGCGAAGATCGTGTTGACCTCCTCGAACACCTGGCTCAGCGGATGGATGCGGCCGGCCTCGGTGGGGGCTTCGCGCAGCGGCAGTGTGACGTCGATGGTCTCGGAGGCGAGCCGGGCGTCGAGGGCTGCCGATTTCAGGATGTCGCGGCGCGCGGTCAGCGCCTCCGTCACCTTGTCCTTGGCGAGGTTGATCGCCGCGCCCTGCGTCTTGCGCTCGTCCGGCGACATCTTGCCCAGCGTTGCGAGCAGCGCGGAGATCGAGCCCTTCTTGCCGAGCGCTGCGACACGCACCGTTTCGAGCGCGGCCTCGTCGGAGGCTCCGGCGATCTGGCTGAGAATGGTCTGTTCGAGTGTTGCAAGGTCGGACACGGTCAAATCTCTTTCGCAAAAGGCCGCCGGTTGTCGCCGCTCCCGGGCCGAAACGTCAAGCAAAAAGCCCGTCATGAGACCGGAGCTTTTGAACCCGCTCAGGGCGTGCTCTGACCCAAGGTGAGTTCTGGAAGGAGCACGCGATGCGTTTTGGAGCCGGTCCGGCCGTTCTGGCCGTCATTCTGTTGCTCGGCGCCAGTCCGGCGCTTGCGGTGGTCTGTCAGGACACGTCGATGTCGTTGGACGAGGTCGTCGACGTGATCAATGCCGCGCCCGGATGCGAGCGTGCGATGAAGATCTTCGAGGATTGCTCGCTCGGCACCAGTGGCGACATTCGAATGGGAGCCGCCGTCGAGAACAAGTGCGAAGGCGACTTTCTCGGCAGGCTCAAGGCGCCGCAGAAGCAGGCGTATCAGCGCGAGATGGCCGTCTGCGACCGAAAATACCGGAACGAGTCCGGCACCATGTATCGCTCGTTCACGGCCTTCTGCCGCGCCAAGATTTCGCAGCGCAATTCGGCTCATGCATTGAAAGCAGCGAGCCCGTCACGGGCCCGCTGATACGGTGTGCCCGACGCCAGCCTCAAGCCGCGAGGGCGGCCTTGGCCTTCTCGGCAATCGCCTGGAACGCCGCCGGTTCGGTGATGGCGAGATCCGACAGCACCTTGCGGTCCACCAGGATGCCCGACTTGGCGAGGCCGTTGATAAACACGCTGTAGGTCATGCCGAACGGACGCACCGCCGCGTTGATGCGCTGGATCCAGAGCGCGCGGAAGGTGCGCTTCTTGCGCTTGCGATCGCGGAAGGCATATTGCCCGGCCTTCTCGACGGCGGCCTTGGCGGCGCGGATGGTGTTCTTGCGGCGGCCGC
Source organism: Bradyrhizobium sp. KBS0727 (assembly GCF_005937885.2). NCBI lineage: Bacteria > Pseudomonadati > Pseudomonadota > Alphaproteobacteria > Hyphomicrobiales > Nitrobacteraceae > Bradyrhizobium > Bradyrhizobium sp. KBS0727. The sequence continues at coordinate 142,456 of NZ_CP042176.1, read as the reverse complement.
GGAAACCCTTGGCGGCCTTGTAGACTTTCTTGTGCCTGGCGTGAGAGGTCACACCGCGTTTGACGCGAGACATGACTGCTATCCTTGAATTTTAAATTGGTGACAGATCGCCGCGCGAGCGCGGCTCGGCTAATTGAGACCGCGTGCGCGATCAGGCGTTCGGCAAGAAATACTTCTTGATGTTGTCGCCATCGGTCTTGAACAGCACGCGGGTGCCGCGGAGCTGACGAATCTGCTTCTTCGTCCGCTTGATCATGCCGTGGCGTTTGCCGGCCTGGGCGGCCATTACTTTGCCAGTGGCAGTCACCTTGAAGCGCTTTTTAGCGCCTGACTTGGTCTTCAGCTTGGGCATTTGGCTCTCCTGTTGCCACAGAAAAACGCGCCCGTGGGGCGCTTTTGCGGCTTAAAATGCTCGTTAGAGCGTTGGAAGTGCTCAGGTTTTTCCGAAAACGAAACAACCCGCACGGACGTCGACACGGCAGCCCTTAATCAGCCGGGCGACGAAGGCTGGGCTTATGGCAGAGGAAGCGGGAATTGGCAATGATGAACCGTCACACGCCCTGCATGGACGAATGGCCTGATGGCATCACCCTCAGCCTGGAACAGGTAAGAAAATGACCCATTTTAATCAATCGATTGCCCGATCTGCTGTTTTTCCCCGCCTGCGCCGTCCGCTGCGCTGGTTGCCCGTCCTCGCCGTTCTGGCCACTGCTGCGGCACCTGATACCGCCGACGCGGCAGCAAGGGGCAGAGCCTATGATGGCACTTGGACCACGGTATTCGCGACCACGCGCGGCAATTGCTCGTCCGGCTACAGCGTGCCGTTTTTGGTCAGGGGTAGCCGGGTTTCGTCGGCCGGCGGCGGCAGGGTCTCGGGCTTGGTCAACCGTGGCGGCGCGGTATCGGTCCGGGTATCGGTCGGCGCGTCGAAAGCGAGCGGCGGCGGCCGGCTGGTCGGCAACAGCGGTGCGGGCTCATGGCGCGGCATCATTACCGGCGATCGCTGCAGCGGCACCTGGCAGGCGACGCGAAGCTAGCGCGGGAGAGGCCGCGCGGCTGGGGCCCATTCTACTTTGCATGGGGTTGTTTTCGCAATTTTTGTCCGGGCCCTGTGTCCGGGCCCGCGGTTCTCCGCGCAGCCGGGATTGCGCTTCGTTCCATCCGGGCTACGAACCTGCGCAACGAAAACGGCCCGCCAGATCATCTGACGGGCCGTCTTGCAATCTCACAAATTCGAATCAGCGCGGCGCCAGTACCATCACGACCTGACGGCCTTCGAAGCGCGCATCCTGCTCGACCTTGGCGTATTCGGCGACGTCGGCCTTGACCTTGTCCAGGAGCTTGGTGCCGATCTCCTGGTGCGCCATTTCGCGGCCACGGTAGCGCAAGGTGATCTTGACCTTGTCGCCTTCCTCGAAGAACCGCTGCATCGCGCGCATCTTCACGTCGTAGTCGTGATCGTCGATCATCGGCCGCAGCTTGATCTCCTTGATCTCGACGACCTTCTGCTTCTTGCGGGCTTCGGCGGCTTTCTTCTGCGCGGAATACTTGAACTTCCCGTAGTCCATGATCTTGCAAACGGGAGGATTATTATTCGGCGAAATCTCGACAAGATCCATGCCCGCTTCAAGGGCCATCTTGACGGCAAGGACCGTCTCTACCGTTCCATGGTTGAGGCCGGTCTGATCGATCAGCTGGATCTGCGCGTTGCGGATTTCATCATTGGTGCGCGGCCCGTCTTTGGTCGCGGCGGGCGGGGCTCTGTTGGGACGGCGAATGGGTAACTCTCCAAAGTTGTGAAGGAAGGCTTTATTTTGAAGCAATACGCGTCGGCGAGCAAGCGAACTCGCTGTCTGCGCGCGAAAACCGTCAAATGCGAGGCATTTTGGTCACGCCGGGCAAATATAGCGCGCCCACATGATCCGCAAGGACAGTCCAGCCTGGTCGACCGTTGACCGATCGGGCGTGCTCACGGACAAAGCAGCGGGCGAGAGTAGCGGAACCATGACCAATTCAGCGCCAATCGATCAGGAACCGGCCTTTATCGAGGTCGGCGAAGGCAACGGCCGCCGCCGGATCGCAGTGCGTGCCCGCGCAGGCAGTGCGCCCGGCAGCACAAGTCGTGCGCCCGGGCTGTTCTGGCTTGGCGGCTTCAATTCCGACATGCGGGGCACCAAGGCGCTCGCGCTGGACGAATGGGCCGCCAAAAATGGCCGCGCCTGTGTCCGGTTCGACTATTCCGGCCACGGCGAATCCGGCGGCGCCTTCATCGACGGCACCATCGGGCGCTGGCTGGAAGAGAGCGTGGCCGTGTTCGAGCAGTTCTGCCGGGGGCCGCAGGTCGTGATCGGCTCGTCGATGGGCGGCTGGATGGCGCTGCTGCTGGCGCGCGCGATCGCCAATCGCGCGGCATCGCCGGCGTCGCTGGCCGGACTGGTGCTGATCGCGCCGGCGCCCGACTTCACCGAACAATTGATGTGGAACGGCTTCTCGCCTGACATCCGCGAGGAGATTTTGACCAAAGGAGTCTGGATGCGGCCGTCGGAATATGGTGACGGCACGCCCTATCCGATTACGCGCGCGCTGATCGAGGAGGGCCGCAATCACCTCCTGCTCGGCAGCGCCATCGAGGTCGGATGTCCGGTGCGCATCCTGCAGGGCGCGCAGGACCCCGACGTGCCGTGGCAGCACGCCTTTGCGCTGGCGCACCGGCTGCCGGCCGACGACGTGGTGATGACCATGATCCAGGACGGCGACCACCGCCTGTCGCGACCGCAGGACATCGCGCGGATTCTCGCAGCGATAGCGGAGATCGGGTAGAGTTTTCCTTTCAGGGGAGACAACGCTATGACCACCGCCGCCATGCTCCGCGCCTTCTGCGATGCCGTCGAGCAGCGCAACGGCAAGGCGTTCGCCGAATTGTTCACGGAAGACGGTGTCTATCACGACGTGTTCTATGGCGCGTTCGCCGGCCACGCCAAGATCGCCGAGTTGATCGACGACTGGTTCTATCGCACCGCGACCGATTTCCGCTGGGACATGCACACGCCGGTCAGCGACGGCCACACGCTCTATGCGCGCTACACCTTCAGCTACCGCTCGACGCTGCCGGAGGCGAAAGGCGCGCGGGCGATGTTCGAGGGCGTCGCGATCATGCAGCTCCGCGACGGCAGGATCACGGAGTACCACGAGGTCGCCAACACCGCGCCGGCTTTCGTCGACATCAAGTTCGCACCCGAGCGCATCGCCAAGATCATCGCCAGGCAGGGCGCCGCGCTGAAGGCGCGGCCGGAGATGAAGCGGCATTTGGTGGAGTAAGTTTCACGCTCCTGGTTGTCATCGTCCGCGAAGGCGGACGATCCAGTACGCCGTGACAGCTGTGATCTATCTCTAATGCCTCTGGAATACTGGATGCCCCGCCTTCGCGGGGCATGACAGCCTACGGCGGCGGCACGTTCGTCATCGGCTTCTTCTGCGCCAATGCCGCCACCGTCGAGGTGCCGATCGGGCCTTTCTCGTCATAGAGCCAGCACTCGCCGATCGCGAGGCGCGCTATGCTGGTGCCGCCGGAAAAGAACTCGGCTTCCACCACCTTGATCCGCCTGCCGTCGCGGACAAGTCCGGTGGTGATTTCCACCGGCGTCTGGATGTTCGGTAACCGAAACATGTCGACCGTCAGCGGCGCGGGTACGAATTCGTCGGAGCCGTGATGCTCCTCGATCACGTGGGCCAAGAGACCGATCACGACGCGACCATGCTTGGCGAAGAAAGATTGCTTTGTCATGGCGCGGGGCGCATGACGGAAAGCGTGCGACGAAATCAAGGGCGCGCGGCGCAATCCTTCCATTCCATGCGAACGGCTTCGTCGGTCTCGCCGACATCGGCTCGCTTCGCCAGTGCGGCAAAAGCATCAGGCGCCATTAGTTGCGACAACGCCCAGACCGCCGCGCCGCGCACCAGCGGGCTTGCGTCATCGAGCAGGCGCTCGGCCTCGGGCGCGAGCGAGGCATCGTCGGCGTTGCCGATCGCGATCAGCACGTTGCGGATGAAGCGGTCGCGGCCGATGCGCTTGACCGGCGACTTTGTAAATAGCGCGCGGAACGCGGCGTCGTCGAGCCGGACGAGATCCGCCAGGGACGGCGCACGCAACTCCCCGCGCGCGGCAAGTTTTGCTTCGCGGCCTTCCTGCGCGAACTTGTTCCACGGGCACACCGCAAGGCAGTCGTCGCAGCCGTAGATGCGGTTGCCGATCGCTTTTCGGAATTCGTGCGGGATCGGGCCTTTGTTCTCGATCGTCAGATAGGAAATGCAGCGCCGCGCATCGAGCTTGTAGGGCGCCGGAAACGCCGCGGTCGGGCAGATCTCCTGGCAGGCGTTGCACGAGCCGCAATGATCGCCGTCAGGTTCGTCGCGCGGCAGGTCGGCTGCGCTGTAGATCGCGCCGAGAAACAGCCATGAGCCGAATTCGCGCGAGACAAGATTGGTGTGCTTGCCCTGCCAGCCCAGTCCCGCCGCCTGCGCCAGCGGCTTTTCCATCACGGCGGCGGTGTCGACGAAGACTTTCAACTCTTCGCCGGAAACGGCGGCAAACCATCGCGCCAGCGCCTTCAGGCGCTTCTTGATGACGTCGTGATAGTCGTCGCCCTGGGCGTAGACCGAGATTGCGCCGTGGCTGCGCCTTTCGAGCATCGCCAGCGGATTTTCATCCGGCCCGTAGTTGACGCCGAGCATGATGACCGAGCGGACGCCGGGCCACAACGCGTGCGGATCCATTCGCCGTTCGGGATTGGCCGCGAGCCAGTCCATCTCGCCATGCGCGCCGGCTGCGAGGAATTCGCGGAAGTATTTTGCGGCCTCTGCGATCGCGGCGGGATCGGTGACGCCGATGCAGTCGAAGCCCAGGGCGCGGGCTTCCCGCGCCAGCGCGGCTTTCAGCTCGTCGCCGGAAAGCCTGGCGTTCCCGTTCAGAAGTCGAGGTCCACGTAGGTCCGCGACGCCGGCACCCCCGCCAGCCATTCGCTCAGCAGCGGGCGGAACGACGGGCGGGATTTCACCCGCGCGTACCACGCCTTTGCCGCGTCGTCCTCGCTCCATGGCACATCGCCCAGATAATCGATCGCCGAAAGATGCGCCGCGGCGGCGAGGTCCGCGTAGGTCAGCCGGTCGCCGGCGAGAAAGTTCCGCGTCTGCGCCAGCCAGCCGATATAGGCCAGATGATAGCGCACATTGACCTTGGCCGCGCGGATCACGTCAGTCGCCGGCGCGCCGCCGCCGTTCTCCTCGCTCATGAAGCGCTTGTAGATGCGCTCGGTCACCAGCGGGTTGGAGGCCTCCTCGAAGAACTTGTCGTTGAACCACGCCATCAGCCGGCGCACCTCGATGCGCTCGCCCACCGATGTCGGCAGCAGCCGCCGTTCGTCGGCATCCGCGCCATGAACCTCGTCGAGATATTCGGCGATGATGCCGGCGCCGGGTATCGGCGGCCGGCCTTCGGCCATCATGACCGGCGTGTGACCCGCCGGGTTGAGCGCAAGGAACGCCTCGCGCCGTTCCCAGGCCCGCTCTTCCACCAGACGCAGATCGAGGCCGTGTTCGCCGAGGATCAGGCGAACGAAGCGCGAGTGCGGACAGAACGGATGATGATACAGCGTGTACATGCAGTCCTTGGTAGCTGCGCGGCGCTTAAGGAAGCCTCAACCGGGCCGCTCGGTGCGAATCCGGACGCTATAGCCCAGCAGACGCACGAGGCAACCTGTGTTTTGGCGTTTTTTTGCGATTGCGGGCCGGTTGCGAATAAGCGAGAAGAACCCGGCTTTTGCAGCAAAAATGGACCACATCATGATGTCTGATGCAGTACGGGCGGTGATTCTCGGCATCGTCGAGGGCATCACGGAATTTCTGCCGGTTTCCTCGACCGGCCATATGCTGCTGGTGCAGCGCTTCTTCGGCCTTGGCGAGGGCAATTTCTGGAACAGCTTTGTCGTGCTGATTCAGCTCGGCGCGATTCTTGCGATCGTTGTGCTCTACTTCGCCAAATTGTGGCGGGTCGCGCTCGGCATGTTCTCGAACCCGGACGACCGGCGGTTCGTGATCGGCGTGCTGGTGGCGTTCCTGCCCGCGGTTGTCATCGGCCTGATCGCCGGAAAATACATCAAGGAATTTCTCTTCAATCCGTGGGTGGTGTGCTTCACGCTGATCGTCGGCGGCGCGATCCTGATGTGGGTCGATCAGCTCGATCTCAATCCGCACGAGGACGACGCCACCAAATTTCCGCTGATGATGTATCTGTGGATCGGCATCGCGCAGTGCGTCGCCATGATTCCCGGCGTGTCGCGCTCCGGCGCCAGCATCGTGGCGGCGATGTTGCTGGGCGCGGAAAAGCGCGCGGCGGCGGAGTTTTCGTTCTTCCTGGCGATTCCGACCATGGTCGGCGCCTTCGCTTATGATTTCTACAAGAACCGCGGCGAGATGACGACCGATCACCTCGGCATCATCGCCATCGGATTCGTGGTCTCGTTCATCACGGCGATGATCGTGGTGAGGTCGTTCCTCAACTACGTCACCCGCCACGGGTTCACGTTCTTCGCGTGGTGGCGCGTCATCGTCGGCACGCTCGGCCTGATCGCGCTGGCGCTGGGGAAGTAGGCCCTCCGTCATTGCAATGACGAAGGCTTTTGAAGTCGCCTTGGCTTTCGAACGGCCTACGCGCCGTTGCGCTGGAACTGTCCCGCGGCGCGGAAGCGCCAGAGATATTGCGGGGTGATCGCTTCCATCGAATCCGGTGTGATCCCGAGCCCTTCCAGCGTCAGGCCCGCGGCCTTCGCGGCATCCGACACCACATTGTCGGACTGCAGCAGCACCACCTGGTCCGGCGTCAGCTTCAGCGCGCCCGGCGCGAACTGCAGGAACAAGGCCTGCAGCTTCGCCAGACCGAACGGCAGCGGCACCAGCATGCGGTTGCGTTCGGTGATGGCGAGGATGATTTCGATGATCTCGCGCAGCCTCAGCACTTCCGGCCCGCCGAGCTCGTAAGTAGCGCCCGGCTTGGTTTTGCCGTCGACGGCATCGGCCGCCGCGGTCGCGACGTCGCCGACATAGACCGGCTGCATTCGGGTCGCGCCGCCGCCGATCAGCGGCAGCACCGGCGACATCCGGGCCAGCGCCCCGAATCGGTTGGTGAACTGGTCCTCAGGGCCGAACACCACCGAGGGCCGCAGAATGGTGGCGGAGGGTACCGCCGCCAGCACGGCCTTTTCACCGGCCGCCTTGGAGCGGGCATAGTGCGACAGCGAGTTCTCGTCGGCACCGATAGCGGAGACGTGCACCATGCGGGCGCCGACGGCGGCCGCCGCCGTGGCGACGGTTTCCGCGCCCTTGGCCTGCACCGCGTCGAAGGATTGCGCGCCGCCCTCGGCCAGGATGCCGACCAGGTTGATGGCGACCTGCGAATCGCGCATCGCGGCCTCTACCGAGGCCGGATTGCGGACATTGGCCTGCACGGCGTGAATCTGGCCGACCCGGCCCAGCGGCTGCAGGTGCCCGGCCAGTTCGGGCCGCCGCACGGCGACCCGGATACGATAGTCGCGCTTGGCCAGCGCCCGGACCACGTTTCGCCCCAGAAAGCCCGATCCGCCGAAGACCGTAACGAGCGTTTCCTGGTTCGATACCATGGGGTCCATTCCTGCCGGTCAAATTCGAGTGTTAGCGGGGGCATTTAGCGGATTCGCGATACGCCAAGCCGAGGTGCCTGTACAGCGTATTTGGAATGCATTGAAGCAATTTGACAAGCGCGTAACCGGTCCTTACTAACCCGCCCGGGCCCAGGTGGCGGAATTGGTAGACGCGCTGGCTTCAGGTGCCAGTGGCTTAACGGCCGTGAAGGTTCGAGTCCTTTCCTGGGCACCATTTGCCCATGCCCAAAAATCGTTGCGATCCGGCTTGGCGTGATGCGCCGAGCCGCGCTCGCGCGCGTTTCGGCCGGACGATGTTGGCTTAACCTCAGGGAAATGCGGTGAACTCGCAGCCTCCGGATCGCGGCCGCCTCGCCGGTGGCCGTTCGGGCGGCGATTTCATCTAGCCGCCATCCGTCGCCAGCGCAGCCAGTCCCACACACCGCCGCCGCGCGCGTCGGAATTCGATGCCTGAAGCGACCTCGGGGCTGGTTCCGCAAAACGGGCCAGAGTCTCTAAATTAGCTAAATAGCATAATAAAAACAATATCTTAGATATTGATTTTGGGTTAATGCGGGCGCATATTTCAGGGGCAGGAGCAGGCCCATGACAGAGACCGTCAAGCTGCCACGCAAGCTTTCCGAAGAGCCCAAGCCGCAACCGCCGCTGCGACCGAGCCATGCGGACGTCATCGAAAATCTCGATCGCTGGGCCAACAGCGCAGGCCTCCAGCCGCCGACGCTGGAAGCGCAAAAGTGAATCACCACGGCGGGAGGCGTCCCGGAGAACGATCCGTTTCAGACGACGCGTTGGCCGGCGCGGTGGGCCACGGACTTCTGCACGAAGTACATTCCGACCAGCGAGATGGTCGCCGTCGCGACGACGATGTATCCGAGCCAGTCGAAATGCCGCAGTGAGCCGTCGGCATTTTCCGCGATGATCGCCGCCGCCAGAACCGACCCGAGCCCGCCGGAGAGTTGTTGCAACGACGCGCTGACGGCGCTGAAGGAACCGCGCTGACTGGGGTCGGGGATCGCCGAAATCAGCGCCTGCGACGGGATCATGCGCGAAAAGATGCCGACGAACATCAGGACGTTGACCACAATGGCTGTCGTCAACGAGACCTGACCGAGATGCGTGTAGATCAGCACCATGACGATCGACATGGCGCTGCCGAAGACAAAGGTGGGAAATTTTCCGAAAGCGTCGCTGGCGCGTCCCACCAGCGGTCCCGTAAAAATGCTGAACAGGCCCGAGACCAGATAGATGGTCGGGAGATGCTGGATGTCGATGCCGAGATTGTGCACGGTGTAGGCGCTGCCGAACGGCATCAGCATGTATCCGCCGGTCGCCAGCAACGTCGTCACCAGGAACGCCATCGTGTAGCGCGGTTGCGCAACCGTTGCGATCAGGTGACGAAACGCGGTCTTGTCCTGTTGGAGCAGCAGGTGGGCATTTACCGGCTTCATCATCAACGACACCGCGACCATGCCTGCGATCGACAGCACGATGAGCGCTGCGAACGAAACGTGCCAGTTCCAGTGGTTGGAAAGAAACAGGCCGGCGGGAATTCCGAGCACCTGGCTGGCGGCGAATGCGGTTTGCACGAAGCCCATCACGCGACCGCGTAGCTGCAGCGCAAACAGGTCGGTGACAATCGCGAGCACGACCGAACCGATCACGCCACCGAACAATCCGGTTACGATTCGACCGAGCAACAGCAGGTGGTAGTTCGGCGCGAGCGCGCACAGTGCCGTCCCGAGGGTGAAGCCGACATAGAAGAACAGCAGCAGGCGCTTGCGGTCGAAGCGATCGGCAAATCCCGCGCTGAGGATGCCGGATATCCCCGCGCTGAACGCATAGGCCGAGACCGCCACGCCGAACTGCCCGGCGGTGATGCCGAGCGCAGGCATGATGATGGCGCCGAGCGGCGACATGATCGTGAAATCGAGAATCACGGTGAACTGGACGAACGCCAGCAACGCGACGAGCAACGACTGGTAGCGCGTAAAGCCGCTATCCGGCGCAGGTTGATCGGCAATTTGATCGGTCATGACGTCCATTCACATGGGGCCGGAGGCAGAATCGTCAGGAGGCGCCCGCGGGTTGCGCGTTCAAGCAGTGGAGCGCCGCCGGATCAAGCGATCGATCGGTGGGCCGATACGCCCCGGGATCACATAAAAGTGCTTCTGGCTTAGTTCGATGACTTGGCAAGGACTTGGCGAACGATTTTATCGCGCCTTGGTCTTCGTTCCGCCACCGGTGGGTTTGGCCCTGATGCGCATGCGATCGCCGGACACCTTCTCGATCTCGAACGCGTCGGTTTTTCGCACGAGATCGCTGAGCTTGCTCGAGCCGTAGGTCCGCGCGTCGAAGTCCGAGAACAAATTCGAGATCTGTTCGCCCACCGTGCCGAGCAGAACCCAGCCATCCTCGCTCTCGATTTGCGAAATGGCTTTTTGCAAAATCGGGATTGCGGCGCTTGGCGGCTCCAACGAGTTCGGCTTCGCCGTAGCGTTCGTGCCGCTACTCGCGGCCCGCGGCACCAGGTTCTCGGTGTAGATGAAGCGACGGCAGGCCTGCCGAAAACTCTCCGGCGTCTTCTGCGCGCCAAAACCGTAGACGTCGGCGCCCTGCTCGCGGAGCCGGGAAGCAAGCCGCGTGAAATCGCTGTCGGAAGATACCAGGCAGAAGCCGTCGAACCTTCCGCTGTGCAGAAGATCCATCGCATCGATCACCAGAGCGATATCCGAGGCGTTCTTGCCCTTGGTGTAGGCGAACTGCTGGTACGGATCGATGGCGTATTTCTGCAGGATGTCGGACCAGGATTTGAGCTGAGGGGTTGAAAAGTCGCCATAGATGCGGCGTACGCTGGCCTCGCCGAACTTCGCGACCTCCTCGAACAGCCCGCCGGCGATCTGCGGCGAGGTGTTGTCGGCGTCGATGAGCACGGCAAAACGGGGCAGTCGTTGCTGTTCGGCTTTCACAGGGCACCCCCGGTTGTGGCGACGGCCGGTCGATACTGGCGCGATTCCACCTGCTATGGAAAGAACCAAGAAAATGCCCGGCCAGGGCCCCGCGCCCCTCGTTTGTTGGCGATTTCGACGTTAGTTTAGGTCCGCATCGATTCGACGAGGTTCCGAACGTAATGACCATCCGCCTGCATCGTGGCGATCTGCCCGATCTGTCCCGCTACACGACTTCAGTAGCGATCGATACCGAGACCATGGGGCTCAATCCGCATCGCGACCGGCTCTGCGTGGTGCAGATGTCGAACGGCGACGGCAGCGCCGACGTGATCCAGATTCCGCAGGGGCACACCGACGCGCCCAACCTGAAGGCGCTGCTCGCCAATCCGAAGATCACCAAGATCTTCCACTTCGCGCGGTTCGATCTCGCCGCGCTCTACAATGCCTTCGGCGTGATGCCGCAGCCGGTCTACTGCACCAAGATCGCCTCGCGGTTGACCCGCACCTATACCGACCGCCACGGCCTGAAAGACCTGGTGCGCGAGGTGCTCAATATCGACCTGTCGAAGCAGCAGCAGTCGAGCGACTGGGGTTCGCCGAATCTCAGCGAGGCGCAGCTCGCTTATGCCGCTTCCGACGTGCTGCATCTGCATGCCTTGCGCGAACGGCTCGACACCATGCTGGTGCGCGAGGGCCGTACCGAACTGGCCCAGGCCTGCTTCGACTTTCTGCCGTTCCGGGCCAAGCTCGATCTCGGCGGTTGGGAGGCCGAGGACATTTTCGCGCATTCATAATCAGGGTTTTTTTGTTTTGACGCGTTTTCTTGACGCGAACCGGCGTCCACTTCGCTCGAAAACGCTATGGAGCCCGCGTTAACCCGCTTTCGCCCTGTTTCGGTCACACTGGTGCGACCACGTCCGGGCTGCGTTTTGAGGCAATCCCGGATACAATGACGGGCAATCTCGCGCTCTGGAGCGGCGGTGAACTCGGTACAGAACCCAGCCTATGTTGCCGGCATGGAGGCGCGCTTTGCCGCGGCCGCCCGCCACAGCCGCATGGTGCACGTGCTGCGGATCGCGGTTCCTGCCGCCGTGATTGTCGCGATGGCCGGCATCGTCGCCGTGTCCGTCTTCAATCCGTTTCGCATGCTGCTGCCCAAGGTGCCGGTCGACATGGGGAATCTGGTGGTATCGGGCACCAAGATCACGATGGAGACGCCGCATCTCGCCGGCTTCTCGACCGACCAGCGGCCCTACGAGATGTGGGCCAAGGCCGCCACCCAGGACCTGACCGATCCTGACCATGTCGAGCTCAGTCAGTTGCGCGCCAAGGTGGCGATGGAAGACAAGAGCACCGTGATGCTGGATGCCCGTACCGGCTATTACGACAGCAAGTCGCAGATGCTGGACCTTCGAAAGGATATCTTCCTGCAATCCTCCACGGGCTATGAAGCCAAACTCTCCCAGGCCTATGTCGACATCAACAAGGGCGCGGTGTCGTCGGACGAACATGTCGACGTCAAACTGCTGAATGGCACGCTGACCGCCGATCGGCTCAGGATCATCAACAGCGGCGAGGTGGTTCGCTTCGAAGGCAATGTCGTGATGAACCTGGTCATGGAACAGCCGACCGCTCCCTCTCCCGAGCCTGAGCCTCCGGCGCCGAAGCAGCGGTCCACACCCGCCAAGTCCGGCAACACGAAGTGATCTCGATGACGCAATTCTTTTTCTCGCGCCGTCTTGCAACCATGGCGTTCGCGCTCGCGATCGGCGCCTGTAACGGCGTCCATGCCCAAGGCGCCGTGTCCGGCGTGCCGAATGCGATGCAGGGATTTTCGCAAAACCGCGACCAGCCGATCCAGATCGAGGCAGCGTCGCTGGAGATGCGCGACAAGAAAAAGGAAGCGACCTTCTCCGGCAATGTGAAGGTGGTGCAGGGCGACACCACCATGACGGCAAAGTCGCTGGTGGTATTTTACGATTCCGGCCCGGCGGCGACGCCGGCGCCCGCGAAGGGCGCGAAGACGGCGCCGATGCAAGCCGCGTCCCCGGGACCCGGCGGCAGTTCGTCGATACGCAAGCTGGAAGCCAAGGGCAGTGTTGTCGTTACCCAGAAAGACCAGGTCGTGACCGGAGAGAGTGCGATCTTCGATACCCGCGCCAACCTCATCACCATGGCGGGCGGGGTGGTACTGACCCAGTGCAAGAACGTGCTGCGTGGCGACCGCCTGCTGGTCGACATGACCACTGGGGTGTCGCGGGTGGAATCCGACAGCGGCAGGGTGCAGGGCTTGTTCGACCAGTCTGCGGGAAAGGACTGCGGATCCGGCACGGGTGGCGCGAAGCCGGGTATCCCCTCGCTGATTCCCGGAAAAAAATGATATATATCAATGGCTTAAATAATATTTAAGCCTCCTGTGGTTGAAGCGGCGGGTGGGAGCCTGTATCTACGGGCTGGCACGGCGGGGTGTTTGGGGACATCCATTCATGGTTCGCGGGCGATTCGATTCGCTGGCGCACGCATCGCGGATCATCGCGAAAGGCTCAGCGAAGCGGGATGGTGGATTTACTTGGCATGTTCCGTCGACGACCCGCGAAACGCGGGCCGGCAGGATTTGCGCGTTCCCGGGATGACATTACCGCTCTCGGCGATTCCTTCGGTGACATGCTGACCAGTCCGGTGCGCGATGCGCCGCCGATGGCGCGCACCGCGCCGGTTCCGGCGCTGGAACTGCCACCGCAGCCGGCCGCCGAGCCGTCGCGCGAGGAAGGACCGCGCGCCCGCGCCCCGGCGCCTACCAGCCAGGTTCCCAATACCCAGACCCCAAGAAGGGCCCAGGCGCCCAGAGCCCAGGCCCCCAAGACCAACGGCGCCGCCGCCCCGCGTTTCATCAAGCGGCCGGGCTATCTGGCTGTGCATAGCGTGGAAAAGAGTTTCGGCACCCGCCAGGTCGTGCGCGGCGTCAGCATCTATGTCCGGCGCGGCGAAGCGGTCGGTCTGCTCGGCCCGAACGGCGCCGGCAAGACCACGGTGTTCTACATGATCACCGGGCTGATCAAGGCGGATCGCGGCGCGATCGAACTCGACGGCCACGACGTCACCAAGCTGCCGATGTACCAGCGCGCGCGGCTCGGCATCGGCTATCTGCCGCAGGAAGCCTCGATCTTTCGCGGCCTCACCGTCGAGCAGAATATTCGCGCGGTGCTCGAAGTCGTCGAGCCCAACAAGAAGAAGCGCGAAGCCGAGCTCAATTCGCTGCTCGAGGAATTCAACATCACGCGCTTGCGCAAATCGCCGTCGATTGCGCTGTCCGGCGGTGAACGCCGCCGCGTCGAAATCGCGCGCGCGCTGGCGACGCGTCCGAACTACATGCTGCTCGACGAACCCTTTGCCGGCATCGATCCGATCGCGGTCGGCGATATTCAGGACCTGGTCCGCCACCTCACCAACCGCGGCATCGGCGTTCTCATCACCGATCACAATGTGCGCGAAACGCTCGGCCTGACCGATCGCGCCTATATCGTCTATGCGGGAGAGATCTTGACCGAGGGCAGCCCGGAGGAGATCGTCAACGATCCGGATGTACGCCGCCTTTACCTTGGCGAGGAATTCCGCCTCTAGCCCTTTTTTAGTCGGCGTCAAGCCGTGTACAAGGAGTCTGGACTAGGATAAGCAAGAATCGGACCAACTTTCACTGGATCGGTTCTCGCCTCCATGGCTCTGACGCAGAGATTAGAATTCCGCCAGTCGCAGTCGCTGGTTATGACGCCGCAGCTGATGCAGGCGATCAAGCTGCTGCAGCTGTCGAATCTCGACCTCTCGGCCTTTGTCGAGGAGGAACTGGAGCGCAATCCGCTGCTGGAGCGCGCCAGCGACGGCCCCGAAGCCCCGGTCGCGGGCGAGCCGGCGCCCGAGCGCGCCGAATTCTCCGATTCCGGCGAATCTTCCAACTATGGCGATGATTCCGGCGGCGAGGCTTCGGACATGGCCGGCGGCTCCTTCGAGCCCGGCCAGGAAGAATGGCTGAACCGCGATCTCGGCACCCGCACCGAAATCGAGCAGACCCTCGATACCCCGCTCGACAACGTCTTCACCGAGGAGCCCGCCGAAGCGGCCGCGCGCGTGGCGCAGGATGCCGCGCCCACCGCCTACACCGAATGGGGCGGCGGCGCTTCCAGCGACGAAGACTACAATCTGGAAGCTTTTGTCGCCGCCGAAGTGACGCTCGGCGGCCATCTCGCCGAGCAGCTCGCGGTGGCGTTTGCCTCGCCTGCCGAACGGATGATCGGGCAGTACCTGATCGATCTGGTCGACGATGCCGGCTACGTGCCGGCCGATCTGGGGCAGGCCGCCGAACGGCTCGGCGCCTCGCAGCAGAATGTCGACGCGGTGCTCGCAGTGCTGCAGAAATTCGATCCGCCCGGCGTGTGCGCGCGTAATTTGAGCGAATGCCTCGCGATCCAGCTCCGCGAACTCAACCGCTACGACCCCGCCATGCAGGCGCTGGTCGAGCATCTCGATCTTCTCGCCAAGCGTGACATCGCCGCACTGCGCAAACTGTGCGGCGTCGACGACGAGGACATCACCGACATGATCGGCGAGATCCGCCGGCTCGATCCCAAGCCCGGCCTGAAATTCGGCTCGGCGCGGACGCAAACCATGGTTCCTGACGTGTATGTGCGGCCTGGTCCGGATGGCGGCTGGCATGTCGAACTCAACAGCGACACGTTGCCGCGCGTGTTGGTCAATCAGGTCTATTACACCGAGCTGTCGAAGACGATCCGCAAGGACGGCGACAAATCCTATTTCACAGACTGCTTGCAGAATGCGACCTGGCTGGTCCGCGCGCTCGACCAACGCGCCCGCACCATCCTGAAGGTCGCCAGCGAAATCGTGCGCCAGCAGGACGGCTTCTTCACCCATGGTGTCGCCCATCTGCGGCCGCTCAACCTCAAGGCGGTGGCGGACGCGATCCAGATGCACGAATCGACGGTTTCGCGGGTGACCGCCAACAAATACATGGCGACCAACCGCGGTAGCTTTGAACTGAAGTATTTCTTCACCGCCTCGATCGCATCCGCCGACGGCGGCGAGGCCCATTCGGCGGAGGCCGTCCGCCACCACATCAAGCGGCTGATCGACGCGGAAGCTCCGGCCGCGATCCTCTCCGACGACACCATCGTGGAACGATTGCGCGAGACCGGCATTGATATTGCCCGCCGCACCGTTGCGAAATACCGCGAAGCGATGCGTATCCCCTCCTCGGTGCAGCGCCGCCGTGACAAACAGAGCATGCTCGGTAATGCACTTTCCGCCCCTGCTACCTCTTCCGACCGGTCCCGCGATACGGCGCCCGCCTGATTGCGTTCGCCCTAAATCGGGATAGTGTCGGTTGCCCGACACAGGTTTGGTCCGGGCATCAAGCGCGAGGCATCCAATGACCCTTCGAATCTCCGGGAAAAGCATCAGCGTCGGCGAAGCGCTTCGTTCGCGCGTGAACGAGCGCACCGATGAGGTCCTGCGAAAATATTTCGACGGCAACTATTCCGGCCACATCACGCTCAGCAAAGACGGCTTCGGCTTCCGCACCGACTGTTCGCTGCACCTCGATTCCGGGATTACGCTGGAAGCCGATTCGAACGCCACCGACGCCTATGCCAGCGCCGACCAGGCGCTTCTGATGATCGAGAAGCGCCTGCGCCGCTACAAGAGCCGGCTGAAGGACCGCTCGGCCCGCAAGACCTACGCAGCCTCCGCGGCGCTCGCCGAGATCGGCGCGCCGACGCTGGACGCGCCGAGCTATGTGATCGAGGCGCCAACCGAAGATGACGAGGTCACGGCGTATAGCCCGGTCATCATCGCGGAGGCGACCACGTCGCTGAAACGGCTTTCGGTCAGCGAGGCGGTCATGGAACTCGATTTGACGGGTGCCGCCTGCATCGTGTTCCAGCACGGTTCCAGCGGCCGGGTGAACATCATTTACCGGCGCACCGACGGCAATGTCGGCTGGGTCGACCCGCCGGCGGTTACCCCCTGACATATATGCCGGACAGCATTGACGCCCCCTGCCGCCCTACCTATGGTCCGCCGCCGTTAAGCACAGGGCCCAAGAACGGGCGCTTCGGGAGTTGGCACCGGTCATGCGTTGGAGTAGAAGCGCCCAAATCGGGACCCGGGCCTAAGCCCGCCTCCCGTCTCACCTTCTTGACGCCACGGTTCTAAAACCTATCTCGCAACCTGACGGTTCAATTCACCTCGGAACGCCCCATGACGATTACCGATCTGGTCGCACCCGAGGCGATTCTCCCCGCTTTGAAGGTCATCAGCAAGAAGCAGGCGCTGCAGGAACTGGCGGCGCGGGCGGCCTTGCTGACCGGGCAGAACGAGCGCTCGGTGTTCGAAGTCTTGTTGCAGCGCGAGAAGCTGGGCACCACCGCCGTCGGCTATGGCGTCGCCATTCCGCACGGCAAGCTGCCCAAGCTTGAAAAGCTGTTCGGGCTGTTCGCCCGGCTCGAGCGCCCGATCGATTTCGAATCCATGGACGGCCAGCCGGTCGACCTGATCTTCCTGCTGCTGGCGCCGGAAGGCGCGGGCGCCGATCACCTGAAGGCGCTGGCCCGGATCGCGCGGCTGTTGCGCGACCAGGACGTCGCCAAGAAACTGCGCGCCTCGCGCGATGCCCAGGCGATCTATTCGGTGCTGGCGCTGCCGCCGGCAAGCGCGGCGTAACGCTTCGCGTTCGGCGCGATTACCATCAAAGAGAAGCAAGCCGCCGACGCTGCCGCGAATTTCCTCGCAGCCGGCCGGTCGCGGTCATTAGAGCCTTATCGGTTCTGATTGAATCAGAACCGGGCTCAACTCTCTTGCTTTGACGCGTTTTCTTTACGCGAGCCGGCGACCACTTCGCTTGAAAACGCTCTAGCAGATCGTCGGCAGCAGGCGCCTGACCTCGTCGAGCAGGTCGGGGACCGCTGTGTCGTCGCCTGCGAGGTGCTTGAGCAACGCGCTCTGAAACAGGCCGTCGAGCAGTGCATAGAGCGCGGCCGGGGACGACGCCGGCTGTTTGCCGCCGAGCTCGGCATAGCGGGAGGCGATGCGCCAGATCATCGCTTCCAGGCTCTTGTCGATCTCGAGCACGTCCTTGCGAAACGCGGCCTCGAACATCGCCTGAGAACGCAGGTCGTACCAAAGCCGGTGCATGCGGGCTTCGTTCTGTAGCGTCGCCGCAAGCTTGGCAAGGAAGCCCTCGGTCAATTCGTCGCGGCTCTTTGCAGTCGTGACCACTTCGTCATATCGGGTCACGCATTTGGCCTTGTAGTGGCGGACGCAGCAGCAGATCAGGTCGAGCTTGTCGCTGAAATAGTAGTGAAAGACGCCGTGCGTGAACGCGGAATTCTGCGCGATCTCGCGCAGGCTGGTGCGTGCGAAGCCAAGCTCTCCGAGTGTTTCCAGCGCAGCCTCGGCAAGCTCGATCCGCCGCGCGTTGAATTTCTCGTCGCGCAGTGCCTCGGCCGCCACCGCGACCCGTTGGGCCGCCCCCGTCACCTGCCGCGCCATCGCATCCCTTTCCTCAGCCCCGATCTTTCAACGGCTTATACCGCGCCGACGGCTGATAGCTGCATCCCCTCACAACCACTTCCTTGGACAACTGTCAAATTGGTTCTTGACAAGTGTCAAGATTCTGGCGGAGGTTCGGGAAAATAATTTGGACAGTCGTCAAGATGTCCGATCAGGGAGGAACGTTTCGCTGGGTGCGGCCCAAGGTCGGCACCCCTGGCCATGGCCGCGACCGCGCAAAGCCGTGCAGTGCCGGCATGCGTCGCCGATCAGCCGCAGCACCAATCAATCACCAGCAACGGAGGAGTACGTCATGAGTGGGAAGAGCCTTGCAGGCAGGAAAGCCCTGGTCACCGGTGGCGCCCGAGGGATTGGCGCTGCGATTGCACAGGCGCTGGCACGGGCCGGCGCCTCGATCATGATCGCCGACATCCTGGACGACGCCGGCAAGGCCAGCGCTGCGGCCATCGCCAAGGAAGGTGTCGCGACAGGATTCGTCCAACTCGACGTCAGCGATGACGCGCAATGGGAGAGGGCCGTGGCCGCGACGGTCTCCACGCTCGGCGGCTACGACATCCTCATCAACAACGCCGGCATCGAGATCACCTCTCTGGTCAGCGAAGTCAGGGCCGAGGACGTGCGGCGGATGTGCGACGTCAACATCGTCGGCACCGTGCTCGGCATGAAGCACGCATTCCGCGCGATGCGGCCCGGCGGCGCTGCGGGCAAGGGCGGCGCGGTCGTCAACATCGCCTCCGTCGCGGCAACGATCGCCTTCCCGAGCATCGCGGTCTATTCGGGCACCAAATCCGCGGTCGACCGCATGACGCGGGTCGCGGCGATGGAAGCCGGCAAGCTCGGCTTCGGCGTGCGCGTCAACTGCATCTATCCGGGCCTGATACCGACCGACATGGGCATGCAGCTCGCCAATGACATCGTCAAGGTCGGGCTCGCACCTGACGTCAACGCAGCGGTGGGTTCGGTGGTGGAGCAAACCCCGCTCGGCCGCCTGGCTGAGGTCAGCGACATCGGCGATGCCGCGGTGTTCCTGTGCTCGAACGATGCACGCTTCATCACCGGCATTGGACTGCCGGTCGACGGCGGCATGGGCATGTAACAACGAGCCAACAGAATTCATTTCGGAGGATACGACATGAGTGAGAAGAAGCCCGTCGTCGTCTACGGCGTGTCCGGCTATACCGGCCGTCTGGTCTGCGAGTATCTGCGCGAGTACAACATCCCCTTCATTGCGGCAGGCCGCGATGCCGCCAAGGTGAAGGCGGTGGTGGAGAAGATTCCAGGCATCGAGACCGCCGACTACGAAGTCGTGGGCGTGGAGCATACGGTCGAGGCGCTGACAAAACTGTTCAAGGGCGCCAGGGTCGTCAGCAACATGGTCGGCCCGTTCATCAAGCATGGATCGGAGGTCGTGGAGGCCGCGCTGCAGGCTGGATGCCACTACACCGACACGACGGGCGAACAGGACTGGGTCCTGCATGCGCAGGAGCGCTGGGGCGCCAAGTTCGCCGAGAAAGGCCTGCTGCTGTCGCCGAACCTCGCGCAGATGTACACTACCGGCGAAATCGCCGCCAACATTTGCCTGGAAACGCCGGGCCTCGACACCCTCGACATCCTGGTGTTCTGGAAGGGCTTTCCGACCTACGCCTCGACGCAGACGATTTTCACCATCCTCAAGGCGAACTGGTACTACCTCGAGCAGAACAAGTTCGTCGAATGGGACGTCACCGCGCGCGCCGACGTCGTTGTGCCCGGCCAGCACGAGACCGCGATCGCGGTGCCGTGGGGCGGCACCGCGCATCCAGTCTGGTTCAAGAACGATCCGCGCGTGAGCAACTGCCGGGTGCTCGGCGGCGTTCTCTCCCGCCCGGTGATGGAAGGCGTGGTGCAGACCACGCAGATGGTGAAGGAGAAGATCAAGCCGTTGCCGCCGGCGGAGCAGGAAAAGGCGCTCGCCGACATCGCCGCCACCTTGCAGGCCTCGATGCCGCCGCGCGAGAATCCGCGCGTCAACACCTCGATCGACTCGGTCTACGCGTCCGGGCCGCTCGGTCATGCGCACTGCGTGATCCACGGCAACTGCAACTACAAGCAGACCGGCATGCTGCAGGCCTATGCGGCGTTCGCGCTGCTGCAACAGCCGCCGAAGCGGACCGGCTTTGCCTCAGGATGCCAGGCGTTCGGATATCGCGAACTGCTCGGTCAGTTGCGCAGCTTCGGGCTGGTCAGCAAGCCGATCGTGACCGTCCACGACTGAGTAGGTAAATCAGGTGGCGCGATGATCGCGCCACCCACCTCTTGCCGCGGGATCGACCATGCGCTTCATCGATTACCTCGACAAAGGCGCCTCGCTCGGCGCCGATGCGCCGTGCCTGACCATGGACGGACGCGACCTCAGCTATCGCGAGGTGCAGCGGCTGAGCTACCGGGTTGCACGCGGGCTCGCGCGATCGGAGATCGCGGCAGGAGAGAAGGTCGCGATCCTCTCCGGCAACGACCCGCTCGCCTTCGCCTGCGTGTTCGGCATTTCGCGCGCCGGCGCGGTCTGGTGCCCGATCAATCCGCGCAACGAGGCGGCCGAGAACAAGTTCATCCTCGACCAGTTCGACTGCAGTCTGCTGCTGTTCCATTCGAGCTTCGCTGCGATGGTCGAGGCGGTGCGCGCCGAATTGCCGAAGCTGCGTGTGCTCGTCTGCCTCGATGCCGAACTGCCGTTCGCGCCATCCTTCGAAAGCTGGCTGTCGGGCGTCGCCGACGACCCCTACCAGCGCGAGACGGTCGACGACCTCGCGATGATCCCGGGCACCGGCGGCACGACCGGCAAGCCCAAAGGCGTCATGCTGTCCGGCCGCAACATCGAGGCGATGACCGCGCTGACGCTGATGGGCTATCCGTTCAGGGGCCGCCCGGTCTACCTCGCGCTGGCGCCGCTGACGCACGCGGCCGGCGTGCTCTGTTTCCCGATCATGACGCTCGGCGGCCGCGTCGTGATCATGCACCACCCTGATATCGGCGAATTCCTCGATCTGATCGAGCGCTATCGCGTCACCCACACGTTCCTGCCGCCGACCGTGATCTACCTGCTGCTCGATCATCCGAAGCTCGATGATGCGAAGCTCTCGTCGCTGCAATGCTTCTGGTACGGCGCGGCGCCGATATCGGCCGCGCGGCTGGCGGAGGCGTTGCGGCGGATAGGGCCGATGGCGCAATTGTTCGGCCAGACCGAAGCGCCGATGATGATCTCGATGATGGCGCCGGAAGAGCACTACAATGCCGACGGCACGATCGCGATGGCGCGGCTCGCTTCGGCCGGGCGGATCAGTCCGCTGGTTCAGGCCGGCATCATGGATGCCGACGGCAATCTGCTGCCGAGCGGCGGGCGCGGCGAAATCGTGGTCCGCGGCTCGCTGGTGATGGAGGGCTACTACAAGAATCCCGAGGCCACGGCCGAAGCCTCGGCACATGGCTGGCACCACACCGGCGACGTCGGCTACATCGATGGCGACGGCTATTTGTACATCGTCGACCGCGCCAAGGACATGATCATCACCGGCGGCTTCAACGTCTATTCGATCGAAGTCGAGAACGCGCTGCGGGCCCACGAGTCGGTGCAGGATTGCGCCGTGATCGGCCTGCCCGACGACAAATGGGGCGAACGGATCGTCGCGGTGGTGCAGCCGCGTGCCGGCCACAGCGTCGATGCGACGGCGTTGGCCGCCTTCGTCAAGCAACGGGTCGGCAGCATCAAGACGCCGAAGCAGATCGAGGTCTGGGACGATCTTCCGCGCTCCAGGGTCGGCAAGGTCCTGAAGCCCGACATCCGCGCGCGGCTGGCGGAGCGCTCAGGCAACTAGGGCGTGTCTTCCAAAGGGCGGAGCCATAAAGTGCGGAGCCATGAACTTGGCGATGTCCGCGGTACCGCGGAAGATGCCCGAAGAGCGTTACGTCGCAGGTGGCTCGCGAAAAAAAGCGCGGGCCGCCTCGGGTGATATCGAGGCATGCCCGCGCATTTGAACTCGCTGATGACGCCCTCAGTCGCGCGTCAGTGACAGCAGAAGATCTGCGTCACTGACACCGACCAGCGTCGGGTCAGTGCACGCTGACGGCTTGAAGCTCATTGCTCCATGCGTTGGCAACGGCCGCCTCGCGGCTGTCGGTCAGCATGATCGGTGTGCCGTCGGCGGCATGCAGCGCGAACAGCTTCAGTCCCGGCGCGATCTTCGGCGCCTGCGGAAACAGTCCCGGCACGTCCTCGGAACGGACTTGTTTGACGTAGGCAATATGGCCTTCGCCAAGATGGGCCAGCGCCTCGGTGGAAACCTTTTCGGGTTCGAACGTCACGCTCACTTCACTCATGGTCTCGACTCCTTCGTCAGATTAAGCGGTCGAGTCCGCTACTGGTTCCTATTATTCGTGCTCATTGATAGCGATTGTCTTAACGACCCGCTCAGGTTCCGGCCTGGCAAGATCGATCGACAACAGCCCGTTTTTCAGATCCGCGCCCAGCACCTGCATCCCCTCTGCCAGCACGAACGTGCGCTGGAAGTGGCGCGCGGCGATGCCGCGATGGATGTATTGCCGGGCCTTGTCGTCCTGTTGGCGGCCCCGGATCACGAGCTGGTTTTCCTCAATCGTTACATCGAGTTGGTCGCGGGTAAATCCCGCCACCGCCAACGTGATGCGCAGCCGTTCGGGCTGGCCGTTGGCGCGATCGCAGCGCTCGATGTTGTAGGGAGGATAACCGTCGGCGCCTTTGACGACGCGGTCGAGCGCACGCTCGATTTCGTCGAACCCAAGCAGGAACGGACTGGATAACGAAGGAACACGAGACATTACAAAGTCCTCTCGAAGCGACTTTGAGGGGCCCTTACGGCGCCCCATGCAACCGGCAGGCGGGTTTGCCGTCCGGTCAACGAACAATATGGGGGTGATTCGAGGAGGCTTCAAGTGGCTCTGGAAACTGCGTAAATCAGCCGCGGCGGGATTACCTAGCTGTCATTCGGGGGCGCGAAGCGAACTAGGATGTGCAATTGCACATCCTAGAATCTCGAGATTCCCTGATGCGCAATTGCGCATCTGAGGTCTGGTCCTTCGGACCATCCCGGAATGACAGAGCTACCCCTCAACCCGCTTGCGGCCATCGGCGGTAAACAGATGCAACTTGTCGGGGGTCGCCACCGCCCTGATTCGCTCGCCGATGGCAGGCCCGATCGCACCCGGAATGCGCACGATCACCTCGCCGGGCGGCAGTTCGCCGGGGTTGGCGGCGATGCCCTGCACGTCCTTTTGCCGCGTGCCGTAGATGAAGGTTTCGGCGCCGACGCGCTCGATCGCTTCCACGGTGAGGCCGAGCGCCACGCCGCCGGCGGCATTCTCGCTTGAAATCACAAAATCCTCGGGCCGGATTCCGAGGATGCCGGCCTCGTTGAGGCGGTTGTCGCCGGCCAGTTGCGATTTGAGTTCATCCGATCGCAACGGCATCAGGTTCATCGGCGGGGCGCCGATGAAGGAAGCGACGAAGGTGGTCGCGGGCTTCTGGTAGATGTCGAGCGGATTGCCGATCTGTTCGACCTGGCCGCCGTTCATGACGACAAGGATGTCGGCCAGCGTCATCGCCTCGAGCTGGTCGTGGGTGACGTAGATCGAGGTCGTGCTCAGGCGGCGCTGCAGTTTGCGGATCTCGACCCGCATCGCGATGCGCAGCTTGGCGTCGAGGTTCGACAGCGGCTCGTCGAACAGAAACACCTTTGGCTGGCGCACGATCGCGCGGCCCATCGCCACGCGCTGGCGCTGGCCGCCGGACAATTGCCGCGGCTTGCGGTCGAGCATGGCGCCGAGTTCGAGAATGCGCGCGGCTTCCTGCACGCGGGTGTCGATCTCGGGCTCCTTCATGCCGCGGTTGCGCAGGCCATAGGCCATGTTGTTGTAGACGGTCATGTGCGGATAGAGCGCGTAGTTCTGGAACACCATCGCGATGTCGCGTTCGGCCGGCTCGACCTGGTTGACGATGCGCCCGCCGATATCGATCTCGCCGCCGGATATGGTTTCGAGCCCCGCGACCATGCGCAGCAACGTCGACTTGCCGCAGCCGGACGGGCCGACCAGCACGCAGAACTGGCCGTCGCCGACGTCGAAATCGATGCCCTTGATGGCCTCGAAGCCACCGGCATAGGTCTTGCGGACGTTGCGCAGCGTTACATTCGCCATTCGCCACTCGCCATCTTCACTTCTCCGTCTCGACCAGACCACGCACAAACAACCGCTGCATGAACACGACGACGGCGACCGGCGGCAGCATCGCCAGAATGGCGGTTGCCATCGCGAGCTGCCATTCGGCCAGTTCGTCGGTCGTCGTCAGCATCTTCTTGATGCCGGTGACGATGGTCTGCATCGAATCCTGCGTGGTAATCAAAAGCGGCCACAGATACTGGTTCCAGCCATAGATGAACTGGATCACGAACAGGGCCGAGATCGTGGTGACCGACAGCGGCAGCAGCGTATCCCAGAAAAACCGGAACGGACCCGCGCCGTCGATGCGCGATGCTTCCAGCAGCTCCTCGGGCACCGTCATGAAGAACTGCCGGAACAGCAGCGTGCCGGTGGCGGAGGCGATCAGCGGCAGGATCAGACCGGCATAGGTGTCGAGCATGTGCAGGTCGGCGACCACCTTGTAGGTCGGGTAGATGCGCACCTCGACAGGCAGCATCAGCGTGATGAAGATGATCCAGAACGCGGTCTTGCGGAGCGGAAAGCGGAAATAGACCACAGCATAGGCGGACAGGATCGAAATGAAGATCTTGCCCACGGCGATGCCGGTGGCGGAGATGAAGGAATTGAGCAGCAGATGGCCGACCGGCTCGCGGCTGGTGCGCGAGCCGCCGACAAACACCGCGCGATAGTAATTCTCCAGCGCATGACCGCCGGGCCGCAGCGGCATGTTGCCGCCGACCACGGTCGCGGCGTCGTGGGTGGATGCGATCAGCGCCAGATAGACCGGAAAGGCGACGATGAAGACGCCGAGCGTCAGGATCGCGTAGGCAATGATGTCGTTGAGCGGGCGGTGCTCGACCATCAGTACTGCACCTTGCGCTCGACATAGCGGAACTGGATCGCGGTCAGCGCGATCACGATCACCATCAGCACCACCGACTGCGCGGCCGAACCGCCGAGGTCGCCGCCGAGCCGTCCGTCCGCATAGACCTTGTAGACCATGGTGGTGGTGGTGCCGGCCGGGCCGCCGCCGGTGACGGCGTCGATGATGCCGAACGTATCGAAGAAGACGTAGACGATGTTGACGACCAGCAGGAAGAACGTGGTCGGTGACAGCAGCGGAAAGATGATGGTCCAGAACCGCCGCATCGGGCCGGCGCCGTCGATCGCGCCGGCTTCAATGACGCTTTTGGGAATCGACTGCAACCCGGCCAGGAAGAACAGGAAATTGTAGGAGATCTGCTTCCACACCGCGGCCATCACCACCAGGATCATGGCGTGGTTGCCGTTCAGCAGCGGATTCCAGTCGAAATTCATCCAGCGCAGCGGCCGCGCCAGCGTGCCGAGCGAGGGATGAAACATGAAGAACCACAGCACGCCGGCCACCGCCGGTGCCACGGCGTAGGGCCAGATCATGAAGGTCTTGTAGACCGAGGCGGCCTTCAGGTTCTTGTCGGCCTGGGTTGCGAACAACAGCGCGATCGAGAGCGACAGCACCGCGACCAGCGACGAGAAAATCAGCGTCGTCAGCATCGATGCGTAATATTCGGGCTGCACGAACAGGGACTGGTAATTTTCCAGGCCGACGAATTCGGAGGTCAGCCCGAAGGCGTCCTCGCGCAGGAAGGATTGCCAAACCGCCTGGCTGGCCGGCCAGTAGAAAAATACGAATGTAATGATGAGCTGCGGCACCAGCAGCAGGCATGGAAGCAGCTTGTTGTTGAAGACGACAGACTTTTCCATTCAGGACGCTGTATGATGCGAGAGATGCTCCCTCTCCGGACGGAGAGGGAGCTTTGTCCGTCGTTACTTTGCCGTCTTTTCGAACGTCCGCAACATGGCGTTGCCACGCGCGACCGCCGCGTCCAGTGCTTCCTTTGCGGTTTTCTTTCCGGCAAGGGCCGCTTCCATTTCCTCGGCCCAGACGTCGCGCATCTGCACCATGTTGCCGAAGCGCAGGCCGCGGGAATTTTCCGTCGGCTCCTTGTTGGTCAGCTCCTTCAGCGGCGTTTCGAGCGCGGGGTTCTTTTCGTAGAAGCCGGACGCCTTGGTCTTTTCATAGGCCGCCTTGGTGATCGGCAGGTAGCCGGATTCCTGGTGCAGCTTGACCTGGCGGTCGGTGTCGGAAAGGAACGCGAAGAACTTCGCCACGCCCTTGTATTCTTCGGGCTTCTTGCCACCCATCACCCACAGCGAGGCGCCGCCGATGATCGAGTTCTGCGGAGCTCCGGCCACATCGGGATAATAGGGCATCGGCGCCGAGGTGAAATCGAATTTGGCGGTGCCCTTGGCGGTCCCGTAGTAGCCCGAGGAAGTCAGGAAGATCGCGCATTCGCCCGAACCGAACCGGGCTTCACCGGCGTTGGCGCGGCCGCCGTAATCGTAGGTCTTGTCCTTTTGCAGGTCGATCAGGTTCTGCAGGTGCTTAACGTGCAGCGGCGAGTTGAACTTCAACTCGGTGTCAAACCCATCGAGACCGTTAGCCTTGCTGCCGATCGCCACGTTGTGCCAGGCCGAGAACTGCTCGATATGGGCCCAGGTCGCCCAGGCGTTGGAGAAGCCGCAGGTCGCATGCCCCGCCGCCTTCAGCTTCTTGGCGGCATCGAACACTTCCGGCCAGGTCTTCGGAATCACGGCAATGCCGGCCTTCTTCAGCTCGTCCTTGTTGATCCACATCACCATCGAGGAAGAGTTGAAGGGAAACGACAGCATGTCGCCCTTCGAGGTCGAGTAGTAGCCGGTGATCGTCGGCAGGTAGGCCTTGGGGTCGAACGGTTCGCCGGCGTCCTTCATCAGCTGATAGACCGGCTTGATGGCGCCGGTGGCGCTCATCATCGTGGCGGTGCCGACCTCGAACACCTGCATGATATGCGGTGCGTTGCCGGCGCGGAACGCCGCGATGCCGGCATTCATGGTGTCAGCGTAGCTGCCCTTGAAGGACGGGACGACCTTGTACTCGGTCTGGCTGGCGTTGAAGTCTTCCGCGAGCTTGTTGACGACGTCGTTGTTGCCGCCGGTCATCGCGTGCCACCACTGGATCTCGGTCACAGCGTAAGCAGGCGTTGCGAGCGCCAGCGCAACAGTGACTGCCGCGGCTGCGCTGAATTGTCGAAGTGCCATCAAATTCCTCCGGGTTGGGGTCGCCACCTTCGTTTCGCGCGATAACAGCGCCGGATGACGTACAAATGACCGTATAAGCGAAACGATGGTATTGGGAAAGCGTGCGGCAAGGGAAGCCGTCAAATAGGCGAAGGGCAGGGGACGCTATCCCGCTCGTCCCGGCTCCCGATGCGCAATTGCGCATAAGGCCGGGACGAGGATACATCAGCGCTTGCGCTCGGCACCACAGACCGCGCCCTTGGTAACCAGGGCCTCGATCTCGCTTTTGGAGTAGCCGAATTCGCCCAGAACCTCGGCGGTGTGCTGGCTGAATTTCGGCGGTGTGCGGCGCAGGTTCGCCTTGGTCCGGTCGAGCCGGATCGGGGAGGCGACCCCCTTGTACCAATCCTTGGCGATGACGTCGCCGCGGTGGACGGTGTGCGGATTGGTCAGGGCCTGATCGATCTTCTGCACCGGACCTGCCGGCAGTCCCGCCGCCAGCAGGCGATTGCACAGCAGTTCGGCCTCGTACTGGCTGAACACCGCCGCGAGTTCGGCGCGCAGCGCGTCGCGGTTGGCGATGCGGTCCTTGTTGCGGGCAAAGCGCGGATCGGTGCCGAGTTCGGGCTTGCCGACCTCCTTGGCCAGCTTGCGGAAGGTGCCGTCATTGCCGACGCCGATGAAGATGTTGTCGGTCTTGGTCGGAAAGATCGCGTACGGCACCAGGTTGGGATGCTCGTTGCCGGTCAGGCCCGGCGGCTTGCCGTGCATGAAATAATTCGCGGCATGCGGATGCATGATCGCAAGGCCGGTTTCATACAGCGTGGTTTCGAGAAACTGTCCGAGGCCGGATCGCTGCCGCTCCGACAACGCCATCAGGATGCCGATCGCCGCGTAGAGCCCGGTGGTGATGTCGACGAGGGGAACGCCGATGCGCATCGGGCCGCTTTCCGGCGAGCCGGTCGCGGCGATCATGCCGGTCATGGCCTGGATGATCGCGTCATAGCCGGGATTGCCGCCGCGCGGGCCGTCGGCGCCGAAGCCGGAAATCCGGCAGTGCACCAGCTTTGGAAATTTCGCGCGCAGCACGTCGTTGCCGATGCCCCATTTGTCGAGCGTGCCCGGCTTGAAATTCTCGATCAGGACGTCGGCGGTCTCCAGCATCTTCATCAGCACCGCGCGTCCGCCCTCGGAAGCGAGGTCGAGCCCGATCGAACGCTTGTTGCGGTTGATGCCGACGAAATAGGCCGCGTCTTCGTCGTGGAACGGAGGGCCCCAGTCGCGCACTTCGTCGCCGGCCGGCGGTTCGACCTTGATCACGTCGGCGCCGTGGTCGGCCAGGATTTGCGTGCAATAGGGGCCGCCCAGGACGCGCGTGAGATCGATCACGCGCAGTCCGGTCATCGCGCCGGGAGCCGCTTCAGAACTCATGGAAAGAACCTTCGCTCAAGGTGAGAATGGAATTCCTGAGCTAGCGGTCTTCGCGCGTGGCGGCAATGGCTTCGCGCGCACGGGCGCATGACGGGCGTGCCCGCCGCGCGGAAAATGGCCCGCCGCTATCTGCGGCGGGCCATCCCGGATGTCGTTACACAACCGTCAGGCGCACATCCACATTGCCGCGCGTGGCGTTGGAATAGGGGCATACGTGATGGGCTTTCTCGACCAGGGCTTCCGCATCGGCGCGAGCGAGGCCGGGCAGCGAGACGGCGAGGTCGATGTCGAGGCCAAAGCCGCCGGCCGAACGGGGGCCGATGCCGACCGTGGAGGTCACCGAGGCGTCCGCAGGTACCTTGGGGCCGCCCTGGGAGGCGACGAATTTCATCGCGCCGATGAAGCAGGCGGCGTAACCGGCCGCGAACAGCTGCTCGGGATTGTTGCCGACGCCACCGCCGCCGCCGAGTTCCTTCGGGGTGGTGAGCTTGACGTTGAGCGATCCGTCGAGGGTCGCGGCGCTGCCATCGCGGCCGCCGGTTGCCTTGGCGCTGGTCTTGTAGAGCACGTTCACGGACATGGTGGGTCTCCCTTTGGTTGGCCGTTTCGGTGAGATATATATTGCAGACAATTAGATTGTGTGCAATGTAAAAATCAGTTGGCTCACATTTAATTGTTCGCAATTGAATACCGGGGCGACCTGCCCCAGAATGGGGCGCAAGGCTGATCGGCTGCTCGAGGACTATACATGGCACGGAAACAGGCGGCGGACTGGCCGCTGCAACTGGACAATCAAATCTGCTTCGCGGTCTATTCGACCGCCCATGCGTTCAACCGCGTCTACAAGCCGCTGCTCGATCGCCTCGGCCTCACCTATCCGCAATATCTGGTCATGCTGGTGCTGTGGGAGCGCGATGACGTGCCGCTGAAGGATATCGGCGAGCGGCTGTTTCTGGATTCGGGGACGCTAACGCCGCTGCTGAAGCGACTGGAGGCGGCCGAACTCATCAAGCGCACCCGCAGCACCGAGGACGAACGCCAGGTGCTGATCGCGCTGACGCCGAAGGGGCAGGCGCTCAAGGAAAAAGCCAGGGCGGTGCCGGAAGGAATCCTCGCGAGGTCGGCCTGCTCGCTCGGGGAATTGTCGGCGATCAAGAATGATATCGTCGCACTGCGCGACCGGTTGAATGCGGCGCTGGGGGAATAGGGGGGGCGTCTCAGAGGCGTTTTTTGGCGAAGGCGCGCCCGGAGTGCGATTTCAGGTATTTTTCGAAGGCCAGCGCTTTGTACTTGTCCGGGAAGGCGCAGTACCACACCAATTCCCAGGGCTTGAATTTGGCCGTGTGCGCGGATTTGCCGGCATTGTGTTCCGGTAGCCGCCGCTTCAAATCCGCGGTGGCGCCAACGTATTCCTGATCGGGGAAATTGACGCTTCGGATGATGTAGACGTACCACATCTGCGTCCGTGCATGTTCGAAGGCGAAATCAGCTTACGTTTCCGCGGCGCCGCGCGAAGCCGCACTGACTGAAACCGTCAGCGAGACTAAACGGGATTGTTGGGATTACCAGCCCGTCTTCGCCCTTTGGGCTACGCCGGGCACCACGCTTCACCCTTCGGGCATCTCGTGGCTGCGCCACGCGAAGCCCGAAGGGCGAAGCGTGGTGGAGCCAGGCGGGATCGAACCGCCGACCTCTTGCATGCCATGCAAGCGCTCTCCCAGCTGAGCTATGGCCCCGTAGAATCGCAGCGCCTCAAATCAGCGTGCGGGCATGACCCTCAACCACAGTTCAGGGCCGATCTCAAGTCTCTTCGTCGCCGCCGACATCACCAATGATGTCGGTAACGTCCTCGTCACCCTCTTCCTCGTCGGCAATGAAGGTGGAATCGTCGTCGTCATCGTCTTCGATGGTCTCGTCGATCTCGATATCGTCTTCCGATTCGGGAACCACGGCCTTGACCTTGCCGGTGTTCTCCTCGGCGTCGGCCTCTTCCAGCGACACCAATTCCTCGGCCTCTGCGGGCTCAGGCGTATCGGCGGCGGCATTGGCCGCAGCCGCGGCGCGCGCGGCATCGCCACGGGCAGCCCGCGGCGGTGCCACCGGTGCAATCGGCACAACCTCGCCGGTGTACGGCGAAATCACCGGACTCTTGTTCAGGTCATAGAACTTCTTACCCGTCGTCGGGCAAATACGTTTGGTTCCGAGATCGGATTTGGCCACGTGTGGATCCTGGGAAATTCTGAAAAACGGTGCTTCACTTGGCTAGTTGAGGGGCTGGTGTCAATAGCGGTTTGAAGCATTTGACGGCCGCGTGACGCCGTGTGGCCCATGTGATACTGCCCCCGGCGCAGAGGACACAATCTTGACCCATTCAACCGCCCCAACCCCGCTGGAATCCCGCTCCAGTGGCGCCCTCACCGGTAAAGTCCGCGTTCCCGGCGACAAGTCGATTTCGCACCGGGCCCTCATCCTGGGGGCGCTGTCGGTCGGCGAAACCAGGATTTCAGGGCTGCTTGAGGGCGAAGACGTCCTCAATACCGCCAAATCGATGCAGGCGCTGGGCGCCAAGGTGGAGCGGACCGGCCCGTTTGCCTGGTCGGTGCGGGGCGTTGGCGTCGCGGGCTTCGCCCAGCCGGTCGCCCCGCTTGATTTCGGCAATTCCGGCACCGGATGCCGGTTGGTGATGGGGGCGGTGGCCGGCTGCCCGATTACGGCGGTTTTTGACGGCGACGCCTCGCTCCGCACCCGTCCGATGCGGCGGATACTGGATCCGCTCGAACTGATGGGCGCCAAAACCGGCGAGGCCCGGGAGGGCGGCCGCCTGCCGCTGACGCTGCATGGCGCCCGGGATCCGCTGCCGATCCTGTACCGGACGCCGGTCGCCTCCGCCCAGATCAAATCGGCGGTGCTGCTGGCGGGGCTCGCAGCACCGGGTGTCACCACCGTGATCGAGCAGGAAGCCAGTCGCGACCACACCGAACTGATGCTGAAGCATTTCGGCGCGCAGATCGTCTCGACCAATGAAGGCAGCCACGGTCGCCGAATCGCGCTCACCGGCCAGCCCGAGCTGCACGGCGCCGAGGTCGTGGTGCCTGCGGATCCGTCGTCGGCGTCGTTCCCGATCGTGGCGGCGCTGATTGTCGAAGGCTCCGACATCGTGTTTTCCGACGTCATGACCAACCCGCTGCGCACCGGACTCTTTACGACGCTGCGCGAGATGGGCGCGTCGATCGAGGAAAGCGAGGTCCGCGGCGATGCCGGCGAGCCGATGGCGCAATTGCGCGTGCGCGCTTCCAAACTGCGCGGCGTCGAGGTGCCGCCGGAGCGTGCGCCCTCGATGATCGACGAATATCTGGTGCTGGCCGTCGCGGCCGCGTTCGCCGAAGGCACCACCATCATGCGCGGCCTGCAGGAATTGCGCGTCAAGGAATCCGACCGTCTGGAAGCGACCGCCGACATGCTGCGCGTCAACGGCGTCAAGGTCGAGGTTTCCGGTGACGATCTGATCGTCGAGGGCCGCGGACATGTGCCGGGCGGCGGCATCGTCGCCACCCACATGGATCACCGCATCGCGATGTCGGCGCTGGTGATGGGACTTGCATCCGACAAGCCGGTCAAGGTCGACGACACCGCCTTCATCGCCACTTCTTTCCCGGATTTCATCCCGATGATGCGATCGCTCGGGGCCGAGTTTTCCTAGCAACGGAGAATTTGATGCGCCCGAAAACGCTCGCCGAGGCCGTTGCGAGAATTCAGGGCGGAGCTTTGCAGGACGTTTCGCTAGCGCAATTTGTCGAGACATTCGACCTCGCACCTACGAGTGAGACGCGCTACATGACAATCGAGCAGGAGCCAGCGTTGACGGGCGATAAAAAACTGGATGCCTTGGTCGGCGCGATGGCTGAATATCTGGCAAAACAGCGAAAGCTGGGTCGTGTGCCACACTGGGTTTGCGATCGCGCGCGGTACCTTGATCAGCCGTGGTTTACCGTGGCCAATCCGACTGACGCCGTGCGGGAGTTTCTGAGCTTCAGCAGTCCCGCCGAGTTTGCGTCGCGCAATATTTTCACCGAAGAACGGCCGCTGCGACGGGCGCGCGGCCTTCGTCCATCTCATTCATAGGTCAGCATGATCATCGCCATCGACGGACCGGCGGCGTCCGGCAAGGGCACGCTCGGCAAGCGGCTCGCCCAGCATTACGGGTATCGCCACCTCGACACCGGCGTGATTTACCGCGCGGTCGCCAAGATGTTGCTGGATCAGGGGTTCGAGCTGACCGACGAAGCGCGGGCAGTGGCCGCCGCGATGGCGCTCGACCCCACGAAATTCGGCCATCCCGAACTGAAGTCGCAACGGATCGGCGATGCCGCGTCGGTGGTGTCGGCGATTCCCGGCGTGCGCGAGGCGCTGGTCAGCTTTCAGCGCCAGTTCGCGGCCGATCCGCCCGGCGCCGTGCTCGACGGGCGCGATATCGGAACGGTGATCTGCCCGAACGCCGATGTGAAGATTTTTGTCGTCGCGGACCCAGAGGTGCGCGCCCGCCGTCGCACGCTCGAAGCGCGCGGGCGGGGCGAAGCCGCCGACGAGGCATTGGTGCTGGCCGATATCATCCGCCGCGACGAGCGGGACCGGAATCGCGCGGCGGCCCCGCTGAAGGCGGCCGCCGACGCGCATATCCTGGATAATTCAAATCTCGACATCGAAGGCGGCGTTCGCGCCGCCATCGCGATCGTCGAGGCTGTGCTCGCCAGGCGCTAGGCGCCCGCGCGGGATCAGTGCCCGATCAATTCTTGATCAATTCTTGGACCAGTAGCGGTCGAACGGCAGTTCCTGTTCGGCCATGCTCACGATCGGCTGGTCGGCAGAGATGGTGCGCATGGAGCCGGCGGCGCCGGGCATCGCGGCAATGGCATTTCCGACGGTCAGGACGGCGATCGCCGTCAGCACGATAAAGCTCTTCATAGCGGTACTCCCCCTGTTTTTATAACGGTGCCATTGTGTGGGGCCGTGCTTAAGGCCGGGTTCCGCAACAGCCCGGGGCGTGGGCTTTTGCGGAATGCGGTCAACAAGCCGTTGAAACAGGCGGTTAATGCTCGGGCGGCCCGATCCCTGGCAGCCTTGAAGGCCCGTGAATCGGCCATTTCCAGCTTGCCGAAAATGGGCCTTGGCGCTATATCCACGCCATCCGGCGCCGCCATCGATGAGATCAGGGCTGTCCGAGCGGGCCGGCAGGCGGTTTTAGCCCCTGCCGTCATTGGAGGAATGTCCCGCTCCAGGTTCTTGAAGTCGGTATTTCAGGCTCCGGATAAATCAACGTATCGAACGTGCAGGCAAGCTGCCGGCCCGCTTTTGCGCCTCCCGCAAACAGCGGTCGTCAGGGTTTGCGGATCCCTGACACTTCACGCGCGATATGCCCCTTAACCCGAATGGCCGGCGATCCCCGCATCTGGAGAACAAATGGCTTCGACTGCTGCTTCTTATAATCCTACCCGCGACGATTTCGCTGCGATGCTGGACGAGTCCTTCGCCGGCGGCAATTTGCAGGAAAGCTCCGTCATCAAGGGCAAGGTAGTTGCAATTGAAAAGGACATGGCCGTCATCGACGTCGGCCTGAAGACCGAAGGCCGCGTGGCGCTGCGCGAGTTCGCAGGACCCGGCCGCGAAAGCGATCTCAAGGTCGGCGACGAAGTCGAGGTATTCCTCGACCGGATCGAGAATGCGCTCGGCGAAGCCGTGCTGTCGCGCGACAAGGCGCGCCGCGAGGAAAGCTGGGGCAAGCTCGAGAAGGCCTTCAACAACAACGAGAAGGTTCACGGCGTCATCTTCAACCAGGTCAAGGGCGGCTTCACGGTCGACCTCGACGGTGCCGTTGCGTTCCTGCCGCGCTCGCAGGTCGACATCCGGCCGATCCGCGACGTCGCGCCGCTGATGAACAACTCGCAGCCGTTCCAAATTCTGAAGATGGATCGCCGCCGCGGCAACATCGTGGTGTCGCGCCGCACGGTTCTCGAAGAGACCCGCGCCGAGCAGCGCCAGGAGCTGGTGCAGAACCTCGAAGAGGGTCAGGTGATCGACGGCGTGGTCAAGAACATCACCGATTACGGTGCGTTCGTTGATCTCGGCGGCATCGACGGCCTGCTCCACGTCACCGATATCGCCTGGCGCCGGGTCAATCACCCGACCGAAGTGCTCACCATCGGCCAGACCGTGAAGGTCAAGATCATCAAGATCAACCACGAGACCCACCGCATTTCGCTCGGCATGAAGCAGTTGCTGGACGATCCGTGGCAGGGCATCGAGGCGAAGTACCCGCTGAACGCGCGCTTCACCGGCCGCGTCACCAACATCACCGACTACGGCGCGTTCGTCGAACTGGAGCCGGGCATCGAAGGCCTGATCCACGTCTCGGAAATGTCGTGGACCAAGAAGAACATGCACCCCGGCAAGATCGTTTCGACCTCGCAGGAAGTCGAAGTGCAGGTTCTCGAAGTCGATTCGGTCAAGCGCCGTATCTCGCTCGGTCTCAAGCAGACCATGCGCAATCCCTGGGAAGTCTTCGTCGAGAAGTTCCCGGTCGGCTCGACCGTCGAAGGCGAAGTCAAGAACAAGACCGAGTTCGGACTTTTCTTGGGCCTCGAAGGCGACGTCGACGGCATGGTCCATCTGTCCGACCTCGACTGGAAGCTTCCGGGCGAACAGGTCATCGACAACTTCAAGAAGGGCGACATGGTCAAGGCCGTGGTGCTCGACGTCGATGTCGAAAAGGAACGCATCTCGCTCGGCGTCAAGCAGCTCGAAGGCGACCCCTTCGCGGAGCCTGGCGACGTCAAGAAGGGCGCGGTCGTGACTTGCGAAGTGCTCGAAGTGAAGGAAGCCGGCATCGAGGTGAAGATCTCGGGCACCGACTTCACCACCTTCATCAAGCGCTCCGAACTCGCCCGTGATCGCAACGATCAGCGCGCCGAACGTTTCGCCGTCGGCGAGAAGGTCGATGCCCGCGTGATCCAGTTCGACAAGAAGGCCCGCAAGGTGCAGGTCTCGATCAAGGCGCTGGAAGTTGCCGAAGAGAAGGAAGCCATCGCGCAGTACGGCTCCTCCGATTCGGGAGCGACGCTGGGCGACATTCTCGGCACCGCCCTCAAGAACCGCGACAAGTAAGCGTAAGGCTTATTGTCCAACCATCAGGCCCCGGTTTCGACCGGGGCCTTTTTGTTTGGGGGGAGTGGTGGTGCCATCTTCCCTTCTCCCCTTGTGGGAGAAGGTGGCGCGTAGCGCCGGATGAGGGTCTCTATCCGCGGAGACAGACCCCTCATCCGTCTCGCTGCCGCTTCGCGTCCATAGCCGATGCAAAGCATCGGCGTTCTTAAGAACGGCGGCCTTGGCCGCCTATGCCACCTTCTCCCATCCCAACTCGGGTATACCCGAGTTGGGCATCCTAATATGTCGAAGTCGGATAGATCCGACTTCGATGGGAGAAGGAAGACGAAGGGGTCTTGTTTTCTTCATATTGCATCGCAATTGATGTATCTGGATAACGGTTCGCTAGCGCTGCGGATGCAAAACGCGCGGGATATTTCAGGAGAATTTCGATGTCGCTCGATTCGGATGTGATCGTCGATCGCCGCAGAATCCGCCGCAAGCTGACCTTCTGGCGCGTCTTCGCCGCCGTGGTCGCGATCGCGGCGGTCGCCGCCGTCGGCGTGATCGCGACGCCGGGCGGTCGCGCTTCGCTGACCTCGTCGGGCTCGATCGCGCGCATCAACATCGAGGGGCTGATCCGCAGCGACCTGGAACGCGTCGAGGCGCTGGAGCGGCTGGAGAAGTCGCAGGCCGCTGCCGTCATCGTGCATATCAATTCGCCCGGCGGCACCACGGCCGGCTCCGAGCAACTGTATGACGCGCTGGTGCGCCTGAAGGCCAAGAAGCCGCTGGTCGTGGTGGTGGAGGGGCTGGCCGCGTCCGGCGGCTATATCGCGGCGATGGCCTCCGATCGCATCATCGCCCAGCAGAGTTCGCTGGTCGGTTCGATCGGCGTACTGTTTCAATTCCCGAATTTCAGCGAGCTGCTGAAGACCGTCGGCGTCAAGGTCGAGGAAGTGAAATCCTCCCCGCTAAAGGCTGCGCCCAACGGGTTTGAGCCGACCAGCCCGGAAGCGCGTGCCGCTCTCGACTCGCTGGTGAAGGACTCCTACGCCTGGTTCCGCGGCCTCGTGAAGGAACGACGCGGCATGGACGACGCGTTGCTCGAAAAAGTCGCGGACGGGCGTGTTTTCACCGGCCGCCAGGCGGTGGAACTGAAGCTGATCGATCAGCTTGGCGATGAAAAAGCCGCCGTTGCCTGGCTGGTCGCCGAAAAGAAGATCAAAAGCGATCTGCCGGTGCGTGACTACAAGCTCAGCCCCCGGTTTGGCGACCTGACGTTCCTGCGAACCGCCGCTTCCATTACGCTCGATGCCCTCGGCCTGGGCTCCGTCGCGCGGCAAATCGAGCAGGCCGGCGTCGCGCAGGCGGTCGATCAGCTCAGGCTCGACGGGATGCTGGCCTTGTGGCGGCCCGCCGGCTCCAATTGAACCTGTGGGAGCCGCCCGGCACGGTTCTCCCGCATTGCGAGCATCGCCCAAATCCCCTTCCGGACGGTTTGTCACGTCATTTCGCGATGCTCTAAATTGATTTAGCGTCTTGACAGTTCAAGGCATTTTCACGGAAATGGATACTCGCACGACCGTGGATCCCAATTTCGATGATCAAATCCGAGCTTGTTCAGCGCATCGCCGAGCACAACCCGCATCTCTATCAGCGGGATGTGGAGAACATTGTGAACGCGATCCTCGATGAGATCGTGGCGGCTTTGGCGCGCGGCGACCGTGTCGAGCTGCGCGGGTTCGGCGCTTTCTCGGTCAAGCATCGTCCGGCGCGTGCGGGGCGCAATCCGCGTACCGGCGCGCATGTGCCGGTCGACCAGAAGAGCGTCCCGTTCTTCAAGACCGGCAAGGAAATGCGTGAGCGGCTGAACCGCGACGGGGGCTCGCCGGAGGCCGGCGCGTAAGGCTCCCGTAAAGCTTCCTTGGGGCCCAGACGATCTGAAGCCGTGTTGCGGAACCTGACGAACCCTGCGAGACGAAGCCTACGAGTGAACCCTACGAGACTTGGGCCCGCCGATCTCCATCACGACGAGAGATGGTCATGCGAAAGTTTTTCACGGCGCTGGTCGTCATACCCTTAGGTCTCATCTTCATCGTCTTCGCGGTCGCCAATCGCCACCTGGTGACGGTGTCGTTCGATCCGTTCAATTCCGTCAACCCCTCGCTCGCGGTGACGCTGCCGCTGTTCGTGGTGATCATTGTGGTCGCCATTCTGGGGGTGGCGGCGGGCGGCGTCGCGACCTGGTTCCGGCAGCGCCACTGGCGCCGCGCGGCGCGTCTATACGAGGCCGATGCCCGCAGGGCCCGGGCCGAAACAGCCGATTTGCGGGCTGCGGCGGCGGCTTCCCGGGGCCAGCCGCAGCAGCTTCCGGCGCCGGCCCAGCGCGGGATTTACGGGGCTTCCGGGCGAGACAAGCAGGGCGCGACGTTGTAGAACCCGCCCCCTGAGCTCCGTTCCAAGCCCTTAAAATGGCGGCCCGAAATCCGCCCCCGAGAGACCATGTCCCTGCTTGTCAAAATTTGCGGCCTGTCCACGCGCGAGACGCTCGACGTCGCGCTCGGGGCTGGCGCCGACATGGTGGGTTTCGTGTTCTTCCCGCCGTCGCCGCGGCACCTCAGCCTCGAAACCGCGCGTGAGCTAGGCAAGCAAGCCAAGGGCCGGGCCGCCAAGGTGGCGCTGACGGTCGATGCCGACGATGCGACGCTTTCCAATATCGTCGAGACCCTGCAACCGGATCTGCTGCAATTGCACGGCAAGGAAACCATCGCGCGGCTGCGCGACGTCAAGGCGAAGTTCGGCCTGCCGGTCATGAAGGCGATCGCGGTCGAGACCTCCGCCGACCTCGCCGTGCTGCCGGGCTTTGCCGGGGTTGCCGACCGCATCCTGTTCGACGCCCGCGCGCCAAAGGACGCCACCCGTCCCGGCGGGCTGGGCGCCGTGTTCGACTGGCATGTGCTGGAAAAGCTCGATCTCAAGCTGCCCTTCATGGTTTCGGGCGGGCTTAACCCCGACAATGTCGCGGAGGCCGTTCGCGTCACCCGCGCCGGCGGCGTTGACGTATCCTCCGGCGTCGAGAGGTCGCCGGGTCACAAGGATCCCGAGATGATCCTCAAATTTATTCGCGCCGCGCGCTCAAGCGAAGAACTGATGGTCCGATGAATCCAAACCTGCCCAATTCCTTCCGCAGCGGTCCCGACGAACGCGGGCATTTCGGCATCTTCGGCGGCCGCTTTGTCGCGGAAACGCTGATGCCGCTGATCCTCGATCTCGAAAAGGCCTATGCCGACGCCAAGGCCGATCCGTCATTCCAGGCGGAGATGAACGGCTATCTCAAGGACTATGTCGGCCGGCCGTCGCCGCTCTATTTCGCCGAGCGCCTGACCGAGCATCTCGGCGGCGCAAAAATCTACTTCAAGCGTGAAGAGCTCAATCATACCGGCTCGCACAAGGTCAACAACGTGCTCGGCCAGATCATGGTCGCGCGCCGCATGGGCAAGAAGCGCATCATCGCCGAGACCGGCGCCGGCCAGCATGGCGTCGCGACCGCGACGCTGTGCGCGCGGTTCGGGCTCGAATGCATCGTCTACATGGGCGCGGTCGACGTCGAACGGCAACAGCCCAACGTCATCCGCATGGAAATGCTGGGTGCCAAGGTGGTACCGGTGCAGTCGGGCTCGCGCACGCTAAAGGACGCGATGAACGACGCGCTGCGCGACTGGGTCACCAATGTGCACAACACCTTCTACTGCATCGGCACCGTCGCGGGCCCGCATCCCTATCCGATGATGGTGCGCGACTTCCAGTCGATCATCGGCATCGAGAC
The DNA here is from genome assembly GCF_005937885.2 of Bradyrhizobium sp. KBS0727. Lineage (NCBI taxonomy): Bacteria > Pseudomonadati > Pseudomonadota > Alphaproteobacteria > Hyphomicrobiales > Nitrobacteraceae > Bradyrhizobium > Bradyrhizobium sp. KBS0727. The sequence continues at coordinate 102,536 of NZ_CP042176.1, read as the reverse complement.
CCGCAAGCAGATGCAGGAGACCGAGGGGCGCTTGCCGGATTCGCTGATCGCCTGCATCGGCGGCGGCTCCAATGCGATGGGCCTGTTTCATCCCTTCCTCGACGATCCCTCCGTCGAAATCTTTGGCGTCGAGGCCGCCGGTCATGGCCTGACGCAACTGCATGCGGCGTCGATCGCGGGCGGCCGGCCGGGCGTGCTGCACGGCAACCGCACCTATCTCTTGATGGATGACGACGGCCAGATCCAGGACGCGCATTCGATCTCGGCGGGGCTGGATTATCCCGGCATCGGCCCCGAGCATTCCTGGCTGCACGAGACCGGCCGCGTCACTTATCTTTCGGCGACCGACGACGAGGCGCTGGCGGCGTTTCAACTGCTGTCGCGGCTGGAAGGCATCATCCCCGCGCTGGAGCCGGCGCACGCCATCGCCAAAGTCATGGATCTCGCGCCGAAGCGGCCGAAGGATCATCTGATGGTGGTCAACCTCTCCGGCCGCGGCGACAAGGACGTGCCGCAGGTCGGCGACATCCTGAAGGGCAAGAAGAAGTGAGGGTCGCAACTGGCATCGAGTTCGGATTGAGCACCCCCACCCTAACCCTCCCCCGCAAGCGGGAGAGGGGATCCACCGAGTATGTTGCGCGAGTCTCGGTTACATGGCGGCCGGGTGTTTTGCACAGACTATCGACACGGCAAGCTCTGCCCCCTCTCCCGCTTGCGGGGGAGGGGTGGGGTGGGGGTCTCTCCGCGCATGAAGGCCTCGGCAAGAGCCACAGCATTTCAGGTATCGCTCCATGACCACCCGTATCGACGCACGCTTTGCCGAACTCGCCAAGCAGGGCCGCTCGGCTTTCGTTACCTTTTTGATGGCCGGCGATCCCGATCCGAAGACGTCGCTCGACGTGATCAAGGCGCTGCCGAAGGCCGGCGCCGACATCATCGAGATCGGCATGCCGTTTACCGATCCGATGGCCGACGGACCGTCGATCCAGGCGGCGGGCTTGCGCGCGTTGAAGGCCGGCATGACCCTGAAGAAGACGCTGGAGATGGTGCGTGCGTTCCGCAAGGACGACAACACCACGCCGCTGGTGCTGATGGGCTATTACAATCCGATCTATATCTACGGCGTCGATAAATTCCTGGTGGATGCAAAGACCGCCGGCGTCGACGGTTTGATCATCGTCGACCTGCCGCCGGAAGAAGACACCGAACTCTGCCTGCCGGCGATGAAGGCGGGACTCAATTTCATCCGCCTGGCGACGCCGACCACCGACGACAAGCGCCTGCCCGCGGTGCTCGCAAACACGTCGGGCTTTGTCTATTACGTCGCGATCACCGGTATCACCGGCAGCGCCAGCGCCGATTCCGGCGTCGTCGGCGAAGCCGTCACCCGTATCAAGCGGCATACCAAGCTGCCGGTTTGTGTCGGCTTCGGCATCCGCACCCCGGAAGCGGCGCGGGCGATCGCCGAGAACGCCAATGGCGCCGTGGTCGGCACCGCGCTGGTCGATGCCTTGTGCGGCAGCCTCGACGCTGAGGGCCGCGCAACCTCCAAAACCGTCACCGCGGTTGCCGACCTCGTTGCCGCGCTGGCGCAGGGCGTGCGGGGAGCGAAGCAGGCCGCAGAATAAGCCCAATTGCGTGGAAACAGGCGTTAATCAGCGGCTTGCCGGGCTCGGTCCGGGCCGCCATATACTCTCACTGATGCGTCCAACCGCATTTCGGAGCGAAACATGAATTGGCTCACCAATGTCGTCCGGCCGAAAATCCGCAGCATCCTGCGGCGCGAGACGCCGGAAAATTTGTGGATCAAGTGCCCGGATTCCGGGCAGCTCGTCTTCTACAAGGACGTCGAGGCCAACCAGTTCGTGATCCCCGGCTCGAACTACCACATGCGCATGGGCGCGGCGGCGCGGCTGAAATCGGTGTTCGACAACGAGACCTGGTACGACATCGCGCTGCCCGACGTGACCGCCGACCCGCTGAAATTCCGTGACGAACGCAAATACGCCGACCGCATCAAGGATGCGCGCGCCAAGACCGGGCTGAACGACGCCGTCAAGGTCGGCTACGGCAAGCTGGAAGGCGCCGGTGTCGTTGTCGCCGTGCAGGATTTCGATTTCATGGGCGGCTCGCTCGGCATGGCCGCGGGCGAAGCGATCGTGCGCGGGATGGAGCTCGCGGTCGAAAAGAAATCGCCGTTCATCGTGTTTGCGGCCTCCGGCGGTGCCCGGATGCAGGAGGGTATCCTGTCGCTGATGCAGATGCCGCGTAGTACCGTCGGCGTACAGATGCTGCGTGAGGCGAAGCTGCCCTACATCGTGGTGCTGACCAATCCGACCACCGGCGGCGTCACCGCGTCCTATGCCATGCTCGGCGACGTGCAGATCGCCGAGCCCGGCGCGCTGATTGGTTTCGCCGGCGCGCGCGTGATCGAACAGACCATTCGCGAGAAATTGCCCGAAGGTTTTCAGCGTGCCGAATATCTGCGCGACCACGGCATGGTCGACATGGTGGTGCATCGCCACGAAATGCGTCCCACATTGGCCAGGCTCTGCCGCCTGCTGACCAAATCGCCGGCGATCGAAGTGGTCTCCAAACCCACGCCGCAGGTCACCGATCCGGCCCAGATCGTCCATGCGCCGGATGCGGTGCCGGCCGCCCCCCACGCGTGAACGTGCCTGCCGCCAAATCCCAACCGCTCGATCAGTTGATCGCGCGGCTGTCGGCCCTTCATCCGCGGCAAATCGATCTCAGCCTCGATCGCATGCACCGGCTGCTGGCGGCGCTCGATCATCCCGAGCGCCGGCTGCCGCCGGTCATCCATGTCGCGGGCACCAACGGCAAGGGCTCGACCGTCGCCTATCTGCGCGCGATCCTCGAAGCCGCCGGCTTGCGCGTCCACGTTTTCACGTCGCCCTATCTGGTGCGGATCAACGAATGCTTTCGCCTGGGTCGCCACAGTGGCGGCGTGCTGGTGGACGATGACGAGTTGCGCGGGACGCTCGAACATTGCGAGCGGGCCAACAAAAGCGAGCCGGTCACGATCTTCGAAATCGAGACCGCCGCAGCATTTTGTCTGTTTGCGCGGCATCCGGCCGATGTCGTGTTGCTGGAGGTCGGGCTCGGCGGCCGGCTCGATTCCACCAATGTGATCGAGGCGCCGCTGGCTGCCGTCATCGCGCCGGTCAGCATGGATCACACCGAGTTTCTCGGCAATTCGCTGACCGCGATCGCCGGCGAGAAGGCCGCCATCATCAAGCGCAACGTGCCGGTGGTTTGCGCCGAGCAGGCGCCGGAAGTGATGGCGGTAATCGAAGCGCAGGCTAACCGCATGCGCGCGCCGCTGCACGCGGCCGGCCAGCAATGGCATGTCAGCGTCGAGCGCGGCCGGCTGGTCTATCAGGACGAGCGCGGCCTGATGGATCTGGCGGCGCCAAAGTTGTTCGGGCGGCATCAGTTCGACAATGCCGGGCTCGCGATTGCGACCTTGCGTGCGATCGATGCGTTCAAGATCGGGATGCCGGCGTTCGAGGCCGGTATCGTCAACGCCGAATGGCCGGCGCGGATGCAGCGCCTGGTCGCGGGCGCGCTGGCCGATCAGGGACCGCCGGGTTGCGAGATCTGGCTCGACGGCGGCCACAATGCCGAGGGCGGCCGCGTCACGGCCGCAGCACTCGGCGATCTCGAGGAACGGGTGTCTCGCCCGCTCGTCGTGATCGCGGGCATGATGGCGAACAAGGATGCCGGTGCCTTCCTTGCCAATTTCGCCGGGCTGACGCGCCACATCATGACGGTGCCGATTCCCGGCCGCGGCAACGCGATGCCGCCGGACCGGCTGGCGGATGCCGCGCGCGCGCTCGGCATGCGCGTGGAGAATGCCGCCAGCATCGAAGCCGCTTTGCAGACGCTGTCGCGCCTCGCCTATGAAATTCCGCCGCGTATCCTGATCACGGGCTCGCTCTACCTCGCGGGCCACGTGCTGGCATTGAACGGCACGCCGCCTGCATAGGATATCGGCGCCGCACCCGGGGCGCGTTCGCCCTTTCAATGACTGGAATCACCATGCGTTTTGCCGCGATTGCCGACGTGCACGGAAACTATCTCGCGCTGGAAGCCGTGCTGGCCGATCTTCGCGCACAGGGTATCGACGACATCGTCAACCTCGGCGACATGGCGAGCGGCCCGCTCGACGCGCGGCGCACCATGGACATCCTGATGGCGCTCGGCGCCGTGCACGTGCTCGGCAACCATGACCGCTATCTGATCGACCGGCCGCCGGAGAAGATGGGGTCATGGGACCGGCCGGCCCACGCGCAGCTCGATGCCGGTCATCTCGACTGGCTGCGCGCGGTGCCGAAGACAGCCGTGTTTCGCGACCGGGTGTTTCTCTGCCACGCCACGCCCAACCATGACGAGATCTACTGGCTGGAGACGGTGCAGCCCGACGGCGCCGTGCGGATGTCGCCGCTCGACGCGATCGAGGAGCGGGCCAAGGGGATCACGCAATCGCTGATCCTCTGTGCCCACACCCATGTCGCCCGCGCGGTCCGGCTTCGCGACGGCCGCCTGATCGTCAATCCCGGCAGCGTCGGCTCGCCCGGTTATCGCGACACCCATCCGTATCCGCATGTCATGGAGGCCGGCACGCCGGACGCGCGCTACGCGATCCTTGAAGGGATCGGCGGTGAATGGCGCGTGACGTTCCGGCATGTGCCCTACGATCACGCTGCAATGGCCGATCTGGCGCGGCAGAGGGGTCAGGCGGAACTGGCGAACGCGCTGGCGACGGGATGGATCGGGTAAAACAAAACGGCCGGCGATGAGCCGGCCGTTTTCATCACAACGATTGTGTGAGCCATCACACCGCAGCCGATATCCACTGCTGCAGCTTCTGCTTCGGCGCGGCACCGACCTGGCGCGAGGCCATCTCGCCGCCCTTGAAGATCATCAGGGTCGGGATCGACATCACGCCGTATTTCGAGGCCGTCTTCGGGCTCTCGTCGACGTTCAGCTTGACGATCTTGACCTTGTCGCCCATCGCGCCGGAAATCTCGTCGAGCGCGGGTGCGATCATGCGGCAGGGTCCGCACCATTCAGCCCAGAAATCGACCACGACCGGGCCGGTCGCCTTGAGCACTTCGGCTTCGAAATCGGCGTCTGAAACCTTGCCAACGGCCATGGGAGTACCTCGTTCGTTTGGATTGGGGCGCGGTCTGGAGAATCGCGCGTCGGATGATGGGGCAAACCTATGAACGCGACCTTGCCGGGTCAAGCACGGTCATCCCTTTGGATTAGGGCGGCCAGCTCCGCGTCCAGCGCAGGGGCTGAAATCTCCATGAATTCAGGCGTTTCGGTCCAAAGCAGCGCGGCGCGCACCGGCCGCTGGGGATAAAGTTTGCCGAGCACCGCCCGATACAGCGCCAATTGGCGGATATATCCCTTCGGCGCCTCGGCTGCCTGCGCTGGTGGCGCGTGGTTGGTCTTGAAATCGACGATCAAAACTTCGCTATCGGTCACCACCAGCCGGTCGATCTGCCCGGAAACCAGTGCCGGACGCCGGTGCGGCCGCTCCAGACGGCCGACGATCGAGACCTCGGCGCGGCTACCGGGCGCAAATACCGGCGCGAAGCGTACGTCGGCAATCAATGCCAGTGCACTTTCCGCAAGCTGCTTGCGTTCGTCTTCGGTCCAGCCATCGGCGTTGCGCGCAAGATAAGCGAGCGCGGCATCGCCGCGGCTTGAAGCCGCGATATCGGGCAGCGACTGCAGAAGCCGGTGCACCAGCGTCCCGCGCTGGAGCGCACGGGCCCGCTGCGCAATGGATTCGCCGGTGCGAACCGGATGGCTGTCGCCATTGGCGGGTTCGGAAGGCCGCAACGCGCTTTCCGTCGACGTTTCCGGCTGCGCCGGCGTCAGCAGCCAGGTCGGCAGCGCGATCGGTGCGGCCGCAGGCGTTGCAGGAGCGGAGCCTGTCGCGGGAGCGGCTTCCTCCGCCAGCGTATAGCGCGTCACCTTGCCATTCGGCGTTTCGAGCTCCTGCACCTGCAAGTCTGAGCGCGCGAGACCCTTGCTGATCAGGTCGTACCAGGATGATTTCCGCACCGCGTTCATGTTGCCGGGCAGGCAGCCGCCGACGATCAGCCTGTCCGCCGCGCGCGTCATCGCCACGTACAGCAGGCGGCGGTATTCATCCTCGGTATCGGCGATCATGGCCGCGCGCGCGGCGACGACGGAGGAGGGATCCTCGGCCTTGCGGCCGGCCCACACCACGACGCCGGGCGCGTGCGGACCGGCATTGCCTTGCGGCAGGTTGATCAGTTTCAGCCGCTGCGTATCCGAAGGCGACGTGGTGGTGTCGACCAGGAACACGACGGAAGCTTCCAGGCCCTTGGCGCCGTGCACCGTCATGACGCGGACTTGGTCGCGCGAGATTTCCATGTCGCGCTTCACTTCGGTGTCGGCCGCGCGCAGCCACGCCATAAAACCCTGCAGCGAGGCCGGCGCCTTGCGTTCATAGTTCAGCGCCAGTTCGAGAAATTCGTCGAGCGCGTCGTTGGCCTCATGGCCGAGCCGTTGCAGGATTCGTGCGCGGCCGCCGTCGCCGCCGAGCAGCCAGGCGTAGAACGCAAACGGCGTCTCGTGGACGACGCGGCGCTCGCATTGCTCGAGCCGCCAAAGCACATCCCGTAACAGGCCGTCGGTCGCGGCGCGGGCGGTCAGCGCCGCGCGCAGCGAACCCTTGCGATCCCGCGCCAGCTTGAACAGGTCGTCGTCGGTGAGGCCGAACAGCGGGCTCTTCAGCGCCACCGCGAGCGCCAGATCGTCCTGCGGCAAAAGCAGCGCATCGGCCAGGTTCATCAAATCGATGATGGCGATATGCTCGGTCAGCTTGAGCCGATCGGCGCCCGCGACCGGGATATTGGCGTGCTTCAGCGCCTGGATGACGGCGTCGAAGGCGTTGCCGCGCCGCCGCACCAGCACCAGCACGTCGCCATAGCGCAGCGGCCGCCGGGCGCCTGTGCTGCCGGTCATGGTGCCGCCGTCGACCAGCGACTTGATCTCGGCCTGAATGCGCCGCGCGAGTTTCACTTCCGGGCTGGTCAGCGAGACGCCGTCAAACGGCGCGCGCCAGCCCTCAATGTCCTGCCGGTCGTCGGCTTCTGCCAATTCCCAGAGATCGATCTGGCCGGGACCGGCGTCGGCGAGCCAGTTGTGGACGGGATGACCGGTCTCGACCGAATGGATACTTCGGTAGATATCTTGGTCGCGGAATACGTGGTCGACCGATTTCAGGATCGCCGGCCCTGACCGGAACGAATAGGTGAACGATACCGGATCGAACTTCAGCCCGGCGTCCTCGAATTTCTTCTTCAGCGCCCGGCGTCGCAAATCGAATTCGCGCGGAGCCGCGCCCTGAAACGAAAAGATCGACTGCTTTTCGTCGCCGACCGCGAACACCGTTCGCACCAGGCCGTCGCGCGCGCCCGCGCCGGACGTGAATTCCGAAATGATATGGGCGACGATGTCCCATTGTCGCGGGCTGGTGTCCTGCGCTTCGTCGATCAGCACATGGTCGACGCCGCGGTCGAGCTTGTAATGCACCCAGCCGGAGGAGACGCGATCGAGCATGGCGAGCGTCTTGTCGATCAGGTCGTCATAGTCGAGCAGGCCGCGCTCCTGCTTCTCGCGCCGGTAATTCGCCGCCGCCGCGGTCGCGATATGCAGCAGCGCCTCGGTACGGTCGCGCGCCGTGACCGCGCGGCGGCGTTCGATCAGCGGCGCAATGCGGGAGGTCTCCGCGTCGAACAGCCGGCCGATCGCTGGATTGTTGTCGATGAACTTCTTTGTCACGACGGATTTGCGCGGCGTGCGGTCGGCCTCGGTGAGAAACACGCCGAAATATTCATCGACCTGCGCGGCGCCGGAGAACACCAGCGCGTCGCGCAACCGGCGCGCCTGCTCCTGATCGGATTTGCTGCCGGTATCCAGAACGCCGGCGATCTCCGGCCAGCGCGATCGCGGCAGGTTCGGTCCATCGACGATGGCGCGCTCGACCTCCTCGATACGGTCATTCGGATCGACGCCGAGGGCCGCGGAAATCTGCGCCGCGGCGGCATCCGCGCTGCCGGCGGCATCGGTCCAGGCCATGAAATGATCGCGGCTCAGGCAGGCCTCGCGCACCACGTCCTTGAACGTCACGTCGGCGGCGCTTGCCATCGCCGTCATCAGCGCGCGCCCGGTGGCGCTGTCGGGATGGCGCGACGCCTCGAGAAATACCCCGAGATTGGCCCGCTCCATCATCTCGTTCTGGTCGCGGTCGTCGAGCACGGCGAACCGCGCCGGCACGTTGGCCTCGAACGGGAATTGCTGCAGCAGCCGCGCGCACAGGGCGTGGATGGTCTGCACCTTCAGGCCACCCGGCGTTTCCAGCGCACAGGCGAACAGTTTGCGCGCATCTCTTCGCAGCTTTGCGCTGGGATCGGCGATGCCGGACTCCCGGATGGCCGCGTCCAGCTCTGTGTCGTCGAGCGTGACCCAATGACCGAGCGTCGTAAATACCCGTTCCGCCATGTTGGCGGCGGCGGCCTTGGTGAAGGTGATGCAGAGGATTTTTTCCGGCGCCACGCCGTCCAGCAGCAGCCGGATCACCCGCTGCACCAGCACATGCGTCTTGCCGGACCCGGCATTCGCCGAGACGAAGGCGGACGCTGCCGGATCGGAGGCGCGCGCTTGCGTCGCGCGCACCGCTGATGGAATCGTGCGCGGGGCCTTCACCATTCCTCGATCCCCAGGCCGCCGGCCGCGGACCATTCCTTGATGCGGGCGAGGTCGTCATAGGCGCCGTAGCGGTTCGACCACATCGACAGGTTCAGGGAGGTGTAGGCCTGATCCTCGTTCTCGAACGCCCGGATCAAGGCCTCGAGTTTTAGCCGCGCCTCGTCAGCCGCAGCGTCCGGCGGTTGCGGCGTATCGTTGTTGCGGATTTTCAGCTCCAGCGTCCGCTGCTCGCCGGGCGGATTGTTGCCGCTCAGCCTGACATAGACCAGTTCGCCGACAGAGGAATCCGCCGGAATATTCTTGAATCCGCCTTCGCGCAGGATGGCGGCCTCCAGCGTCAGTTGCGGCGACAGGCCCATGCGGACCTGCTTTCCGGTCGGCGGTTGCCCGGTCTTGTAATCCAGGATCGCAAAGCTGCCGTCGTGACGCCGTTCGATGCGGTCGGCGCGCGCGGAGAGAATGAAGGTCCGCGCGTTGTCGAGCGGAATTCCGATTTCGCCTCTGGTCTCGGCCTTGATGTTGTCGATGCTGTCGCGGCGCGCCAGCTCCCAATCGGCAAACCAGCCGGCGATGCGCTGAAACCGCGGCCACCACAGCGCCTTTGCTTCCGGCCGTTCCATCAGCGGCGCAAAATGCTTGGCGCCGATGCCGCGCAGCGCCTGGACGACGTCACGGGGAAGTGCTTCGGCAAACGTCTGGGTGAATTCACCGAGCGCATCATGGATCGCCGAGCCGCGATCGGCCGCCGACAGCGGCATGTCGACGGGATCGAGCGGATCGAGCCGCAAAATATATTTCGCGTAGATGGTGTAGGGATCGCGCAGCCAGTCCTCGATCGCGGTGACGGACAGCTTGAGCGGCCGCGTTGCAAGCGGCGGCTTGGGTGCAGGCTGCTTGATCGGCTCGACCTTGTCCGGCCGGTCCAGTTCGTCGGCGAAGCGGACATAGTTTGCACCGGCAAGCTTCGCCGCGTTCCAGCGCGCTTCGCCGGCGACGGCTTCGAGCCGGTGCAGGAAGCGCGAGGCGACCGCCGGCGCGCCGCCGACCTTCGCCGAGTGGGTGAGAATCACCTCGCCGGCCCCGAGCAGTTGCGCGAAGTCGTGCGCGGAGAGGCCGATGCGGCGCTCCGGCAGATCGAGGCCGAGTTCATGCCGCATCGGCCGGCTCAGCCATGGATCGACCCGCGGCGCCGGCGGCCACACGCCTTCGACCAGTCCACCGAGGATGACGCGATCGGTTTCCGTCAACCGTGCTTCGAGCTGGCCGTAGATCTGCAGTTGCGCATCGGCATGCTCCGGCCGGCGCACCATGCGGTCGGCAAAGGCGGTCTGAAACACTTCGGGATAGTCACTGAGCTTAACCATCAGCCCGCTCGGCTTGCCCTCGCCGAGCAGATCGTCGAACGCCGCCGCGAGCGCCAATCCCTGACTGCCCTCGAACACCACGGCCACGCCGCCCTGGTCGCAGGAAAGCGCGGTCAGCACTTCGTGGTGGCGTTGCGCCAGTTCGGCAAAATCATAGGGCCTTGACGGCGCCATGCTCTCCAGCGGTGCAAACGCCTTCTGCAGCGAGGCGATCAGCGATTGGGCCAGATCGAGTTCGTCTTCCTTCAGCTTCGCGCGCTGCTCGGAGGCGTGCAGCGAGGACGTCTCATTGCCTCTCAGCTTTTTGAGTTCGCTCCGGAAACGATCGAAGTCGCGGGCGAGGCCACTGCTGCCGGCTTGCGGTCGGGTGCCGCGCAGCACCGCCAGTTCGAGCACTTCGATAGCGCGCTTGGGCGTGCCATGCGCGCCGCCAAGCCGGAACAGCGGATGCTTCAATAGCGCTAGCAAGGTCGGCGGCTCCAGCCCCTTGGCGGCGGCTTCCGCGGTGAGGCGCGCAAAAATCCCAGCGGACGTATCCGTCAGGGCGTCGCCGCCGGAATCGTCGAATTCGAGATTCCAGCGGGTCAGCGCCGCCATCACCCGTCGCGCCAGTGCGCGGTCCGGCGTCACCAGGGCTGCCGATTTGCCGAGATGTCGCGCCTCGCGCATCGCGATCGCGATCGCCAGCGACTCCATTTCGGAATTCGGCGCTTCGACCACCGCGAGGTTGGCCATCCCGGCGGAAATCTTCGCGGATACGTCCGGCTGCGCCAGCCGGTCATGCCATTGCTCGGTCGCGCTCGACGGCCGCATCGTCTCCGAGACCAGCACGTCGCGTCCCTGAGCCGCCGGCGTGCCGAGGATTTCGACATCGCTGCGCCGGATGCCGAAGCGGTCGAGCAATCCCTGCATCGCGAATTGCGGATGGTTCGACGAGGGCTGCGTGGTGAATTTGCCTTGCGCGTCCCTGACGCCGCCGATGATTTGCCAGGCTTCGTCGTCGAGATCGGTATCGAGCCCCGGCAGCACCACCGCGCCTTGCTTCAGGCCGGCGACAACGGCGAGGAATTTCGCGGTCGCCGGCATCGAGCCGGTCGAACCCGCCGCGATCACGGGGCCGTCGTGATGCGCGGTCAGGCGGGCGGCTTCCGCGTCGATCAGGCGGTCGCGCCGCTCCGCGGGTTCGATCCTGCCGATTTCCTTCAGATGATCCGGCCATATCTTGCGTGCGATGCGCAGGAATTCCAGCGAGTGCTGCCAGTACTGGTCAAGCTGATCAGGCACCAGGCTGTCGAGCGCTTCCCAGGCGACGCCGCGCGTCACCATGTCGTCCATCAGCCGCGCCAGATCGCCGGCCAGCGCCAGTGTCGAAGCCGGGCCGCCAACCACGAGCGGCGCCAGCACCGGACCTTTCGCCCACGCCGCGACGAGATGCGCCAACGTCAGCCGGCGCTCGAGTTCGCCCAGTCGCGGCGGAATGTCGAGCGGCGCGACACCACCGAATTGTTCCGAACTCTCGGAGAACGCCAGTTCGTCCTCGTCGATGTCGCCGAGGGCTACGATGCGCGGCAGGATCGCGGCCTCGGTCTTCAACTCATCGAGAAAGATTTCCCGCGCCAGCCGCCCGGCGCGCCGGGTCGGCAGATAGAGCGTCGCCCGCGCCAGGTTCAACGGATTGTGGCGCGCTTCGAACCCATCGACCAGCCGGCCATCGACCAGAGCAGCGATGACGGTGCGCAACAGCGGCACGGAGACGGGAACGCTGAAAACGCGCATGGGCTTCCTGATTCGAGGTCAGGGGCCAATATAGGGAGCGATTCAGGGTTGGTCATGGGGCGAGAACGGCTGCTGCCATTTACTCACTGTCATCACCCGCGAAAGCGGGTGATCCAGTATTCCAGAGCCGCTGTGGCTGAAACGAGAGGCCGCGGCGTACTGGATGCCCCGCCTTCGCGGAGCATGACGAGCTGACTTGCCGTCAGATCTCCCTACGCCACGCTCTCCAAAAACGCCTCTTCCGCGGCCGCGACCGCATCGGGGGTGCCGACATGCATCCAGACGCCGTCGAGGCGCAGGCCGAACAGCCGCTCCTGTTCGTTGGCGCGATCGAACATTTTCGTCAGTGAAAATTCGCCCGTGGGTGCACCGTCAAACAGCGACGGTGACATGACGGCCGCGCCGGCATAGACGAACGGCACCACCTGATGCTCCCGACGCTTGCGCAGCGCGCCGTCCGGCAGCATCGCGTAGTCGCCGCGGCCGGCATAGCCGATGCTGGTCGTGGTCGGTGCCATCAGGAGCAGGATGTCCATCCGCGCGGGATCGAAGGTTTCGGCCAGCCGCGTCAGGTTGGGCCGTACGCCGTCGATCCACATCGTGTCGGCGTTGAGATGGAAGAACGGCTGCCGGCCCAGCAGAGGCAGCGCCTTGACCACGGCGCCGCCGGTGCCGAGCACCTGGTCGCGCTCGTCGGAGATGATGACGCGGGGGCGGCTGCGGGTCGCGGTATGCGTGATGATCTGGTCGGGCAGATAATGCACGTTGACCACGGCTTCGCTGACGCCGGCATCGGCGAGCTTGTCCAGCACATGATCGAGCAAGGGCTGGCCGGCTACCCGCACCAGCGGCTTCGGCATGTGGTCGGTCAGCGGCCGCATGCGCAGGCCGAGGCCGGCGGCGAGGACCATGGCTTTGGTGGGCATAACGGACATGTCGGGAATTTCTCTAGCCATCAACGGCGCGCCAACGCGCCAAGGATCATTTCAAGGATCATATCACGGTGATTCGCCGGTTACAGCGACTGTGAGGCCATAGTCGCCGGACATGACGGCAGTACGACGGCACCGGCACACCAGACTTCAGGCCTCGGCTTCGGCGCGCTTGGCCGCCGCCTTTTTCTTTTTGTCGGTCTGCTTCAGGAAATTGACACCGATCTGGTCGCCATTGACCCAAGCCAGTTCGCAGCGGCGGTAGGCGAGCCCGGTCGATGACAGCAGCAGGAAGAATTCCTTCAGATGCAAGCCCTCGACGGAACCATCGACCGTCAGCTTGGCGCCGGTCTCGGATACGTCTTCCATCACACAGTCGCGCCGCCAGGTGCCGTCGATGCCCATCATGTGCGCGGCAAAGCCGCGCTCGAATGTGACGCGATCACCTTTGCGCCGTTCCGCTGTCGCCATGGCCGATTCCCGCTTCCAAGACGGCTGCCCCATATACCGAGCACAGCCTTTCCCAGTTTAAAGGCGGGGTGGCTAACAAGTGGTAAATCAGGCAACCGGCGGGGGGACGTTGGCGGCGTACCAGTCGCGAAACCCTGCCAGGGTCGGGTGCGCCAGCGAGCGGTTCAGGTAAGTCCAGATCCGGGGCTGGTGACGCAGATATTGCGGCTTTCCGTCGCGGCGGTTGAGCCGGGCGAAGGTGCCGAGCAGGCGCGTGTTTCGTTGTGCCGACATGATGGCGTAGAGTTCGGCGAAATCGGCGGCGTCGAAATGGCTGTCTGCCGCGCGCCGCGCCTTGATGTAGCGGGTCAACAGCGTCAGTTCGAGCTGCTCCGGGACGTCGATCCGGGCATCCTGCAGCAGCGACACCAGGTCGTAGGCCGCCGGTCCCAGCACGGCGTCCTGGAAGTCGATAATTCCGACGCGCAGGATGCCGGTGCGTTCGCCGCGCCAGATGATGTTGGGGGAATGAAAATCCCGCATCACCCACGTCCGCGGCGCGGCTGCCGCCTTCTCCAGCACCTGGCGCCACATCGCCTCGAATTCTTCGCGGCCTTCGCGGCTCAGTTCGGCGCCGCGATCGGCCAGATACCATTCCGTCATCAGCCCGATCTCGACCAGCCACGCATCGACGTCGAACACGGGAATCGCGTAGTCGAGCTCTCGCGTCAGCGGCAGGGTTTCGGGCAGCGTCTCGCGGTGCAGCGCCGCCAGCATGTCGGTGGCGGCCTCGTAGCGCTCGACGATCGGCCGCGGCGGCTCGCCTTCGATCACACCCGCGCCGCCGAAATCCTCGGTGATCAGGAAGCCGGAATCGAGATCGGTGTGACGGATCGCGGGCGCCGAGAAGCCGTGCTGGCGCAGGCCATTGGCAATGGCGACGAACGGCTTGACGTCTTCGGCGAGATGCACCGCTGCGCTGTAGGATTTTCCGTCATAGATTGCCGGTCCGTCCGGACGCCGCGGCGAATTCATCAAGATAGCAGAGCCGCCGTCCAGAACGAGCCGCGCATAGGAGCGCGTCGAGGCATCGCCGGGCATGCGCTCGCGCTCGGCATTCATGAAGCCGGCGCCGTCGAGGAACGCGCGCATCGCGCCCAGCCTTTCGACCTGCGCTACGGCCTTGCCGTAACCGGTGATCTCGACGGCGCGCGCGGAGGATCCGAACGCCGGACGATGGCTGAAGGCAAGGTCGATGCGATCGGCGGGAAGCGCGTCCGGCGCACGTTCCGGCCACTCGATCAGCACCAGCGTGGCTTCCGGCAGCGGCGACAGCCCGATTTCCTCCAGCTCGCTGGCATCATTGATGCGATAGAGGTCGGCGTGAATGATCGGAAACGGCAGGTCGTAGCTCTGTGCCAGCGTGAACGTCGGGCTTGGCACCTCCAGCGCGGCGTCGCCGGCGAGATAGCGGATCATCGCCCGGGCCGCGGCGGTCTTGCCGGCGCCGAGATCGCCCGACAGCGTGATCACATCGCCGGGACCGACCAGGAGCGCGAGGTCCGCCATCAAATGCGCGGTGGCCGTCTCGTTGGCCAGCGCGGCCGAGAATGTCGCGGTCGCGGTCATTCGGCGGCGTTGCGATGGGCGTTCTGGTCGATCGGGAAGTCGCACGAGACCATCGTGCCCTGGCCGACCGCCGAATCGACCCGCACCTTGCCGCCGTGCAGTTCGACAAAGGAGCGCACCAGCGACAGGCCGAGGCCGGCGCCGCGGTGACGCGAGCCGTTGGAATGGCTCTCGAACCAGTCGAACACCTTGTCTTTCACGTCGGGCGGAATGCCGGGGCCGGAATCGGTGACGGTGAAGGTCACCCGATGCTCGCTGCGCCGCGCGCTGATCGTGACGGCGGCATCATGCGGCGAGAAACCGACCGCATTGGCGAGCAGGTTGTAGAGCACCTGCACGACGCGGCGTTCGTCGCCGATGAAAACGCCGATATTGGGGTCGATGTCGACCTTGAGCTCGATGCGATCGGTCGCGAGCCGGTCCTGGATGCCTTCGGCGGCGTCGTGGATCGCCTTCTCGATGTTGACCGGGCCGAGCTCCAGTTTCATGGCGCCGGCATCGATGGTGGCGAGGTCGAGAATGTTGTTGGTCAGCGCCAGCAGCGCGTTGGTCGATTTGGTGACGTAGTCGAGATATTCGGCCTGCTTTGCCGTCAGCGGGCCGGTCGAGGGATCGCTGAGGAAATGCGCGAAGCCGATGATGGTGGTGAGCGGCGCCCGCAATTCGTAGGACACGTGGTGGACGAAATCGACCTTCATCTGGTCGGCGGTCTCGAGCGCCTCGTTGCGTTCGCGCAGCGCCCGTTCGACGTTCTCGGTGTCGGTGATGTCCTGGAACGTCAGCATGGTCGCGCCGTCGGGCAGCGGCATGGTCATGCAGTCCAGCACGCTGCCGTCCTTGCGCTCGAGCTTCAGCGCTACCTGTGCCCGGTTCTCGATCGCGGTGATCGCCTCGCGCAGCGTTCGCCACGCCAGGTCGTCATCGAACAGCGGCCTGCACAGCGTCTCCACCGTCTCGATATGCGGTTGTTCGCTGAGGGACTCGGTGGAGAGCTTCCAGATCTTGGCAAAGGCCGGGTTGAACAATTGCACGCGGCCGTTGCTGCCGAACACCGCGACCGCCTCGTTGAGGTTGTCGAGCGTTTCGTGCTGGACACGTGTGAGGCCGTCGAAGCGCCGCGCGAGGTCGAGGCTTTCGGTGACATTGTCGAACAGATAGGTGACGCCGCCTTCGAGATTCGGCGTGGTGACGACGCTGACCGCGCGGCCGTCCGGCAGGAACCAGGTGTAGGTCTCGGGTTCGACGGCGCGATAGGCCTCGTGCAGTTTCGCCTTCCAGGCCCGGAAGTCCGGCTGCTCCGGCAGTTTGCGCGCAGCGCGCAGCCGGTCGAGCACGCTGGAATCATCAGGGTTGGCGTCAAGGAACGCCTGATCGAGGCCCCACAGCCGCCGGTAGGATTCGTTGTAGAAGGCGAGCCGCCGCTGGCCGTCGAAAACAGCCACGCCCGATGACAATTGGTCGAGGGTGCGGCGATGCGCTTCCGTCATCCGATCCATGGCGGCGCGGAGCGAGGTGGCCTCGCTGGCGTCGATCGCGATGCCGGCGCTGCCGCCCGCCAGCTTCACGGCCTGTACGTCGTAGATGCGCCGCTCGCCGCCGACCACGATCGGCAGCCGCGCGCTGAAGGTGGAATTGCCGTTCAACGTTCGGCTCATGTCGGTACGCTGGTCGGTTTCGAGCAGTTCGAGGTTGCGCTGGATCGCGTCGGCGACGCCGGCCCCCTCGGTGGCCCGCACATAGGCCGTATTGGCGTAGCGAAGATTGCCTTCCGTGCTCTTGGCCCAGATCGGCCAGGGGGCAGCGGCAGCGAAGTCGCGCAACAGCTCGGTCTCTTCCTGAAGCGTCTTGTAGCGGAGGTTGGATTCGGCGAGTTCGCGGCGGAGTCCGCCGAGTTCGCGAATCCTGACAATGGCTTGGCCGCCGATGGCGCGGCCCATGGCCTCGATGGCACGGCCGTTCGAGGTGGAGAGGTTGAGCAGAAAGCCCTCGCCGGCCTCGCGCAGCGCGTCGACGGCATGGTCCATTTGCAACGCCGGTTCCGGCGGCAGCCAGGTTCCAAAGGCGAGGATTCGCTGCGGCGAATTCTGTGCGGCGTCCGGCGAGATCAACAGCGAGGTATCGCCAGAGATCTGCGGTCGGTTTTCGCCCGCGGCCCAGGCAATCAGGATTTGCGGCTCGGCGAACAGCAGCGCGCGCAGCCGGTCGGCCTGATCCTGCAATCCGGCGACGTCGGCGCGCAGGCGGAGCTCGGTGCGGGTGGCCCGAACCCGGGTGCGCATCAACAGGATCGCCGCCACCACGGTAAAGCCGAGTAGCGCCAGCGCCGTCGTCAGCACGGCGAATTCCTGATGATTGAAGTCGAACCAGGCCGAAAGCGCCTGCGTCAGCGTCAAATCGGCGGCAAAAGCGGGTTCCGGCGCGGTCGATAGCGCGGTGGCGAGCGCGAGCAGGCCGTGGCGCGCCAGTGAGGTGCACGACAGCAGGTTTCGACGCATCGCCGCGACTACGCCCGACATAATTTGCCCCAGAACGCACGACTCCAGCGCGCGGCGCGAACCCCCGCCGTGCACGAATCGACTGACATTATCTGCTTCGGGAGTCGGCCGGTAAGAGTCCAGACCGTGAACGTGAATTGGCTTGTGAAAAAATGAGCGGATTACCGCCAAGGCACCATTCCAGTTTGACGGATCAGCGCCCGGTCGAGCCAAAGCCGCCACTGCCGCGGTCGGTTTCCGAAAGCGTGGCAACGGCGACAAGCTGCGCCTGGGTCACCGGCGCGATCACCATTTGCGCGATGCGCTCGCCGCGCCGAATCGGGAACGGCGCATCGCCGTGGTTGATCAGGAGCACGTTGATTTCGCCGCGATAATCCGCATCCACCGTGCCGGGCGAATTCAGCACCGTGACGCCGTGTTTGGTGGCAAGCCCGGAGCGTGGCCGCACCTGCGCCTCAAAGCCACGTGGCAGCGCGATCGTAAGGCCGGTCGGCACCATCGCGTATTTTCCCGGCGACAGGATCAGGGGCGTCTCAGTTGGAACCGCTGCCAGGAGATCAAGCCCGGCCGCGTCGGCGCTGTGATAGGCCGGCAATGCCAGACCTTCGCCGTGCGGCAGTTGGCGGATGTCGACCTTGACTGTTGCGCTCACGACTTTCTCTCCACCGTCTTTGCTATCCGCGCCACCAGTTCGGTCGCGACCTGTTCCTTGGTCATGACCGGCCAAGACTCCACTTCAATGCTGTCAACGCCAATCTTGTCCGCGCCCTCGCGCGTCAGGAGATGCACGGTGTTGCGGTCGCCGCCCATCACGCCTGACGCCGGCGAGACGTCGTTGGCGACGATCCAGTCGCAGCCCTTGCGCGCGATCTTGGCCTTGGCGTTGTCGATCAGATGTTCGGTCTCGGCGGCAAAGCCGATCACCAGCGGCGGGCGCTTGTCGCTGAGCTTCGAGATCGTCGCCAGGATGTCGGGATTCTCGACCAGTTGCAGCGGTGGCATGCCGGCAGAGGTTTTCTTCAGCTTCTGCTCGCCTTCATTGGCAACGCGCCAGTCGGCGACCGCTGCGGCAAAAATAGCAATATCCGCCGGCAGGGCGGCTTCGACCTTGTGCAGCATGTCGCGCGCCGATTCCACCCGGATCACCGAGACACCTGGAGGATCGCGCAATTCGACCGGACCGGAAACCAGCGTGACGTCGGCGCCGGCGGCCTGGGCCGCGGCGGCGATCGCAAAACCCTGCTTGCCGGAGGAACGGTTGGCAATATAGCGCACGGGATCGATCGGCTCATGCGTCGGCCCCGCGGTGATCAGCACGCGCTTGCCTGTGAGCGGCCGGGGTCGCGGCGGACGCAGGATATCGACGGCCGCGGCAGCGATTTCAGCCGCTTCCGACATCCGTCCGACGCCGGCCTCACCGGCCTCGGCCATCTCTCCGGCGTTGGGACCGATCATGGCGACCCCATCCCGCCGAAGCTGCAGCACGTTGCGGCGGGTGGCGGCGTTGTTCCACATCAGGGGGTTCATCGCCGGCGCGAGCAGGATCTGGCGGTTGGCGGCGAGCAGGATGGCGCTGGCGAGATCGTCGGCATGGCCCTGCGCCATCTTCGCCATCAAGTCGGCGGTTGCCGGCGCCACCACGATCAGGTCGCACTCCCGCGCCAGGCGAATATGCCCGGCGTCGAACTCGCTCTCGGCATCGAACAGATCGGTATAGACGCGCTCATGCGACAGTGCGCTGGCCGCAAGCGGGGTGATGAATTGCTGCGCCGCCTTGGTCAGTACGCAGCGGACGTGAATATGGCGCTCCTTGAGCCGCCTGATCAGGTCCAGCGACTTGTAGGCGGCGATGCCGCCGCCGATGATCAGGGTGACGCGGGCCTCGCCGGTGGCGCTGACCGCCCGTGGCGGTGCCGTGGAGGCTAAAGGGCCGCCGGATGGTTCGGGGCGCCCCTGGATCAGCTCCCCGAGAATGACCCGCACCTCCTCCTCGACGGAGCGGCCATTTCCGGCCGACCGAAGCCGCAGATAGGCTTTGACGGCCTCGTCGAGTTTTCGGATGGTCAGGCTGGCCATGGGCGGCTCCCGGCAAGAACTGACAGCATTGATATCAAAAATGTGATATCAATGCAATCAAAGTTGACGCACGGCGATCAAAATTCCGATGAAAGTCGCCGCGATGATCCACAGCGCGAGGGTGCGCCAGCGGCTCTTGCGGGCCTCGGTCCGGGCCATCGCCGCAATCGTCTCCGGCGACAGCGTAACGCCCTCGCGCGTCATCCGCTCCAGATTCTCCAGTACCGCGATCGCCCGCGAGGCAATCGCCGGCAGGCTTGCCGCCACCCGGCCGAGTTCGCCGGCGCCCGACAGCGCGCCCTGGATGCGCCCTATGGGGCCGAGATTGCGCTCGATCCATTCGCGCACCACGGGATCGGCGACTTTCCAGATGTCGAGCTTGGGATCGAAGCCCCGCGCCACGCCTTCGACCACCACCATGGTCTTTTGCAACAGGATCAGTTCGGGCCGGGTCTGCATGTCGAACAGGCCGGTGACCTCGAGCAGCAAGGTCAACAGCTTCGCCATCGAGATTTCTTCGGCGGTGCGGTTGTGAATCGGCTCGCCGATGGCGCGAATCGCTTGCGCGAAATTCTCGACCGAGTGATGGCCCGGCACATAGCCGGCCTCGAAATGCACTTCCGCCACGCGGCGGTAGTCGCGGGTGATAAAGCCTAAGAGAATTTCGGCGAGGAAGCGCCGCTCCTTCAACCCGAGCCGGCCCATGATGCCGAAGTCGACCGCCACCAGCCGGCCGGTATCGTCGAGGAACAGGTTGCCCGGATGCATGTCGGCATGAAAGAAGCCGTCGCGCAGCGCGTGGCGCAGGAAGCTCTGGATTACCTTGCGGCCCAGGTCAGGCAGGTCGATCTGCGACTGTGCGAGCCGCGCGTGATCGTTCAGCGCGATGCCGTCGATCCACTCCATCGTCAGCACGTTGTGGGTGGTGCGGTCCCAGTCGACATCAGGCACGCGGAAGTCCGAATCGTCGCTTGTGTTCTCCGCCATCTCGGACATTGCCGCCGCTTCCAGCCGCAGGTCCATTTCCATCGCGACCGAGCGCGACATCGTATTGATGACTTCGATCAGCCGCAGCCGTCGCGCCTCGGCGGAATGCGCTTCGGCATTATGCGCGACAAAGAAGAAATCGGAGAGGTCGCGGCGGAAACGCGCGGCGACATTGGGTCGGAGCACCTTGACCGCGACCGATTTGCGCACGCCATCGCGTTCGGTCTCGCCGCGATGCACCTGCGCGATCGAGGCAGCGGCAACCGGCGGGCCGAGGTTGGCAAAGGCCTGCGCCACAGGGCGTTCCAGCGATTGCGCGATCACGGCTTCGGCCGCGGCCTGCGAGAACGGCGGCAGCCGGTCCTGCAGGCTTTCGAGATCGCGCGCCATCGCGACGCCGACCACGTCGGGCCGGGTCGCCAGAAACTGCCCGAGCTTGAGATAGGCCGGACCCAACCGCGTCAGCGCCCGCGACAGCCGCGGGCCGGATTTGGCGCCGGGCCGCTCGATCAGGCGCGCCAGCTGCAACGCGAGTTGGCCGGGCGGCGGCACCAGGCTCGGATCAACGACGCCGAATACGCCTTCGCGTGCGAACACGTAGGCGGCGCGGACCAATCGCGCGATGTGGGTCGCCGCAGAAATCACAAACGCCAACCCGAATGCAGCGCCACGATACCGCCGGAGAGGCTCTCCCACTTCACCCGCGAAAAGCCGGCATCGCGGATCATCTCGGCGAAGGCATTGGGTCTGGGAAACTTGCGGATCGATTCGACGAGATATTGATAGGACTCGGCATCCCCCGTCACGGCGCGGCCGAGCGGCGGGATCACCTTGAACGAGAACAGGTCGTAGATCCGGTCAAGCCCGGGCACGTCGACGGTGGAAAATTCCAGGCACAGAAAACGGCTGCCGGGCCTCAGCACGCGATAGGCCTCGCGCAGCGCGGCGTCGATCCGCGGCACGTTGCGGATGCCGAAGGCGATGGTGTAGGCGTCGAAGGCACGATCCGGAAAGGCCAGCGCTTCGGCGTTGCCCTCGACGAACGAAACCTGCTGATCGAGATGACGGGCGGCGGCGCGATTGCGGCCGACCTCGAGCATATCGGTGTTGATGTCGCAGACGGTGGCATGGAAGCCGGCGCCGGCCGCCTTGGCCGCGCGAAACGAGATATCGCCGGTGCCGCCGGCGACGTCGAGCAGCGCAAACGGCGCATCGTTCTTTGGCGGGTTGAGCGCCGTGATCATGATGTCCTTCCAGATCCGGTGCAGGCCCACCGACATCAGGTCGTTCATCAGGTCGTAGCGTCCGGCCACGCTGTGAAACACGTCGTTGACCAGCGTCTGCTTGTCCCCGAGGGGCACGTCCCTGAAGCCAAAATGCGTAGTTTGGTCCGGCCGATCCATCAACTCAACTCCATACCGGACCATAGCGCGCCCGCCGCAATGGCGCTATCACGTCACCTTCATAAGGTGAATACCTGCATGCCTGAATTGCCCGAAGTTGAGACCGTCCGCCGCGGCCTGCAGCCCGCCATGGAGGGGTCAAAAATCCTCAAAGCCGAAGCCCGGCGCAAGGATTTGCGGTTTCCCTTTCAAAAAGACTTTATCGCGCGGCTGGAAGGCCAGGTTGTGACCGGCCTCGGCCGCCGCGCCAAATATCTGATGGCCGATCTTGCTTCCGGCGACGTGCTCTTGATGCATCTCGGCATGTCCGGTTCGTTCCGGGTGATCGAGGGCCGGATGCCTGAAGGCAAAACCGGCAACACGCCCGGCCAATTCCACCATCCGCGCAGCGAAGACCGCGCCCATGACCACGTCGTGTTCCACATGTCGTCGGGAGCGGCGGTGGTTTTCAACGATCCGCGCCGCTTCGGTTACATGAAGATCATCGCCCGCAACGCGCTGGAGGACGAGCCGCTGCTCAGCGGTCTCGGCCCCGAACCGCTCGGCAACGAATTCGATGCGGCGATGCTGGCGGGCGCCTGCGCCAACAAGAAGACCAGCCTGAAAGCGGCGCTGCTCGACCAACGCGTGGTCGCAGGTCTCGGCAATATCTATGTCTGCGAGGCGCTGTTTCGCGCCCAACTGTCGCCGCGCCGGCTGGCCGCGACGCTGGCCGCCAAGAAAACCGCCGAACCCACCGATCACGCCAAACGTCTGGTGAGCGCGATCCACACTGTGCTGAACCAGGCGATCAAGGCCGGCGGCTCCTCGATCAGCGATCATCGCCTGACCTCGGGTGAACTCGGCTATTTCCAGCACTCGTTCAGGGTCTACGACCGCGAGGGCGAGACCTGCCAGACCGCCGGCTGCGGCGGCATCGTGCGGCGCTTCGTCCAGAACGGCCGCTCGACGTTCTGGTGCCCGAAATGCCAGAAATAGAAAAACGATCGGGAGAACAAACATGAGCGGCAACTGGCGGGATCGCGCGGCCACCACCTTTCAATGTCTGAAGCAGCCGGCGTCCGGGAGCCGCGGCATGGTCGTCAGCAATCATCCGCTGGCTTCCGCTGCGGGCGCCGAGATGCTGGCGGCCGGCGGCAACGCCGTCGATGCGGCGATCGCGACGCTGTTCACGCTGACGGTGGTCGAACCGATGATGGTCGGCATCATCGGCGGCGGCATGGCGCATATCAGGCTCGCCGATGGCAGCCATCGTTTCATCGACGGCCAGAGCACGGTGCCGGCGGCGGTTCGCCCCGACACCTACACATCGAAACCGGGCTCGGCGCATGACGTGTTCGACACCGTCGGCGATGAAAATCTGAACGGCCCGAAAGCGGTCGCGGTGCCGGGCTCGCTCAAGGCCTGGTGCGAGACGCTGCAGCGGTTCGGCACCATGAGTCTCGCCGATGTCATGCAGCCCGCGATCAAGCACGCCTCGCGCGGCTACGCGGCGACGCCGTATTTGCACGAATGCATCAGCGACGGCGCGGAGGAGATGCTGAAGGACAAGGCAATCTCGGCGATCTATCTGCCTGACGGTGCGCCACTGAAAGCCGGTGAGCGCGTGGTGCAGTCGGAATATGCGGAAACGCTCAAATCCATCTCGCAGCATGGCGAGGCGGCGCTCTATCAGGGGCCACTCGGCGACATCCTGGTCGATTACATGAAAGCGAACGGCGGCTTCATCACCCGCGAAGATCTCACAGCCTACAAGACCGTCGAGCGCCAGCCGATCCGCGCCGACTACCGCGGCTGGGAAATCCTGGGGCCGCCACCGCCGGCGGCATCCGGCGTCCACATCGCGCAGATGCTCAACATTCTCGAAGGCTACGACATCACCGGCCTCGGCTTCGGCTCGGCGGAGACGATCCATTATCTCGCCGAAGTGCTCAAGATCGCCTTTGCCGATCGCGCGGCCGCGAGCGGCGATCCGGATTTCATCAACGTGCCGGTGGAACGGCTGACCTCGAAGGCCTATGCCGACGAACGCCGCCGCGCGATCGATTCCAACCGCGCGCAGAAATGGGGCGCCGGCATTGCCCAGCTCGAAAGCGCCCACACCACGCACATGACGGCGGCGGATGCGTTCGGCAACGTGGTCGCGACCACGCAGACCATCAACAACCTGTTCGGCGCCAAGATCTTGATCCCCGGCCTCGGCACCGTGCCGAACAATTACATGAACCTGTACGATCCCCGGCCGGGCCACGCGCTGTCGCTGGCGCCGGGTAAGCGCGTCACCACCTCGATGTCGCCCATGATGGCGCTGCGCGACGGCAAACTGGTTTACGCGCTCGGCCTGCCCGGCGGAAAGCGGATCTTTCCAAGCGCCATGCAGGCGCTGGTCAACCTGATCGACTACGGCATGAGCCTGCAGGAAGCGGTCGAGGCGCCGCGGGTCTGGACCGAGGGCAATGCGCTCGAGGTTGAACTCGCCGTGCCCGAAGGCGTTCGCGCCAAGCTCACGGCAATGGGCCACAAGGTGCTGGCGGTGCCGACCATCGCCGGCGGCATGAACGGTATCCAGTTTCACGACGATGGCCGCATGTCGGGCGCGGCCTGCTGGCGCGCCGACGGCACGCCGGTCGCCATCGCCGGCGGCCTCGCGCGCGCCGGGGTGAGATTTGGGCTGGCGTGAAGCCATAGCGCTGCGCCAAACCGACAAATGTCATACCCGCGAAAGCGGGTATCCAGTACGCCGCGACCCCTCCGCTGAATCGCTGTCGTCTCTGGAATACTGGATCATCCGCCCCAGTGCGCAATTGCGCACAAGGCGGGTGACGACAGCTGGAGCTACTTCCTCACGCAGATCACCCGCACCACGGATGATTTCGCATCCGGCGATCCGCCGCTCGCGTTGACGCCATTGGCCTTGAGGAAATCACGCACGGTGTCCGACGTCACAAGCACAGCTTGCGCTCCGGGTGTGGCATTCGCGGGCCCCGCGACCAGCACCGGTTTCAATAGCGCGATGCCGGCGAACTTGCCGTCGCTGTCGAGCGCGGCCGCGCCGGAAAAGCCGAGCGACGGCGGCGGCGAGAGCGCGACGTCGCTGCCGCCGCCGAGCTGGGCCACCGAGGCCTTGACGGTGCTCACCGCGGCATTGCCACCCTGGTTCTGCGGATCTGAAATGCCGGTGAGATCGAGCGCGGTCGTGGTCGCGGCGTTGGCGAGATCGAGCGCCTTCAGCCCGCGTGCGCCGTAGATGCGCAGCAGCGCCAGATCATGATCCTTGTCCACGGCGACCAGATCGGCATTGCCGAAGCCCGCGATCGTGACCGCAACGCAGCCATCGGTGATCTGCCGGTCGGCAATGATCGTGCCGTCGTCGCTGACGACGACCCCGGTACCGTATTCCACGGCCTTGCGCGGCGGCGGCCCCGCAGCCTGCGCGGCGGATGGAAACGCGTTGAACGCGCTCGACATCGCGATCACCACCGGCTCCACGGTATTTTCGGTCGCCTGGTCGTAGAGGATGGTGAGGATGCGAACCTCGTCACCCCTGAAGGTGCCGCGGAGATAAAACTTCTTCAGGCCCTGCAGGCCGGACAGTACGAAGAAATCCGGCTTCACGACCGTGTAGTCGATATTGCGGCCGGTCTCCTTCTTTTCCCGCTCGGCGAGTTTGGCCGTGGTGGGATCGGCTTCCTTGCGCCGCGCCAGCTGGATCTGGATCGTTCCGGTGGGGGACGTCCATTTGGCGCCATTGGCGTCGCTGGTCTGCTGCGGTGTGAGCTTGGTCGGAATCCCGAGCCGGACGCCGGTGCCGGGATCGGCGACGATCTTCCAGCCGACATTCTCCTGCCGCCGTTTCGCGGTGTCGGCGAGGACGCCGCGCTCCTGCGCATTGAGCACGCCGGTCTGCTTGCCGCCGAGGGACTTCTGGAATTCCTTGATGGCGTTGACCATCCGCTCGCTGACGTCGCCGGTGATGGCGCCGTTATACTGCCCGACCCAGGCGAGGTCCGACTGCAGCGCCAGCCGCTCGGCCTGCGCCATCGCATTCGCGGTGTCCTCGGGCTTTTGCAGCGCGGGGCGGATCGGCACGGTCGTGACCGATTTCGGCTTGGCGCCGGCGGTCGTTGGCGGCGTCAACTGCGCCTGCGCGGATACCGCCGAGACCGTCAAGATCGAGGCCGCGATCATCCATGTTGCTGAAAGCACCGATCTCATGACAAATCCCGGCAGATGTTTGGAGCGATCATTGACCTCGGGCCAACTAAGCACATCTGCTTGGTCGGCAACAACAGCGCGCCGGTTCACGGAACCACGCAAGGACGAGACGGACCATGCTGACGGCCGACGAACTCGAACGCTACGCCCGCCATATCGTGCTGCGCGACGTCGGTGGCCCCGGCCAGGCGGCGCTGAAGGAGGCCTCTGTGCTGGTGATCGGCGCCGGCGGGCTTGGCGCGCCGGTTCTGATGTATCTGGCGGCTGCCGGCGTCGGCAGGCTCGGCGCTGTCGATGACGATATCGTGTCGCTGTCCAATCTGCAGCGCCAGATCATTCATGCCACGCCGGATATCGGCCGGCGCAAGGTCGACAGCGCGGCCGATCAGATTCACGCGCTCAACCCCCATGTCCATTTCGAGGCGCATGCGGTGCGTCTCGATGCAAAGAATGTGATGTCGCTGATCGGCGGCTATGACCTCGTGCTCGACGGCTCCGACAATTTCGAAACCCGCTATCTGGTGTCCGATGCCTGCTATCTCGCCGGCAAGCCGCTGATCACGGCCGCACTCGGCCAGTTTGACGGCTCGCTGACGACGATCCGCGCGCATGAGCGCGGCGCCGACGGCGGGTTCAATCCGACCTATCGTTGCCTGTTTCCGGAAGCCCCGCCGCCGGGCACTGTGCCGGCTTGCGCCGAAGCCGGCGTGATGGGCGCGCTGGCGGGCATTCTGGGGTCGATGATGGCGCTGGAAGCGATCCGCGAAATCGTCGGCTTCGGCGACAGCCTGGTCGGGCGGCTGGTGATGGTGGATGCGCGCGCGATGCGGTTCGAAACCCTGCGCTATGCGCGCGATCCCGCCAACCCGCTCAATGGCGATGCGCCCACCATCACCGATCTGAGCGCGCACGCAGCATAGAGTCCCCGTGTGGCTGCCCCCACCCCCTCTCCCGCTTGCGGGCCCTCCAGGGAAGGGTAAGCGTCAGCGCTCCAGTCTCACAGCATGCTCGGCAGCACGCGATCCGGCGGCTTGTGGTTGTCGAGGAAGGTGCGGATGTTGATGATCACCTTCTCGCCCATTTCGACGCGGCCTTCGATGGTGGCCGAGCCCATATGCGGCAGCAGCGTCGCCTTGCCGGCCCTGGCCAGCCGCACCAGTTTCGGATTGACCGCGGGCTCGTGTTCGTAGACGTCGAGACCGGCGCCGCCGATCTCGCCGGCCTCGATCAACTTGATCAGCATGTCCTCGTCGATCACGCCGCCGCGCGCGGTGTTGACGATGTAGGCTTCCTTGCGGATCAGCTTCAGACGTCGCGCCGAGAGCAGATGATAGGTCGCCGGCGTGTGCGGACAGTTCACCGAGATGATGTCCATCCGCGCCAGCATCTGGTCGAGGCTTTCCCAGTAGGTTGCGCCGAGTTCTTCGGCGATAACAGGCGCGACCGGACGGCGGTTGTGATAGTGGATCTGCAGCCCGAAGGCGCGCGCGCGGCGTGCCACGGCTTGGCCGATACGGCCCATGCCGATGATGCCGAGGCGCTTGCCGCCGATGCGATGGCCGAGCATCCAGGTCGGCGACCAGCCCGGCCAGTTCTTGCCCTCGGTCAGAATCGCCGCGCCCTCGATCATGCGCCGCGGCACGGCGAGGATCAGCGCCATGGTCATGTCGGCGGTGTCTTCGGTCAAAACCTTCGGCGTGTTGGTCACGGTGATGCCGCGCGCATGCGCTGCGGTGACGTCGATATTGTCGACGCCGTTGCCGAAATTGGCGATCATGCGCAGCTTGCAGTCGGGCTGCTTGAGGATCTCTTCGTTGACCAAGTCGGTAACGGTGGGCACCAGCACGTCGGCGGTGCGGACCGCTTCGGCGATCTGTTCCGGGGTCATCGGCGTATCGTCGAGGTTCAACCGCGCGTCGAACAGCTCGCGCATCCGGGTCTCGATCGAGTCCGGCAGCTTGCGGGTAACGACGACGAGCGGTTTTTTCTTAGCCGACATGTTGTGCTCTCATGAGGGGATGGCTCTTCAGACCTTTAGCTCTTGGAGCTCTTGTAACTGGTGGTCTTGTAGTCGGTCTTGGGTCAGCCGTTCAGACCTCATTAACCCGGTTGTTCGACACTGCGGTTGCCGCGCGATCCCGGTTTCCCTGGGTTCCCCCGAAGCCTCCAGGTTCTCTTGGGTTTCCTGGGGTTTCCAAGGGAAAATCCGGGCGTTCTGGTTCTAGATCGTTCCGTCCTCTCTATCAGAAGGCCGGGCCAAGACAAGAACCCCTCGGAAACACAGTCCGGGGAACGACCAAGCGAGGCACGGGGGTCTGGGGTTTTCGGGCATAAGCAGGGCGTTTCAACTCGAAGAATCGAGTTGGGAATATCGCGGCAGGAGACGGGTTGATGGCGTTGGGGCGTTTCTGTTCGGTGGCGGTGCTGGCGGCGTGCTGGCTGGGCGCATCGGTCAGCACAGGATTTGCGGCCAAGGATACGGCCACGACCAGCAGCGGCCTGCCGGTGCCGCGCTACGTCAGCCTCAAATCCGATCATGTGAATGTGAGGGCCGGCCCGACCAAGGACAACGACGTCGCCTGGGTCTACACCCGTTCGGGCTTGCCGGTCGAAATCACCGCCGAATTCGAGAACTGGCGCCGCGTACGCGACTCCGAGGGCGCCGAGGGCTGGGTCTATCATTCCCTGCTGTCCGGCCGCCGCACCGCTGTCGTCACCATGAAGACCAAGGACGAGCTCGCGCCGCTCTACGATCGCGCCGATCCCGGCAGCGCGGTCGCGGCCCGCCTTCAGGCCGGCGTCGTCGCCCAAGTCAAGAAATGCACCAGCGGCTGGTGCCGCGTCATCGGCAACGGCTTTGACGGCTGGATCGAGCAGCAGCGGCTGTGGGGCGTTTATGCGGACGAGAAGGTGGAGTGAGGTAACACTCGCACGTCATTCGTAGGGTGGGCAAAGCGAAGCGTGCCCACCACCTACAAGCGCCGTTCGGGATAGATGGTGTGCACGGCGCAAATGCGCCTTTGCCCACCCTACGAATTTTCCGGAAATGTAAAGCGCTCAGCGCTTCTTGCGCAGCCGCACGACCATGTCGACGCGGGCGATCTCGTAGCCTTCGGGCACATCCGGCATCTTGGTCAGCACCAGGTGCGGATCCGGAATGTCGACCAGCTCGTGATTGTTCTCGAGATAGAAGTGATGATGTGCCGTGACGTTGGTGTCGAAATAGGTCTTGGTGCCGTCGACGCTGACCTGGCGCAGCAGACCGGCATCGGTGAGCTGGTTGAGGGTGTTGTAGACGGTGGCGAGCGAGACCGGGACCTTGGCTAGCGTCGCTTCCTCGTACAGCATTTCCGCGGTGAGGTGGCGCGCGCCCTTGCCGAACAACAGCCAGCCGAGAGCCATGCGCTGCCGGGTCGGCCGCAGGCCGGCCGCCTGCAGCATTTCGTTGACGTCATGCCAGGGACAGCCGGTCAGCGCCGGCTGGTGACCCACGCCGCGGGCGGCAGGGTCAATGGTGTCGTCATTCAAGGTCGAGGCCTGGTCGTTCATGTCCACTTCGGGCACCGTTACGCGCTAACTCGGGTAATATTCTTAGGCAATATAAGGGGAAACGCAGTAGATGCAAGTTTTTCGCAACTAGAACGAGCCCAAGGTCAAGGCAGGAACCGCATGGCGACGCGGCGTTTTAGCCGTTTCCGGCGCTTTGCCGCCCGGCAAGGCCTATGTTACAGAGCGCGCGGACCACATATGCGATTTCGGCAGGGACAATAGCCGATAGCACCCTAAGTAGCGCCAATTTGCGGGAAACAAGGAAGCTTCCCGTGGGAAAACGGGTCCGGTTCACTCGAAAGCGCTCCATCGGGATATCTAACAGAGGCTGAATACGATGTTGGAGCGGCGCAGCGGTTACGAATACGAGGATTTGCTGGCCTGCGGCCGGGGCGAGATGTTCGGCCCCGGCAATGCGCAATTGCCGCTGCCGCCGATGCTGATGTTCGACCGCATCACCGAAATTACCGAGAAAGGCGGCGAGTTCGGCAAGGGCCTGATCCGCGCCGAACTCGATGTGAAGCCGGACCTCTGGTTTTTCGGCTGCCATTTCAAGAACGATCCGGTCATGCCGGGCTGTCTCGGCCTCGACGCGATGTGGCAGATGGTCGGCTTCTATCTGGGGTGGATCGGCGGCGAGGGACGCGGCCGGGCGCTCGGTCTCGGTGAATTGAAGTTCTCCGGCCAGGTGCTGCCGCAAGCCCGCAAGGTTGTGTACAACATCGACATGAAACGGGTGATGCGCTCAAAGCTGGTGCTCGGCGTTGCCGACGGCTGGCTTTCCATGGATGGCGAGATTATCTATCGGGCGAAGGACCTGAAGGTCGGGCTGTTCAAGCAGGGCTCCGCTCCCGATTGAGCAGCGCGGTCAACCACTTCATCACAGAAGAACATAACTGCAAGGCGAGGCGATCATGAGGCGGGTTGTCATCACGGGGATGGGGATTGTCTCGTCCATCGGAAACAACACCCAGGAAGTGCTGGCGAGCCTTCACGAGGCGAAGTCCGGCATCACGCGGGCAGAAAAATACGCGGAGCTCGGCTTCCGTTCGCAGGTGCAGGGTGCGCCGACGCTCAATCCCGCCGATGTCATCGACCGGCGCGCGATGCGATTCCTCGGCGAGGGCGCGGCGTGGAATCACATCGCGATGGAGCAGGCGATCCAGGATTCCGGACTGACGCCGACCGAAGTATCCGACGTTCGCACCGGCATCATCATGGGCTCGGGCGGACCGTCGGCGCGCACCATCGTCGAGGCCGCCGATATCACGCGCAGCAAGGGACCGAAGCGAGTCGGACCGTTCGCGGTGCCGAAGGCGATGTCGTCGACGGCGTCGGCGACGCTGGCGACCTGGTTCAAGATCAAGGGCGTGAACTACTCGATCTCGTCGGCCTGCGCGACCTCGAATCATTGCATCGGCAATGCCTATGAAACGATCCAGATCGGCAAGCAGGACATCATCTTCGCCGGCGGCTGCGAGGAACTCGACTGGTCGCTGTCGGTGCTGTTCGACGCCATGGGCGCGATGTCCTCGAAATACAATGCGACGCCCGCTACCGCCTCGCGCCCCTACGACGTCAGCCGCGACGGTTTCGTGATCGCGGGCGGCGCCGGTGTGGTGGTGCTGGAAGAGCTCGAGCACGCCAAGGCGCGCGGCGCGCGCATCTACGGCGAAGTCGTCGGCTACGGCGCGACGTCGGATGGCTATGACATGGTGGCGCCGTCGGGCGAAGGCGCCGAGCGCTGCATGCGCATGGCGATGGAAACCGTGAAGACGCCGATCGACTACATCAACCCGCATGCGACCTCGACGCCGGCCGGCGATCCGCCGGAAATCGAGGCGATCCGAAAAGTGTTCGGCACCGGCGACAAGTGCCCGCCGATCTCGGCGACCAAGGCGTTGACCGGACATTCGCTCGGCGCCACCGGCGTGCAGGAAGCGATCTATTCGCTGCTGATGATGAACAACGGCTTCGTCTGCGAGAGCGCCAACATCACCGAGCTCGATCCGGTGTTCGCCGACATGCCGATCGTGCGCAAGCGCATCGACAACGCCAAGCTCGGTACCGTGCTGTCGAACTCCTTCGGCTTCGGCGGCACCAACGCCACGCTGGTGTTCAAGCGGATGGATGCGTAGTTCGCTCTTAACCCCTCCTCGCTCGCGGCGGGAGGTCGGCAGGCAGCGAATGGGGACTTTGCAACAATCCGGAATGGGGTGGGCATGATTATCGAACCGCGCGTGCGAGGCTTCATCTGCACGACGGCACATCCGGTCGGCTGTGCCACAAATGTCCGCGAACAGATCGCCTATGTTCTCCGTCAGGGATCGATCCCGGACTGCCCGAAGCGCGTCGCCGTGCTGGGATGTTCGACCGGCTACGGCCTCGCGAGCCGCATTGTTGCGACCTTCGCCGGGGGCGCAGAGACCATCGGCGTGTCGCTGGAGCGCGAGCCGACGGCAACCAAATCGGGCAGCGCCGGCTGGTACAACAACCGCGCATTCGAGATCGAGGCTCAGAAGATCGGCCGGTCTCCCCTCACGCTGGAGGGCGACGCTTTCTCCCACGACATGAAGAAAACCTTCATCGACCGTGTGCGCGAACGGTTCGGCCAGCTCGACATGCTGGTCTACAGCATGGCCGCGCCGGTTCGCACCGACCCGGACACGGGCCAGACCTATCGCTCGGCGATCAAGCCGCTGGGCGCCCCCGTCGACATCAAGACGCTCAACACTGAAACCGGTGAGGTCTTCGAGACCACCATTGCGCCGGCGAGCGAGGACGAAGCGGCGGCCACGGTCGCAGTGATGGGAGGCGATGACTGGAAGCGCTGGATCGACCAACTCGCCGACGCCGGTGTTTTGGCGCCGGGCTTCCGGACATTCAACTACACCTATATCGGCAGCGAACTGACCTGGCCGATCTACTGGAACGGCACGCTGGGTCGCGCCAAGGTCGATCTCGACCGCAAGGCGGAGGCGATCCGGGGCCGGCTCGGTGCGGACGCGGCCCGCGTCGTGGCGCTGAAGGCCGTGGTCACCCAGGCGAGTTCGGCGATTCCGGTGGTGCCGCTCTATGGGACGGTGCTGTTCAAGGTCATGAAGAAACTCGGCCTGCACGAAGGATGTATCGAACAGATCGATCGCCTGTTCCGGACACGGCTGGGTAAAGATGCCGCGATCGACGAGGCGATGCGGCTGCGGCTTGATGACTGGGAGCTCTCGCCAGAAGTTCAGAAAGAAGTGTCGCGGCGATGGCCGCTGCTCTCCACCGAAACGCTCGGTGAATTGGCCGACCTCGGCGAATACAAAAGCCAGTTCCTGCGCCTGTTCGGATTCGGCATCGACGGCGTCGACTACGCGCAGGACGTCGATCCCCGCGTCGTCCCGGGCTAAAGCGGCTCGGACGCAACGCTGGGCGGGGGCTCGTTTCTACTTTGCATGGGGTTGTTTTCGTTATTTTGTGTCAGAGCCACCCCATCGTGCTCTACCCCGCCGCGATCTTCTCCGCGCGCTGGAACGCCGGCCGCGCCGCGCAGCGGGCGATATAAGCGTCGAACGACGGCCGCGACGGGATCATCTTGAACAGCCGCACCGCGAAGTTCAGGCCCGAGCCGATCACGATATCGGCCGCCGAAAACGTCTCGCCGAGAATCCACGGGCCTTTCTCCAGCGCGTTGTCGAGCACGTCGATGACGCGCTGCGCGTCGCCCCAGCCGGCGGCGACCGGGTTCATCTCGATCTTGGTCGCGATCTGCACCATCGCCGGCTCGATGCAGCCGGGGCCGAAGAACAACCAGTAGAGATACCTTGCGCGCAGGGGATCGCCGAGCGGCGGCGCCAGTTTTGCCTCGGGGTAACGCTCGGCGACGTAGGCGCAGATCGCGGCGGCTTCCGCCAGCGCCGTGTCGCCGTCCTTCAGCGCCGGAACCTTGCCCATCGGATTGATCGCGAGATATTCGACCCGCTTCTGCGCGCCGGTGGAAATGTCGGTCAGCACGCGTTCATAGGGCTGTCCGGTTTCTTCCATCAGCCACAGCGACGAGAACGAGCGGGAGCGGGGCGACCAGTAGAGTTGCATCATCGGAAATATCCCGTTGCGAGCCGGAAGTCCGGCCAGCATGCACACTGGCCGAAGAATTGTGGGAGTGTCCAGTTGAATTGAGCGGCTTGGCTCAATCCTCCTTGAGATAGTTTGGCAGCATCTGATCGACCCTCGCAGTAACCAGCGCGCGGGTTCTTTCGCGGAGGGGTGTGCTGCTCGCCGCGGCCGCCGCAGGTTCCGGAAAGAACGAATTATCGAGCTTGGTGAGCGGGTCTTCCGTCAATCGTAAGCCTTCGGCGAGCCTTGCGCCGAAGTTTGCGAATGGTCGCGTAATCCTCTCGTAAGTCCTTCCGTCGAGCACACTGACCGCAATGTTAGCAAAAAGCTGCGAATGCCGGATGATAGATCCCAAGCCGCGGTTATATGTTCCGATGCCGTCAAGCATCAGATTGGTACCTGGCAGCTGCCCCTTGAACCGCGTCACGATGAGATAACGTTCGCAGTTCGCATTTGGCGTGATGCTTCGGACTATCGTCGGAAGGCCCTCGCGGGGATCGGGCAGGAATCGCGATGTCGGATGGTAGAAGGGCTCGGATACATCCTTCGGGTAAGCGATCCGTCGGACCGACGGATCGGCGCCGGTCGCTGCGCGGACCCGCGCGAGGATGAGATCGTCGAGCCCCCAGTCGATCGGGACTTCACTCTCCTCGGTCTCAAAAACCGTAAGGCCAAACTTCTGCACTGCAAAGCGGTCCCCGACGGCGGAAATCACGCCGAGCCTGCAGGGACCGCTCTCGGGGAGCGCCACCGGCCGGGCGCTCGTCTTGGCTTTGGGTGCAGCTTTCTTAGCGGCGGGCTTTGCCGTCGGGGCTCCGGCCTGTGGTGTCGTTCCCGGCGGGGATTGGGTTTGCGCCGTTGCGGAAATGGCGAAGCATGACAGGAAAATTGCGACGGCGAAGACTCGGTGCATGGGACTCGGGAACTGTACGGGAGGTATCAATAATATTTGAAACTAGAGCGTGCCGTTGTCATGTGCAAGACTGTCATGTGCAAGACGAAGATGCTTCGTGCGCGCGGTCTTTCTTCCAGCGATAATACTTCATCGTAAAGCCAGTCATCGGCTCGACCTGCTCCTGCTCGAAGACAAACCCCTCGCGCTCGTACCAGCGCCAGGCCTTTTCATTCTCGCGCACGCAGCGCAGGAAGATTTCATCGGGAAGGTGTTGCCGCGTGAAGGCGAGCAACTGGCGTCCGACGCTGCGGCCCTGATATTGCGGCGCGACGAACAACTGGTCGAGATAGCGCTTGGGCAGATGCATCGCGAGCATCGCCGCCAACTTTCCGTTGTCGTCGGCGACGTAGAGGCTCCAGCCGTTTTCGACCTCCATCGGGACCCGTGCGCGCAATTTGGCCAGCAGGAAATTGCTGGCGGCCTCAAGCCCGGTGGATGCCCAGCTTTCCATCCAGATCCGGGCGACCTCGTCGTATTCGTCCGAGCGGGCGGGGCGGATGGTCGGCGGCGGCATCGGCAGGTCCACGGCGCGAGTAAGATTCCCTCGCGATCCTATCGCGAGGGCTCTCTCAATTTCAATCGGCTGCTACGGTCGCGCTCCACCTGGCGTGCGCAAGACGACAAACAAAAAGGGCGGCCTTTCGGCCGCCCTTTGCTGTTCTCTATTCTTGATGACGTTGAGGTTTACTCGCCGGCGGCTTCGCGCGGGGCGGAAGCTTCCGTCGCCTTCTGCTTGGCTTCGAGGTCCTCGCCGGTCGCCTGATCGACCACCTTCATCGACAAACGCGTCTTGCCGCGATCGTCGAAGCCGAGCAGCTTGACCTTGACCTTGTCGCCTTCCTTGACGACGTCGGAGGTCTTCTGCACGCGCGCCGAAGCGAGCTGGCTGATGTGGACCAGGCCGTCCTTGGCGCCGAAGAAGTTCACGAACGCACCGAACTCCATCACCTTGACCACGGTGCCCTCGTAGATCTGGCCGATCTCCGGATCGGAGGCGATCGACTTGATCCACTTGATCGCGGCCTTCATCGCCTCGCCATCGTTGGAGGCGACCTTGACGGTGCCGTCGTCCTCGATGTTGACCTTGGCGCCGGTCTTCTCGACGATCTCGCGGATCACCTTGCCGCCGGTGCCGATCACTTCACGGATCTTGTCGGTCGGGATCTTGAAGGTCTCGATGCGCGGCGCGTATTCGCCGAGCTCGGCGCGCGCGTTGGTGAGCGCCTTCGACATCTCGCCGAGGATGTGGATACGCCCATCCTTGGCCTGGCCGAGGGCGACCTTCATGATCTCCTCGGTGATGCCCTCGATCTTGATGTCCATCTGCAGCGAGGTGATGCCCTGTTCGGTGCCGGCCACCTTGAAGTCCATGTCGCCGAGATGATCCTCGTCGCCGAGAATGTCGGACAGAACCGCAAAGCGCGAGCCTTCCAGGATCAGGCCCATCGCGATGCCCGCGGTCGGCCGCTTCAAGGGAACGCCCGCATCCATCAGCGCCAGCGAGGCGCCGCAGACCGACGCCATCGACGACGAGCCGTTGGATTCGGTGATCTCCGACACCACGCGCACCGTGTAGGGGAATTCGTGGTGCGGCGGCAGGACCGGATGGATCGCGCGCCAGGCCAGCTTGCCATGGCCGATCTCGCGGCGCTTGGTGCCGCCGAGGCGACCGGTTTCACCGACCGAGTAGGGAGGGAAGTTGTAGTGCAGCAGGAACGTCTCTTTGTAGGTTCCCGACAGCGCGTCGATGTACTGCTCGTCCTCGCCGGTGCCGAGCGTGGTCACGACCATCGCCTGGGTTTCACCGCGGGTGAACAGCGCCGAACCGTGGGCGCGGGGCAGCACGCCGACTTCGGCGACGATGTTGCGCACGGTCTTGCTGTCGCGGCCGTCGATGCGCTTGCCGGTGTCGAGGATGTTCCAGCGAACGATCTTGGCTTCGAGTTCCTTGAACACGGCGGCGATGCGCAGCTTGTTGTGGCTCGACTCCTGCCCTTCCGGGAAGTAGTGCGCCATCACCTTTTCCTTGGCCTTGCCGACCGCGGCGTAGCGGTCCTGCTTGACCGGGATGGCGTAGGCCGCGCGCAGGTCCTGCTCGATCAGGCCGAGCATTTCCTTTTCCAGCGCGCTTTCGTCGATGACCTTGACTTCGCGCGGCTCCTTGGCGGCCTTCTCGGCCAGTTCGATGATCGCCTTGATCACCGGCTGGAAGTGACGGTGGCCGAACATCACGGCGCCGAGCATGATGTCTTCGTTGAGTTCCTTGGCTTCCGATTCCACCATCAGCACGGCATCGGCGGTGCCGGCGACGACCAGGTCGAGCTGGGTGTCGACCATTTCGTCGAGCGTCGGGTTGAGCACGTATTCGTCATTGGCGAAGCCGACGCGGGCGGCGCCGATCGGGCCCTTGAACGGGGCGCCGGAAATCGTCAGCGCGGCGGACGCCGCCACCAGTGCGACGATATCGGGATCGTTCTCCATGTCGTGCGACAGCACGGTGACGATCACCTGGGTTTCGTTGCGCCAGCCGTCGACGAACAGCGGACGGATCGGGCGGTCGATCAGGCGGGAGACCAGCGTCTCCTTTTCGGTCGGCCGTCCTTCGCGCTTGAAATAGCCGCCGGGAATGCGGCCCGCGGCGTAGGTCTTTTCCTGATAGTCGACGGTGAGCGGCAGGAAGTCGACGCCTTCGCGCGGCGACTTGGCGGCAACCACGGTCGCGAGCACGATGGTCTCGCCGTAGGTCGCCATCACGGCACCGTCGGCCTGACGCGCGATCTTTCCGGTTTCAAGCTTGAGGGGACGTCCACCCCAGTCGATTTCGACTGAATGAGCATTAAACATAGTGGTCTTCTTTCATGGGTTCACGAGAGACCGGCGCCCTCAAAACACAAAGACCATGCGCAAGATTGCGGGGCGCTGATCGCGATTATCGAGATCAGCGTCCGGCGATCCTGCCATGGTCTTTATATTTCGGATGGCGTCCATCCTCTCGGTAGTCACGGGCATCTTGCCCCGCCCAGCGGCCGGATTGCTGCTGGACGTTCTTGCGCATGATCGTCTCCAGGAAATCTGGAGTCCGGTTTCCGGAAGACCACGCGAAAACGCGCGCAAACCTTGCGCGCGTGAACTGATCAACGACGAATATTGTGCTTTTCGAGCAGCGCCTTGTACCGCGCCTCGTCCTTCTTCTTGATGTAATCGAGAAGGGAACGGCGCGTCGACACGAGCTTCAGTAGGCCGCGGCGTGAATGATTGTCCTTCACGTGGGTCTTGAAGTGGCCCGTGAGGTTGTTGATGCGTTCCGACAGGATCGCAACCTGGACCTCGGGCGAGCCGGTGTCGCCGGCCTTGTTGGCATTCGTCTTGATGACTTCCGCTTTGCGTTCGGCGGTAATCGACATCGTCAAACTCTCTCGTTGTTGCGACCGGAACTGGCAGTCAGTCCGGTCAGGTTGAACACGCGCTTGGGGATGAGTTCGCCATTGCCAATTTCGGCGAGGGCCAGAAGCCGGCCTGCCACCGTGACATAGACTGTGCCGCTACTATTGGGCGCATCCCGTCCGCGCAACAAAACGGCCTGGCCCCTGTGGAGCCTTGCCGCATCAGCCCGTGTGACGGCCAGTGCCGGGATGTCGTCCAGCGCGGTCTCAACGGGCAAAAGCGCGTCGGCGAGGCTGCCCTCGCCCGACGCGGCTCTATTGCATAAAGCCTCCAACTGTTCCAGCGGAATCATGTCCGCCTCGCGGAATGGCCCGACCAGGGTCCGCCGCAGCGCGCAGATATGGCCGAAACAGCCCAGAATCCGGCCCATATCGCGGGCCAAGGCCCGCACATAGGTTCCCTTGCCGCACTCGGCTTCGAACACGGACTGGCCGTTATCTCCGTGTTCCACAAGGGTTAATTCGTGAATCTCGACCGGCCGGGGCTTCAGCTCCACGGTTTCGCCGTCCCGCGCCAGGTCGTAGGCACGCTCGCCCTGCACCTTGATCGCGGAATATTGCGGCGGGATCTGCTCGATCAGGCCGGTAAAGCGCGGCAGGAGTGCCCGGATCGCGTCCGCGGACGGTCTCTCGGCAGAGGTCTGGGTGACCCGGCCTTCGGTGTCGTCGGTATTGCGTTCCTCGCCCCAGGCGACCGTGAAGCGGTAGCGTTTGCGGCCGTCCATCACGAAGGGAACCGTCTTGGTGGCTTCTCCCAGCGCGATCGGCAGGCCGCCGGAGGCCAAGGGATCGAGGGTGCCGGCATGTCCGGCCCGCTTGGCCTGGAACAGCCGCTTGAGCACGGCCACCGCGTGCGTCGAGGTCATGCCGATCGGCTTGTCGAGGATCACCCAGCCATGGACGTCGCGCTTGTCGCGCCGCGGCTGGTTGTTCTGGCGCGGCTGCTTGCCTTGACGGGAATCCTGGCGCGGATCGTTGTTGCCGCGGCGCGCCTCGTCGCCGCGCGATGGATCGGTAAAAATATTTTTGGAGACGTCATGCGATTCGGCGTTTTCCGAACCGATCACGCTGTCG
Organism: Bradyrhizobium sp. KBS0727; assembly: GCF_005937885.2. Taxonomy (NCBI): domain Bacteria; kingdom Pseudomonadati; phylum Pseudomonadota; class Alphaproteobacteria; order Hyphomicrobiales; family Nitrobacteraceae; genus Bradyrhizobium; species Bradyrhizobium sp. KBS0727. Next base: position 63,309 of record NZ_CP042176.1, on the reverse strand, counting down.
GCGGTCGTCACAATCATCATTCGTCGTCCGAATCGGGTGCGAGGTCTCTTTGCACCGCAGGTGTTCGCAGTAATTTCTCGATACGTTCCGCTTCGTCGAATCGTTCGTCGGTGCGGAAGCGAAGATCAGGGGCAAATTTCAGGTTAACGCGGTGCGCGATCTCGCCGCGCAGGAACTTCTTGTTGCGTTCGAGCGCGGCCAGCACCACGTCGGTGTCGCGGCCGCCGAGCGGCATCACGTAAACGGTGGCGAGTTTCAGGTCGGGCGACATTCGTACCTCGGGAACCGTAATAATGTGGCCTTCGAGATCGGGGTCGTGGACGTTACCCTGCGACAGAATATCGGCGACCGCATGGCGTACGGTCTCGCCGACGCGCAATTGCCGTTGCGAGCCGCCGGGGGCGGAACTCTTGTTGTGGTGACGGGGCATTGTCAAAATCCCAATTGTCGTCATCACCCGCCAAAGCGAGTGATCCAGCATTCCGGGCTCAAATTAATTGCGGTGACTACTGGATGCCCCGCTTTCGCGGGGCATGACGGTTTAGTTCGAAATATCCAGCGCCCGTAAGATTTGGACTTACAGACTGCGCTGGATGGTTTCCACGCGATAGCACTCGATAACGTCGCCGGGACGCATGTCGCCGTAATTCTCGAACGCCATGCCGCATTCCTGGCCGGACTGCACTTCCTTCACTTCGTCCTTGAAGCGCTTCAGCGTCGAGAGCTTGCCTTCGTGCACGACGACGTTGTCGCGGATCAGGCGCACATTGGCGCCGCGTTCCACGGTGCCGTCGGTGACGCGGCAGCCGGCGACCTTGCCGACCTTGGAAATGTTGAACACTTCCAGGATCTGGGCATTGCCGAGCATGGTTTCGCGCAGCGTCGGCGCGAGCAGGCCCGACATCGCCTTTTTGATGTCGTCGACGAGATCGTAGATGATGTTGTAGTAGCGGATCTCGATGCCGTTGCGCTTGGCGGCGGCCGCGGCTTCCTTGTTGGCTCGAACCGAGAAGCCGATGATCGCGGCGTTGAAACCTTCCGCCAGCGTGACGTCGGACTCGGAGATGCCGCCGACGCCGGCATGCAGGATGCGCGCGGCGACTTCGTCGGTGCCGAGCTTCTCCAGCGATCCCAAAATTGCTTCGAGCGAACCCTGCACGTCGGCCTTGACGATCAGCGGGAATTCCTTGCGGCCCGCGGTCTTGAGCTGCGACATCATCTGTTCGAGCGAGCCGCGCATGCCGGAAATCGAGGCGGCGGCGTTTTCGCGCTTCTGGTGGGCGCGATAACTCGTGACCTGACGGGCGCGGGCTTCGTTCTCGACCACCGCCAGGCGATCGCCGGCTTCCGGCGGGCCGTTGAAGCCGAGCACTTCGACCGGGACCGACGGTCCGGCCGCGGTGAGGTTCTCGCCCTGGTCGGAAATCAGCGCGCGGACGCGGCCCATTTCGGCGCCGGCGACGATGATGTCGCCGACCTTCAGTGTGCCGCGCTGGACCAGCACGGTCGCGACCGGACCGCGGCCGCGATCGAGCTTGGCTTCGATCACGGTGCCTTCGGCGGGACGTTCCGAATTGGTCTTGAGGTCGAGCAGTTCGGCCTGCAACGCAATCATCTCGAGCAGCTTGTCGAGATTGGTCTTGTTCTTGGCGGACACCTCGACGTCGACGACGTCGCCGCCGAACGATTCGACCTGCACTTCATGTTGCAGCAGTTCGGTGCGTACGCGCTCCGGCTTGGCGTCGGGCTTGTCGATCTTGTTGATCGCCACGATCATCGGAACCTTCGCCGCCTTGGCGTGGTTGATCGCCTCGATCGTCTGCGGCATGACGCCGTCATCGGCCGCCACCACCAGGATCACGATATCGGTGACCTTGGCGCCGCGCGCACGCATCGCGGTGAACGCGGCGTGGCCGGGCGTATCGATGAAGGTGATCTTCTTGCCGCTTTCCGGCGAGGTCACCTGATAGGCGCCGATATGCTGGGTGATGCCGCCGGCTTCGCCGGAGACCACGTTGGCGTGGCGCAGCGCGTCGAGCAACGAGGTCTTGCCGTGGTCGACATGGCCCATCACGGTAACCACAGGCGAACGCGGCTCGGTATCGCTGGCATCTTCGACGATGTCGAACAGGCCCTCTTCGACGTCGGAGGCGGCGACGCGCTTGACGCTGTGGCCCATTTCCTCGGCGATCAGTTGCGCGGTGTCGGCATCGATCACGTCGGTGATCTTGTGCATCGCGCCCTGCTTCATCAGCAGGCGGATGACGTCGACCGCGCGCTCGGTCATGCGGTTGGCGAGTTCCTGGATCGTGATGGCTTCCGGGATCGTCACTTCGCGAATGAGCTTTTCTTTCGGCTCGTTGGCGGCGTGTCCCTTCAGGCGCTGGGTGCGGCGACGGAACGAGGCGATCGAACGCTCGCGCACGTCGTCGGCAGTGAGCGCGGTGACCAGCGTCAGGCGGCCGCGGTCCTTCTGCGGTCCGGGCTTGTGGGTCGTCTTCGGCGGGACCGCGGGGCGCATGGCGCCGCCGGGGCCGCGACGGATCTGGCGCGGACCTTCATCCTCGTCGGAGGCGTCGGCTGCGACGCCGGGGGCGCGCGCCGGCGGCGTTGCCGCGGTCGTGGCCGGCCGGGCGCCGGCCGGGCGGGGCGCGCCGGGACGGGCGGTCGCCGGAGCGGCGGCCGCGGCCGTTTTGGCTTCGGCCTCGCCGAATCGCTTCTTGGCCTCGATTTCCGCCTTGCGCTTGGCTTCCTCTTCCAGCCGGTGCCGCTCTTCCTCGGCCTTGCGGCGGGCTTCGGCGGCTTCGCGCTCGGCCTGCTCGATGCCTTCCTTGCTGCTGCGGCGCTTGGCCTCTTCCTCGGCAATCCGCCGCTCTTCGATTTCACGTAGCTTGGCGTCGGCCAGCGCGCTGGCGCGCGCCGAACGCTCGTCTTCCGTCAGGGTGCGCAGCACGACGCCGGAACCGCCGCGCGGCGCGGCCGGTGCCGCGGGGCGGGAGAGCGGGGCCTTGGCGGGCATGGGCTTCGGAGCGGCCGCGACCGGCTCGGGCGCATGGGTTTCGGTCGCCGGCGCGTCGCCGCCGACGCGGCGCTTGCCGCGCTTTTCGACCACGACCTGCTTGGTCCGGCCGTGGCTGAAGCTCTGGCGGACGGTGCCGGTCTCGACACGCGGCTTGAGCGTCAAGGTTTTGCTGACACTCAAAGTCTTGTCGCCAGGCGTTTTGGTATCAACCATTCAGCAGTCCTAATCTTGTTGCGTTGTGCGTATCCGCACAGTCTTTGAAGCTGTCTTCGTTAGTCAGAATTTCTGGCCGCATTGGCGGTCTTGTCGTCATCGGCCATCCGGTATCGGACCAGGATTTGGCAGCGCGACAGGAACGTCTTGCTCGCCGGGCCCGCGAGCAGGGCAGCATGTATCACATTTGACCGCCCCAGTGCCAAATCCAATTGTTCGGACGCTAAAACAGTAACGATCGGGAAAACCGGCGATTCACCGGAATTTCCGCCTCTCTGCCCGGCGATCGCGTCCAATTTGCGGATTCCGTCGGCGGCGCCGTCGGAAGCGTGGACCAGGGCCGCGGCTTGCCCATGCTGGAGCGCGCCCTCGACCTTGCTGAAGCCGGAAACCACCTGACCGGCCTTGGCGGCCATGGCCAGCGCATCGGTGCAGCTGCGGACCAGCAACGCCTCGGTATCGGCGGGGAGGGTCGGCGCCGCCCGGACCTGGCGCTTGAACCCCTTGCTAAATTGGTTACGCCGCACCGCTTCCGCAACGGTCCGGCGCGACGCCGAGACCCACAGGCCGCGGCCGGGCAGTTTGCGCTTGAGGTCGGGGATCACGTCGCCCGCGGGCGAGACGACGAACCGGATCAGCTCGTCGATCGGGCGTACCTCGCGGCTGACCGCGCACATCCGCATGGTCGCGGACCTGTCGGTCCGCGGCCCATTGTCGAGATCGGGGTCAGCCAAAGCGAGCATGCCTGTCTGGTCACTCCAGTCATCTGCGCACGGGCTGTGCGCAGCAACGGTATATGGCGTTGCGGAACACCCGCCCTACGCCGTTTCGTCTTCAGCGGCTTCGGCCGTCTCGGCCTGCTTGGCGAGGTCGGCCTCGGTGATCCAGCCGGCAATGACGCGCGCCTGCATGATCATGCGCTCGGCATCGTCGCGCGAGATCTCGTTGGCATCGAGAATGCCGGGGTGCTTGGTCGGCTCGCCGCCTTCCTTGCGCTCGGTCCAGCCGACCAGATCGTCGGTGGCGCAGCCCGCCAGATCCTCGACCGACTTGATGTCGTTCTCGCCGAATTTCACCAGCATTTTCGAGGTTACGCCGGGCACTGTCTTCAAAGCGTCATCCACACCGAGTTCCTTACGTTTGTTTTCCAGCTCCGTCTCGAGCTGTTCCAGATATTCTTTTGCCCGGCTCTGCAGCTCGTTGGCAGTTTCGTCGTCGAAACCCTCGATGCCGGCCAGTTCCTTGGCGTCGACCAGCGCGAGTTCCTCCACCGAGGTGAAGCCTTCCGAGGCCAGCAGCTGGCCGACCACTTCGTCGACGTTCAGCGCTTCCATGAACACCCGCGTGGAGTTCTCGAAATCGGCCTGGCGGCGCTCGGATTCTTCCTGCTCGGTGAGGATGTCGATGTCCCAGCCGGTCAGCTGCGAGGCCAGCCGCACGTTCTGGCCGCGACGGCCGATCGCCAGCGAAAGCTGGTTGTTGGTGTCGGGCACCACGACCTCGATCCGCTCGCGTTCTTCGTCGATCACGACCTTGGCGACTTCGGCAGGCGCCAGCGCGTTGACGACAAAAGTCGCGATGTCGGGCGACCACGGAATGATGTCGATCTTCTCGCCCTGCAGTTCATTGACCACTGCCTGCACGCGCGAACCGCGCATACCGACGCAGGCGCCGACCGGATCGACCGAGGAATCCCGGGAAATCACCCCGATTTTCGCGCGCGAGCCGGGATCGCGGGCCACCGCCTTGATCTCGACGATGCCGTCATAAATTTCCGGCACTTCCTGCGCGAACAGTTTTGCCATGAACTGCGGATGGGTGCGGGAGAGGAAAATCTGCGGTCCGCGGGTTTCGCGCCGGACGTCGAAGATGTAGGCGCGAACGCGGTCGCCGTTGCGGAACACTTCGCGCGGCAGCATTTCGTCGCGGCGCACGATGGCTTCACCGCGGCCGAGATCGACGATCACGCTGCCATATTCGACGCGCTTGACGACGCCGTTGACGATGTCGCCGATGCGGTCCTTGAATTCCTGATATTGCCGGTCGCGTTCGGCCTCGCGCACCTTCTGCACGATCACCTGCTTGGCCGACTGCGCGGCGATGCGGCCATATTCCAGCGGCGGCAGGGTGTCGGCGATGGTGTCGCCGACCTGGGCGCCGGGATTGGCGCGCTGCGCGTCCGCCAGCGAGATCTGGTTCGACGAGTTCTCGACCAGTTCGACCACCAGCATGTGGCGCGACAGCCGCAGCTCGCCCTTCTTGGCGTCGATCTCGGCGTGAACGTCGGTCTCGCTGCCGTAGCGGGCACGGGCCGCCTTGGCGATGGCGTCTTCCATCGCGGCGATCACGATCGAGCGATCGATCGATTTTTCGCGGGCGACCGCATCCGCAATCTGCAGCAGTTCGAGTTTGTTGGCACTGACTGCCATGGCCTAGTCTCCTTCAGTAGGATCGAATTCGCCCCCGGGCAATCCTTGCGCGGCGAGGCGGTGTTTCTTGGTATTCTTCGGTAGCGGCTTCTTGATCGCTTTCGGCTTCGGTTTGTTGCTCTTGGCTGGATCACTTTTCTTGGCGTGCGGTGGAGGCGGCGGCGCAAGCCCGAGATTCTGCTTGAGTTCGCGCTCGGCCTGCTTGCCGCGCCGCATCGATTCCGCGATCAGTTCGTCGGTCAGGACCAGCCGTGCATCGGAGATGTCTTCCATCACCAGCAGCACGTCGGCATCTTCGTCCGCGCGTACGTCATCGCGATGTATCCGCACCGCGTCGCCCTCGACGCCGGCCAAGTGTCCACGGAAACGCTTGCGGCCCTGATGGGCGACCGCCATCTCGATCTTGACGAGATGACCGGCATAACGCTCGAAATCGGACCGGCGCACCAGCGGGCGGTCGATGCCCGGCGACGAAATCTCCAGCCGGTAGGCCCGCTCGATGGGGTCCGCGATATCGAGCACCGGCGACAGCGCCCGCGAGATCGCTTCGCAATCCTCGATCTGCATGGTGCCGTCGGGCCGCTCGGCCATGATCTGGACCGTGCAGCCGGCCTCGGCGGATATCTTGATCCGGACCAGCCGGTAGCCCAGCCCTTGCAAGACGGGTCCGGCAACCGCCGATACCCGCGCAGCCACGCCCGGCTCGACGACGAGACGGGGCTCGGCCAAGAGCTCGATATCCACGGGGTTAGCAGTCGGATCGATCATGTCCAGGGTCAAAAGCGTCTTATTTACAAGGGTTTAAGCCGAGTTCAACCGCGCCCGGCCGGTTCCCTGAACTTGGCCTGTCGCCCATTCGGGGCCGGCGATCGTTCAGGTAATAAAAAAGAGCGGGTCCGGAGGGGCCCACTCTCGATACGCGATCGTATGAGAACAATAAGTTGCGGTGGATATAGCGGTTTTCCCGCAATCCGGCAAGGCCTGCGCGCCATCAGCGGGCGATTTTGCGGGCTCTCCCGGGGGACCCCAAAACCTAACCCTTCATTCACCTGCGATGCCTAGATTGCCCGAAAACCAGCCAATTCGGCCGGTTTGGATGGGTTGATGACCACCGCCGCAACGCTGATCCCGGAACTTGACGACATTGTCAGGCGTGGCGACCCGAAACGTCGCGCTGATGCCGCGCGGCGGGTCAGCGAATTATTCCTGCAGGGCGCGGCGAGTTTCCGCGCCGATCACGTCGATCTGTTCGACGGCGTGCTGACCAGCCTCGTTCCGCATGCCGAACTTGCCGCGCGCGCCGATCTGGCCGAGCGGCTGTCGTTGCTGGTCAACGCGCCACGCGGATTGGTCGGCCAACTCGCGCATGAGGATGAAATTGCGATCGCGGGGCCGCTGCTGCGGCGATCTGCCATGATCGACGACCGGATGCTGATCGAGATTGCCATGGCAAAAAGCCAGGGGCACTTGCTGGCGATGACGGAGCGGCCGGCGCTCTCGTCCGATCTCACCGACGTGATGGTTCGCCGTGGCGACCGCGACGTCGTCAGGGGCGCGGCCGGCAATGCCGGCGCGGCCTTCTCGCCGGGCGGCTATTCGGCGTTGCTCAAACGCGCCAGCCAGGACGGTGTGCTAACGCTCAAGGTCGGCCAGCGCGATGACCTCTCGGCCGAGCAGTTGAAGGATTTGCTGTCCGGATCGATCGACGTGGTCCGCCGCCGCTTGTTCGAGGTGGTCAAGCCGGCCCGGCAAATGGCGATCAAGCGGGCGATGAACGAGATATCCGGTGTGATGGAGCGGGTCGAGAGCAGCCGCGACTTCGCGCCGGCCCAGCGCACCGTCCTCGCGCTGCATAAGGCCGGCGAACTGAACGAGAGCGCGCTGCTCGGTTTTGCCAAATCCTACAAATACGAGGAATCGATCGCAGCGCTGTCGGCGATGACCGGCGTCAAGATTGCGACACTGGATCGCCTGATTACCGGCGACCGCTACGATCCGATCCTGATCGCCGGCAAGGCGGTCAACCTGGAATGGGCGACCGTGCGTGCCCTGATCCTGCTCCGGCTCGGCCCGAACCGGGTGGCGTCGCCGTCGGATATCGAAAGCGCGCGCGTCAATTTCGCGCGCCTGATGCCTTCGACCGCCGAGCGAGTCGTCGGTTTCTGGAAGACCCGTCCGCCGGCCTGACGTATTTCTTCTGTCATTGCGAGCGAAGCGAAGCAATCCATGAGGCCTCAAGCGAAGTATGGATTGCTTCGCTTCGCTCGCAATGACGCACTCGCTAAAATACCTCCCAAACCAATAATGACCGCGCTATGTTCGGCGCCGAAGGCGCGGCACAGCGCCGAGATAAATCGGGAGCGAAAAAAATGCTGACGGACGTTCAGGTTCAGGCCCATGCCGATCGGATCCGCGACGACGGCTTCACCGTCATCGAGCAGGCGGCGAGCCGCGAACTGGTCGAAGGCTTGAAACAGGCGCTGGAGCGCATCGAACGCGACCATCATCTTGGTCCTGCGAAAACCTCGTTCGAGGGTTTCAAGACCGTGCGCATCAACAATCTTCTCACCTACGACGATCTGTTCTGGGAAGTGCCGCTGCACGAAAATGTATTGCCGGTGGTCGAGCGCGTGCTCGACAGGGAATGTCTGCTGTCCTCGTTCTGCTCGCTGGTGCTGGCCCCGGGGCAGGAAGCACAGCCGATCCACGAAGACACCCAGTTGATCCCGCTGCCGCGTCCGCACATTCCGATCACCATCAATGCGATCTGGGCACTGTCGGATTTCAGGGACGACAACGGCGCGACGCGAATTCTGCCGGGCAGCCACAAGTTCGCGTCCTCGCCGGAATACGGCAAGGATTATGACGCCGTCACCGCGACCATGCCGGCCGGAAGCGTGATGCTGTTCGACAGCGCGCTCTGGCATGGCGGCGGCGCCAATACCTCCGATGCGCGGCGGTTCGCGTTCTCCTGCGCCTATTGCTGGGGCTGGATGCGGCAGCAGGAAAACCTGCAGCTCGGCATTCCCCAGGACACCGCGAAGCGATTTCCGCGGCGGCTGCAGGAGCTGTGCGGCTACAGCGTCTACAAGGGACAGTTCGGCCACATCGACAACCACGATCCGATCGAACTGCTCGGCCGCGAGCGCGGCAAGCGCATGGTGTGGGAAGCGACCGACGCGAGAAAAGCGCGGATGGGTGAGGTGGTGAAGGGGTGAAGCTCCCCGTCATTCCGGGATGGTGCGCGAGCACCAGACCCGGAATCTCGAGATTCCGGGTCTGGTCCTTCGGACCATCCCGGAATGACAGCTACCCCACCCGCCGAAACCGCAGATACGCCGCCACGCGGCCCTCGCGTTCGGCTTTGCGGCCGTAGCGGGTCATGGTGTAGCCATCCCACGGCTGACGCCAGTCGATCGCGCGCTCCGCGGTCCAGAGAAAATCGGGCGAGCGGAGCAGATGCGCCAGCGTCCAGGCGCAGTAATCGTCGATGTCGCTGACGAAACGGAACTCGCCGCCTGCCTTGATGATGCGCGCCATCGCGGCCACCGTTGCGTCCTGCACGAAGCGGCGCTTCCAATGCCGCCGCTTCGGCCAGGGATCGGGATGGATCAGATCGATCCGCGCCATCGATTGCGGCGGCGCCCAGGCCAGCAATTCCGCGGCGTCGCCGGCGTAGAGGCGGATGTTGCCGATGTTGAGGGCTTCGATCTGGGTCAGGATCTTCGCCATGCCGTTCACATACGGCTCGCAACCGATGAACCCGACATGCGGAAAGGCTTGCGCTTCGGCGATCAGATGTTCACCGCCGCCGAATCCGATTTCGAGCCTGACATCGTTGATCTCACCCTCGAACAGTTCGGCGAGACTGGAAGGCGCAGGGCCGCCGCCGATATCGAGCGCCAGATGCGGCAGCAGGTTGTCGATCAGGTCGGCCTGGTGATTGCGGAGCTTGTGACCCTTGCGGCGGCCGAAGAACGACCCGCGCGCGTGTGCCGACGCGCCGTCGTCCGGCGTGTCCTGATCGTCGGGCGCGCTATTGGAGACGATCATCGCAGCGTCTGGTACAGCCGGTGCAGCAGGCGCGCGCGCGGCTCGATCGACGAGATGTACATCTGTTCGTAATGGGTATGCGCGCCCTGGCCGTCGACGCCGAGCCCATCGAGCGTCGCGGTATGCGGCGCGGTGAAATTGCCGTCGGAGCCGCCACCGGTCGCGGTGTCCACCAGATCGAAGCCGATTTCGGCCGCCAGCGTTTTGGCGTGCTCATACAGTGCGGCGCCGGCGTTGCCCTTCTCGTAGGGCGGACGATTGAGTTCGCCGACCACCCTGACGCTGACGCCCTCGGTGCGTGATTTCAGGTTGAGGATCTTCGGCACCAGTTCGTCGGAATCGGCTGACGTCGGCACGCGCATGTCGACCTCGGCATAGGCCTCTTCGGCAATCACGTTCGGCTTGGTGCCGCCGCGGACGACGCCGACATTGACTGACACGCCGCGCTTGAGGTCGTTCATCGCTTCCAGCGTCTGGATGATGTTGCCGAGCTCGCGGATCGCGCTGCGGCCGTCCTCGGGCCGGGTGCCGGCATGCGAAGGCACGCCCTTGATGAATACCTCAAAGCGCGCGACGCCCTTGCGTCCGGTGACGATCTTGCCGCCGTCGCGCGCCGGCTCGGTGACGAGAACGTACTTTGCCTTGCGGCCCTCTTGTTCGATCAGCGCCCGCGATGTCGGGCTGCCGATCTCTTCGTCGGAGACGAAGAGCTGGGTGACGCCGAGCGGCGAGCGGGCATCCTCGGCGCAAATCTGCCGGAATGCGTGATAGGCGAGATAGGCGCCGCCCTTCATGTCGTAGATGCCGGGGCCGAACGCGCTGTCGCCCTCGATTCTAAACGGCAGCCGCTCGATGAAGCCCATCGGATGAACCGTATCGAGATGGCTCAGCACCAGGATTCCCGGTGCGTCCTGTCCCCATGACGAACGCGCGACGAGGTGGTCGCCGCATCCGGAGTGGCCTGCGATCCGCTCGACGGTCGCCGGCAGGTCGCGATAGCCTGACGTGACGAGGTCGGCGAGCTTGTTGACCTGCGCGGGCGCTTCGGTCGGGGTCTCGATCTCGACCCAGCGGCGGATGCCGTCGAGGATGGTTCTGGAATCGAAGGGATTGCTGTCTGTCATCGGCGCATCGTGGTTATCGGGCGAATTCGCCCGATGTCATGCGCTCACGCCGGTGGGCGCGTCAATCGTTCCGTACGAATGCCGGTTCGCATTCAGCGCTTGTCGGGGCCTTCGCGCGTTGCGATCTGCTCGACCAGATCGACGATGGAGCGGCGCATCTTGGCGTCGGTGATGCGCGTGAACGCACGCGTCAGCGCCAAACCTTCGGAAGTGGCGAGAAAATCGGAAACATAGGCCGGCGAGGAGCCTTCGCTGAAACCGTCGGTATTCACCGCACCGCTCGGCCCGCCGTCGAACAGAAACGATACCGGAACCTGCAGGATTTCGGAGATCTGCTGCAGGCGGCTGGCGCCGACGCGGTTGGTGCCCTTTTCGTATTTCTGAACCTGCTGGAAGGTGAGCCCCAAAGCGTCGCCCAGTTTTTCCTGGCTCATGCCCAGCATGATACGGCGCATGCGGACGCGGCTGCCGACATATTTGTCAACAGGGTTGGGCGCTTTGGTGGACATCTCAACACTCCTCGGGATGGCGCGCCGGGGGTGAGGCAAGACGGAACGGAGTATGCCTCAGGCGCCGGTACCGTCAAATCCTGCTCGGAGGATTGGGTAGAATTGCGTGCAAGGCGAGCAATGAGCTGACTGGTTGTTGTTCTTGTTTGCGGAACGCAGAATGCGAACGGCGTAGCCGCTCTGTCAACTGGTGGAATCGCGCATGCTGACTCGTTGCGGCAAACCGGCAACAGTAGACAATCGACAGTTTTTCAGGCGGTTCGCTTAGCGACGCGGCGGCGAATCACCAACAGTAGCGCAATGGCGCCGATGACGGCTGCCGGAATATCTCCAAGTTGCGCATAAACCGTCGGCGGCAGCGCGGTCGGCAGGCCGGCATCCAGCACGCCTTCGATACCGAGACCAAGGCGTGCGACGATTCGCCCCGAGGGATCGATGACGGCGGAAATGCCGGTGTTCGCTGCTCGAACCAACGGCAGCCCTTCTTCGATGGCACGCAGGCGGGCCTGCTGCAGATGCTGATAGGGACCGGTCGAAATTCCGAACCAGCCGTCGTTGGTCAGGTTGACGATCCAGCCGGGACGATCGTCGCGGGTTGCGACACTGCCGGGAAATGCCACTTCATAGCAGATCAGCGGTAGCGCGCGCGGCGCATTCGGTATCTCCATCGCGCGGCGGCGGGTGCCCGGAATGAATCCACCCTGCACTTTGGTGAGCTGCACGAAGCCGAGTTTTTCCATCCAGTCCTGGAACGGCAGATATTCGCCGAACGGCACCAGATGCAGTTTGTCGTAGACCGACAGCACGCTGCCGTCATGGTCGATGACATATATCGAGTTGTAGGCCCGCGTGACCCGGGCGCCGGGCGGCCCGTCGGGCGCGCGCACCGAGCCGGTGATCAGCACGGTGCCCTTCGGCAGCAGGTCGGCGATCTCAGCCATCGCATCCGCCTCGCGCGTCAGGAAAAACGGGAAGGCGGACTCCGGCCAGATCAGGATATTGGCGTCGCTGACACCGGTCGAATGCGGCCCGGAGGCGCGGTCGGACAGCGTCAGATATTTCTGCATCACGGCGGCTTTGGCGGAGTAGTTGAACTTGACGTCCTGCTGCAGGTTGGGCTGCATGATGCGCAGCTTGACCTTGGTGAGCACCGTCGGCTGCAGCGACAGCCGGACGGTGCCGTAGACGCCCATGGCGGCGAGCAGCAGCAGTGCCGCCACCGGCGCGATCCAGGGCTTTCGGCCGCGCGAACGGCCGTCGATCAGCACCGCCGGGCTGGCGAAGATCGCCACCGTCAGGAACGTCATCCCCCACAGCCCGATCAGCGACGCGGTCTGCGCCAGCGCCAGCGGCTCCGACAGCGCGTAGCCGAACGCGTTCCACGGAAATCCGCTCAGCAGATGGCCGCGCAGCCATTCGCTGATCGTGAGGCCGATCGCGAGCGCCAGCAGCCGTGCGGCGTCACGGGTCCACAGCAGCCGCGCCAGCGCAAAACCCAGCGCGGTGAACAGCGCCAGATAGGCCGGCAGGCCGAGCGCCGCGAACGGGATCAGCCAGGCGAAGGTCGAGGCATCGACCAGGAAGGCGTTGCCGATCCAGTACAGGCCGGGCACGAAATAGCCGAGCCCGAACCAGAAGCCCGACATCGCGGCCGCCGGCACGCCGCGCCATTTTCCGGCCGCGGCGCCGTCGATCAGCCAGACCGCGATCGGAAAGCTCACGAACAGCACCGGCCATGCATTGAACGGCGCCATCGCCAGCGCCGACAGCGCGCCGGCGAACAGTGCGAGGCCTGCGCGTTTCCATCCCCAGGCGAGGATGATCGCAAGCCCGGCGATGCGGAGTTTGCTGGTCGAGATCACTGCGAGCCGGCTCCATCGCCGGGCGCCGGCGGCGTACTTTCATTTGTCGGCGGCGCATTGTCGTTTGCCTGCGGCGCGTTGTCATGGGCCTGCGGCGCGTCATGGGCCTGCGGCGTATTGGCGTCGGGGGCGTGCTCGCGGCGGCGACTTTCGCGCGGGGTGCGGGCGGCGGGACGCTCCTTGCGCACGGCAATGCGCAGCCGCTTGACCCGCCGCGGATCGGCGTCGAGCACCTCGATCTCGAAATTGCCCGGGCCCGAGATGACCTCGCCGCGTACCGGCAAGCGGCCGACCTGCGACACCAGATAGCCGCCCAGCGTCGCGACTTCGTCGCTGGCCTCGCCGGTGACGAAATCCTCGCCGATCACCTTGCGGGCGTCCTCGAGGCTGGCGCGGGCATCGGCGATGAAGGAGCCATCCTCCCTCCGTACGATGTCCGGCGGTTCGTCGCTGTCATGTTCGTCGTCGATTTCGCCGACGATCTGTTCGACGATGTCCTCGATCGACACCAGTCCGTCGGTGCCGCCATATTCGTCGACCACCAGAGCGAGATGGATGCGCGAGGCCTGCATCTGCGCCAACAGGTCGATCGCCCGCATCGACGGCGGCACATAGAGCAGCTTGCGGATGATGTTGGCCTCGCTGAGCGGCAGCGCGAGATCGACCGCGCGCAGGTCAAGGCCGGCCGGAAGCGGCTTCTTTCGCTTGGCCTTGCTGGCGACGCCGAAGCGCGCCTTCGCGGTCATGAACGCCAGGAGATCGCGGATGTGAACGATGCCTTCGGGATCGTCGAGGGTTTCATTGTAGACCACCAGGCGCGAATGCGCCGCGCTCTCGAACAGGCTCATCAACTCGCCGAGCGGGATGTCGCGCTTAACGGCGACGATGTCGGCGCGATGGATCATCACGTCGGCGATCCGCCGCTCGTGCAGGCCGAGGATATTGCGCAGCATGGTGCGCTCGATGGCGGAAAAGCCGACATCGTCCGGGGTCGAGGTGTCGAGCACGACCTGCAGGTCGTCGCGGACCGATCCCGGCTTCCAGCCGAACAGAGTGCGGATCGCGCGCAGCAGCCAGTTGTCGGCGGCCGGCCGCAGCACTTCGCCTTCCTGCACCACGGCCGGCAGATTGCGCAAGTTGCGCGTATTGTCGTGCGTGGGGTCGGAGTCCGGCATGTCAGTTCATCCGTTCCCGGTCCGCATAAGGATCGGGAATGCCGAGTTGTGCGAGGATTTCACGTTCGAGACTTTCCATCGCTTCGGCGTCGTCGTCATTCTCGTGATCGTATCCGATCAGGTGCAGGAAGCCGTGAACCGCTAGATGGCTGAGGTGATGATCGAACGGCTTCTGTTCCTCGTCGGCCTCCTTGCGCGTGGTCTCAAAGGCGATGGCGATATCGCCGAGCATGCGCGGCGCGTCGGAAGGCGCGCCGGCGGGGGCCTGCAGCGCCGGAAACGACAGCACGTTGGTGGGCTTGTCGATGCCGCGCCAGTTACTGTTGAGCGTGCGAATCCCGGAATCGTCGGTCAGCATGACTGCGAGCTCGGCCTCGCCGACATCGGCGTCGGCGAATTCGGCCGCGGCCTCGATGGCGCGATGGATCACCGCCTCGGCGTCGGGCTCGGTCTGCCAGCAATCGGCGACGACGAGAACTTCAGTGAGCGGAAGGGCGGACGACACGAGCGTTCCAGACAATTGCGTAGTTGGGTTTTGCATTCCAGCGTTCAAGGTGCGGCCCGGAACCACCTGAGGCAGGTCCGGGAGCGAAGATGGTTCGATCAAGATCGGCCGGTTGCCGGCTTTTGCGGCAATCCCTCGTAGGCGGCGACAATTCGCGCCACCAGTTCATGGCGGATGACGTCCTCGGCCGTGAATTTCACCTGCGAGATGCCCTCGACGCCGTCGAGCAATCTGGCGGCCTCGGCCAATCCCGAGGTCTGGCCGGGCGGCAGGTCGACCTGCGAGGGATCGCCGGTGATGATCATGCGGCTGTTCTCGCCGAGCCGGGTCAAAAACATCTTCATCTGCATCGACGTGGTGTTCTGCGCCTCGTCGAGGATGATGGCGGCATTGGTCAGCGTGCGGCCGCGCATGAAGGCGAGCGGCGCGATCTCGATTTCGCCGGCCTGCAGCGCCCGCTCCACGATCCGTGAATCCATCAGGTCGTACAGCGCGTCATAGATCGGTCGAAGATAGGGATCGACCTTTTCTCTGAGGTCGCCGGGCAGGAAGCCGAGCCGCTCGCCGGCCTCGACCGCGGGCCGCGACAGGATGATTTTGTCGACTTCCTTGCGTTCGAACAGTTGGGCGGCGTGCGCCACCGCAAGCCAGGTCTTGCCGGTGCCGGCCGGGCCGACGCCGAATACCAGCTCGTGGCGCTTCAGCGCGCGGATGTAGGAATCCTGCGCGGCGGTGCGCGCGCGCACCGGGCGCTTGCGCAGGTTGATGGTCTCGAACTGGCTCTTGGCGGTCTTGGCGTCGAATTCGAACAACGAACCCTGCGCGATCACCGCACGGATGGCGCCTTCGACGTCGCCCTGCGCCAGATCCTGGCCCTTTGTGGCCTGCCCGTAGAGCGTCTCCAGCACGCGCCGCGCGGCGTCGCAGCCGTCGCGCGATCCGGCGATGGTGATGTGGTTGCCGCGGGAATCGACCACGACGCCGAGCCGGCGTTCGACCAGCGCGAGATTCTGTCCGTAGGGACCGACCAGGGCGGAAGCGGCGCGATTGTCGTCGAGGTCGATGACGACCTGGGTTTCGGGCGGGTTTTGCATGTCGCGGTCAAATTTGCGGCTGGGAGCGAGCGAAGGTGAATCCGATGCGCTTTTTGGCAAGGGTTCAGGCTCCCCGAGTTAATTGAAAGGAATCGGCCATTGGCGAAAGTGGAGATGATGACGGCGGCGCGGAAGGGCCGGCGAGTTCGCCGAGCAGGCTGTAGCGCTCCAGGCTTGCGATCTTCACCGGCAGCACCTGTCCGATGATGTCGGACGAGGCAAACACATGCGCGGGCTGCAGGTAAGCGGTGCGGCCGACGATCTGGCCGGGATTGCGCGCCGCGCGCTCGAACAGCACATCGACGGTGTTGCCAATCATGGCCCGGTTGAAGGCCGATTGCTGACTGTCGATCAATTCCTGGAGCCGCACCAATCGCTCGTCCATCTCTGCCGCTGACACCGTCTCCCGCATGTCCGCCGCCGGCGTGCCGGGCCGTGGCGAATATTTGAACGAATAAGCGCCAGCGTATCCGATTTGCATGACAAGCGCGAGGGTCGCGGCAAATTCTTCTTCGCTTTCGCCGGGGAAGCCCACGATAAAATCCGATGAAAACGCAATATCTTGGCGGGCGTCGCGAAAACGGTCGATGACGCGGCGATAATCATCGGCGGTATGCTTGCGGTTCATGGCGGCCAGGATCCGGTCGGAACCGGATTGTACCGGCAGGTGCACGAACGGCATCAGGGCTGCGAGATCGCGATGCGCCGCGATCAGCGAATCATCGACGTCGCGGGGATGGCTGGTGGAATAGCGCAGGCGTACGATGCCATCGATTTCGGCAAGCTTATGCAACAGCCGGCCGAGCGGCCAGGTTCGCCCGTCGGGGCCTTCGCCGTGATAGGCGTTGACGTTCTGCCCGATCAGCGTGATTTCGCGCACGCCGTTGTCGGCGAGCCGTATTACGTCGTCGATGATCTTCGTCACCGGGCGCGAAACTTCCGCGCCGCGCGTATAAGGCACCACGCAGAAGGTGCAGAACTTGTCGCAGCCTTCCTGCACGGTCACGAACGATGAGATGCCGCGGGCGCGGATCGCCGCGGGCTTTGGCGCAGGAAGGAAGCCGAACTTGTCCTCGACCGGAAATTCGGTTTCCAGCGCGCGGCCATGACTTTCGGCGCGCGCCAATAGCTGCGGCAGATGATGATAGCTCTGCGGGCCGACCACGACGTCGACGGCGGGCGCGCGACGGATGATCTCCTCGCCTTCGGCCTGCGCGACGCAGCCGGCCACCGCAATGCGCATCTCGCGACCCTGGCGCGCGGCCTCGTCCTTGGCGACCCGCAGCCGCCCGAGTTCGGAGTAGACCTTCTCGGAAGCCTTCTCGCGGATATGGCAGGTGTTGAGGATCACCAGATCGGCATCCTCAGCCGACGCGGTCTCGACAAAGCCTTCCGGGGCCAGCGTGTCCACCATGCGCTGTGCATCGTAGACGTTCATCTGGCAGCCATATGACTTGATATGCAGCTTGCGCGGCGGCTTCATGGAACCTGGATAATGGGCTGGAAGGGCGCCAATGCGGCGTCAGGGGTCAAATATAGGCTAAAGGGGCGGAAATCCAGCGGATAAGGCCGTCATTCCGGGGCGATGCGCCAGCGTCGAACCCGGAATCTCGAGATTCCCCGGGGGTGCAATTGCACTCCTGAGGTTCGATGCTGACGCATCGCCCCGGAATGACACTCAATTCGCGACGACCGTCGCCCCCATCTTGGCGATCAACCCGGGCAATTGCCGCATATCGTCGAAGATCACCGCGGCGCCGGCGGCGCGCAGCACGTCGGCGGTGTCTGGCCGGCAATGGCTGCCGCCATGAAAACCGAACACGGTCATCCCGGCAGCACAGCCCGCAACAACGCCAGCCACGCTGTCCTCGATCACGAGGCATCGGGCGGGGGACGCCTGCATTTGTTCGGCGGCGAACAGGAAGAGGTCCGGGGCCGGCTTGCCGTTGCTTACCTGCACGGCGGAGAAAATGTGGGGCGCGAACCGGTCGTACAGTCCGACGTGATTGAGGCTGGTGCTGATCTTCTCGGGCGGGCCACTTGAGGCGACGCACACGGGGACCGCAATCGCGGCGAGCGCCGCGTCGATGTGGGGTGTGGCTTGCAGCGAGGCCGCGAACAATCGGAAAATCTCGGCGTACACCTGGGTATGGAAATCATCCGGCAGGCGGCGGCCGATTTCGGCTTCAATTTCGAGCGTGGCCTTCCGCATCGACTGCCCGAGGAAACGGTCGAACACCTGTTCCGGTGTGATCGGATAGCCGTGACGTGTCAGGGTCTCGGCATGCGCGCGGCAGGAAATCACTTCGCTGTCGACCAGCACGCCGTCGCAGTCGAAAATGACGAGATCGATGTTCGCGTTCAAGATTTTATTTTGACGCGTTTTCTTCACGCGAACCAGTTCCCACTTCGCTTGAAAACGCTATCGAGGCACACGCTCAGCTTTTGTCGTCGTCGAGCGGGACGCAATAGAGCTCCAGCCGGTGGTCGACCAGCTTGTAGCCGAGCTTGCGGGCGATCTCGGCCTGCAGTTTCTCGATTTCCTCGGAGGTGAATTCGATCACCTTGCCGTCGCGCAGGTTGATCAGGTGATCGTGGTGGCTCTCCGGCATCTGCTCGTAGCGCGCGCGGCCCTCGCGGAAATCGTGCCGCTCGATAATCCCGGCATCTTCGAACAGCTTGACGGTGCGGTACACGGTCGAGATCGAGATCTTGTCGTCGACCGCGGCGCACCGCCGGTAGAGTTCCTCGACGTCGGGATGGTCGACGGAATCCGCGAGCACGCGCGCGATGACGCGGCGCTGCTCGGTCATGCGCATGCCGGTGGCGGCGCAACGCGCCTCGATGCCGGTATTATTCTTGTGCGCTGGCGGGGATTTAAGGACGGGCATGATCTCGGGCCTTGGAGAGCAGGTCGCGGCGTTGTGCCACCGCGGGCATATTACGACAAGTCGCGCCGCATCAGAAGTGCATTCAATTGCTCCCCGCCGGGCTGCTGATAATAGCGTTCCCGGCGTCCAACGACGCCGAATCCGGCCCATTCATACAGTCGTCGCGCCGGCTGGTTATTTTCCTCGACTTCGAGAAATATCGTGCGCACGCCGCGGCCGGCGAGATGGCCCAAATGAATCATCAGAAGATTGCGCGACAGGCCGCGGCCGCGCTCCTTCGCGTCGATCGCGATCGACAATATCTCGGCTTCGTCGGCCGCGATGCGCGATACCGCAAAGCCGATGATGTTGCGTCCCTGTCTCAGCCGATCGACCAGCGTATTGCGCTCGGTCAGCATGGTTTCGAATTCGCCTTCGCCCCAGCCGCGATGAAACGACGCGCCATGCAGTTGCGCCAGCCGCGCGGCGTCGCGCGCGCCGGCCGGTTCGACCAACGCGGTGCCCCCGCCCCGCCATCTCACGAACCAGGATTGAAGCAGGCCTGCCATCAGGATGCCGGTGGCGCAGGGTTGAGCAGCGGATCCTTTGGCGGCTTGGCGTCGGGCGCGCGCAGGTAATAGGGGCGGGCCGGCGCGGTCTCGGGACTGACGGCGGCGCCGAGCCATGCCACCCAGCCGATGTCGGGCGCCGGAAGCAGATCGACCTGGAACGGCGGCGGCGCGTCCTTCGGCCAGCGGTCGGCGAGAATCTGCGCGGCATTGCCGACCAGATGCGGTGCGCCGAAGCGCGACGCCTCGAGCGCCTCTGATATCGGCGCCACTTTCGGCTTGATCAGCGAACCGCCGTCGCCGCTCACCACCTGGAAATACACGTGGTCGTGCCGTGCATCGATCGCGGAGATGATCGGATGCTCGCCATTCTCGCTGACGACGGGCGCGGCGTAGGCCGTCAGCGTCGTCAATCCGACCACCGGCTTGTTGGCCGCGAGGGCAATGCCGCGTGCGGCGGAGAGGCCGACGCGCAATCCGGTAAAGCTGCCGGGACCGGTCGTCGCCGCGATGCGATCCAGCGCATCGAATGCCACACCGGAGGCTTTCATCACGCGCGCGATCAGCGGCATCAGGGCTTCAGCATGGCCGCGCTTCATTGGCAGCGACTCGTGCGCGAGAATCCTGTTCGCATCGGTGTCGAGCACGGCCGCGGCGCAGGCATCAAGCGCGGTATCGATGGCGAGGATCAGCATCGCCTTCACCTATCGCGTTTTCACGCGGCGTGGAACCGGCGCAACCGTTTTTCCGGAGGTTAGCGGTATCTCGCAACCTCTTTTGGCATAAGTATTTGATATTGTTCATTAATTATTAGAGGCAGATCCAATCCATCAGCGGCATCAGGCAGCGCCCTGCCGCCGAAGCCGCCAGCATCGGTCGGGCGCGTAGGCTCAGGAGTCATTCCGGGGCGTCGCGAAGCGACGAACTATGATGTGCAATTGCACATCTGAGAATCTCGAGATTCCGGGTCCGATGCAAACGCATCGCCCCGGAATGACGCGTGTCGTCACACCGGCCGGACTTCAACCACGTCAGGCACGAAATGCCTCAGCAGGTTCTGGATACCGTGCTGCAGGGTGGCCGTCGATGACGGGCAGCCGGCGCAGGAACCCTTCATGTTGAGATAGACGATCCCGTCCTTGAAGCCGCGGAAGGTGATGTCGCCGCCGTCATTGGCGACCGCGGGGCGCACGCGGGTCTCGATCAGGTCCTTGATGGTCTCGACCGTCTCGGCGTCGGCCTCGTCGTAGAACTCGTCTTCCTGGTCGAGCGCTTCGTCGTTGCCGACCGTGCCGTCCGCCAGCAGCGGCGCACCGGACATATAGTGTTCCATGATGGCGCCAAGGATCGCGGGCTTCAGGTGCTGCCAGTCGCTGTCGTCCTTGGTCACGGTGACGAAATCGGATCCGTAAAACACGCTGGTGACGCCTGACACGGCGAACAGTCTTTCGGCGAGCGGCGAGCGTGCGGCGGCTTCACGGTTGGCGAATTCCATCGTGCCGGTGTCGAGCACGGCGCGGCCCGGAATGAATTTCAGGGTGGCGGGATTGGGGGTCGCTTCGGTCTGGATGAACATTGGCTTTCTCCGGCGTCGCCGGTTCAAGGCCGGCGCGTGGTGTCCCTGTAGCAGATGGCGACGGCCAACGCACGGTCAAGGGGCGCAGGACAGCCGTCACAGGCCTGCATTTGTCGGGTTCGGACGCGGAAAACGCCTCAAACTAGCGGCATATTACGAAAGCGCGTCGATATCCGCGTCGCTGAGATTGCCGGATACAATGGTGACCGGGATCGGAAAGGAACCGGCCGCCTCGGCCATCTGGGTGACCAGCGGGCCGGGGCCCTCGGCGCCGGGATTGGCCGCCAGCACCAGCATCGTAATGTCGACGTCCTTGTCGATCACGTCGAGGATCTGTTCGGTTGGATCGCCCTCGCGAATCACCCGTTCCGGCGTGATCGCGGCAATGCCATTGGCGCGGCCGGCGGCGCGGTCGAGCGCTTCATTGGCGGCATCCTCGGCCTCGGCGCGCATCAGGTCGGCCACGCCCAGCCACTGCTGGTTCTGGTCCTCGATTTCGATGACGCGCAGCATCACCACCCCGCCGCCGACCCGGATCGCCCAGCGGCTGGCGTAGTAGACCGCGCGGTCCCACTCCGCGGTGTCGTCAACGATAACAAGACATTTTGGCTGGTGGCCCGCCTCGTAGCTTCGTCGCTGGGTGGTCATGCATGTCCCGGTGCTGCGCCAAACCGACGCATGCTGCCACGGCGCAACCGCTTTCGACAAGCCAGCGTCGCAACTTTGCGATCGCCGCGTCGCAACTTTGCGATCGCAGCGTCGCGAATTCGCGATCGCGTCGTCGTCAATTGCCGCGTTGCGATCGGATTAGCGCCGGCGGATGAAGCCGACGATGTCCTTGGCCGCGTTCATGGTTTCCTGCGCGATCGCCTCTGCGCGCTCGGCGCCGTCGATCAGGATCGAATCGACATGGCCGGGATCGGCGACCAGCCGTTTCATCTCGGACGCGATCGGCGCGAGCTTTTCGACGCAAAGTTCCACCAGCGCGTTTTTGAAGCTGGAAAACTGTCCGCCGCCGAATTCCCCGAGCACGTCGGCCTTGCTGCGCCCGGACAGCGCCGCATAGATGCCGACGAGGTTATCGGCCTCGGGGCGGGCTTCCAGTCCCTTTTCTTCCGACGGCAACGGTTCCGGATCGGTCTTCGCCTTGCGGATCTTCGCCGCGATGGTGTCGGCGTCGTCGGTCAAATTGATCCGCGAATTATCCGACGCATCCGACTTCGACATCTTCTTGGTGCCGTCGCGCAGGCTCATCACCCGCGTCGCCGGTCCGGTGATCACGGGCTCCGGCAGCGGAAAGAACAGTCCGTCATTGAAGCCATGGCCGCGGATCGAGTCGCCGAAGTCGTTGTTGAACTTCTGCGCGATGTCGCGCGACAGCTCCAGATGCTGCTTCTGGTCCTCGCCGACCGGCACATGGGTGGCGCGATAGACCAGAATGTCGGCAGCCATCAGCACCGGATAGTCGTAAAGTCCGACCGACGCCGCCTCGCGATCCTTGCCGGCCTTGTCCTTGAACTGCGTCATGCGGTTGAGCCAGCCCATCCGCGCCACGCAATTGAAGATCCACGCCAGCTCGGCATGGCCGGAGACCTGGCTCTGGTTGAACACGATGTGCTTCTTCGGATCGATGCCGGAGGCAATGAAGGCCGCGGTCACTTCGCGGGTATTGCGCGCCAGTTCGGCCGGCCCGCCCCAGACATCCACGCCTTGCGTGATCGCATGCATGTCGACCACGCAATAGATGCAATTATGAGTCTGTTGCAGTTTGACGAAATTGACGATCGCGCCGAGGTAATTGCCGAGATGCAGATTGCCCGTCGGCTGGACGCCCGAAAAAACCCGTTCAACCATGGCCATGGTTAGCTTTCCAGAAGGTGTGCCGCTGTGGCGCGTCGTTTGCCACGCGAACCCTATTCGCGCAAGTCGCCGGGCCTGGTTCGCCGGAGCGCGCTAACCGCGTCGCGCCAGCCGGTGATGCCGAAAAGCCGCAGAAACAGGCCGTAAATCGCCATGCCGCCAACGATCAAGATCGCGAGAACGGCGGCCTGGGCGAGGCCATGCGCGGCGGCCGCCGGCGGCAGCACCAACCTCGCCATCAGCCACAGCAGAGCACCCATCGCCAGCGCCGCCGCGACCATGCGCGGCAGCCTCCGGCGCGCATCGGGATCGATCGAAAATCCGAACGTCTCGGCGCCCCTGCGGATCAAGGTCAATGCGGTGCTCCAGGCGCCCAGCGCGATGGCGGCAGCGATGCCGCCGACGCCGAAGAAGTGACCGAGCAGGACAGCCAAAGCGAGCGCGAGCGCGACGCCCTTGAGCGTCGCCAGCAACGGCGTCAGCGTGTCCTCGCGCGCGAAGAACGCCGGCGACAGCGCCTTGACCAGCACATGGGCGGGCAGCGCCAGCGCCAGCCGTGTCAGCGTCTGCGCGGTCGCTGTGGCATCCGCCGCGGTGAAGGCGCCGTGTTCGAACAACAGCCGCACCACAGGTTCGCTCAGCACCATCAAGCCGAGCATCGCCGGCAGAGCGAGCCCGACCGCGAGCTCGAGCCCGCGCGATTCCGTGTAAGCGACAGCCGCACGGTCGTCGCCGCGCACCGCGCGCGTCAATTCCGGAATCAGCACCGTGCCCATGGCAACACCGACGATGCCGAGCGGCAGTTCGATCAGCCGGTTGGCAAAATAAAGCCAGGAGACCGCCGACGGCGAGGTCGAGGCGATGATGACGCCTGCGATCATCAACAGCTGCGGCGCGCTGGAGGCGACCATGCCGGGGATCGCCTTGGCGAGAAAGCTGCGAATTTCCGCATCGAACGAAACGCGCAACGGCATGGCGATGGTGTTGCCACGGCGCAGGACCAGCATCGACAGCTGCAGCAGGCCGGCGATGCCGACGGTCGCGGCGATGATCTGCGCGGCATTCGTGGCATCCTGCTGCCGGAGCAGAAGCACCGCCATCACTGATATCAGCGCGATGTTGAACAACAGCGGCGAGAACGCCGTCAACGCGAAGCGGCCCTGCGCGTTCAGCAACGCCATCAGCACGGTCACCGGGCCGGCGAAAGCGAGATACGGCAGCATCAGGCGGGCATCGTCGACGGCGAGCTGCAAGGTCTCGCGGCCGAGGAATCCCGGCGCCAGCACGGTGAGGACGAACGGCATCAACAACGCGAGCAACGCGGTAGCGGCGATCAAGGCGGCCGTGATGGTGCCGAGCACACGGCCGGCGAAGGCCGCGGCGGCCACGGCGCCGCCGGATTCGCGGACGCGCAGCCAGGCCGGCACCAGCGCCGCGTTGAGGCCGCCTTCGGTCAACAGCCGTCTGGCGACGTTGACAAGTTGAAAGGCCGCCAGGAACGCGTCCGCGACCGGACCGGCGCCGAGCAGCGCCGCGATGATGGAATCGCGCGCGAACCCAAGCAGCCGCGAGGCCAGCGTTCCCGTCGATACCGTTAAGAAAGAGCGGATCATCCGGGTTCTATAGCAGCAGCTTTGCTTGCTGGCGCGGGGCCGATCTGGTAGGCCGCAGCCTTCTCCCGGCTTTCTTGCCCACATTGCCGTAAACAGGACGGATGATGACTGACGCAAAATACGACGTTCTCGGGATCGGCAATGCGATTTTCGACGTGCTGGTGCAGACCGACGAAGGATTTCTCGGCCGCCACGGCATGACCAAGGGCGGCATGGCGCTGATCGACGAGGCGCGCGCCGCCGCCATCTACAAGGACATGGGACCGGCGACCGAGATGTCCGGCGGGTCGGCCGCCAACACCATTGTCGGCATCGCCAGCCTCGGCGCCCGCACCGCCTATGTCGGCAAGGTCAAGGCCGACCAGATCGGCGGCCTTTATACCCACGACATCCGCGCCGCCGGCGTCGCGTTCGAGACCCAGGCGGCCTCCGGCGGTCCCGCCACCGGCTGCTCCTACATCCTGGTGACGCCGGACGGCGAGCGCACCATGAACACCTATCTCGGCGCGGCGCAGGAGCTGACGCCCGATGATATCGACGCGGCGCAGATCGCAGCGTCGCACATCGTCTATCTCGAAGGTTATCTCTGGGATCCCAAGAGCGCCAAGGATGCCTTCGTCAAGGCGGCTGGCATCGCGCACGGCGCCGGCCGACAGGTGGCGTTGACCTTGTCGGATTCGTTCTGCGTCGATCGCTATCGCGACGAGTTTCTCGATTTGATGCGCAAGGGCACCGTCGACCTGGTGTTCGCCAACGAGGCCGAATTGCATTCGCTGTACCAGACCTCGGATTTCGACACCGCGCTGAAGCAACTGCGCGCCGACACCAAGCTCGGCGTCGTCACCCGCAGCGAAAAGGGCTGCGTGGTGGCTTCAAAGGACGGCGTGGTCGCGGTGCCGGCGTCCCCGATTCAAAAGCTGGTCGACACCACCGGCGCCGGCGACCTGTTCGCCGCCGGATTCCTGTTCGGCCTGGTCCGCAACGCCGGCCATGAAAACGCCGGGCGGCTCGGCGCACTGGCGGCCGCCGAAGTCATCCAGCACATCGGCGCGCGGCCGCAGGCGTCGCTGAAGGAATTGGCGCAGCAGGCTGGACTGCCGGTGTGAGGCATTGTCCCTAACCGGCACGTAGCATAAAGAACTTTTGCGACTCGAAGAATATAACGGCGATTACTTCGGCGCCTAGTTCCCGATACCGGCCCAAATCGCGGTAGCCGCGAGCCAAGCGGTAAGGGAACTTGGGGATAGGGAAGCGGGCCGCTCGAACCGGAGAGTCCTCAACAAAATATTGCGATAATCTCTCCGCAACTAGCTGGGGTATTTCCCGCCAACGAGTCAGCATGCGTGCTTGGTTCTTAGGGAGGCAAAGCGACCTCAGCGATAAGACGCGAATGGCGTGTGGCTTGAGTCGCCGTGACCAGCGCTCGGGGGGAAATTGGCAAAGCTCAGACTACTGTATGCCGACGAGGAGGCGCAGCACCACGTGCTGTTTCTGCATGGGCTCGGCGGGGGACCGGGGACGTGGATGTCTTCCGGATGCTCGGCGGAGCTTTGGCCAGTCTGGTTACATGATGACCTGCCTCATGTGTCAATCTGGGCAGTTGAGTATCCCGCGGCACGTACTCTTTGGAGCGGTTGGTCGATGCCCATCGTCGATCGAGCGGAAAACATTCTTGCGTTGCTCAAAGCTGAGCCACGACTCAGAACCGGTGAAATCTCATTTATCGGCTACAGTTTTGGCGGGCTGGTCGCAAAGCAAATTCTGCGAGTTGCTCAAACCAAAGGCCCGCAAGACCAAGCTGTTGCTAGCTTGTCGCAAAGGGTGCGTCGTGTAGGATTTTTGGCCAAGCGAGCGGAAACGCAGTAATTGATGCTGAGGTCGAGAAGCGACTCTGGGAGTTACGCAAAGGACGTTTTTTTTCTGGATATAGGCTTATTGTGGGCGCACGCCAACTTTACGAAGCGCTAACCTCCGGCGAATTGGTGAACGCGTCGACCAGGGTCAAAATGATTGCGCTCGCTTGGTGCGGGCGGTTTTCCGAAATTGAGTCTGAAAATGGCCTTTATGAGGTTGCGATCGACGCCGCCCTTCGCTTGGGCGATTGTGATGAAATCAGGATCGCCAAGGCATTTAGGACGTCTCGAAATGACAAGTCGGCAGCGCTGTCGGACCTTCAAGGCATAGGAACTCCTGCAAGTCGATCTGCTAGTTTCATCATCATAAGTCGCGCCGGGGCACCTAATGTAGCGCTGACATGGTTCCGGCAGGCCGGACTCGACATTTCAAGTCTTGATCCGGATGGAAAATTCTATCTGATACAAAAGTGTTTTGAGGCCGACTGCTGGGACGACGCATTCAACTTTGCGAAGCTTCTGGATGACAGCGACTTCGATCAAGCGCCCGTACTTTTGCACGTCGCGGCGAATGCGCGGCTGGCCAAGGTTATCCCAGGCGAGCTGAAAGCTATGGTGCTTCAACAGATCCCGCTTGAGTCTCTCTTTCCGCTTGCGGACGATGCGGATTCAATGGAGCAGCGCAGATCTGCTCAGACGCTTTATGAACGTGTAATACCTGTCGCTTCTGCGCTTGGCTGTGAGCAAGTGGCGCAGTTAACGAGCGATCGTGTTCTTTGGCTGAAATTGCGCGACCCTATCCGCCATTTTGGCGGCGGCTCGCGTCAATTGCGCAGGCTTCGTTGATCGAGTGCCATCTCGCACAAGTTCCGCTTGAGATCGCAGAATTCTCGGATTCCGCGCGCCGGCGCGCCGGGGT
The DNA here is from genome assembly GCF_005937885.2 of Bradyrhizobium sp. KBS0727. Taxonomy (NCBI): domain Bacteria; kingdom Pseudomonadati; phylum Pseudomonadota; class Alphaproteobacteria; order Hyphomicrobiales; family Nitrobacteraceae; genus Bradyrhizobium; species Bradyrhizobium sp. KBS0727. The sequence continues at coordinate 36,063 of NZ_CP042176.1, read as the reverse complement.
CAATTTCTATATGCAGACTCTTGTTGATCTTCGACGTGAACCGAGATGGCTTCCGGACGCCGTCGACGTAAACCAGTTGAAGGCAGAGTTTTTGGGACGCATTTCTGCAGCGGCAAAGGCTAACGAGCAAAAGATACGGTCGAACGAACTCCGTGCTCTTGTCCTTGGCGACGGAGCATATGGAATTCAAAAGCTGTTGACCTTTCCATATTACTGCTTTCCGGGTCCATTAGAAGGAGCAGTGGAATCTCTGATGGAAATACCAGAGGAGTTCAAGCGTGCGGTTGAGGCAGACCTCTCCGCCGAAATTCTGAAAGTCAATTCGTTCGCCGGTCTAGTTAACTCTGTATTGGTATTTCGAATCGGGCCTGAACTCGTATCGTTGACAACGAAAGCGTTGCAACGTGTCAAGTACCAGTTGCGGCAAGGCGATAGTCCGCAAGATCAAACCATTGCATTGCTAGCCGGGCTTGCTACCGTCGCGAGTGTGACGCGCAGCGCCGACCTGGCGGATCAAGTTCGGAATCTTGCACGCGTTCTGAGACGACGTAGCGACGTTGCAATCAGCGTCCAAGACATATTCCGAATTTGTATGGTCGCTGCTGCCTCTCATGAGGAACTCGGAGCGTGGTGCAGGTTTGTCGGTGATTGGCTCACGGAAATTGCTTTCGAGTCGCTCGAAAAAAAATCAGCTGAGAGGTTAATATGGGATATCGAGATGATTTGCCAAATACAGCCAAGCCTCTGGCGCACTTGTGGGAAGGCCTATGCAGCATGTAAGGCTGTCTCCGAACAGTAGGCTGAAATTAGTGCCCTGCCGCCGCCATATTTGGGCCGCGGGGCCTTTGACCCAAGAGTGTTCTGAAAAGAAAAAGACTTGCATAGACTGCTTGCGTCACGAGCGCCTTGAGCTTTCCTCACGCCGTCTTCGCCGCCTTCAGCCCGAGCCGCGACTCCACCGCGTCGCGCATCAAAAACTTCTGGATCTTGCCGGTGACGGTCATCGGGAATTCGTCGACGAATTCGACGTAACGGGGAATCTTGTTGTGGGCGATCTGGCCCTGACAGAAGGCGCGGACCTCGTCTGATGTCAGCGTCTCGCCGGCGCGGATCCGGATCCAGGCGCAGAGCTCCTCGCCGTAGCGGTCGTCGGCGACGCCAAAGATCTGCACGTCCTGGATCTTGGGATGCCGATAGAGGAATTCCTCGATCTCGCGCGGATAGAGGTTCTCGCCGCCGCGGATCACCATGTCCTTGATGCGGCCGACGATGTTGCAATAGCCTTGCGTGTCGATGATGGCGATGTCGCCGGTGTGCATCCACCCCTCGTTGTCGAGCACGTCGGCGGTCTTTTCGGCTTCGTCCCAGTAGCCCAGCATGATGCTGTAGCCGCGGGTGCAGAGTTCGCCGCGTTCGCCGCGCGGTACCACATGGCCCTCGAGGTCGACCACCTTGACCTCGACATGCGGATGGATGCGCCCGACCGTCGACACGCGCCGTTCCAGCGGATCGTCGGTAGCGCTCTGAAAGCTGACCGGCGAGGTTTCGGTCATGCCATAGGCGATCGTGACTTCGCCCATGTTCATCTCGGCATTGACGCGCTTCATCACCTCGACCGGGCAGGGCGCGCCGGCCATGATGCCGGTGCGCAGCGATTTCAGGTCGAAGCGCGCGAACTCGGGATGATCGAGTTCGGCGATGAACATGGTCGGCACGCCGTACAGCGCGGTGCATTTCTCGCGCTCGACGGCCTGCAGCGTCGCCAGCGGGTCAAAACCCTCGCCGGGATAGACCATGGTGGCGCCGAGCGTGACGGCGGCGAGGTTGCCCATCACCATGCCGAAGCAGTGATACAGCGGCACCGGAATGCAGATGCGGTCCTGCTCGGTCAAGCGCATTGCGCGGCCGACGAAATAGCCGTTGTTGAGGATGTTGTGATGCGTCAGCGTGACACCCTTCGGCGAGCCGGTGGTGCCGCTGGTGAACTGGATGTTGACGGGATCGTCGAACTGCAGCGTCTTCGCCAGCAAAGCGAGCTGCTCGCGGTGCCGCGCGCCGCCCATGCCGGCGACGTCCTCGAATGCGATGGTGCCCGGGCATTTCGGCCCGCCGATCTGGATCACTGCGCGCAATTGCGGCAGCCGCGCCACCTGCAATTCGCCGGGCTGCGAGGTCGCCAGTTCCGGCAGCAGCGTGTTCAGCATCTCCATGTAGTTGGAGGTCTTGAACGCGGTCGCGGTGACGATCGCGGCGCAGCCGACCTTGGCGAGCGCGAATTCGAGCTCGCTGAGGCGATACGCCGGGTTGATGGTGACGAGAATGAGTCCTGCTTTCGCGGCGGCAAATTGCGTCAGCGTCCATTCCGGCCGGTTCAGCGACCAGACGCCGATCCGCGCGCCCGGCTCAAGGCCGAGCGCGAGCAGGCCTGCCGCCAGCGCGTCGACGCGTTCGGAAAATTCCTTCCAGGTCCAGCGGACGTCATGGCTCGGCGAAACCAGCGCCTCGCGGCCGCCCCAGCGCTGGGCGGCCCGGTCCAGCGCCTGCCCGATGGTGTCGCCCAACAGCGGCGCGTCGGCGACGCCGCAGACATAGCTTCCATTGGTTTCGGTCAAGTCGGGCTCTCCATGCGTTGAGGTGTAGTCGCGGTGCCTGCGTTCCCTCCCCTTGCGGGGAGGGAACGCACTACCGCCTCGGAAGATGAAGCGCCTACGCCGCCTTCTGTCCGGCATCGAGGCCGGCATAGACGCCGCGCTCGAAGCCGGCAAAGGCCTCCAGGCATTTCTTGTCGGCGAACGGCAACAACTGCATCAGGATCACGCCGGCGACGTTGCGCACCGGATCGATCCAGAAATAGGTGTTGGCGAGGCCGGCCCAGGCGAGGCTGCCGGCGCTGCGGCCCTCCACGGTCTTAGCCGTGTTGATCAGGTAGCTCAGCCCCCATTTCTTGACGATGTCGGGATAGAGATCGACGTCGTTGCTGGCCCAGCCGATCGCCGTCGTCATCTTGCCCATGGTGAGATCGCCGATGTTGTTCTGCTCCATCAGCGCCACCGTCTCCGGCTTCAGCAACTGGTGGCCGTGGCGGCGGCCCTTGTTGAGGATCATCTGGGTGAACTTGATGTAGTCTGCGGCCGTGCCGTAAAGCCCGCCGCCCCCCATGTGAAATTCCGGCGCCTGTTCGAGCTCGAACGGGATCGGCGCCAGCGTGCCGTCCTCGCCGCGCGCATGCATGCCGACCAGCCGCTTGCGCATGGCGTCGCTGATCTTGAAGGCGGTGTCGTTCATGCCGAGCGGCGTGAAGATGTGGTCGCGCAGGTAAGCATCGAGCCGCTTGCCGGAGGCTGCTTCCACCGCCTTGCCGACGAAATCGATGTTGGTGCCGTATTCCCAGCGCGTGCCGGGGTCGGTCATCAGCGGCGTCTTCAGCGCCGCGTTCTGGCAGGTGGTGATTCCGGGCGTGCCGGTCTTCTCCAGATATTGCACCATGTCGCCGTTCCACATGTCGTAGGCGAAACCGGCGGTGTGGGTCATCAGGTGGCGCAGCGTGATCGGCCTCTTCGCCGGCCGCAGTTTCGGCGCGCCCTTGGCGTCGAAACCTTCGAGCACCTGGGGCGACGCGAGATCCGGCAGCACCTTGCCGATCGGTTCATCGAGCGACAGCTTGCCCTGCTCGACGAGCTGCATGCCCGCCGCCGTGGTGATGGCCTTGGTCATCGAGGCGATCCAGAACACGCTATCCAGCGTCATCGGATCGTCCTTCGACAGGTCGCGTTTGCCGAACGCGCCTTGATAGATCACCTCATTGCCGGTGGCAGCCATCGCGACCACGCCGGGAATTTCCTTGGCCTCGCACTTCTGACGCAGAATCTGATCGATCTGGGCTTTGCTTTGCATGGGTCACCTCCCGATTTATTTTTATGGAGCGGGCGCGATCTTCCTCCCGGCGGCCCGATCCCGCAAGAACCAGACAAAACCCCGCCGGCGATGTCGCGATCTCGTGATGGGCCGACGGCGTGGACCGGGGTCGTGGCCATGGGGAAAACGGCAGAGCCGACACCGCGCCGCAATTTGCGGTGGATGGATCGCCATCCCGGTAACCGCCTACGGCTATCCACGATAACGTGATTTCAATTCGATTTCCGGCGCCGGATTTTTACACTAAGACATTCAGATTCCAGCGGAAACATTGCTTTCCGCCAGAATGATTTGATGCAAAAGTTGCACTTTTTCCGTTGCGAGGGTTCCGCGATGATCTCGACCTGGAGTGAATGGAAGCGCTATCCGCGGCCCGGACGTGGCGAAAACATCGAGGCGCCGATCACCCCCGGGCTGTTCGAAGTCCGCATTGCCGCCACCGGCGCGCTGCATTCGTTTGAAGCAGTCGACAACGTGGCCCAGGCGCTGGCTCTCCTGTCGGTCGGTTCCAAGTCCTGGTTCGGGCGCCGCGAAACCTCGTCACTGCCCGATCTCGAATACCGGACCTGCGCGACCTCCTCAAAGGCCGACGCCAAGGCCGCCGCGGAACGCATGATCGGCCGCCGCGAGGCGTATATGAACGGCGCGGCTTGATAGACGCGCTGTAGCAACGCCGTCATTCCGGGGCGATGCGTCAGCATCGAACCCGGAATCTCGAACTTCCGGGTTCGCTTAGCGCCCCGGAATGACAGCTCTCAAAATTGCTTGAAGCAGCCCCGCTTCCGCGGCCGATGCATTGCGTCCGGTTTCGGCCTATATTTGGATCAATGTCCAGAAAATCCCAAAGATAATCCGAGGAGTAACGCCATGAACCCGCCCGTCGCCGCACGCGCTTCGCACGCCAAAACCGCTTCGCTGCACGACCGCCTGAAGGATCCGTCGCTGCTGCGTGACCGCTGCTATATCGACGGCGCCTGGGTCGGCACGCCGGCCAGGGCCGTGACCAATCCGGTCAATGGCGTCGAACTCGCCAAGGTCCCGGTCATGAGCACGGCGGAAACCACCCAAGCGGTGGAAGCCGCCGAGCGCGCGTTGCCGGCCTGGGGCAAGCTCACGGCCAAGCAGCGCTCCAACATCCTGCGCAAATGGTTCGACCTCATCATCGCCAACCGCGAGGACCTTGCGCTGATCCTGACTTCCGAGCAGGGCAAGCCGCTGGCGGAAGCGCTCGGCGAAGTCGATATCGGCGGCGCCTATGTCGAGTTCTTCGCCGAGGAGGCGCGGCGCGTCTACGGCGAAACCATTCCGACCCAGCGCGCCGATGCGCGGCTGCTCGTGATCAAGCAGCCGATCGGCGTCTGCGGCGCGATCACGCCGTGGAATTTCCCGTGCTCGATGATCACCCGAAAAGTCTCGCCCGCGCTCGCGGCCGGTTGCACCGTGGTGCTCAAGCCCGCCAACGAAACCCCACTGACCGCGCTGGCGCTGGTGGCGCTCGCCGAAAAGGCCGGCGTGCCGAAGGGCGTGTTCAATATCCTGACCGGCAATTCGTCCGCGATCGGCAAGGTGCTGTGCGAACATCCCGCGGTACGTTTCGTAGGCTTCACCGGATCGACCGAGGTCGGCAAGATCCTGTACCAGCAGTCCGCTGTCGGCGTGAAGAAGCTCGGCCTCGAACTCGGCGGCAACGCGCCGTTCGTGGTGTTCGATGATGCCGACGTCGATGCCGCGGTCGAAGGCGCCATGGTTTCGAAGTACCGCAACATGGGCCAGACCTGCGTCTGCGCCAACCGTCTCTACGCCCAGGACGGCATCTACGACCAGTTCGTCGACAAACTGTCGAAGAAGGTCGCTGCGATGAAGATCGGCGACGGCACCGAGGCCGGCGTGACGCAGGGGCCGCTGATCAACATGGAAGCGATCGACAAGGTCGAGAAGCACATCGCTGACGCGGTCAAGGGCGGCGCCAGGATCGTCACCGGCGGCAAGCGCCACGCGCTCGGCGGCAGCTTCTTCGAGCCGACCGTGCTCGCCAACGTCAGCCCGAACGCACTCGTCGCGCATGAGGAAACCTTCGGCCCGCTGGCGCCGGTGTTCCGCTTCAAGGACGAGGCCGAGGTGATTGCGATGTGCAACAACTCGCCGTTCGGCCTCGCGTCCTATTTCTACTCGCGCGATCTCGGTCGCGTCTGGCGCGTCGCCGAAGCGCTGGAGTCCGGCATGGTCGGCGTCAACACCGGGCTCATCACCACCGAAGTCGCGCCGTTCGGCGGCGTCAAGGAAAGCGGCCTCGGCCGTGAAGGCTCGCATCACGGCATGGAAGAATATGTCGAGATCAAATATGTGATGATGGCGGGGATTTAGGACTTCCGTTTCCGCATTCTCCGTCATGCCCGGGCTTGTCCCGGGCATCCACGACCTTTCTTCGGTCGCCGAGTAGAAGACGTGGATGGCCGGGACAAGCCCGGCCATGACGAGGCTTGTAAGTATTGCGCCGAGCTAGGCCAAACTCTCCATAAACACCTTCAACCTCGGCGCCCACTTGTGCGCATCGAGGCCGGACGCCGAATGTCCGAGTTCACTGTCGAGCAGGAAATAATCTGCATCGACGCCGGCGGCATTCAATCCCTGCATCACGCCGGGCGCGATGTCGGGCGGGAACAGTCTGTCGGTGCGTGACAGCACGAACAAGACCTTGGCCTTGATACGCGAGAACTGCGCCGTCACGTCGAAGCCGCGCAGCGCCTTGGCCAGAATGATCAGCGAGTTGGCGTCGAAGCTGTCGGCCCATCGCGCTGCCTCGTCGCGGATCGCGGCCTCGATCTTGACGGGATCGGACATCGTGGCTTTCAGGCGCTCCTCGATGCCGTAGGTCTTCAGCGTCGCCATCCGTATCTGCGTCATGGTCTCCACCACGCCACCAACATCGTAGTAGTCGCCGCCGTTCCAGTTCGGGTCCCTCGACAGGGTGGCGAGCAGCCGCGCGACATTGCCCTCGGAACGTTCGCGCGGCACCAGCGGCGAGGTGACCACCGGCGCGATGCCTTTCATCATCTCGGGGTAATTGACCGCCCACTGGAACGCCTGGAAGCCGCCGTAGGACGGACCTACGATCGCGAACAGTTTTGGGATGCCGAGATGGTCGATCAAAAGCCGCTGCGTGCCGACGATGTCGCTCACCGTGATATCGGGGAAGCGAAGCCCGTAAGGCGAGCCCGTGTGCGGGTCGATGCTGGCTCCGTTGGTCGAGCCATAGGACGATCCCAGCATGTTGGGGCAGATCGCGAAGAAGCGGTTGGTGTCGACCGCCTTGCCGGGACCGACGATCTCGTTCCAGCTGCCTTCGCCGGTCGAGCCGCCGGGATCGATCATCTGCGGGCCGGAGGTGTTGCCGTGCGTGATCAACACGGCATTGCTGCGATCGGGCGCCAGCGTACCCAGCGTCCGGTACGCGATCGTCACCTCCGGCATCACGATGCCGCTTTGCAGGCGAAAATCGCTGATAGTGAATACCTTCAGATCGGCGTCGGCCATGTTCTCGAATCCCGTGAAGGAGATATCAGAGCATGGCGGCGTCGCTACGCAAAGCCCCGACGGATTATGTGTCGCGCTACCGCCGCAGCACCGCGATGGTGCGATTGGCAAAAGTCAGCCGCTCCGCCATCACGGAGACGAAATAGGTCAGAAGCTTCTGCGCCAGTGCGGGATCGTCTCCCTTGATGGCTTCGAACTGATGCATGTTCAGCGCGTAGAGCACGCTGGCGACTTCGGCCTGGATCGTGGCGCTGCGCGGCGCCTGGGCGACGAGGCCCATTTCGCCGATCGTGGTATAGCGGCCGAGGCTTCGCACCCGCGTGGTATTGCCGTGCGCCGCCGGGATCATGATGCCGACCCGGCCGTCGAGGATGAAATGCATGGAGTCGGCGGCATCGCCGGCACGGACGATGGTCTCGCCGGCATCGACCTCGATGCGCTGGCAATGGTGAATCAGCGTGGTGGCATCATCCTCGGTGCCGAGAATCTGGGTGAACCAGTCGCGCAGGCTGGCCTCTTCCTGTCCGAGGCCCTGATGCTCGTTGATGATCTCGTTCTCGCACCATTCCAGCGCATGATCGAGCTCGGCAAAAATGTCGACATCGCCGGAAATGAAGCCGCTCGACCGCAGCGCCTTTTCGGCGGCCGGCGCCAGATGCACCAGCACAAGTTTGACGTCGCGTTCGTCGGCGCTGCGCTTGATCTGGGCAAAGCTGTAAGCCGCCGACGAGTCGATGCCGGTGACGAGCTTGAAGTCGAACAACAGATAGCGGCATTCCGGATGCCGCTGCAGCATCGCCTTGACGTATTGATAGAGCCGGTTGGCCGAACCGAAGAACAGATAGCTCTGCAGGTTGAGGCCCTGAATCTTTCCGCCATGCTCGGCGAGCACCGACTGATCGTCGCGCGAGCGATCCAGCGAGCTGCGGTATTCGGTGCCGTTGAAGCTGAACTTGATCGACTCGATCCGCGCGGCGCTGAGCGCAAATGTCGCGCAGCCGATCACGACACCGATCAGAATGCCCGAGACGAATCCCCATTTGACGATGATGACGATGATCGCCAGCAGCGACAGATATTCTGTCACCGAGAGCCGGCGTCGCGATTCGACGATCCATTTGTGGAGCTGGTCGGCGCCGAGATAGATCAAGAGGCCGCCGAGCACGAATTTTGGCATGTAGCCGAGCAGCATCGGCGCCACGGCCAGCATCAGCGCGGAAATGGTGGCCGCCGTCAGGCCGCAAAGCCGGCTGGTACCGCCGGCGTTGAAGCAGAGGATCGAGCGGCTGACCGAGACACATCCGGCATAGCCGCCTAGCGCGCCGCTCAGGATATTGGCGAGGCCAGTGATGTTCAGCTCCCGTTCGAGATTGGCTTCGCGTTGCGCTGCGACTTCGATGCCGGCGGAATTGAACAGGGTGCTCGCGGCGGTCACGAAGACGACGGCGAACAGGTCGCCGGACAGGTCGGGCAGCAGGTGCCAGGGATAGGCACCGATCTCGTTCTCGCCCCAGGGCAGCATCAAGGTGATCGATGGCGGCGGTTGAAAGGTCCAGCCTACCGCTTGCGCCTCGGTGAACGAGATGCCTGATAACCAGAACGCAAGATGGGCCGCGATCACGCCGCCGACCAGAATGATCGGCAGGCCGTACGGATTTCGGGAACGATGCCAGGTCAGATACAATACCAGCGCCATGGCGCAGGCCGCACCCAATTCCAACAGGGTCGTGGGATTGGCGAACCGGTCGAGCGCGCCGAACTGCAGGCGATGTCCGGTGATCACCCCGATTGCACCGAGCACGATCACGAGCCCGGTAGCGCCGAGAAAGCCCCCAACCACAGGATAGGGCACATAGCGGATGGCGCGGCCCATGCGGGTGATGCCGAAAGCGCACAGTACGATACCGGTTGCGATCGTCGAGATTGCGAGCGTGAGGAGAACCGGCGCCAGCAGCGGCGCCGAGGGATCGGCCGCCGTCATCCGCTCGACCAGCGACGAGGTCAGGATGGCGGACGCCGCCGCGGTGGAACTGTCGGGGCCCGCAATCGCAAACGGCAGGGAGCTGCCGAGCGCGAGCACGGTGGCAAGCACGGCCGATGCGATGAAAGTCGCGGCGACGCCGTAGGACAGATAGGGCGATAGCGGTCCCGTGAAGATCAGCAATGCATAGGACAGGCCGAAGGTGATGCTGAGGACGCTGGCGGCGCTGCCGCCAAGGACGTCACGAAGCGCGCCGCGCACTCCCCGAGGGAACCTACTGGATTGATCAGCCACGCCCGCGCCTGCCCCCAACGTCAGCCCCAGTGGTAGACGAGGGCGGCGCGCAGCGACAACATTATTTTTATGACAGGGGGGGGTGCCGGCCCGGAGCGGAGTGGCGGTGCCGTCAGCCGTTCTTGATGTCCCCGCCGCCGCCGAAGGCGCCATGCCTGCCGATTCCGGAGGCAAATCGCGTGGCGCCCGACAGTGTCTCGCCCGAGGCGATCACTTCGAGGCCGCCGCGCATTTCGTTGGCGATGGCGTCTTCTTCCGCCAGATCCCACTGCCGCAGCGCCGACAGCCGGTCGGCGCGCATGCAGGTCTGCGGAAAGCGCGCGATGTCCTTTGCCAATTGGATCGCCTGTGCGCGGGTCTCGCCTTTCGGCACCAGCCGATTGGCGAGCCCCATGCGTAACGCCTCGGGGCCGCCAACCGGGCGCCCGGTCAGGATCAGGTCCATCGCCTGCGAGTGGCCGATCAGCCGCGGCAGGCGGATGGTGCCGAGATCGATCAGCGGCACGCCGAAGCGCCGGCAGAACACCCCGAAGGTGGCATCCTCGGCGACGACACGCATATCGGCCCATAGCGCCAGCTCCATGCCGCCGGCTACCGCAAAACCTTCGATCGCTGATATGACCGGTTTCGACAGCCGCAGCCGGCTCGGTCCCATCGGCGCGATGCTGTTGTGGCCGCCGATCTCGCGCTTTTTGTTGGGATCGCCCGCCGCCACCGCCTTGAGGTCGGCGCCGGCGCAGAAAGTGCCGCCGGTGCCGGTAAACACTGCGACCGAGGCGGTCTCGTCGGCATCGAAGGCCAGGAATGTGTCGTAAAGCTTCCGCGCGGTGGCGCCGTCGACGGCGTTGCGGCAATGCGGACGGTTGATGGATACGACGGTCACGGGGCCATCGCGTCCAACCAGCACGGCATCGGGCTCGTTCATGTCAGGTGTCCTCGGTTCTGGCTTTGTCGAGAGAGTTTCGCATCGCAGATAACGCTGAGGCAAGTCTGAAGACCGCGAGGTTCGTCATTGCAATCCGTTGGCTCGCAACGACGAATTCATCGGTCGCGCTGCGACAAATCAACCCGACGGGCAAATCACTCCAATTCGCGTCAAGCGCCTGCGGCAAAAATATTCCTTTTGCCTCGTCGGGCAAATCAGTGGTTCAACTCCCGCCATCCTGTCCCACCAAAGGGGCGTTGGCCATCGTCGCGAACGAGGGACAGGGAGCGGTGGACGCGAAGGCTGCGACTGACGAGCGCGGCCACTAGCGTACGGCGAAATCGTTTGGGTCCGACGCCCCGGTGCTGGCGTCAAGTTGGCGGAAGCGAAAGCCGACGTCGATGATGGTGGCAAGAAAGCCGGTCACCAGGATGAAATCGTATAAGCCGTAAAGCCATTGCGCAGGGAAGGCCGGGTGTTCTCCGCTGAACCTGTATGCTCGTGTGCATATCTTTTGATGCAAATCGCACGCGAGACCGCGGGTGCAGCGCGCACCCGGTCTTCCCTGCGCCCTCTGATTTCGAGAGGGCTAACGAAATGCAAAACTCCGGGCGCATCGCGCCGCGAGAATGTGAAGTCGTATTTGTAACGAGATTCGTAGCCCGGATGAGCGCAGCGACATCCGGGACCACTCTGACACCGCCCCGGATATCGCTTCGCTCATCCGGGCTACGAGCAACGTCATTGCGAGCGAAGCGAAGCAATCCATCGTGCCACAACAAGAAAGAATGGATTGCTTCGTCGCTATCGCTCCTCGCAATGACGGCAGGGTGGAGCGTTCACTCACCCTCCAGGGGAGGGTGCACAAGCGTAGCGCGTCTCGTCGCAATGACGGATCAGATCGTAAGATCGCTACCCGTCACGCGCCGGTAGGCTTCGAGATAGCGCTTGCTGGTCGCGTCCACGACGCTGGCCGGCAGCGGCGGGGGCGGGGCGTCGCCGTTCCAGCGGCCGGCGTGGCGCTCGGTGTCGAGATAGTCGCGCAGCGGCTGCTTGTCGAAGCTCGGCTGGCCCTGGCCGGGCTTGTAGACGTCGGCGGCCCAGAATCGCGAACTGTCGGGGGTCATCACTTCGTCGATCAAGATGATGCGGCCGTCCTTGTCGCGGCCGAATTCGAACTTGGTGTCGGCGATGATGATGCCCTGCTTGCGCGCGGTGGTCTCGCCGAACGTGTAGACCGTGCGCGCCATGCCCTCCAGCGCGGTCGCCACGTCATCGCCCAGCACTTCGCGCACGCGCGCGACCGTGATGTTCTCGTCATGGCCGGTCTCGGCCTTGGTCGCTGGACTGAAAATCGCGGGCTCGAGCTTCTCGCTTTCGACCAGGCCAGACTTGAGCTTCTCGCCGGCGAGCGTGCCCGACGCGGCATATTCCTTCCAGGCTGAGCCCGAGATGTAGCCGCGGATCACGCATTCGACCGGGAACACCGTGGTGCGCCGGCACAGCATCGCGCGGCCGACGATATCGGCGCGGTGATCTTTCAGCGTCGGCACCTCTCGGATGATTTCGTCGGCGTCGGCGCTGATCATGTGATGCGGCACCACGCCTTCGAGCTGACGGAACCACCAGGCGCTGATTTGCGTGAGCACCGCGCCCTTCATCGGAATGGTTTCGGCCATCACGACGTCGAACGCGCTGATGCGGTCGGTGGTGAGCAGCAGCACGCGGTCGTCGCCGACGGCATAGATATCGCGCACCTTGCCGCGCCCGATCCGGGGCAAAGGCAGGTCGCTGGCGAGCATCGCGTTCATCAGGTCATGCTTTCAGGCAGGCGCCCGCGCGCGGACGCGAGGGCTGTAGGGATAAGGCCGAGCTTTAGCTCACTCCGGCAGCGGAATGAACTCGTGTTCCTGGGGAACATGGGCAAAACGGCCGGTTTTCCAGTCCTGTTTGGCCTGTTCGATCCGCTCCTGGCTGGAGGAAACGAAATTCCACCAGATATGGCGCGGGCCTTCCAGCGCGTCGCCGCCGAGGAACATCATCCGCGTCGGCTTGACCGCTTTCACCGTGATGCGGTCGCCGGGCCGGAAGATCAGCAGCCGCGGCCCCTCGTAGCGCTCGTTCGCAATCTCGACTTCGCCCTCGACGAGGTAGATCGCGCGCTCCTCGTGATCGGGATCGAGCGGCACGCTGGTGCCGGCGCTCGCCGTCACCTCGGTGTAGAACCAGGGCGACACCATGCTGACCGGCGATTTCATCCCAAAACTGCTGCCGGCGATGATACGCGCGGTAAAGCCGCCATCCGTCACGGTCGGCAGGCTTTCGGCGGCGTAGTGCTGGAACGAAGGTGCGATTTCCTCCGAACCCGCAGGCAGCGCGATCCAGCTTTGCAGGCCCAGCATCTTCTGGCCGTCGCGGCGCTGCACGTCGGGCGTTCGTTCGGAATGGGCGATGCCACGGCCGGCAGTCATCAGGTTCATCGCGCCGGGCTGGATCTCCTGGATGTTGCCCTCGCTGTCGCGGTGCATGATGCTGCCGTCGAACAGGTAGCTGACGGTGGCCAGCCCGATATGCGGATGCGGGCGCACGTCCATGCCCTTGCCGGCCATGAACTGCACCGGGCCGAAATGATCGAAGAAGATGAAGGGCCCGACCATCTGACGCTTGCCATGCGGCAGCGCGCGCCGCACCGCGAAACCGTCGCCGAGGTCGCGGGTGCGCGGCACTATGACGAGTTCGAGCGCGTCGCAGGATTTGGGATCGCCGAGCACGGGATCTTCGGAAGGTTGCCAGCTCATGGGGGACTCCTTGAAGTGTTTACAACGAGTATAACATAGATGAGCGCGATCAATCTCAAGACATCGTCATGGCCGGGCTTGTCCCGGCCATCCACGTCTTGCTTTATTGCGGCAAAAAGACGTGGATGCCCGGCACGAGGCCGGGCATGACGATAAATAGCAACTGTATCCGAGGAAACCCATGATCGCCCCGCTCAGGCCCGGCGTTACGCCGGCGCAGGCCAACGGTCCCGTCATCGAGACCGAACGGCTGCGGCTGCGGCAATGGCAGGGCAGCGACATGGCGCCCTATACCGCGATGCTGTCCGATCCCGGCACCGCGCGGTTCATCACCGTCGACGGCAAGCCGGTGATCGACGAGATGACCGGCTGGCGGCATGCGGTGGTCATGGCCGGACACTGGGTGTTGCATGGCGCCGGCATGTTCGTGGTCGAGGAGAAATCCTCGGGCCAGTTTGCCGGACGGGTCGGGCCGTGGAAGCCGCCGGGCTGGCCCGGCTTTGAAGTCGGCTGGGGTATCGCCCGGGAATTTCGCGGCAAAGGCTATGCGGTGGAAGCGGCGCGGGCATCGATCGATTGGGCGTTTGCGACCTACGACATCGACCGCATCGTTCATTGCATCGACCGCGAAAATATCGCGTCCCAGGGCGTGGCGCGGCGGCTGGGCGCCAAAAAGGATCGCGAGATCGAACTGTTCGGCCACCTTGCCGACGTCTGGGTCACCCCCCGCGCGATGTGGAAAGGTTAGTTACGATCGGGCCAAATTGAACCCCAAATTGAACCTCATGACGTTCTGCACTAAATTCACGCTGCACTAGACTAACGATGCGCGGATCGCCGCGCTGGATTCCCTGATGCCGCTTACGACTCTCGATATCGCCTTGCGCGGCGCCACCGTGGCGCTGCTGCTGGTGCTCGCCGCATCGCTGTTTCGCGGGTTCGGATCCGTGCTCGCCGGACGGCTGGCCGCGGCCTTTGCGCTGGGCTCGGTGGCGCATGCGGTGAGCTATTCGATCGGGTCGACATCACAGGTGTCGATCGCGCATGCGCCGCTGATCGCGCTGTCGACCGGCAATGTCGTGGTGTTCTGGTTGTTCACGCGCGCATTGTTCGACGAGACGTTCAAGCTGCGTGCGTGGCATGGGCTGGTGTGGACGGCGGTTGCGGCGTTCAGCTTCGTCAATTGCCTATGGATCGCGCCGGCCAGCGGCGGCAGCGCGCGGCTGTCGATCATCGCGATCAATCTGATCGCGCTCGGCTTCATCGCGTTGGCCGTCGCGCAGACCATTGCTTCCTGGTCGTCGGATCTGGTCGAGCGGCGCCGTGGCGTGCGCGTCTTCATCGTCGGCGCCGCCGCATTGTATGGCGGCTTGAATGCGATCCTGCAGATTCTCTGGTCCGGCGGCAGCGCTGAAATCGCCAATACGGTGAATTCGGTCGCGCTTGCCGCCGTGGTCGCCGCGATCTCGTTTGCGATGATGCGCGTCGACGGCGCCGAGCTGTTTCCAGTCACGCCCGCGGTCCAGCCCGATCCGGTCGTTGTGGATGCTAGCGCGGACCAGAAACTGGTCGATGCGCTGATGCGGCTGATGGCGGACGAGCGCATCTACCGCCATGACAACATCTCGATCGGCATGCTGGCGACCAAGCTCAAAATTCCCGAATACCGGTTGCGGCGGCTGATCAACCAGCGGCTCGGCTATCGCAATTTCAACGTCTTCCTCAACGCGCACCGGATCGCGGAGGCCAAGGCGGCGCTGGCTGATCCCAGCCAGGCCGAAGTCCCCGTCATTACCATTGCGATGGACGCTGGATTCCAGTCGCTAGGGCCGTTCAACCGCGCCTTCAAGGCGACCACCGGCGTCACGCCATCAGAATATCGCAAGCTCAAGGCCAACGCGGCCTGAACCTTATTCCATTGTAGTTATTGAACTATTTCGGAATCGGCGAGGCGCTTCAAAATTCCGGCTACGGCGATTTCCAAATCCGGCGAGCGGCGTGCGCGCGATCGTCGTCAATGGCCGGCACGCGCTGATGCGTCATGCCGGAGAGCCCCAAATGCCCCAAATGACCCGACGAAAACTCACCCTCATCCTCGCCGCCACCACGGCGCTCAGCGCCCTGGCGTTGTCCGCGGCGCGAGCCCGCGACGTGCCTGTTGTCGCAACCGGATTCATCGCCAACGTGCTCTGTTCGGAGACCTTCGTGTCGGGCTTTGAGCCGGAGCGGATCCTGTCGGAAACGACGGACGCGATGCCCGGCGCCAACCTGATAGCCTGGGCGATGGACTACAGGGTCGATCGGGCGCGCCGCGATGTCACCGTGACGCTGTTCGGCCTCAGCAAAAGCCACGCGGTCTATCGCGAGGGTCTCGGCTGTTATCTCGACCATGGCGATGCGGTCGCCGATATCTCACTGCCGGCGGACGACATCAAGCCATCGCAGGTGCTATTGCCCGATATCGCCGGACCCGCCGTGGTCGCGCCGGCAACGCCACAACTCGCCGCCGCGCTCGATCGCGCCTTCGCCGAGCCGGAGCAGTCGCCGCGTCGCCACACCAGGGCAATTGTCGTGCTGAAGGACGGTCACGTCGTCGCCGAACGCTATGCCGACGGCTTCGGCATCGATACGCCGATCCTCGGCTTCTCCTCGACCAAGTCGGTGATCTCGGCGCTGACAGGCATTCTGGTGCGCAAGGGCGCGCTGACATCAGATAAGCCCGTGCCGGTCGCGGCATGGCAAGGCGCCGGCGATCCGCGGGGCGCGATTACGGTCGATCATCTCTTGCGTCACACCGCGGGGCTTGCGATCGGCAGTTCGCTCGAGGCGTCGCTCGGCGCCGCGTTCGAGCCGGTCAATCGCATGAAGTTCATGGAATCGGACATGGCCTCCTTTGCCGAGAGCCTCGATCTCGCGACTCCGCCGGGAGCTACGTGGAATTACAATGACGGCAATTTCATCATCCTGTCGCACCTGATCCGCAACGCGGCCGGCGGCAAAGCCGCCGATGTCATCCGGTTCGCGCGGCAGGAACTGTTCGCGCCGCTGGGCATGCGCAACGTCACGATCGAGTTCGACGCCTCGGGCAATCCGGAAGGGTCGAGCCAGATGCTGGCGAGCGCACGCGACTGGGCGCGCTTCGGCGCGCTGTATCTGAACGACGGTGTGGTTGGCGGAAAACGCATCTTGCCCGAGGGATGGGTGAACTATTCGGCCTCGCCGACGAAAAATGCCTGGGTCGGCTACGGCGCGGGCTTCTGGACCAACCTCGGCGACAGTTTTGGCGCGTCCCACCGCGTCGAGCACGGCTGGCCGCGCGACGCGTTCTTCGCCAAGGGCACGATCGGACAATATGTGATCATCATCCCGTCGGAACGGTTGGTGATCGTGCGGCTCGGCCGCTCGCCGAACTGGCCGCCGGAAGCCGACGGCGTGTTCGACCTGGTGCGCGACGTCGTCGCCGCGACCGGCAACAAGGCGAAGCTCGCAGGCGGCAATTGAGAGGTGGCGACCGGAAGCAAGCGAATGTGAATTGAATCACGCGGAAGAACCCGCGAGTCATGATATCGCACCGCCATCGATCGATGGCGGTGCGATTGCCGTGTCAACGATCCCCGCACTGCAAGCCTGTTCAGCCGGAGAAAACCATGACCAAAGCCTATTGGATCGTGCACGTGTCGGTTCACAATCGGGAGCGCTACCCCGAATATCTGGCGGCGGCGCTGCCGGTGTTCGAGAAATTCGGCGCCAATTTCATCGTGCGCGGCGGCGCCTATCAGGTGATGGAGGGAAATGAGCGGGAGCGCAATTTCGTCATCGAGTTCAAAGATCACGCGACCGCGATGGCCTGCTATGAGAGCCCGGAATATCAGGCGGCCGTCCGAATCCGGCAGAAATATTCCGACACCGACCTGATCATCATCGACGGCCCTGCTTGAGAGCTTCGCAATTCCTTCGTCATGCCCGGGCTTGTCCCGGGCATCCACGTCTTAGCTATATCGGCTCAAGAAAAGACGTGGATGGCCGGGCATAGGCGAGCGGTAGCGACGCCGTCCTTCAAACGGCTAAGCCCGGCCATGATGGAAGATAACTCGTTATTGCCGACCGAGCTGCGTTGCCGTCTCGACCTTGTCGAATCTCTCGAGCGAGAGGATCGCATCTGCAAGCTGGTCGGCGCGGCCGTTCAGCACGGGGCGGGCGAGCGTCAGGAACTTCTGCTGCATCGCCTGCGCGTCCGGAAACGAATCCGGCTCGCCGGAGGGATCGGCATAGAGCCGCTCGTGCACACCGTCATCGGTGGTGATGGAGACGCGCGCACCGAACGGATGGGTGCGGCCGATCTCGAGGCGGTCGTCCTGCACCACGTCGAACTTGTCGGCCAGCGCGTTGACGGCGGCGTCACCGAGCCGCTCGTAATCGTCCCAGCCGAACCGGCCCTGATCCAGCGCCAGCGCGCCGGTAAAGAACATCGAGAACTGTCCGCCGACGATCGAGGTCGGATGGCGCTTGGTGGCGGCGTCGCCGGTCAGCGTGATGCCGTTGCGGTGCAGGCCGATCTCGACGCGCTTGATCTGGTCCGGCGTCAGGTTGTGCTCCCTGCGCATCGCGATCAGCGCATCGAGCGCGGCATGGGTGTAGCGGCAGCTCGGATAGGGTTTCACGCCGATCCGCAGCGTCTCGTAGATCTTGCCGAGCCCGGCGGTCGCCTTGTCTGGATGCGCGTCGTCGGTATAGCCGACCAAGAGGCCGTGCTTGCCCTCGATGGATTCGGAAGCGCCGACGAAATCGTTGCGCGCCAGGGTAGCTGCGATCACGCCGTTCATCGCGGCGGCGCCGACCTGGTAGCGCTTGTTCCAGGCGCCGTTGACCAGGAATTGCAACGAGCCCGCCGCCTGGCTGCCCGACACACCAAACGCGGCGATGATCTGGTCCTTCGACAGGCCGAACAGCTTGGCCGCAGCGGCCGCCGCGCCATAGGTTCCCGCGGTCGCGGTCGGATGAAAGCCTTTCGCATAATGCGAGGTCGGATCGAGCGCGTTGCCGAGCCGGCAGCACACTTCATACCCCGCCACGATCGCCGTCAGCACGTCGCGGCCGGAGGCGCCGACCATTTCGCCGACCGCGAACGCCGCCGGCACCACGGGCGCGCTCGGATGCAGCGAGGAGTCGGCATGGGTGTCGTCGAAATCGAGGGAATGGCCGAGCGCGCCGTTGAGCAAAGCGGCGACCGCGGGCGTCCAGGTCTTGCTGTCGCCGAACACGGTGGCCTCGCCCTTGCCGTCCAGCGCCAGTGCTTCCAGCATCTTGAGCAGCGACGGCGTCGATTCCGCGTCGCGCCGGGCCCGGATCGTGCTGCCGAGGAAGTCGAGCGTCAGCACCTTGGCGCGCTCCAGTACCTCACGCGGGATATCGGTGAATTTCAGGTCGGCGACATAGGCTGCCAGCGTTGCGGTTTCATGGGCCATCGTGTTTCCTCGATTTTGTCAAACAGGGTAGGCGGGCTGAATTGACCTTTCAAGCCGCCATTCGGCCCGGGCATCAGCTATGCTTCGGGTCGTCTAGCACGGAAGAGATCGGCGGATTCTGGAATGCAGCGCATGATGGCCTTCGTAAAACGCATGCTCGGATCGTTCTGGGCGCGCAAGATCCAGTTGGCGCTCGCGGTCCGGATCGCGGTTGCGGCTGTTGCCGCCTACGTGGTCGCGGTCGCCTTGCATCTGATGCTGCCGCTCTGGGCGGTGCTGACCTCGCTGATCGTCAGCCAGATGAGCGTCGGCCGGTCGCTGAAGGCGACCCGCGACTACATGCTCGGCACGATCGGCGGTGCGATCTATGGCGGCGCCATCGCGGTGTTGATCCCGCATTCGGGTGAGGGCAGTCTGCTGGCGCTGCTGGTGCTGGCAGTGACGCCGTTGGCCTTCGTTGCCGCGATCAATCCAAGCCTGAACTCCGCAACCGTGACCGCGGTGATCGTGCTGCTGGTCCCGACCATGAACCATGCCAACCCGCTGGATTCGGCGTTCGATCGCGTCATCGAGGTCACCGTCGGCGCGCTTACTGGCCTCCTGGTGTCGTTCCTGGTGCTGCCGTCGCGGGCGATCAGCCAGATCCGCGTCAACGCCGCGACGTTGCTGGAACTGCTCGCGGCCGCCTTCGCCGAATTGCTGGCGGGGCTGACGCGCGGCCTCGACAACGACGCCCTGCACCGGATTCAGGACGGCATCGGCGTCGCGGTGACCGGTCTGCACGCGACCGGTGCCGAGGCCGAGCGCGAGCGCGCCGCGCATCTGTCGGGCGGTCCGGACACCGGCCCGTTGCTGCGCACGATCCAGCGGCTGCGCCACGACGTCGTGATGATCGGCCGCGCCAGCGTGGTGCCGCTGCCCGCCAGTGTGCAAGTGCGGCTGGCGCGGCCGTTGTCCGATATCAGCAAGGCGATCGTCGACTTCATGCGCGCGGTCGCCGCATCGCTGCGCAACGGCAGCGGCACGGTAAACATCCGGTCCGTCGATGATGCGCTACAGGCTTACGCGGCCGAAGTCGCCGCCGTGCGAAGCGAGGGCCTGATCCGTGGCCTGCCCGGCGATGTCGCCGAACGATTCTTCGCACTGGGATTTTCGCTGGAGCAGATGCGCCAGAATCTGAACGATCTCGACCGTTGCCATGATGAGTGGTGTGCGAACGCGATTACGAAGCAGGCCGCCGCGAAGGGCTAATCAGAATAACGGCCTGGCGTCAGCCGGCAACCTGACGCAGCAAAGCTGGCGCGATCAGCCGGTGAAACGGCATGATGATGGTAAGGTAGGTCCGGCCGAACCAGTTATGGGTCTTGACCAGTGTGGTGAGGGTGACCTGCCGGACGCCTTCGGGGGCGGTCACGTCGATCACGACGCGAAAGTCGAGATGGCTGTCGTTGAAACCGGCGATCAGACGATCCGGGGTTTCGCTCAGCACCGGAAAGATCCCGATCATGCCCCTTGGCGCTGGCGCGCCCTCGCCGGAAGTCTTCAACCCCAGCGGCGACACCACAAAATTGCGCAGCGACAACAGCGCGTCCACCCAGCGCGGCTGGCTCGCCAGCATGCGCTCGCCGGCATGCCGCGCATCCAGATTGCGGTCGCCGGTTTCGATGCGGAAGGCGTCAACGAATTGCGCGCCGGCCAGCAGCGCATCGGTATCAACGGCCGGGGTGATTTCCTGGACAGTCATTGGAAGTGCAGCTTGCGCGCCAGCGACCGGAATCGCAAGACCAGAAGCGTGGCGTAAACCGCGGTCCCGACCGAAAGCCCGATCCAGACGCCGATCGCGCCCACCGGCGTGTGGAAGGCGAGCCACCAGGCGCAGGGAAAGCCGATCAGCCAATAGCTGATGGTGGCGAACACCAGCGGCAGGCGGGTGTCGTTCATGCCGCGGAGCGAGCCGGCGGCGATGGTCTGGATCGCGTCGGCGACAAAAAAGGTCGATCCGACCAGCAGCAATGTCGCGGACAGCTCGGCCGTGGCGTCGGTGCTCTCGCCGAGAAATATTTTCGCGATCCCGAACCGGCTGAGAATCACGGCCAGCGTCAGCGCGGCGCCGATGGCGATGCCGAGCCACGTCGCCACCAGGCCGGCGCGGCGGACCCCGCTCGCATCGCTGCGGCCAATGGCGTGGCCGACCCGTACCGTGGCGGCGATGCTGATGCCGAACGGCACCATGAACAGGATTGCGGCGACCTGCAGCGCGATCTGATGTGCCGCCAGTGCTGTCGTGCTGATCACGCCCATCAGCAGACCCGCGGCGCCGAACAGGCCGTATTCGAGCAGGAACGAGATCGAGATCGGTGCGCCGATCACGACGAGTTGTCGCATCAGGCCCCAGTCGATGCGCCAGAGGTGTCCGAGCGCGTGAAATTTCCGGAACGGACGGCGGCGCGCGACGAACCACAGCGCCGCCAAGAGCGTGCCGAAGTTGACGATGGAGGTCGCAAGTCCCGCGCCGATCAGTCCGAGATTCGGCAGGCCGAACGCGCCGTACAGCAACAGGTAGACCAGCAGCGCATTGGCCGGGATCGCGGCCAGCGTGATCCACAGGATCGGCTCCGGCCGGTTGACCGCGCTCATGAAGCCGCGGATCGCGAGAAACCACAGCGCGGGCAGGATGCTCCAGGTCAGCCCGAGCAGATATTGCTGCGCCAGATGCGCGGTCACCGGCGACTGACCCAGCATCAGCAGGATCGGCTCGCCGCGGAACGAAAGCGCCATCATCGGCAGCGCGATGAACAGCGCGGCCCACAGGCCGACGCGGAGCGAACGGCGAATGCGATGCGGATTGCGGGCGCCGAACGCCTGCGCTGCCAGCGGCGCGACCGCGGATACCAGCCCCATGCCGAAGGTGAAGCTGACGAAGAAGACGGTGTGCGCCAGCGACGCTGCGGCCACGGCCTCGCTGCCGAAGCGGCCGATCAGCGCAATGTCGGTCGTCATCATCGCGATCTGCCCGAGCTGCGTCAGCGCGATCGGGATGGCAAGCTTCAGCGTCTCGCCGAGTTCGGTGGCGAGATGATGGCTGCCCGTCATCGCGACAGGCGGCGCGATCGAAGCAGTTTCGATTTTGTCTGATAGGGCCATACGATAAACACCAGCATTGTCGCGCGGTATCGCCGCCGTTCATCCCGCCGGTGCCGGTCTGTTTAACGGATAGCGCAAAGCGTGCAATCACGATTAATTGCGAAAACTAGGGAATGATCATCGACGGCTCGCCATCAATCCGGCGCGGCTCGATTTCATTGAAGCCCAGATCGATTCTCCTTATTCGCCGGTTCCGGACGCGGGTCGGCAAAACCGTTGTGTGCAAGCGCGCCGGATGCGGCGAAGTGCAGGGTGGGGCGCTTATCTCCTGACCGTGATGGACTCGGTTGGAAAAATCTGGGCCTGCCGGCGTTGAAGCCCGGGCGGAGGGGCATAAGGATAACCGATGCAATATGAAACTAGCGACACCATCACCAAGGTTCCCGCCGTCACGCTTGGCTTCTGGATCATCAAGATCATCGCGACGACGCTCGGCGAGACGGGCGGCGATGCGCTTTCGATGACGCTGAACTGGGGCTACGCGTTCAGCAGCGCCCTGTTCATCGGCATATTCGTTGTTGCCGTCGCCGCCCAGATCAAGGCGAGGCGTTTCCATCCATTCCTGTATTGGGCGGTGATCGTCGCGACGACCACCGCCGGCACCACGATGGCGGACTTTGCCGATCGCTCGCTGGGCATCGGTTATCCCGGCGGGTCGCTGATCCTGGTCGCCTGTCTAATGGCCTCTCTCGGCGTCTGGTACGTGCAGGCCGGGTCAATTTCGGTGGAAACGGTCGTCTCGCCCAAGATCGAAATGTTCTACTGGACCGCGATCCTGTTCTCGCAAACGCTCGGTACGGCGCTCGGCGACTGGATGGCCGATACCAATGGACTGGGCTATGAACGCGGCGCGCTCGTCTTCGCGGCCGGATTGATGGCCGTCGCCGTCGCATATTTCTTCACCGGCACTTCCCGCACGTGGCTGTTCTGGGCCGCCTTCATCCTGACGCGGCCACTCGGCGCCACCGTCGGCGATTTTCTCGACAAGCCCGTGGCAAACGGCGGATTGGCCTTCGGACGCTTCTATGCGTCGGCAATCCTGGCGACGTTGATTGTGGGGCTGATTGTGTTTCTGCCACAGCGGGCCGGACGACATCCGGCGACCGCTCCCGAAACTTGAACAGGTGGCGCCAGGCGGCTGCCTTGATCAACCCGCGCCGAGGGCCACGGCGAGATGGTAGGCGAGAAACGACCCGGCATAGGCCAGCGCCAGCATGTAGCCGAAGGTGACGGCCATCCATTTCCAGCTACCGGTCTCGCGGCGGATCACCGCGAGCGTCGATGCGCACTGCGGCGCAAAGATGTACCAGACGAGCAATGATATCGCGGTGGCGAGGCTCCAGTTGTGGGCCAACACCTCGCCGATCCGGTCGGCGGCTTCCTTGCCGCCTTCGATCGCGTAGACCGTTCCCAGCGCCGCGACCGCGACTTCGCGCGCGGCCATGCCGGGGATCAGCGCGACCGCGATCTGCCAATTGAAGCCGAGCGGCGCCAACGCAGGCTCGATGGCATGCCCGATGATGGCGGCGAGACTGTAATTGATGGCAGGCCCTGCCGCGCCCGCCGGCGGCTGCGGGAACGACGCCAGAAACCAGATCAGCACCATCATCGAGAAGATCGTCGTTCCGGCGCGGTACAGGAACGCCTTGGCGCGCATATAGATGCCGAGCGCGATGCTCTTGGCGCGCGGCCATTTGTAATCCGGCAGCTCCATCATGAACGGCGAGGGCTCGTAGTCCCGTCCCATCACGAACTTGGCGATGAACGATACCGAGAGCGCGCTGGCGATGCCGGCGGCATAGAGGCCGAACATCACGAGGCCCTGAAGATTGATCAGGCCGAACACCTCGCGTTGCGGAACGAAGGCGGAAATGATC
Source organism: Bradyrhizobium sp. KBS0727 (assembly GCF_005937885.2). NCBI lineage: Bacteria > Pseudomonadati > Pseudomonadota > Alphaproteobacteria > Hyphomicrobiales > Nitrobacteraceae > Bradyrhizobium > Bradyrhizobium sp. KBS0727. The sequence continues at coordinate 12,130 of NZ_CP042176.1, read as the reverse complement.
AGCGTGTAGACCGGGATGCGGGCCGAGCAGGTCATCAGCGGCGCGATCAGGATCGTGGTCAGCCGGTCGCGGCGGTTGTCGATGACGCGCGCGGCCATGATCCCGGGAATGGCGCAGGCAAAGCTCGACAGCAACGGGATGAAGGCGCGGCCATGCAGCCCGGCGCCGCCCATGATGCGATCCATCAGGAACGCGGCGCGCGCCATGTAGCCGAAGTCTTCCAGCATCAGGATGAAGAAGAACAGGATGACGATCTGCGGCAGGAAAACGATGACGCTGCCGACCCCGGAGATGACGCCGTTCTGCACGAAGCTCTGCAGCAGGCCGTCGGGCAGGATCGAATGGGCCAGTTGACCGAGCGTGGCAAAGCTGTCCGACAGCAATTCCATCAGCGGCTGCGCCCAACTGAAGACCGCCTGGAACATGACGAACAGGATCGCCAGCAGGATCAGCAGGCCGGCGACCGGCTGCAGCACCACGGAATCGATCCGGTTGGTCAGGTTATCGGGCTTCGCCGGTGCGGTGACGGCGCCGGCGATGATGCGGTCAGCATCCCGTTGCAGCGCGCGGAGCTCGGACGTCGAAAGCGGCCGCCATGTATTGGAGGTGACTCCGCCGGGCAGCACCGGCGCGAACCGGTCGAGCTGCTGCAACAGTTCGGCGGTGCCGCCCTTGCGGACTGAAACCGCCGTCGTCACGGCAATGCCGAGCTCCGATGCGAGGCGATCGGTATCGATCGTGATGCCGCGGTGGCGCGCCAGGTCGAACATGTTGAGAACCAGCAACATCGGCCGGCCGACCCGCTTCAGCTCCAGAACCAGGCGAATGCTGAGGCGGAGATTGGTTGAGTCCGCCACGCAGACGATGCAGTCGGGGGTGGCTTCCTCCCGTACGCCGAGAACCACGTCGCGCGTGATTTCCTCGTCCGGACTGCGGCCCCGGAGCGAATAGGTGCCGGGCAGATCGACGATCGCGACGCTGCGCCCGGCCGGCGTCACGAACGCCCCCGATTTCCGCTCGACGGTCACGCCGGGATAATTGGCGGAGCGCTGCCGGCTGCCGGTAAGGGCGTTAAACAACGCGGTCTTGCCGCTGTTCGGGGTTCCGACCAGCGAGAGATTCAGTGGTGTGAGTTGCGCGTCCATCGGATCAGTCGACGATAACAGCCATCGCCTCGCGCCGGCGGATCGCGACGGTTGCGTTATTGACGCGGACCGCGATCGGGTCGCGGCCGAACATGCCTTCGTGCAGCACCTCGACCCGCGCGTCCTCGACGAAACCCATTTCGATGAGACGGCTTTCCAGTTCCACAGGGGCCAGCACGGAAGTGCTGGCTGCCGCGTCGATGGCGCGTATCCGGCCGATGAAACCGCGCTGGGCCTGTCCGAGCGGCAAGGTCTTGGTCATGGAGTGGGCTCGATCTCGATGGAGGATCTGGACCGTAGATAGGCTAATTCCGGACGCGGCGTGCGACCGCACCCGCTCCATAATTTAGAATCCCTATAAGTTAAGCCGGGAATATTCCGAGGAGGCGGCATTTGGCCCGCATTTGCGGAGATATGCGGCGGCGGCCTATCAGCTATCGCGCGCCGGCACGCGGGTGATCCGGGCGCCGAGCGCATTGAGCCGCTCCTCGATCCGTTCATAACCGCGCTCGATCTGGTCGGCGTTGTTGATGGTGGAGGTACCCTCCGCGGCCACGGCGGCCAGCAGCATGGCCATGCCGGCGCGGATGTCGGGCGACGTCATCAGCGCGCCGCGCAGCCGGCTCGGGCCGGCCACGATCGCCCGGTGCGGGTCGCACAGCACGATGCGGGCGCCCATCGAGATCAGCTTGTCGACAAAGAACATCCGCGACTCGAACATCTTCTCGAACATCAGGATGACGCCGTCGCACTGGGTCGCGGTGACGATCGCGATCGACATCAGGTCGGCCGGGAAGGCGGGCCAGGGCTGGTCCTCGAGCTTCGGCACATGGCCGCCGAAATCGTCGTGGATCTTCATGGCCTGGCCGGAGGGCACGATGAGGTCGTCGCCCTCGACGCCGCAGACGATGCCGAGCCGCTCAAAGCCCATTCGGATCGAGCGCAGATGCTCGACACCGGCCCGCGCGATTCTTAGCGGCGACCGTGTCACCGCAGCGAGCCCGATCAGCGAGCCGACCTCGATATGGTCGGGCTGGATCACGTAACGTGCGCCGCCGAGCTTGGCCGGGCCGTGCACGATGATGGTGTTGGTGCCGATGCCCTCGATCTTGGCGCCGAGCGCGACCAGGAAGTGGGCAAGGTCCTGCACATGCGGCTCGGAAGCGGCGTTACGCAGATGAGTGGTGCCGTGGGCGGCGACGGCGGCGACCAGTGCGTTCTCGGTGGCGGTGACGCTGGGTTCGTCGAGGAAGACGTCGGCGCCCTTGAGGCGGCTGGCGCGGAATTCAAGCCGGTGGGTCGCGGTGACGGTGGCACCGAGCTGTTCGAAGGCGAGGAAATGCGTGTCGAGGCGGCGGCGGCCGATGACGTCGCCGCCGGGCGGCGGCAGCGCCACCTCGCCGCAGCGGGCCAGCAGTGGCCCGGCCAGCAGGATCGAGGCGCGGATCCGCGCGCAAAGTTCGGGATCGAGATCGGCGGCGCGGACCTCCCTGGCGTGGATCTCCAGCGTATTGCGCTCCAGCCATTCGGCGGAAGCGCCGACCGAGCGGATCAGTTCGACCAGCGTCTCGGTATCGCGGATGCGCGGAACGTTCTCCAGCGTGACCTTGTGCTCGGTGAGCAAAGCGGCGGCGATGATCGGCAGCGCGGCGTTCTTGTTGCCGGACGGCTCGATCGTACCGCTAAGCCGATGGCCGCCTTCAACGATGTACTGAACGGGCGCCACAGGTGCTCGGTGCCTCACACGTCTACGGTGGCGTTGAGCGAATTTTCCTGGATGAATTCCCGGCGCGGCTCGACCACGTCACCCATCAGCTTGGTGAAGATGTCGTCGGCCTCGTCGACCTCCTTGATCTTCACCTGCAACAGCGAGCGCTCGTTGGTGTCGAGCGTGGTGGTCCAGAGCTGTTCCGGATTCATCTCGCCGAGGCCTTTGTAGCGCTGCAGCGTCACGCCCTTGCGCGCAGCGTCGGTCACCGCCTCGAACAGGCTGACCGGACCATAAATGGCGATCTCCGCGTCTTTGCGGCGCAGAATTCCGGTCCGCGGATAAACGTCTTGCAGCGTCTTACGGTATTCATGGAGCTTACGCGCGTCGGCCGACCCAAGGAACGCATCGTCGATAAGGGCGACATCCTTGACCCCACGCACTGTGCGTTCGAATGCGAAGCCTTGCCCTTCCACGAACTGTCCTGTCCAGCCTCGTTCGACTTCATCGGCTTGGCTGTCCAATCGCGTCGCCATGTATTGCGCGGCGGCACCGGCCTTTTCCGGATCGCTGTAAATTTCCTTGCCGAACATCCCTGCGATAGCGGCCTGTTCGACCACCTTGCGATTATAACGGCTGTGCAGATTGTTCAGGATGCCGCGGATGATACGCGCATCCTCCACCAGCGACTGCAGGTCCTGGCCGGCGCGTTCCGAGCCGGTCGCCGGCCGGAAGACGCAGTCGTCGAGACCCGTGGTGATCAGGTAGTCCTCCAGCGCGCGCTCGTCCTTCAGGTACTGCTCGGACTTGCCGCGGCTCACCTTGTAGAGCGGCGGCTGCGCAATATAGAGATGACCGCGATCGATCAGTTCGCGCATCTGCCGGTAGAAGAACGTCAGCAGCAGCGTGCGGATATGGGCGCCGTCGACGTCGGCGTCCGTCATCACGATGATCTTGTGATAACGCAGCTTGTCGGCGGAGAAATCGTCGCTGATGCCGGTGCCGAGCGCCGTGATCAGCGTGCCGATCTGCTCGCTCGACAGCATCTTGTCGGTGCGGACGCGCTCGACGTTGAGGATCTTGCCGCGCAGCGGCAGCACTGCCTGGAATTCGCGGTTGCGGCCCTGCTTGGCGCTGCCGCCTGCCGAGTCGCCCTCGACGATGAACAGTTCAGACTTGGCGGGATCCTTTTCCTGGCAGTCGGCGAGCTTGCCGGGCAGCGAGGTCATGCCGAGCGGGCTCTTGCGCGTCAGTTCGCGCGCCTTGCGGGCGGCTTCGCGCGCAGCAGCGGCCTGGATCACCTTGCCGACGATCACTTTGGCCTCAGACGGATGTTCCTCGAACCACGCCGCCAGCGCCTCGTTGAGGACGTTCTCGACCACCGGGCGGACTTCCGAGGAAACCAGCTTGTCTTTCGTCTGCGAGGAGAATTTCGGGTCCGGCACCTTCACCGAAAGCACGGCGGTGAGGCCTTCGCGGCAATCGTCGCCGGTCAGCGCGATCTTTTCCTTCTTGGCGTTGGCTTCGGCGTAGCCGTTGACCTGGCGGGTCAGCGCGCCGCGGAAACCGGCCAGATGGGTGCCGCCGTCACGCTGCGGGATGTTGTTGGTGAAGCACAGCACGTTCTCGTGGTAGCTGTCGTTCCACCACAGCGCGGCCTCGACGCCGATGTCGTTCAACTCCGCGCGGACCATGATCGGTGCGGGCACGATCGCCTTCTTGTTGCGGTCGAGATATTTGACGAATTCCTCGACGCCGCCGACATAATGCATCGCTTCGCGCTTCTCGACGGCGTGACGCATGTCGGAGAGAACGATGTTGACGCCCGAGTTCAGGAACGCGAGCTCGCGCAGCCGGTGCTCCAGCGTGGCGAAATCATATTCGATGTTGGTGAAGGTTTCGGTGGAGGCAAGGAAGGTCACCTCGGTGCCGCGCTTGCCGTTGGCCTCGCCAACCTCGACGAGCGGAGCGACCGCATCGCCATGGGCGAACTGGATGTAGTGCTCCTTGCCGTCGCGCCAGACCCGCAATTCCAGCTTGCTCGAGAGCGCGTTGACGACGGAGACGCCGACGCCGTGCAGGCCGCCGGAAACCTTGTAGGAGTTCTGGTCGAACTTTCCGCCCGCATGCAGCTGGGTCATGATGACCTCGGCCGCGGAAATGCCTTCGCCCTTGTGAATGCCGACGGGAATGCCGCGGCCGTCGTCGCGCACGGTCACCGAACCGTCGGCGTTGAGGACGACCTCGACGGCGGTGGCGTGGCCGGCGAGCGCTTCGTCGATGGCGTTGTCGACGACTTCATAGACCATGTGATGCAGGCCGGAACCGTCATCGGTGTCGCCGATATACATGCCCGGCCGCTTGCGCACGGCGTCGAGACCCTTCAGCACCCGGATCGATTCCGCGCCATACTCAACGGGAATGGAATGCTCAGTATCGGCAGGGGTCTGCCGGGCAGGTTCTGTCATGTGAGGCCTTCGAGGGTAACCCGAATCAGCTGCGCAAGATGAGGCGCTGATCGGTCTATTTGTGCCATGAAAGGGGCATTGCGCCTAGCGCAAAGTCTCCATCCACAAGTCTTTGAATAAATAAGACTATTTTGCCCTTTTTCAAGGCGCCAAAAGGTCGATTTCAAGGGCTTTGAAAAGCGCGATTCGGGCGCTGATTCTCGAGGCCCCGGAGCTTGATTTGAGGAAGCCTCGCGGCTGCGCTTGACGGTCCGGCTCCGATGACGGCGCGGTGCGCTTCACCACCATGCGAAGCGCCGGCAGTCGCGCGCGAGGCGCCCGCGACTGCCGGACGGAGCGGCATCAATACATGTGCAGCGGCAGCACGTCGCCGCCCGGCGCCACCATCAACCCCCAGGTATCGCCTGCGTCGATCTCGATCTGGTTGGTGCGTGTCGGCCCGCCGGCGACCTTCAGCGTGTATTGATACTTGCCTGGCGGCAGATCGAGCATCGGCGGCTTGGGCGATTGGGGGCCGCCGGCGCCGCCGGCGATCTTGATCGTCTGTTTGTTGATCGAGACCGTAGCTTCGCCGCCGCCGAGATTGCCGAACACCAGTTTGGCCTGACCCGGCTTCGGTACGAAATCGGCCTTGGCGGCCACGGCCGGATATTTCTGCGCGAGGCTGACCGAGGTCTCGCCATTGCTGCGGCCGAGTTTCAGCGTGGCCGGTCCGTCGGGAGAGATGAACGCCAGTTGCACCTGGTCCGGCGTCACGACAGCGCCTTCGGTTGCTTCCTTCCAGCCGAGTTTGCCGAGTTCGGTGCGGTAGAAACCAAGCACGTTGTTGAGTTCGGCCGGGATGCTGGCCTCAAGCTCCTTCCGGATCGGCGCATTGCTGCCGGGGACCTTTCCGGTACCGATCGAACTCATCGTATGCTGCTTCGGCACCGGTAAAGCGGAATCGGCATCGGCTTCGAGAACCTGATCCGTTCCCTTATCCGTTCCCTTATCCGCCGGTTCGCTGGAGACCCGAGCACCGGCCGCGGTGGGCTTGCCCGCCGTTTTGGCGTTCGCCATCACCAGGCCCGACCCATCGGCGCTGACATTGACCTTGGGGCCCATCTGCATGGCCGTGAACGACAGCGCCTTGCCGCCTCGGGAAAATTCCATCACCACCATGTTGGACTTGTTGATCACCGAAGGCTGTTCCTTCCAGCCCTGCGATTTCAGCGAGTCGCGGTAGAACCCTGCGATGACCCTGACGCTGGAAGAGGAATCGAATTCGAGCCGGCCGTCGGCGCCGTCGAACTTCACGTTTTCCGCGTTCTCCGGCAGCGGCACCGGCTTCGAATTGTCGGCGAGCGCGTGCAAGGGCGCGTCCGACAGGTTGGCAGCCTGGGCTGTGCGCCGCACCTCATCGGCCGCGATGACCTGCTTTGCGGCGGCTTCGGCGTTTTTGAAGAAATTATCGTCGGCGTCCTTCTTGGCCTTCGCGCGTGCGGCGATCGCGGATTCCTTCAGTTGCGTGGCAAGGTTGGCGAGCGTCATGTCGTATCGGCGGCCGAGCTTGAGCACCGCGTTCTCTTCCGCGGAAGAGAAATTCAGGGTCACTTCGTCGGCGGTGATCACCGCGCCTGCAGCCTCTTCCTTCCAGTTCCGCGCCGCGAGCTCCTTGCGAAAGAAGGCCAGTGTTGGTGCCAGCTCGGCGATCACGGCGACCTCGAGCTTGCGGCGCGGCGAGTTGGAATCGCCGATGCTTTGCGCGGTCTTGCTCGGCTTCGGCCGCGGCAGGGCGGCCATTTCGGAATCGGCTTCCAGCGTCTGCGGCAGCGCGAACGGCGCCACGCGGATATCCACGGCGGTCCGGCCGTCGTCGCGGCGCTGCAGCGTCAGCATCACTGGCGCTTGCCGATAGAAGCCGGTGCCGTCGTCATGGCTGTAATAGGCGCGTGCGCCGTTCTCGACCCTTTCGCTCAATAGCGCGTTGGGCCAGCGCGCAACTGCGTCGGTGGCGGAGAGCGGCTTCCAGCCGATCGCGGCCATCTCCTTGCGATAGAAGTCGAGGGTGACGTCGAACGCGGCCGGCGCAATGCAGCCGAGATAGGGCCGGTGCTCGTCGAAGATGATATCCGTCGCATCAGGCGGGAACGGCACGTTCGCGGTAATGCGCTCGGCGGAGTAATACACCGCCGATTGGTCGGGGCGGCCGAGGCCTTGGCTGAAGGAAACGTACAGCCCCTGCTGGGCCTTCTTGAAGGTCAGCGACGAACTCTTCTCGTCGAGCGGCCGCAGATAGGGCACCCAGCCGTCGGTGGCGAGCAGCTTTCGGGTGGCGGCGGTGGTGATCGCGACCACGGTCGGAACGCCATATTTCAGGCGATAGGATTCGGTGCGGGCGACATCTTCCACCGCGCCGTCGAGGCGCGGCAGCGAGCGGACGTCGACCATGCCGTCGTCGGCTCTCGCGATCGACACAGCGCCGGCAGCGAACAGCAATATCAGCGGCAGCATGCGGGCTCGGGCCGGGATGATCCGGCACTTGGTCTCAGGCATGTTCATCTCCGGTATTGGCTGCGCCATGGATGGCCGCGCGCGATCGCGGCGGCCGCGGCGCCCGTGACGCCGTCCCCGGAAGCTAGTCGTGCCGATGAAGGATTAGGTTCAAGCCCGGCGTTACCGGGCGCGGCGGCTGACCTTGCCGGATTCCACGTCGAAAACCTCGCCGGATCCGCCAAGGTCGACAAAGGCCGCGGGGTCGGCGCCGGACATCCAGACCTGCGCGCCCAGTTTCGCGAGCTCGTCGAACAGCGCCTTGCGCCGGTTCGGGTCGAGATGCGCCACCACTTCGTCGAGCAGCAACAGCGGCACGATGCCGGTCATCTCGGCGACCAGCGTGGCATGGGCCAGCACCAGCCCGATCAGGAGCGCCTTCTGTTCGCCGGTCGAGGCGTCGCGGGCCGGCATGTGCTTCGGCGCGTAAACCACTTCGAGATCGGTGAGGTGAGGGCCGTCGAGCGTGCGTCCGGCGGCGGCGTCGCGGGCGCGGCCGGCGCGCAGGATCTCGCGGTAACGGTCCTCGACGGCGGTGGCGGGTTCGTTGACCAGCGCATTTTCCATCCAGCCGTCGAGCATGATCTGCGCGGACGGAAAGGCGGAATCCTTGCCACGCTCGCGCAGCATCGCTGCGAGTTTCGTCACGGTCTGGCCGCGGCTGGCGGCGACCGCGACCGCAAGTTCGGCGGTTTCGCGTTCGATCGCGTCGCACCAGTGGTCGTCGTAATTGCGCACCTCGAGCAGCCGGTTGCGCGAGCGCAACGAGCGCTCCAGCGCCGACACCCGGCTGGAATGCTCACTGTCGATCGCCAGCACCAGCCGGTCGAAGAAGCGCCGTCGTTCGGAAGCCGCCCCCATGAACAGCCCGTCCATCGCGGGCGTCAGCCAGACCATGCGCAGGTGATCGCCGAAAGCGGTCGCCGAACCCACCGGCTCGCGGTCGATGCGGCAGCGCCGGCTCGACGAGGCGGCCTCCGCGGCCGGCGCGTCGATCCCGGTGCCGAGCGTGGCGAGCCCGAGCGCGCCCTCGACCTCGGCGGATACCGCCCAGGAGCCGTCGCCCTGGTTGTCGGCGACATCCTCCAGCGTCGCACGCCGCAGGCCGCGTCCCGGCGACAGAAACGAGATCGCCTCCAGGCAATTGGTCTTGCCGGCGCCGTTCGGCCCCACCAGCGCCACGACGTCGCCCCGCGCCTGCACGCTCGCCGCCCGGTAATTGCGGAAATGCGTCAGCGTCAGCTTGTGAATGCGGGAGGGGGTCATGGGGATCCTTCGTCATGCCCGGCGAAAGCATGTCTGCTTCCGCAGACTGCGTAAACTGGTCTGCGGTGCCGGGCATCCACGTCCTTGCTGCGTCCAAGACGTGGATGGCCGGGACAAGCCCGGCCATGACGCAATCTAACTACTGTGGAAGCAAACAGAAAGCCTACACCCGCATCGGCATCAGTACGTAGAGCGCGCCCTTGTTGTCCTTGTCCTGCACCAGCGTCGGCGAGCCGGGGTCGGCGAGGCGGAGCACGGCGACTTCGCCTTCGATCTGGGCGGCGATATCGAGCAGGTAGCGGGAGTTGAAGCCGATATCGAGCGCGTCGGAGGCGTATTCGACCTCGAGCTCTTCGGTGGCGCTGCCGGAATCCGGGTTGGTCACCGACAGCACCAGCTTGCCGGGCGACAGCGCGAGCTTCACTGCGCGGCCGCGTTCGCTCGAAATCGTCGAGACGCGGTCGACGGCGGCTTCGAAATCCTTCTTGTCGACGATCAGTTCCTTGTCGTTGTTCTGCGGAATGACGCGGCCGTAATCCGGGAAAGTGCCGTCGATCAGCTTCGAGGTCAGCACCACATTGCCGATGGTGAAGCGGATCTTGCCCTGCGATAGTTCGATGGTGACTTCGGCCTCATTGTCCTCGATCAGCCGCTGCACCTCGCCGACGGTCTTGCGCGGCACGATCACGCCGGGCATGCCGGTGGCGCCCTTGGGCAGCACGAGATCGATCTGCGCCAGGCGGTGTCCGTCGGTCGCCACGCCGCGAAGCGTCGCCGCCTTGGCGCTGCCGGCGGCGTGCAGGTAGATGCCGTTGAGATAATAACGGGTCTCTTCGGTGGAGATCGCAAATTGGGTGCGGTCGATCAGCCGCTTGACGTCGGCGGCGGCCAGCGCGAACGAATGCGTCATGTCGCCGGCGGCCAGATCCGGAAAGTCGCTCTCGGGCAGGGTCTGCAACGTGAAGCGCGAGCGCCCCGCCTTGATCGCCAGCACCGAACGGTCGCCGTCGGCTTCCAGAACGATCTGCGCGCCGTCGGGCAGCTTGCGGACGATGTCGTAGAACATGTGTGCCGGAACCGTGGTCGAGCCGCCGGTCGCGGTCTCCGCCGCCAGCGTCTCCGTCACCTCGAGGTCGAGGTCGGTCGCCTTCAGCGCCAGCTTGGCGTTTTCGGCGCGGATCAGCACGTTGCCGAGGATCGGGATGGTGTTGCGGCGCTCCACCACGCGATGGACGTGGCCCAGCGATTTCAGGAGTTGCGCGCGCTCGACGGTGACCTTCATTGCATTACCCGCCAGATACCTAAGATGGAAAAGCCGGGCGGCCCTGAAAGGCGCGCCGCGGCAATTGAAACCCGAAAAGCCCGATCAAGCGTGAATTTGATCAAACCCGCGGGGGGACCGCAAGGTGGCGCGGATAGGCCCCGAGCGCAAGGGAGCGCAGCACCGTTCCCCTACGTTTTGCGCGAAGGAAAACGTTCTCCCGTCCCCGCCCAACCCGGGTTTACCCGAGTTGGGCATCATAATTATCGAAGTCGGATAAATCCGGCTTCGATTGGAAACGGGCCGGGAGAACAAGAATTCATTCCTGCAGTTGCCGCTTCAGCGACTCGACCTCTTCGGACAGCGCCACGTCCTTGGAAACCAGTGCCTCGATCTTGCGCACGGCGTGCAGCACCGTGGTGTGGTCGCGGCCGCCGAACCGCCGCCCGATTTCGGGCAGCGAGCGCAAGGTCAGGGTCTTGGCCAGATACATCGCGACCTGGCGCGGCCGGACGACGTTCGCGGTCCGCCGGGACGACAGCAGGTCCGAGCGGCTCACATTATACTGCCGGGCCACCACCCGCTGGATGTCCTCGATCTTGATCCGTTTGGGTTCCTGCGGACGGACCAGGTCGCGGACTTCGCGCTCGGCCATTTCCAGGGTCACCGGCGTGGCGTTGAGCTTGGAGTGCGCGAGCAGGCGGTTGATGGCGCCTTCGAGGTCGCGGCCGTTATGGGTGATGGTGCGGGCCAGATAATCCAGCACCGCTTCCGGCACGTCGAAGCTTGCATGATGCGCGCGCGCCGCAGCGACCCGCGATTTCAGGATTCCGAGCCGCAGCTCTTCGCCGAGCGATCCCATCTCCACGACGAGGCCGCCGGCCAGCCGCGAGCGGACGCGGTCGTCGAGGCTTTCGAGATCGGACGGCGGCCGGTCGGCGGCGATCACGACCTGGCGGCCGGCGTCGATCAGCGCATTCAGCGTGTGACAGAACTCGGCCTGGGTCGACTTGCCCTGCAGGAACTGGAGGTCGTCGATGACGAGCACGTCGATGCCGCGCAGGGCCTCCTTGAACGCCAGCGCGGTCTGCGTCTTGAGCGCGGCGACGAAGCCATACATGAACTTCTCGGCGGTGAGATACAGCACCTTGCGCTCGCTGCCGGAGTTGCCGGCCCAGGTCACGGCCTGCAGCAGATGGGTTTTGCCAAGGCCGACGCCGGCGTGAATATAGAGTGGGTTGAACATCACGGCATCGCCGCGGCGCCCCTCGGCGACCTGGCGTGCCGCCGCATGGGCCAGCGTGTTGGAGCGGCCGATCACAAAACTTGCAAAGGTCAGCCGCGGATCGAGCGGCGAGCCGCCAAGCGCATCATGGTTGGCGGACACCGGCGCGGTCGCGGTCGAACGCAATTCCGGCGCGGGACGGCCATCGGCGCGCTCGACGCGGCGCTGATCCGACGGCGCGGCGGCCTCCTTGACGGGGGTCGCGCAGCGCATCGCCGTGCGCACGGTGAGGTCGATCCGGTGCACTTCCGGCATCTCGGCCTGCCAGCAGGTCAGGACACGGTCGGCATAATGCGCTTGAATCCAGCTCTTCAGGAAGCGGGTCGGAACCGACAGATGGACGCTTTCATCCTGCACCGCTTCGAGGTCCATGCGGGCAAACCAGCTCGAATAAACGTCCTCACCCACACTGGTCCGTAGCCGTCCCTTCACGCGAGCCCAGCGATCCTGTTCCATATTTGTCAT